>JAZLLF010000033.1:0-2060 GCA_045598005.1 Saccharofermentans sp. | reverse complement strand
CGTTTTGTACCATAAAAGTGTAATTGTTAGAGAGTAATTAACTCTGACAGTTGCACTTTTTTCTTATAATGAGAGGGGTAATTGGTTTGACGAGCAACGTTTTGGATTTATACATCCGTCCACAAAACTGTCTGCCAACCTCTTATTATAAGCATTCGATTAAGCAGGTTGGAATTTGCTTCCGCGTAACTAACAAAACTGAATGGTAATAAGTGTGGCTGGAACAATTACTTATTTTTTACAGGAGGAAATCGAATGATTAGCGTAGGAATTGATGTATCCAAAGAAAAAAGTACCGTTTGCATCTTGAAACCCTACGGCGAAGTTATCAGTAAACCATTTGAAATTAAACATACAAATAGTGAACTGAATAAGCTGGATGAGTTTCTAAGAAGACTTGATGGAGAAGTAAGAATCGTGATGGAAGCTACAGGTGTTTACCATTTACCGATTCTTACTTTTTTATGTGAAAAAGAATATTTTGTTTCAGTAATTAACCCGTATGCAATGAAGAAATATGCCAAGGACAATAACTTCAGAGGTGCTAAAACAGATCGTCTTGATTCAATTACTATAGCAAACTATGGAATTGATAAATGGTTTAAATTACAAAAGTATAAGAAAAACGATGATGTATATTCGGAACTAAAATTTCTTGGACGCCAGTATCGTCACTATATGGAAATGCACGTAACAGCTTTGGTTGAGCTAACACATATTCTTGATTATGTAATGCCTGGTATTAAGACTGAATTCAGCAGTTGGTCAGAATCAAATAACAAGAATAAACTGTGTGACTTTGTTGAACGATTCTGGCATTGCGATTTAATTACCGCCATGAGTAAAGAAGAGTTTGTTGATGAGTATATAGCCTGGGCTAAAGAAAAGAAATACCACCAGAATGCTACTAAAGCGACCAAACTTTATGAGCTAGCATCTAATGGTATTCCAACCCTGCCCTCCAATACTACATCAACAAAAATGTTAGTACAGGAAGCGATAACTGTATTAAGAACCATCGATAGTTCTCTGTACAGTATATTAACTCGAATGAGGGAAATTGCGAAGAGTCTTCCTGAATATTCAACTGTACGTGCAATGGGTGGAGTTGGCGATGTATTGGCATTAAAACTTATTGCTGAGATTGGTGATGTCAGAAGACTGCATAGTGCTAAGGCACTGATTGCGGTAGCTGGTATAGATCCACCACCATACGAATCAGGTCAATTCATAGGAACTAGCCGAAAAATATCTAAACGAGGATCTTCTACACTCAGAAAGGTTGGATACGAAGTGATGAGAGTACTTAAATGCCGTTCAACACCACCACAAGATGATGCAGTTTATAACTATATATTGAAAAAAGAAGCAGAGGGTAAAAGCAAGAAAGCTGCAAAGATAGCAGGTTTAAACAAATTCTTAAGGATTTACTACGCTCGTGTGATGGCTGTTTATAAATAGTTCTTAACTCAACTAAACAAAAAACAGACCAGAACACACTGGTCTATTTGTGATGCAAGAAATTATATATGAACTTTAAAATTACTATTGATTTTTGTTAGCAGGTTTTGCGGGGACAAAACCCAATTCAGCTGTGCTGAATGCTTGTTAGGGAGTATCCCTAAGACCTAGAGAAGAAGATTCTTTCACATATCGTTGTTAGATAGAATTCCAATTATATTAACTACAGTAAATATGTCTTTCACTTAGTAGGAAGCCAATACTTCCCATTATAATAGTCACAAATCATATGATTATTGAAACGTTCATTTCCAGAAGCGAAATCATAAAAACTATTCGTTACCTCTATCGAACAAAGTCCTTCGTTTGAATAACTATACTTTTCATCAATTATTATTGCAGGTGGCTTAATCTCTCCATCAATGTGATAACTATTAGAATACTTAAATCCAATTATTCTATCTGCGTCCATTTCATAGACAAAACATCTCAGTGGGATTAGCCTATCAGCAACAGCATAGGTATATCCAAAACAATACTGCTCACTATAATCCAAAAAAGTAATGTCAACTTCTCTGTTATTTACCAGCCTACTTGCC
>JAZLLF010000032.1:0-67436 GCA_045598005.1 Saccharofermentans sp. | reverse complement strand
ATAATTCTGTTTTCAAGAAATTACGCATATGTGCTTGACAATGCAAGGTATCGCTGATAAAATTGTTGAGCATCGCGAAAGGCGATATTCTTATGGCGGCATAGCTCAGTTGGCCAGAGCGTCCGGTTCATACCCGGCAGGGCGTAAGTTCGAATCCCACTGCCCCTACCATAAGATGGCCCCATGGTCAAGCGGTTAAGACGTCGCCCTTTCACGGCGGAGTGACGGGTTCGATTCCCGTTGGGGTCACCATCACTTTTTACTCCTGAGGAATCAGGAGTTTTATTTTGCCCAGAAAAAATAGTATTCTATATTAAGAGAATCAGAATGATCTAAATTACTGAGGAATTGCACTTTTATGAATAGTCCTGTTGTTTTGGATGTAAAAAAGCAAGGTAAAGTTGGCAAACTGAATCTGCATATAATGTTTATTGTCTACATCGCAATTTTGGTTGTAGGTTTTATTTTTCATGAGAATTTTTCTGATGAGGCACAGGCGTGGCTTATCGCACGAGATTTAAGTTTTGCTGGAATTATTTCTCAGATGAAGTATGAAGGTCATTTTCTGTTATGGTACTTTTTGCTTGCCCCACTTGCAAAAGCGGGTGTGTCTTTTAAAGTTGTAAATGTAATTAGCTTAATCTTTATGGCTGTTTCAGGTGGTCTTATTATCTATAAGTCACCGTTTTCGAGCCTTCAGAAGTGTATTGTACTTGGAACTGCACCAATGCTATATGCGTTCCCTGTAATTGCCATTCGCTATTCAATGGCACCACTTCTTTTGTTTGCAATTGCTTCCGTTTATAAGGATAAGCTTAATAAGCCAATTAGATACGCTGTGCTATTGGTTGTATTTTCGAATGTGCACATTCTTTTGTGGGGGATTCTTGCAGCTCTCTGTTTGGACTTTTTTATTGAAATAGTTAATGAACTTTCAAAGAATCGAAAGCCTACAAAAGGATACGTAATAAGTCTTAGCATACTTGTAGTTGGAATACTTGCTTCACTTCTGCCTATGGTTGGATCCGTATCAACTAATCAGAGTGTAAATACACCATCTTCAAGTGGGTTGTTATCAAGATGGTTCACAATGATTCTTGAACATTTAAGATGGTGTTTTATGGCGAGTTCAAGAGATTATTTACTCATAATAGTTGGTGTTCTTTCGCTTGTTATTCTTGTGTACGGAGTTATCTATTACTTAAGAGAAACCTTGATTTTTGCTGCAGGATTTGCGTTTCAGACAATGGTACTTGCAGTTTTGTACCATACTGTATGGCAAAAGTCTCTTTTCATAATTGTTGATTTAATTTTTGTGCTTTGGCTCGTTGCGCTAAAGAAGGAGAATGACTCATCGTTTTCTAAGAAAAGACTAATTTTCCTCTGGTGTTCAAGATTTGCACTTGTGATTATTCTGATACTTTCTGTAGGTGATGGAATTCTGGCGCTTAGCGATGATATCAGACTTAATTATTCATCTGGAAAAGAAGTGTCAGAGTTTATTAGTGAGAACATTGAAGGTGAAGCTGTAGTAGTAACGATGGAAGAACCTGCGACAATGGTCTCTATTTGTGGTTACATGCCAGCTGATTCAGATGTTAAGTTCTATGATTTAAGACACAGCCGATATTTTACTTACATGATTTGGGATGGCAATGCTAATGCTTATCTCGAGCCACGTCTCCCTCAGTTAATTGATGACAGTTTTACTCCTGAGACAAATTTGTACTATATTCAGCTCATAAACTACAGTAGTGAATATGAGACTATCTATGAAATCTCACACAATTATATAGAGGAAGGCTATTTTACTCCGATATTTATAAGTTCTGATAATCTGAGCCAGGAGTCTTTCATTATCTATAAGATTAACCGCTAATGCGAATAGCCCATGCAGTTTCCTTCATAACACCAATTTTGCTGAAATTTGAATGCGAAATAATGTATAATTATTCTGATTAACTGTGTTAGGGAGAGAATTTATGCATAGAAAACTCGGTCAGAAATTAATTTGCTGTCTGCTGTCAGTTTTGATGGTTATGCCACTTATGGCGATGGCAAAGTATGAAGACAGAAGTGATTTATTATTCGATAATTGGGATGAGTTTATATTTGAAGAGATGAGCAGCAAGGAAGCTATGCCTGAAGGTCCTGTTGCAGATTTCGTAAGCAGACTTTATACAGTAGTTCTTAACAGAGACGCAGAAGAAACAGGTCTTACTTACTGGACAGAAAACCTTCTTGCGCAGAATGCAACTGGTGGTGCTCTTGCTTCAACATTTTTGAATTCTGATGAATTTACAGCCAGAAACCTTTCAAATGAAGATTATCTTAAAGTTTTATACAGACTTTTCTTCAATCGTAGTGCAGAAGAGGATGCAAGTGGTTTTGCTTACTGGCTTAATAAGCTTAATGTAGCTTCACGTGATAAGGTATTAGAAGCTTTTATTAACTCTGCAGAATGGAAGACATTATGCGAGTCTTATGGCATTAATCCAGGTGAATACGTTCCTGTTGTTACACCAACGCCAACTGAGACTCCAACCCCAACTGGAACAAATACACCAACACCAACTCCTGCACCATTGTATTTTGGTGAGGGGGCTGAAGGTCTTGTTAACAGACTTTATTACTACTGTCTTGGTAGAGAAGCAGATGAGAGTGGTAGAAACTATTGGGTTAATAAGCTTACATCTGGTCAGTTTACAGGTAAAAAACTGGCACGTGAATTTTTCTATAGTCTTGAGTTTATTGATAAAAGTGAATCGTTTACGACAGAAGAAATAATTGATATCTACTATCTTGTTTTCTTTGACAGATTCAGTGAAGAAGCAGGCGTTGAGTTTTGGACTAATGTTCTTACAGCTTCTGAAACAGGTTATGACGATGTATTCAACGGATTTGCTGATTCTGTAGAGTTCTATGTTGTTTGCAGATCTTATGGAATTGAATCAGGATATACAGGATACGTTCCTGGTTCTGATCCTGCTTTCGAGAACTGGGTTAGAAATGAGAGCAGGGGTATAAGCAGACTTAATGCTGAAACAAACCGTACTCCTAGAAGAACATATCTTGCTATCAATGCTCAGGGTTCAACGAGCACAACTCGTACAGTAACTATTTCAGCTGGCGACTGGGCAGCTTGTGAGAAGTTTGCACAGGAGCACTTTAGCCCTTACTGGACTAACGGAGAAAAAGTTGCATATACAATGTACTGGATTAACCGTAATGTAACTTATATTCGTGGTGATGGATGGAATGCAATTTCTGGTCTTGGTTATGCAGAAGCTATTTTCAACAGACGTCTTGGTCAGTGCGCACAGTATAACGGTGCACTTACAATGATGATGTGTTATCTCGGATACGATTGTGCACTCATTCAGGGTTACAGATGCAGTAACAATGGAAACACATTCCAGCATTTCTGGAATGAAACATATATAAACGGAACAACCTATGTTAACGAAGCAGGAAACTATGGTGATTCTGGTTCATGGCATTTCCTCTGCTGTGTATATGGCGAAGCAACAAAGTTTGTTAAAAACGGCAGAAGAATGGATTAATTTTTGAGGGTGAAAAGAGTATGGCAATCTGGGATGAACTTCCTTCAGAGGAAGAGAACGAAAGTAAATCAATTTGGAATGATAAGCCTGGAAGAACAAAGGCTACTAAGTGTCCAGGATGTGGAGACGCACTTAAATTCGATGCAAATTTGAATAAACTTGCATGTAGAAGCTGTGGCTCTGTATATAAACCTGATACGCTTGATTTAGAGGGTTCTTTTAGTGTTGGTGACCGTAAAAAGGCATCAGAGCAGGATGCTGACAAGGTTGAGTATGTATGTGATTCATGCGGTGCAACTATTGTAAGTAAAGTTGAAACTGCTGCTACTTTCTGTGCTCATTGTGGTTCTCCTACGCTTCTTAAAAGAAGACTTGAGTATGAGTTTGCTCCTGATCTTGTTCTCCCATTCAGTATTACTAAGGAAGATGCGTGCAAGCGCTTTAAGGAATGGATGAAGAATCAGAAGATGAAGCCTGCTGATTTCTGTCATAACTTTAAACCAGAAGATAATATCATGGGTGTATATGTTCCATTCTGGCTTATTGATTCTAAAATCGATGGTGATTTCAGTGCCAGTGGAAAGATTTTTTCGACTGATGGTTATTCCAATGTAAGTATTTATCGTGAATGCAGTTTTGGATTAAGACGTGTTCCATTTGATGGTGCTAAGAAAATCGACAACTTCCTTATGAGAGCACTTGAGCCTTTTGATTATTCAAAACTTCAGTATTATAACGATAACTATCTTCCAGGATTTTATGCTGAAAGATATAACGAGACACCACTTGATATGTCAGATATTATTGCTTCAAGACTTGATAATTATGGTAAAGAAGCAGGAAAGTATCTTTTGGGCAGTGAATTCGATGATATTGAGAACATCAGAATGAATGGTTACTCCAGTGATTATAAGTGTGCCTATGCACTTCTTCCAATCTGGTTCATTAATTATAAGTATCATGGTGTAACATATCAGTTTGGCATAAATGGCGAGAGTGGAGAAGTAGGTGGAGAGGTTCCTATTTCTGATTCATACAGAAAAAAGCAGATTGCAAAAGCATTGGCAGGAGATATAGCTGTATTTATCCTTGCATTGGCAATTACAATTGCCGGAATATGGTTAATGAGTAAACTGGGACGTTATGATTCTAGTGCTATTGAACTTCCAATTTTTGTTATGGGCCTGGGAATTCTTCTTGGAGTTGCACAGGCAAGCGTGACGCTTTATAAGTTAAAGTGGATGACTTTTGATGTTACGTCGACACTGGATGTACCTCCACCAGTCGGAGATTACCTTGATACACGAGTTTCATCACGTATGGTAAAAAACGATACGATTGTAGGATTTACCGTATGTACTCCTAAGGAACTCTCAGCTATGCGTGATTCAGCAAGTTTCAGGAAAATGTCCAGCGGCAGTAATATATCAACATTTAAAGTGTTAAGTCATCTTTTTGCTCAACTTAATGACGCAATAGGTGGTTTCAGAAATTTAGGACGTTAATAGTGATTTATAGATGGGTGGACTATGAAGATATTAATTGTTGAAGATGATTTTACGATTGCTGATCAGATGAAATTATCGCTTGTTAGCTGGGGTTACGAGGTATTCCTTACGGAAGATTTTGCTGATCCTATGGCGGAGTTTAACAGGATTAATCCTGATCTTGTACTTATGGATATTACGCTTCCATTTAATAACGGTTTTTTTCGTTGTTCAAAAATCAGAGAAGTATCTAATGTTCCTGTTATTTTTGTTTCCTCTGCTGCTGATAATCTTAATATGATTACAGCACTTAATATGGGTGGCGATGATTTTATAACAAAGCCATTTGATCTTAACGTACTTCTTATGAAGGTTAAGGCGCTCTTAAGAAGGACTTATGAATTCGATTCAGGAGTTAAAGGTAGTGAAGTTTCATTACCTGAGCACAGAGGTGCAGTGTATAATGCTGCAGATTCTTCACTGACTTACGAAGAAACAAAGATTGAGCTTACAAAGAATGAGAGTAAGATAATTAACTGTCTTATTAATCATAAAGGTGAAATTGTTTCACGAAGTAAGTTGATGGATGAGCTTTGGAACGATGACTGCTATGTTGATGAGAATACATTATCAGTTAACGTGAACAGACTTCGTAAAAAGCTGGAAGAAGCTGGACTTAATGATTTTATAACCACAAAGAAGGGTCAGGGATATATCATTGAGTAATTACCTTAAGATGAGATGGCCATTTATTGCTCTCTGGCTTGTTTTCGAAGCTGGAATGCTGTCTGTATTTTTTCTTTACGAGATTGATATAACGCCTTTTCTTCATTTGAGCGTAATCTTTTTTGTTATGCTGATTTTGATTGGGGCGTTCGATTTCTTTAATCAGAATCGCGTGCATAAGCTGCTTATCGAAAAGCATGTGGATATGGTGACTCCTTCAAATTTTATCGAGGAAGATTATCGTAATATCATCGAAGACCTCGAACTTCTTAATCGAAGAATAAGAGATAAGGCAACTGGCGATTATAACGATATGATCGATTATTTTACAGTATGGGCTCATCAGATTAAGACGCCACTTGCGGGGCTGAGTCTTACAATCCAGAATATCGAAGACGATGGGTTAAGACAGACTTTGCAGGCTGAGCTTGTACGAACAGAAGAATATGCTGACATGGTTTTGAATTATTTAAGACTTCAGGATGACAGTTCAGATTATCTTTTCGAAGAGTTCAAGGCAGCAGATGTAATTAAGCAGGAAATACGTCGAATGAGAACACTGTTTTTCAGTAAGAAAATCAGTGTGGATTTTGAAACTAATGATACGGTTATCTTAAGCGATAAGAGATGGCTTGGCTTTGTAATTGGCCAGATTTTTGCTAATTCTGTTAAGTATTCAAATGGCGGAACTGTAACAATACGTGTTGATTCAAATGAAATCACCATCAAAGATGAAGGTATTGGTATATCAAAAGAAGACTTGCCACGAATCTTTGAGAAGGGATATACAGGATATAACGGAAGATCTGATAAGAAGTCCACAGGAATTGGATTATATCTCGTAAAAAAGGCTATGACTGCAATTGGCGGCGATATTACTATTGAATCAGAAGAAGGAAAAGGAACAACTGCTCACCTCATTGTAAAGAGTTAAAAGCAATGGCAGGTGATTGACATTAATATGGGAACAACGACAAAAAGAAATCAGACTTTTGTATTTATTTATGCTTTGCTTATTGTCATGGTGATTGATGATCACTGTGGTGGAAGCATTAATCTTTTATGCAATATTTTCCCTTATAATTCGTTCTATATGCCGATGTTTGTTTTTGCTTCCGGATATTTCTTTAAAGAATGTAATTTTGTTGATGCAATAGTAAAAAAGATTAAGCGTTTATTTTTGCCTTACATTGCATGTAATCTTATGGGAGTTTGTATCGCACTAATATGCGATTTTTTCTTTAAAACTAACTGGTTTGCTGGTTTTACGTTTGATAACATTCTTGGATCACTTTTGATATCGCCAACAATCACAGCAATTAATCGTCCAATATGGTTCGCATTAATGCTTTTTTATGTAAGTCTTTCTTATATATTTATCCGAATTATTGTTAAACCAGGAATTATAAAAGATTCTGTTCTTACTGTTTGTTTGATCGTTCTGGGGTTTGTTGTTCTTCGTTTTTGTGTAGCTCATTATGATTTTTCTGATACTGAAGTAATGCTTGTAAGAAATGAGTTCTATTTACAGTTTTATCATCTTGGATATATGTTTAATCGATATTGGGAAAAGCATCTCATAAAGATTAATGGCTTATATGTAATAGGGCTTTCAGTGTTGATTAATGTCATTCTGATTATGATTTGGGGTTCTGAGATAACTTTTGTTTCAACATCACATATGAAGGAGTTTCATCATGTTTTTCTTCCTTTAGCAACCTCGGTTACCGGCATTTTGTTTTATTACGAAATAATGAGCTATCTTGCCAAGCGTATTGGTGAGAATGCGATAACGAATCTGTTAGGCAATAATACATTTATTATTATGAATGTTCACTTGTTATATATAAACATTCCGAATTTTTACATCTACTCGCGCTTTCTCAATGGTGTTTCAAAGTATAGTGATTTTCCAGTAGATATGTTTAAAGAGGATGTATGGGTGAAGTATTCAACAAAGAGTGCGTTCATAGCTTTCTGGATAAGTCTTACACTAAGTGTTTTAACTGTCGTCATTTACAGGCGAGCTGAGAAGTTCGTTGTTAGTAAAATAGGAAAGCTTAAAGCAGGTACATGATCATGTCCAATCTTACAAAAATGTAAGATTGGGCTTTTTAATTGTAAGGAAATCAAATAGAACGGGATAGAAAAGATTAGTAATATACTTTCGTAAATTGAAATCGCGCGTAATTTTTAACATATTAGGAGGACATAAAAATGTCTATGCTCGAAGTAAAGAATCTTAAAAAGGTATACACAACACGTTTTGGTGGAAATAAAGTAACAGCACTTTCGAATGTAAGTTTCACTGCAGAAAAGGGTGAGTACGTTGCAATTATGGGTGAGTCAGGATCAGGTAAGACAACACTTCTTAATATTCTTGCTGCCCTCGATAAGCCTACAGAAGGTGAAGTTATTCTTGAAGGCAAGAATCTTAATACAGTAAGTGACAGAGCACTTGCAAAATTCAGAAGAGAAAAACTCGGATTTGTATTTCAGGACTTTAATCTCCTTGATACATTCTCCGTAAAAGACAACATCCTTCTACCACTTGTTCTTGCAGGTGAGAAGCATCAGGAAATGGAGAAGAAGGTTTTGCCTGTTGCAGAAAAGCTTGGTATTAAGGATCTTCTCGAAAAGTATCCATATGAGATTTCAGGTGGCCAGAAGCAGCGTGCAGCTGTTGCAAGAGCAATTATTACAAACCCACAGATTGTACTTGCGGATGAGCCAACTGGAGCACTTGATTCAAAGTCAACTGATGAACTTTTGAAGTTGTTTAATAAGATTAATGAAGATGGTCAGACTGTGCTTATGGTTACTCATTCAATTAAGGCTGCCTCAACAGCATCAAGAGTTCTCTTCATTAAGGATGGTGTTATTTTTCATCAGCTTTATAAGGCTAATCAGACTAATGAGGAATTCTATAGAAGAATCTCTGATTCAATGACAGCTCTTATCGGAGGAAACAGCATCTCTAACGGAGGTCAGGATTAATGAGCAATATTTATATAAATCTTGCGACTAATTCGCTTCGCAAGAATAAGAATTTTTATATTCCATATATCGCCTCTTCTGCGATAATGGTAGCTTTGTTTTATATTTTAGGAGCAATTTCAACTGATTCGGTAATCAGGGGAATTCATGGTGGTAAGACGCTCACAATGATTCTTAACATTGGTCTTCCAGTAATTGCACTTCTTGGAATACTTTTTATTATCTACATGAGTTCATTTATTATGAAGAGAAGAAGAAAAGAACTTGGTCTTTATAGTGTTCTTGGAATGGAGAAAAGACATATCGCAAGAGTAGTATTTATTGAGAATATTATTGTTGCATCTTCTTCAATTGTTTCTGGAATTATTGGTGGTATTCTTTTCGAGAAAATTGCGCAGCTTCTTCTACTTAAAATCTTAAAGCAGAAGGCTGACATGAATTTTGAATTTCCTGTTGTTATCCTTAAGGATACGGTGCTTCTTTTTGGAGCAATCTTCCTTTTTATTCTTCTTAATTCTTTAAGAGAAATTTTCTTTAAGAATACTCTTGCTTACATTCGTGAAGAAAGTGCCGGTGAGAAGAAGCCAAAGGCAAGATGGTTCCTTGGCTTAGTAGGTTTTGTTATTCTTGGTATCGCTTACTATATGGCTTCTACTGTAACAAACGGTGCAGAGGCAATTACAAGATTTATGGGCGCAGTTTTGCTTGTAATTATTGCTACATATATTCTCTTTATTGTTGGAAGTATTGTTGTTCTTACAATCATGAAGAATAGTAAAAACTATTACTACAAAACTAATCATTTTGTATCTGTTTCAGGAATGCTTTACAGAATGAAGAGAAATGGTGCTGGTCTTGCTTCTATCTGTATCCTTTCAACAATGGTTCTTGTAATGATTTCTTCAGTAAGCACAGTATTCTTTTATAACAACAAGGCATTTGATGACAGATTCAATTACGACTTTGGAATTAGTGTTGATCCAACTGGCAGAAAGGTTGGAAATGAAGAAGATGAAGATTACTGGACAAACAGAGTCCCAGTAGAAGAACAGGATGTCTTTGATGAGATTTATGCTACAGCTGACGGTGCTGGCGTTGAAGTTACTGATCTTGTTCATTACCATACATATGATTACTATGGCATGATTAACGGAAATACTGTTACTACAAACCCGGATTTTTCTGGTGCTTATTACGAAGTCTGGATGATTACTTCTGAAGACTATAAGTCTATTAATAGTGACGCAGTAACATTAGGAGACAATCAGATTGGCTGGTTCTTCATGAACCACAGATATGAGTTCCAAAGTGGAAACATTCTCTTTGAAGCCATAGGCGACTTTGAAGGAGTAAAACTTCCATCAAGACCTGCCATTATGCCAGGAGAATATACATCTACATGTATAGACGTATTGTTTGTTGTTATTCCAGAAAGCCTAACATTGCAGGACGTTGAAGCACGCCTCGATGAAGCATGGGGCGTAACGTATGAACATTCAACTATGATTGAGGATTACTATGCATTCAATGTGTCTGGTACAGATGTTAGTGAACTAAGATACTTTAACCTCTATAACGATATGTATCTTGAGCCAATTCCTGATGATTTGCTATCTGAATACAACACAAACGCGGGCAATCATGACGGGCTATATAGAAGCATCTTCAGCAGCCTTTTGTTCAAGCAGGTATTTAACAACATGTATGGGGGACTCTTCTTCCTTGGAATTTTGCTTTCGATCTGCTGCGTTGTAATTGCGGTGCTTATCATGTACTTTAAGCAGATTCTTGAAGGTTATGAGGACGCAAAACGTTTCTCAATAATGAAGAAGGTTGGATTAACAAACGACGAGATTCGTAAGTCGATTTATTCTCAAATTGTTATGGTATTCCTTGCTCCTTTGATTGTTGCAGGTATTCACACAGCGTTTGCCTATAAGCTTATTAAGAGTCTCATCATTCTCTTTGGTATTTCAAATATCAGTGGGTTCTTTGTAATTCTTATTATCTCAATGGCCTTGTTTATGATTTTCTATGGAATCGTATTCTGGATTACAAGTAAGAATTACCTAAAGATTGTTAACTCAGCAGAGAATGCTGTCTAATAATATTATCTTCCTCATAAGGCGCCAGACGTGAGTTTGGCGCTTTTTAATGCCTTTAAAAGTTATCTAATTGAAACTTTAGCATACTTTATCTAGGGTATAATCTTATTATCTATGACTATGTAAAAAGTTAGGAGAAGCAGATGAGAATTTGCATGATTGGCCCGGTTTATCCATTTAAGGGTGGCATTTCACACTATACCGGGATGATGGTAAGAAATCTTAAGAAGGAACATGAAGTAATTACTGTTTCTTATAAGATGCAGTACCCAAAGATTCTCTTCAAGAAAGAGCAGAGGGATTATACAAATGATTCCTTTAAGATTGATGATGCCAAATTTCTTATTAATACAGCTAATCCATTTAATATTTTGTCTTCTGCTAATGCTATTAAGAAGATGAATCCTGATTTAATTATTATTCAGTGGTGGCATCCGTATTTCGCGCCATGCTATAAGCTTCTGGAAATGGCTTTAAAGAAGTTCCCTGTTATATTTACATGTCATAATGTGTTCCCGCACGAGAGATTTCCAATGGATAAGTTCCTTACAAAGATGGTTCTTAAAGGTGGTGATGGATTCATCGTTCACGCCAATAAAGAAGCAGAGGAACTTCTTAAGATTTGTGATAATCCAGTATATGAAGTAACACCACATCCAACATACAATGCGTTTAAGATTCAGGATATGAGTTTTGAGAAAGCTCGTGAAGAAATCGGCATGGATGAAGATAAGAAAATGCTTCTTTTCTTCGGGTTTGTACGTGAATACAAGGGCCTTAAACATCTTCTTAAGGCTATGCCTCAGATTGTCGAAAAAAACAGTGATCTGGATCTTTATGTCGTAGGTGATTTTGATGGAGATAAAGATGTTTATCTCGATTTAATTGATGAACTTGGTGTTGGCGATAACGTTAAAATTATCGATGGCTACGTTCCTGATAAGGAAGTAGAAAAGTATTTTGCTTCTACAGATCTTGTTGTTCTTCCATATGAATCAGCAACTCAAAGTGGAATTGTTCAGATTGCATATGGATTTGGCAAGCCATGCGTTGTTACAAGAGTCGGAGGACTTCCTGATGTTGTAACAGATAATAAGACAGGTTACGTTGTGGAAGCATTTAATCCTGATGAGATTAGCAAGGCAGTAAATAAGTTTTTTGAAGAAGATAAGAAGGCTGAGTTTGAGGCTAACGTAAAAGATGAGGAGTATAAATTCTCCTGGGATCGAATGAACGAAGTTGTAGACAGAATCAGTAAAAGGATTAAGGGAAACAAGTGATTAGTTTATATATCGGACTTTTGATAGTATTCCCCCTTTGTGCGCTTTGGGGAATTAAGAAGGCAGACACTTCTGCTTTTGATTTGAAGTCTCCGCTTTTTACGAAAGATAACTCCAACTATTTAAGAGGTGTTGCCGCCATTATGGTTGTGTTCTCACACTTCTTTGTTCGCAGTAGCTGGCTTGGATATGCTCCGAATAAGTACGTGTATTTTATTGCTGAGCAGTTAGGCGGTCTTGGAGTACTGATTTTTTTCTTTGTTTCTGGTTACGGCGTATATGTCGCTTATAAGGAAAAAGAACCATCCTTTGGATTTGTTATTAAGAGATTTAAGACTGTTTACTTTCCTTATCTTGCAACTGAAATATTATTCTTAATAGTTAATCTTTTGCTTAAAAATGAAATCGATTTTAAGACTTATCCATTAAGAACACTTGTTGCTGAGGATACATGGTTTATCCAGGTGATTATGATCGAATATATTCTCTTTTTTATTACCTGGAAACTTAAGGGTAAGTGGTTCTTTATAGCTAATTTTGCAGGTAACTTTATAGTTTCTCTTGTTTACTTTTTGATGGGTAAAACTATCGGCTGGTTTAATGCTTTGTGGCTGTTTGCATTTGGTATGCTTTTTGCATGTCTTAAGGAGAAAGTAAACAGTTTCTTTAAGACTAAGATTATTCTTAAGACATGTCTGATGTTTATACTATTTGGAATTTCAGGAGCAGTATTTGCAGCATTTAAGGGTGCGATGTGGGCTAATGTTATAAAGCCAGTTTCAGGTGTATTTTTGTGCGTTGCATTTATCGGACTTTATAGAGTTGTTAATCTGAGTTCTCGAGTAATGTCTGAACTTGGCAAGAGATCGCTTTATATTTATATAGTCCATCTTTCAGTGTGGTACATTATTCCAACGGATAATCTTACGGTTAAGTTTTTAACTACAATTGTAATTACAGCTTTATTGGTTGAAGTTTTATATAGAAGCGTAAATTTTCTTATGAGCAGGAGCAATAAAAAATGAGTGATATGAATCCATTAGTTTCGATTATTATTCCTGTTTATAACGTTGAGGATTATCTTTCTGAATCGCTCGACAGTGTGCTTATGCAGACCTATAAAAACCTTGAGATTATTCTTCTTGATGACGGTTCAACAGATAATTCAGGGAAGCTTTGCGATGAATATGCCAAGAAGGATTCACGTATAGCGGCTAAGCATGTTGAGAATGGTGGACTTGCCAATGCCCGTAATGTATCTTTAGCAAATGTAAATGGCGAATACATTATGTTTGTAGATAGCGATGATTTTGTTAGTCCATACTATGTTGAGGCTTCACTCGATGTAGCGCTTAAAACAGGTGCAGATATCGTTTGTACAAATGCAGTGAAATTTATTGATAAGGTTCCTGAAACAGGAAAACATGCGGAAACGAAGGCTGAAGTATATAGCGGCGAAGAGGCGGTTTCACTTCTTTTCTATCAGAAGAAGTTTAATAACAGTGCCTGGAGTAAGCTTTTAAAAACTTCAGTAATAAGAGAGATTACTTTCCCTGTTGGAAGAATCTATGAAGATCTTGCAACTACATACAGATGGTTTTTGAATTCAGGGAAAATTGCATATTTGGATCAGACATTGTATTTTTACAGGCAAAGAAGTGGTTCTATTATGAGACTTGGTTTTAATGACAGGAAGTATGACAGAGTCGCTATTTCTTCTGAAATAAGAAACTATATTAGTGATAATTATCCTTCAATAAAGAAGGCTTCTGATGTAAGATGGTTTTTAAGTAATCTTCAGTATCTTATGGAACTTCCTTTCGATAAGAAATATAAAGAGAAAAGGAAGGAAGTATTTCTTAATATCAGAGAAGTTCGAGGCGGTATTTTGAAGGATAAAAATACAAAGACAAGTCTTAAACTTATGGCAGCAAGTACGTATCCAGGAGCAGGTTTTACCATGCTTTTGGGACGAGCATATAACTTTTTTATTAACAAAAAGGTGTAAAGGTGAAAGTGTATGGGAAACATTGATTTTGTGATTTACTGGGTTGATGGAAGTGACCCAGAATGGCAGAAGAAAAAGAGCCTTTTTAATCCTTCAAAGGGGACAGATTCATCAAGTGGCAGATATCGTGATTTGGAAACTCTGAAGTATCTTTTCCGTGGAATAGAAAAATATGCTTCCTGGGTAAATAATGTTTATTTGATAACTGATAATCAGAAACCATCATGGCTGAATATTAATAATCCAAAACTTAGGCTTATAAACCATGAGGACTATATACCAAAGGAAAATCTTCCAGTATTTAGTTCACATCCGATTGAACTCTGCCTCCATAATATTGAGGGGCTTTCAGAGAATTTTGTTGTCTTCAACGACGATTGTCTGATTTTAAATAACGTTAAAGAAACTGATTTCTTTATTGATGGAAAACCAGTTGATATATTAACTGAGTTTCCGCTTCAGTATAAAGTTAACAGAGTGTTTAACAGAATCCTGTTTAATGACTTTACTTTGATGAGTAAGTATTTTCCAAGCAGAAATGAATACAAAAAGAGACTTAGAAGTAAAATTCTGTCTCCAAAGTATGGCGCTTATTTTTTCTATAATCTTCTTATGTATATGCTTCCTTACAAGGCAATATTTGGAATTACAACACCTCATTTTGCTAGGCCTTATCGAAAGCAGGATTTTAAAAGTTTATGGGAAAAAGAACCTGAACTTTTGAATGAAACCATAAGTCACAGATTCAGAAGCGAAGACGATATTAATATTTATGCAATTCGTTTTTATAATCTTCTTAAGGGTGATTTTGTTCCAGGAAATATTTTTAAAATAGGACATGCTTTTGATGTTTACGATGACAACGAGAGTGTTTATAAAGCGATAAAGAATCAGAAGTACAGACTTGTTTGTATTAGTGACAACTGTAATGATGAAGTCTTTGATGTGATTAAGCCAAAGATACTTAGTGCGTGTGATTCTGTATTAGGCGAGAAATCTTCTTTTGAAGTATAAAAAGACTCGAACTTTTAATATTTTTAGAAGTCTTTTAAGAGTAAAATTATTAGGTAAAAAGTTAATTAAGTTTAAGGAGATATTTATATGTACGATTATCTTGTTGTTGGAGCAGGACTTTTTGGAGCAATCTTTGCTCGTGAGATGACTAATAAGGGTAAGAAAGTTCTTGTAATTGATAAGCGCGATCATGTTGCTGGTAATATCTATACAGAGGAAGTTGAAGGCATTAACGTTCATAAGTATGGTGCTCATATTTTCCATACAAATGACAAGAAGGTTTGGGAATATGTAAACCGTTATGCAGAGTTTAACAGATACACAAATTCACCTGTTGCAAACTATAAGGGGGAGCTCTATTCACTTCCATTTAACATGTACACATTTAATAAGATGTGGGGTGTTGTAACTCCTGACGAAGCTAAGGCAATGATTGAGAAGCAGAAGGCTGAAGCAGGTATTACAGAGCCAACAAATCTTGAAGAGCAGGCAATCAGCCTTGTAGGTAAGGATATTTATGAGAAGCTTGTAAAGGGCTATACACAGAAGCAGTGGGGACGTCCATGTACAGAACTTCCTTCATTTATTATCAAGCGTCTTCCTGTAAGACTTACTTTCGATAATAATTACTTTAACGCTTCGTATCAGGGAATCCCAATGGGTGGATATACAAAGATGGTAGAGAATATGCTTGAAGGTATCGAGGTAAGACTTGGTGTTGATTATCTTGAGAACAGAAGCGAACTTGATGCACTTGCAAACAAGATTATTTATACTGGACCAATCGATGCTTTCTTTGATTATAAGCTTGGATATCTTGAGTATCGTTCAGTAAGATTCGAGACAGAGACACTTGATATGCCTAACTTCCAGGGTAATGCTGTTGTTAACTATACAGATGCAGAGACACCTTGGACAAGAATCATCGAGCATAAGTTCTTCGAGTTTGGAACACAGGAGAAGACAATTATCAGTCGTGAGTATAGTTCAGAGTGGAAGTTTGGTGATGAGCCATATTATCCAGTAAACGACGATAAGAATGGTAATCTTTATGCAGAATACAAGAAGCTTGCTGACGAGATGCCAAACGTTGTATTTGGTGGACGTCTTGGAGAGTACAAGTATTACGACATGGATGTAGTTGTTGCAAGAGCACTTAATTGTGTGGATGAGGAAGCTTAATTTTAAGCAATTTGGCTCTTATTCTATTTGGAGTAATTACTGTAGAATAACTATGGTAATTAAAGAAAACTACGGAGATATGTAATGAAACTTATTATTCAGATTCCTTGCTATAACGAAGAGCAGACACTTCATATTGCTCTTAATGATCTTCCAAAGCAGATTGATGGTATCGATGAGATTGAGACGCTTATCATTAACGATGGAAGTTCAGATAATACAGTAAAGGTAGCAAAGGAACTTGGCGTTAACTATATTGTTAACTTTAAGCGTAACAAGGGACTTGCTTATGGATTTATGGCAGGTCTTGATGCATGTCTTCATTTGGGCGCAGATATCATTGTAAATACTGATGCAGATAATCAGTATAATGGTGCAGATATTCCAAAACTTATTAAGCCTATTCTTGATGGTGTTGCTGATGAAGTAATTGGAGAACGTCCAATTGACGATACAGAGCACTTCAGTAAGCGCAAGAAGATGTTCCAGCACTTAGGTTCCTGGGTAGTAAGAAAGGCTAGTAAGACAGATATTCCTGATGCTCCATCTGGATTCCGTGCATTCAGCAGGGAAGCAGCCTTAAGAATCAATGTAACTAATATGTACACATATACACTTGAGACAATTATTCAGGCAGGTCGTAACAGAATTGCCATCACAAGTGTTCCAATCAGAACAAATCCTGAACTTCGTAAGAGCAGACTCTTTAAGAGTATGAGCGCTTATATGAAGAGATCAGCAGGCGTTATTATCAGAAGCTTTATGATGTATCGTCCTTTGAAGTTCTTCGGAATGATTTCAGCACTGTTTATCCTTGTCGGAGTAATACTTGGAGTACGATTCCTTGTTCTGGGTGCTACAGGACACGTACAGTCACTTCTTTTGGCTGTTACATTCTTTATTATCGGTGTACAGTCATTTGTAATGGGACTTCAGGCAGATCTTATTTCTGCCAACCGTAAGATCTTGGAAGATATTCAGTATCGAATTCGTAAGAACGATGCAAATACCGGAACCAAGACAGCAGATTTAATTATTAATGAGACAAAGAAAGAAGCCGAGGAATAATTCCCTGGCTTTTTGTTTTTACGGTTTACTCTGTAAAGAACGTAATCTTCGTTGTAGTAAGAATCTGAGGCCATATATACAGGAGTTAAAATCTTATCGTCAACTAAGGAAAGTACAAGTGAAACCTCGTCGTTTTGAGATATATTTGAAGTTGACTGAAGGTAGTATAGATTTGTAGAAGAATCAAACTGATCAATCGTATTAAGAAGATTCTCTTTGCTCGTCATCTGACTATTAGTGTCATCCCAGGTAACGTAAGTATAGTATTCCTGCTTTATAAGATCGTAGAATTTTATTTCTGAATTTTCTGAAAGATATCCCTGAACACTTACTGCAATATAAAACTCATTTCCAATAAGAATTACACTGTTATCTGGAATGTTTTCCTCCATGTATCTGGCAAGATAAGGTGCATTTGAATATGGCTGCTTCATTTCCATTTCGAAGATAAAATAGAAAGAATTAAGTATTGATACGATGAGAAGAGCCATGGCAAGAACGGAGTTAGCTTTGGAAAGAACGCTCTTCAAACTGAGTTTATTAAGTACGGCAAATGGTCTTGGATTTATTCTGTTAACCCAGTGAAAGTAGAACACAATCATGAAGAAAAGCATTGCCTTCTGCTCGCTTGTATAATACATACATGCGTAAATTATCAGCTGAAACAGTATTGAAAAGAGCATAGTAAATGTATGCTTACCAATCTTTATGAATTCCAGAATAAAAAACAGAATTGCTACGAAGACAAGGAGAAGTCCGAGCATTTCGATTTTGAAGCATAGCGGAAAAATATGGATGGAATTTATAAGGAACGATTCGAAGACATAACCAAGTTTACTTAGTTCGAACGTAACAGTTGAATTGCCGTTGGTTCCAATTATTAGTGGAAGAAGAGTAATTAGTAGAATTACGGCAGCACTAACGATTGCCAAAACTTCTTTCCTGACTGAATCTTTTGACATGTTCTTTGTGTTTCCAAGAAACTCAAAAAAGTACTCGCTAGCAATTGCAGCAACCATACCCCACATGAGCATATGTGTATTTGCAAGCAGAATTAGCGAAAGCAAAAATCTCATTGGTTTCTCGTGTCTGTTTTTATAGGAAAGTGCTGTAAAAATAATTGCAAGAGGAACCAGTGCATAGCATCTCGAAATTACAGGAAAATAGTAAACCATGGCAGGGCAGAAGATGAAAAGTGCCTTTTTATACCATTCAAAAGGCGCTTTCCATAAAATTAACCCTGTAGCGGCAGAAACAAGTACAGCACTAATTATATTTACTGTTTTTAACGGGAAGCCGAGCTTTGCGAAAGGCAGAATAATAAGATACCAGGGAAGCATATGACCTTCCCCTTTAAGGTGTGAAAGAAGACCTGGAAAATCCAGATCGCGGACCAGCAACCACTGCTGAACTTCATCGCCCCAGTTCTCGTGAAAGAATAAACCAACAGCAACAAGACACAAATAGACTATTGCTGATATTGAAGCAATAATCACTGAAGATTTTTTACTGTCTGTAACTGGCGATTTAGTAGTCAATTTACGAATTACCTTTCGAATTATGAGAATACTCTATCATAGTTTGAGTGGTGTTGTTCGACCAAATAAGTCAGCTTGGTTACAATTTCGCAAATTTCTTTATTATTAATTTTATTTGTGACAAAATATTATGAAATAATTTATATGAGTGAGGGGTTTTTATGAACACTTTATATATTGTAGTTCCAGCTTATAACGAATCAGAGAATATCAAGCGTCTCGTAGATGACTGGTATCCAATTATTGAGTCACATAATGAAGAGGGTAATTCACGACTCGTTGTTGTAAATGATGGAAGTAAGGATAACACATATGAGATTTTGCAGGATCTTGCAAAGGATCGTCCTCTTCTTGTTCCTGTAACAAAGCCAAATGGTGGACACGGTGCAACTGTACTTTACGCTTACAGATATGCAGTAAATGCAGGTGCTGATTATATTTTCCAGACTGATTCTGATGGCCAGACAAATCCAGCAGAGTTTGAAGCATTCTGGCAGGATCGTGAGAAGTTTGTTGCTCAGTTTGGTAACAGAACAGTAAGAGGTGACGGACAGCAGCGTGCAATGGTAGAGAAGGTTCTTTGTATGCTCCTTAGAATCTATTTCAAGGTAAAGCTTCAGGATTCAAATGCACCATTCCGTCTTATGACAGCTGATTATCTTAAGAAGTATATGCCAAAGATGCCAGAGGACTACAATCTTCCTAACGTAATGCTCACTACATTTGGTGCTTACTACGATGAGAAGATTGATTTTAAGGTAATTACATTTAAGCCACGTCAGGCTGGTACAAACACAATTAATATCAAGAGAATCTTTAAGATTGGTAAGCAGGCTCTCGTAGATTTTAAGAATATTAAGAAGAATCTTTAATCTCAGGTTTAACTTATTTTATGCAGAAAAGTAATTATTCAAAGGCTTCATTAGCTTTTATCTTTGCTGTAGCACTTTATGTGTTCAGCCCGATTACTGCTCTTCCAAGTATGTATGGAATGGTAGGAGATACGGCTATCCAGATTAAGCTTGGTTTGGATGGAATCACATCAGGGCATATGATTCTTGATGAGATCTATAGCTGGCATCCAGATCTTATATTTACATCCCATGAATCGCTGTGGTATCTGATTTTGGGTTTCATGTATAAGACGATGGGTCTTTGGGGTGTTGTTCTTGTTGGTACTTTGTTTATTCTTGGTACGGTAGCTTTATGCCTTAAGTTTATTCTTAAAAACAAGATTCATCCTTTGATTACTGCTCTTGTTCTGGTTGTTGTACCATTTCTCGGAGGTTTTCCTGATTATAATGTAAGACCTTCTGCTACTTCAGTTTTTGCGCTTGTTCTTGTAATCAGCGTATTTATGTCCAATGTAAAAAAGAAGACCAAGGTGATTTCTTTTACTTTAATCTGTCTTGCTCTTGGATGGCTGCATGGTGGTATTCTTCCAATATTTGCAATGCTTGCACTCTTGTTTGCGGTAATTGAGCTCCTGTATAAGAGATTTCGTGAATCACTTGTATATTTCATTTCGCTCGCATTAGGTTTTGTTGCTTCGCTTCTTAATCCTGTTGGAATAAGAGTATGGACTTTTGGACTTAAGCAGACTGGTGCTTCTGACGTCTGGAACAACGTAAGTGAGTGGCAGCCTCATTCATTTAAAGTGCTTGAAGCGATTGTTTTGCTTCTTCTGTTCATTGGATTTATGGTTGATTCCAGAGTGAAGATGTTTGACAAGGCTACAATAACAAAGATTGCTCTTATTTCGATGTTCTTTGTTGCTACATGCCTTTATACACGATTTAATCTTCAGCTTACAGTTCTTGTTCTTATGTTTGCTCCTGAAGAATTCTCTATTCTTCTTAATTGGATGAATGAGCATATTTTTAAGTTCAAGAAACCACTGGTATTTTCAGATTTTTCTTATTCTATAATTACGGTTGCATGTGTTGTGCTTATTCTGTTCTCAGGTCTTGTAAGTATCCCAAGATACTTTGTAACTAATACAATGAGAGATGTAGAGAACATGGCAGCTTTTGACAGTGATCTGATCGTGTTCTTAAAGGATAAGAATTACAAGCGACCATTTAATGGGTTTAATTCTGGTTCATGGCTTGCGTTCTATGATATTCCTGTACACATTGATAATAGAATTGATCCATATATGCGTGAGTATTCAGGAGTCGATCATATACGTGGCAATATGAATCTTAGTAATCTTTGTGAACTTGATGCTTTTGTAGCTACTTATCATTCAGATGCTATTATTCTCGATGTGGCTCCAAGTGGCTCTTATCTTCTTGACGAGATTGAGCTTTATGCTTCTGACCGATATCGGGTAGTATATGACAATACATGTGTTTCAAATATCACAGATACTATTTCTGTAAGATGGGTTGTTATCGAGCCTTGTAATTGATTTTTGTGTCAAAAAGTATTGATAAAACCTTATTTCGTTAGTTTTTATTCATTTTATGTTTACAAAATATGACACGAACCTTGTTATAATTTTAATAAGTGGGCGTGTCGTTTTTTGACACATTGAATGGAGAGAAAAAATGGGCAAAATTCGTAAGAGAATAGCAATACTGGGATCTCAGCTCAGTGAATTCTATCAGCGCGATTTCGTTGAGGGATGTATGAGTAGTCTTTTCCCTGAAGACTATGACATCTGTGTATTTGCTACTCATAATAAGAATGCAGACACTGATCTTCGTGAGATTGGTGAGATTAATATATTCAAGGCATGTAATTTTTCTTTGTTTGATGGTGTAATTGTTCTTGCAGATACAATTATGGTGCCAGGAGCACTTAAGGCACTTGAGAACAGACTTCGTAATGAATATGATGGTCCAGTTATCTACTTTGAGAAGCAGAGTGATTACTATCCATACATTACGTTTGATCATTATGGTCCAATGTATCGTTCAATTGAGCATCTTATTAAGGAACATGGATACAAGGATATTGCATTCCTGACTGGTAAAGAGTATCACTCAAGTTCAAAGGTAAGACTTAGTGCATTCCGTCAGTGTATGGCTGATAATAGTCTTGAGATTAAGAAGAACCGTGTTTTCTATGGTGACTACTGGTATACAAGTGGTGAGGATGCAGTAGATAAACTTCTTAAGGATAAGGAGAATCTTCCAGATGCAATTGCCTGCGCTAACGATTACATGGCAATTGGAGTTGGTATTGCTCTTACAAGACATGGATACAGAATTCCTGAAGATATTGCACTTATTGGATATGATTCAGTAGAAGAGGGACGTGAGAGCCCATCTCCTATTACTTCAATGAGAATTCCTTCAAGAGCACTTGGTGTTCATACAGCAAATTGTCTTAAGGTTCTTATGAATGGTGGCACAAAGGAAGATTTTCCTGAGCTTGTTTATGAGGATGAGTTGTTTGTTGGAAAGAGCTGTGGCTGCTATTGTGAGCCTATTATCAAGTACGGTAATCGTGACTCCTGGAGAACTGATAAGGCTGATGGTTCATTCATGACAAGCCAGAACAGAATCCTTGAGAATATGCTTGCCGGCGCTGATTTCAGAAGCGTAATGGATTCTATTCAGACATATACTTTCCAGATTCGAGACTTTGATAGCTTTGATATCTGTCTTAGTTCTTTCTGGGCTGATGGATTTGATTCTAATAATGGTGAGATTATTAGAGATGGTTACGGCGATAAGCTTTTAAATGTGCTTTCATGTGGTCGTTCTGGTGAGGGTGCCGATAAACTTAGATTTGACAGTTTCTTCGATCATGGCGAGATGCTTCCAAAGCTTAATGAAGAGCGAAGAGCTCCTTGCTGCTTCGTGTTTAATCCTCTCTACTTTGACGATATTGCGTTTGGATATTCTGTTATAGGTCTTGAGGATAATCTTAGCCGAATCGATGAGACATATCTTCTCTGGCTTAAGAGTATTATGTTTGGTTTTGAGTCTTTGCGTAAAATTGAGCTCCTTAAGAAGCAGAGTTTTACAAGAGAAGTTGTTCAGAACACAGATACACTTACAAATCTATTTAACTATAACGGATTTATTACTCACTCAGATGCCATGATTGAACGTGGACTTCAGATTCACCATTATGTTGGAATGCTTGCCATTGATATTAATGGTCTTGCTGAGATTAATGCAATTTATGGCCGTAAGGAAGGCGATGACGCTATTATCGAACTTTCGAGAATACTTGAGGAAGTTTCAGGTGAAGGTGCTATCTGCTGCCGCCTTGGTAATGATGAGTTTATTGTTGCTCAGCTTGTAATGCACGATGCTGAAATGTCCAGAATCGATGAAGCAGTAAAGGCAAAGCTTGCTGAGAATTCTAATAACCGTAAGTTTGAGCTTAGTATCGCTTCTGGTTATGTAAAGAAGCGTATTAATGCAATGAACGATATGGAGGATCTTGTTAATGAGGCAGTAAGTGCCAAGAACCGTGACAAGATTAAGAGACTCAAGTCAATCAGCAGTGAGACTTTGACACCAGAAGAACTTAAGATCGCTGTTAAGGTTAAGATGCTTCTTGATGAGAATAAGTTTAATTACCATTTCCAGCCAATCGTTGATGCTGCAACAGGTGACATTTTCGCTTATGAAGCACTTATGCGTCCTGATATTGAACCATATATCGGACCTAATGTCGTTCTTGATTATGCTGATCACTTTGGAAGAATCGCTGATGTTGAGGAGATTACATTTAATAATGTAATTTCGATCTTTGAGAAGAATCAGGATAAGTTCGAAGGACGTAAGGTGTTCATTAACAGTCTTCCTGGTGTAAAGATTAAAGAAGAGCATCGTGCGCAGGTGTTTGATAAGCTCAGACAGCATAAGGGTCAGTTTGTAATTGAGCTTACAGAGCAGCGTGAAGCAGATGATGTAACTCTTAAGGATATGAAGGAACTCTTTAACAGATGTGGTCTTAATATCGCAGTTGACGACTATGGAACAGGTTACTCCAACGTAGTTAACATCATGCGTTATGAGCCAAACTTCGTTAAGGTTGACAGACTTCTTGTATCAGGAATTAACAATAATCAGCAGTCACAGCACTTTGTAAGAGATATTGTTAAGTTTGCACACGATAACGATATCTGTGTAATTGCAGAGGGTGTTGAGAATTCTAATGAACTTAAGACATGTATCTCACTTGGAGTTGACTACATTCAGGGATTCTACACAGCTCGTCCAAATGCAGCAATTATTTCTTCTATTGATGAAGCAAAGAAGCAGGAGATTGCTAGCGCACAGGCACTTTGATAATAATCAGATTGATAGTTTAAAAGCCTCGGGATTATACCTGGGGCTTTTTAGTTGTGGCATTCTTCAAAAAAATCAATGTATCTGTCATTTGGCTCAATCATTAATGTTGAAGCAAGGCCTTCGCGGAGAAGAATTTCTTCAACCATTACATAACTTCCTGGAAGCAGATACTCACCATTAGAGTCGTAAATATAAACATACGCAAGAAGTCTGCCGTACTGGTCATAAAGTTCATCGTCGTATTCAAGATAAACAGTATTTGAGGCACTACTAATAATTGAATGTGTTCTTTCGGAGGCTATAATGCCTTCTTCGCAATTAAGTTCTTCGTTAGGCGATACAGATTCAGGTGCATCGATTCCGATTAGTCGTACATGCACACTCTCGTCGTCTATATTTACAACAATAGTGTCGCCATCGATTACACGCTCAACTTCGAACGGACCATCAAGAGGCTCTCCGAGATACGAAAGAGGAGAATCTGTTTGAACCTCAGTTGTTACTGAAGTGGTTTCACTACTGGAAGAATTCTCCGAAATATATTCTTCTTCGTGAGTTAATGGCTTTGAATTGTAAGCGCAGGATACAAGGCTTAAACAGGTAAAAAATAAAGCCGAGTGAAATGATATAGATTTAATAAAAAGTCGTTTAAAATCTTTCATAATACAGACATTATATCAATTGTAGTGGTATTGTGGTTGCTTTATAATTTAGGAACCATTGGTGCCCCGTAAAAAGGGATAATAGGGAACACGGTGTAAATCCGTGACAGCCCCCGCTACTGTTACATGATTTGTGTTTTTCGTTACCATTGAGACTATATGTCTTGAGAAGGGAAGAATGCTTACATCATGAGCCAGGAAACCTGCCAGTGAGTTTTTATTATTTGCGATTTGCTGCGGAGGGCGGCGAATTAGCGGAAAGAAATTTTTATGAACAAGAAGTTTTTGGCAATTCTTCTTTCTGTTTGTATGGTTCTTGGACTTGTAGCAGCTTGTTCTAAGGAAGTAGAGGAAACTTCAGAAGAAACAACAACTACAGCTGAAGAGACAACAGTAGAAGAGACAGAAGCAACAGAGGCTACTGAGGAAGAAACAGCTGATCTTAAGGTTGTCAGCCTTTCTCCAGAAGTAACTGAGATTATCTTTGCACTTGGTGCAGAAGATACACTCGTTGGAAGATCAACATACTGTGATTATCCAGCTGCTGCACTTGATATTCCTGCAGTTGGTGATCTTTATGCTATGGACGTTGAGGCAATTGCAGCAGTAGAGCCAACAGTAGTTATCGCTTCAGGCTTTATCGATGAGGATACAACAGCAGCACTCAGCGAGCTTGGTATCGATGTTGAGATTGTAACTGAGGGTACATCACTTGAGGGTATGTATGACCTTATTGCACAGGTTGGTGATATTGTTAACAAGGCTGATGAAGCAGCAGATCTTATTGCTGATGTTCAGGCTGACGTTGATGCAATTGAAGTAGAAGAGACAGATGTTTCTGTTTACTATGTAGTTGGTTACGGTGAGTACGGCGATTACACAGCTGGCGAGGATTCATTTATTAATGACATCATCGTAAGAGCTGGTGGCGTTAATGCTGGTGCTGCAGCTGATAACTGGTATATCTCACTTGAGGACCTTATCGCAGCAGATCCAGATATTATTGTTATTTCTGAGTGGATGTACGATGATTTCGTAGCAACAGAGCCTTATTCAGCACTTTCAGCAGTAGCTAATGGAAATGTTATTGTAGTTGATGCAAATATTTTCGAGAGACAGACTCCACGTAATGTAGAGGCTATTGAGCTTCTCGCAGAAGCAATTTCTGAGTATGCAGCAGCAAATGCAGAGGCAGCAGCTTAATTCAGGTTTTTATTTGAAATTGTTGGTGGCTGTCATCACGACTTTGTTCGTGGTGGCGGCCTCTTGCTGTCTTGGAAGCGTAAAAATTCCAATGCATGAGATCCTTTTATTTTTCTCAGGAAGGAAGGATGAACTATCGGCAACAACAAGTCTTATTATTGGAAACATCAGAGTTCCAAGAGCCATTACGGCAGCACTTGTTGGTGGAAGCCTCGCTGTTATAGGTTCTGTAATGCAGGGGCTCTTCAGAAATCCGATGGCTGATCCTTCTATTCTTGGTATATCTTCTGGTAGTGCACTTGGTGCTACTGTTGCAATTATGTTTGGCGTGACTGGAAGCTTTATTTCAGCAAATCTGACAGGTACATATATTGGCGCAATAATTGGTGCTCTTGTTACGCTTTTTGTTGTTCTTGGTATTGCAAGAACAGGTGGCGAATTTGATACAGCATCAACACTTTTGTCTGGTGTTGCAATATCTTCAATTATGACTGCGTTTATTACGCTTCTTATGACGCTCCATCTCGAGAATATGGAACGTGTTTATATGTGGATGCTTGGTTCTTTTACTGCATCTACAAATTCAAGAACACTGATTTTGGCAGTGGTGGTAATTATACTTGTTCCTCTGATTCTTGTTTTTGCTCCAAGAATCGATATTTTGAAACTCGGTAATGAGACTTCGATGACACTTGGTGTAAATCGCAACAGGACTCTTGGAATTCTTCTTGTTCTGACTTCAGTTCTACTTGCGTTTTGTGTTGCGAATTCTGGAATTGTTGGATTTGTGGGACTTGTTATTCCACATATCGTTTCATATTTTAAGGTTTATAAGGCAAGGCAGAGAGCCCTTCTTTGTTTCTTCGTTGGTGCTACGTTTATGGTTCTTTGTGATACTGTTGCAAAGACAATTGTTGCTCCGGGGGAACTTGCAGTTGGTGCTGTAACAAGCATAATTGGTGCACCATATTTCCTTTACCTTCTTCTTAAAAATCGCCTCATGAGAGGTAAGAAGGAGGTGAAGTTCTGATGAATCTTGAACTTAAAGATGCTTACGTAAAGTACGGCAAAAAGTACGCTCTTAAGGACTTCACCTACGACTTTGTTCCTGGCAAGGTTTACTGCGTCTTGGGAGAAAACGGCAGCGGAAAAACTACCATGATTAAGACTTTAATCAGCAAGTACTCTTCTTCGAAAGATATATCTTACGTTGCTCAGGAGATGCTTTCTAACATTAATCTTACTTCCTACGATGTTGTTGAGATGGGAAGATATAATGCAGCCAAGTTTTTTGGTGGGTATTCAGAAGAAGATAGAAAACTCATTTCTGACGCTATGGAAACGATGGATGTTTTAAGGTTCAAAGATCAGATCGTTGATACTTTAAGTGGTGGTGAAAAACAGCGTGTTATGACTGCAAGAGCTCTTGCACAAAACACGGAATGGATGATCCTTGATGAGCCATCTTCAAGCCTTGATGTAAGACATACAGAAGTTGTCATGAAGACTCTTAAAGAATACAAAGAGAATCTTGGAAAGAGTTTTATTGTTGTTCTTCACGATATTAATCTTGCAGCAAGATATGGTGACGTATTCCTTTTTATGAGGGACGGAAAGCTAATCTCATCGTCTGATACTATTGATAAAGATATTCTTCTGAAGACTTACGATACACCTTTTACTGAAGTTAAGCTTCCTGATGGGAATTCTTTTTTCTGTCCATCATTATAATTAGAACTGCTATACCGATAACTGCAAGAATTGTTACTCCTATACCGCCTTCAGGACCGAAGTCTCCACCTGTAAATAGTGAAGTAGCTCTGTCTTCATAATGTGAGGCAAATATTGTGAGATTTGATGTGGATCCTGATACCTGGAGACCATATAAAGTACCCTGACAGAAATTCCATGCTGAATGAATTCCACATGTAATAAGAAGTGAATCAGTCTTAATGTAAATTAATGCAAAGAGCACAGCAATTAGGAACAGATTGATTCCTGCAAGTGGAGTAAATCCGATGTTTGCGCCGTGGAAAACTGCGAAGAGAAGTGATGAGAAGATTACTGCAAAAGTAATTCCAATCTTCTCTTTAATTCTTGGAATCATAAAGCCTCGGAACATTACTTCTTCAGCTGCGCCCTGAACAATCCACATTGGAATTGATACCAGAAGAAGAGGGACGTCAGATGACTTTAGTGCAATTCCAGTGAATCTTAAATTCTTTGTTACTACAAGGAACAGGCAGATTGCGCTAAGCATTAAAAATCCAATTAGAAGGCCACTTAAATACTTTATTGCAGCATGTTCTTTATAAACACCAAGTGTTTCCCATGGTTTTCTGTTTTGTTCCTTAATTCTGATTCTTATAAGATAGCAGGTGATAAGAAGGATATAGCCAACGGTCATAGAGATTAAAAATGCAGTGTTACTTAAGAAGAATGTGAGTATATCGCCAGATATTCTTAAAATGTCGCTAACGGAAGTAACATTCCTGAGCCCTGAAATAAATTCTGAATAATTACTGTCACGCATGACAATTACAGCTGCAGGAATTAGTGCAAGAGTCTGGAAGACTGATAAAGTTGCCAGTGGATATATAATCTGATCGATTAAGAAAGCTAAGTGGATTTTCTTCTTCGATTTTTGGGATTTATTTATATCTTTTAAAGTTATGCCTTCAGAAACAGTAATGTATTTCTCGTTATAAAGAAGTCGGATACATACGTACAGAATAATGCCCGTAATAAGAAATGTCACAGACGAGCAGATGACAGCATCAAGAAGTGGAGTTGTTGTTGATAAGCCTTCTGGTACTATTCCGGATGTTAATGCATTGCCTATGCCGTAGAAGTGTCCATAGACAGGCAGATAGTTATAGAAAGGATCACTATTTCCAATTTTCTGGATGCATGTAACAGCAGTTATCAGAAGCACAAGAAAGATTGGAAGATATGCTGTCTGTGCAGAGACAATCGTGTGATTTAAAGTTGAAACGAGAATCGATAGCGCAGTAATAAATGCGATGAAGCTTAAAAGAAGAAGCGTCGCAGAAATATAAATGGATGGCTTCGATGCCCATAAAATTATAAGCCCAGGATATGTAATCAGGACTGCAGGAATAAGTGACATCAGAAAAACACCCAGGAAATTTCCAAGGATAATGGAACTTCTTTTTACTGGTGACATTATTATTGCTGCAAATGTTCCTCGTTCCTTTTCACCTGCAATTATATTTGTGCCTCCACTCATGGATGCATACAGAGAGAAAATGAATATAAGAAGTGGAATTATCATTGCTACTGCGTATGCAAAATCAGAAGTTTTCTGAGTGTACTGGACACTTGTTGTTATAAGAACAGGTGAAGTTTCAAGGTTTGTTCTTCCTTCTGTTTTTACAAGAAAATCGTTGTAATAACTGTTAAGAAATTCCTCGTCGGCTTCTTTGTGAATACCGTATTTAAGAGAGTTGGTTCTATAGTAAGTAAGAACTTCGTTTGTTTTGTCATAACTAAAATCAGCAGGGAAATATATCAGTGTTCCTGCATTTTCTTCACGCATCATTTTGCTGAAAGTTACGAAGTCATAAGGTGAATCAAATGTCTTATAAATGTATCTGCGGTTGATATTCGATTCGTGTTCAGTGTCAGTTCTTTCAGGGTACTTCGTTCTATAGTAATCCCAGAGAAAATCGTTAAAAGAATCCGGTGCGTTAACAATAACATGAACGTCACTATAATCGCGTTCATAATTCCACATTGGAACTATTCCAATCATTATTCCTAAATATCCAAAAACAAAGCACACAGCAATAAAAAATGTCGCGTGAGACATTTTTGTCTTAAGCGTATTGCTGTTTTTGAAAGCATGTTTAAGAAATGTAAGAACAGATTTATCCATTGATTATTCCCTGTGGTTTTCTACGTAAAAATTAAAGAATGCTTCTTCAAAATTTCTGGCACTGGAAGCAGAAATAAGTTCATCTCTGGTTCCGGTAGCAACTATTTTTCCATCAATAAGGATTCCGATTCTGTCACACAGGCTCTCAGCTACACTGAAAATGTGCGTCGAAAGAATAATTGCGTGACCGTCTTCCTTCAACTTTAAAAGGTAATCGGTAACCTGTTTTTGTGTAAGAATATCAAGTCCGTTTGTAGGCTCATCGAAAATGATAACTGGTGGGTTATGAATCAGACTTATAGCTATTGATACTTTCTGCTTCATACCTGTTGATAACTCAATTATTCTTTTGTTCTTGAATTCTTCTACACCGAGGTCTTTGAATAAAGATGCCTTACGCTTTTTGGCATCATCTTTTTTTATGTCATAAAGCTCTGCGAAAAAGTCAAAAAGTTTATCCGGAGTGGAGAGAGGATCGAGCTTGATTTCTGTTGTGAGAAAACCAAGTTTACGATGAATATCAAGAAGCTCTGTTTCGGGATTCATGCCACAAATACGAACTGAACCGGATGTTGGTTTTAATAGCGTCGCAAGTATTTGCATCAGGGTGGTTTTACCAGCACCATTTGGTCCTAAAAGTCCGAAAATCTCGCCAGCTTTTACATTAAGACAGATTCCCTTTAAAACTTCCTGATCTTTTGAATAGAATTTTGTTATATCGTTAACTTCAATCATTGAAGGACCTCCTTCTTAAAAAGCCTGCGACTGCAGATACTAAGGGTAAACAGGTTGGTAAAAATTATTACTAACTGTGAAACAAGAGTTTCTTCTGATCTGAAAAGATCTCTTATTCCTATTATGGTTCCGTGAACAGGGATTAAATAATCCAGCGGGAGTGAGTTACCATCTAATAGGAAAAGAAGGAATAGTTCTCCAAGTAAAAGAATTAATGGTAACTGAAGATTTATAGTAACGTCAGATGTTTTTTCGAGAGAAAAAATGGTAAGCGCTGAGATAGATGTTAATGTAAGAGATGAAGTTACAAGATAAACTATCAGCATCAGGAACTGACCTGGAGTAATAAACATTCCGAACGGAATCAGTGAAGCAGCGTCGTTAGAGTAATTTGTCCATGAGACAAGAAGCATGAGGAAAAAGGAAAGAAGTGCGCTTGATACTGAGATTGCCGTGATTGCAATAGTCTTTCCCCATACTATTGTTCTGATATTAACAGGACTCATTTTAAGTTTTGTAAAAAAGCCTCTTTCTTTGTCTCCCATAAAACTATCCATCGAAAGCGCATAGACGCAGTAATAAAGAAGAAGCATCATTACAGCGGGAATTATTCTTCCAGCGCCTCTGTTTGCAAGTGTACGGTTATAGATGAGTTTTCCAATTGGATTAAAGTCATCGGCACTTACTATTTGAGCTTCGATATCGGAGGTATCAATATCAAGAAGTGAAGGCAGACTACCTGAATAATCTGATGTTACAAGCTCGTTGAACTGAATAATTTTTGTATCGATATTAAAAATATCACTATATTCGATTGAAAGATTTGCTTCAGAAACAATGCTTTCGTCGTGAGTAATTCTTAATTCTTCATAGTAATTTTTGACTTTTGAATCGAAATCGTCTGAAAAGTAGAAGGCTATGGCCCCCTGTTTCAGCTTTTCTTCATATTCACCAGAATTCTTGTATTCATCAATCTCATCGGAGCTATAAAACAGGAATTTATAGGCAGTTCTTCCTTCGATGCTTTTATAGTATTCGTTAAAAGATTCTGGCGTATTAACCATAATGATATTTGTTCTTCCCAAAGAACCAGTTGTCAGATAATTAAGTAGAACAGGGAAGACGATTAAAGCTACAAGCATCAAAACAGCAGGAAGGAGAAACACTGTAATAGTTCTCTTCCAGTCGGTAAAAATACGTTTCCATTCCCATCTGACTATTGTAAGCAGCTTTTTCATATTTAAATTATATATTTCGCGCGCGTATATTAATGTAGCGAAAGTGAGTTATTTGTGTTACGAATACATGAAGGAAGATATTTGTTAACTTCCATAAATAATTATCTTGACAAAATGGCCTCGAGTATTCATAATATTTGAGCAACAAAACGGTACCATAGCCAAGTGGTAAGGCCACGGTCTGCAAAACCGTTATTTCCCCGGTTCAAATCCGGGTGGTACCTCCAGATTGAAATCCCGAAGTTATCTTCGGGATTTTTTGTTATAAGGAGATATTCATGAGTTCTTATAAACTTGTAGCTTTTGATATGGATGGCACACTTCTTAATTCTTCCAAGAAGATTTCGGAAGGTACGCTGAAAGCCATAAATGATGCAATTGATGCTGGCAAGATCGTTGTGCTTTCGACAGGAAGATGTATTGCTGAACTTCGGGAGTATTTTGAGCTTTTGCCGAAGCTTCGCTATGTTATCTGCATGAGCGGTGCTCTTGTTTACGATGTGAAAGAGAAGGTGTGTATATACTCTAATGCAATTCCTCAAACTGAAGTGAGACTTATTCTTAAGGAAGCACTTAAAAGAGATGTTATGGTGCAGTTTCATACAGTGGAAGAATCCATAGTTGAGAGGGAGAGAGGGCTTAATATTGGTAAATATGGTATGGCTGAATACCAGGAACTTTATGACCGTGTTGCGACAAAAGTAGAAGATATTACTGCTTTCTATGACGAATACGATCAGCCGGTTTACAAAGTGAATATTTATCATTTGTCGCGCCTTGAAAGCTCATTTCTTAAGGAAGAACTTGAAGAGTATATAAAAAGCGGCGATCTTAATCTGGAACTTGTCTATTCCGAAAGAACATCCCTTGAATGTTCAAGAACTGGTACCACAAAGGGGACAGGACTTATAAAGCTTTGTGAGTATCTTGGAATCTCAATTAGCGAGACAATTGGTGTGGGTGATGCTGATAACGATATTGATATGTTAAGCAAAGTCGGGCTTTCTGTTGCCATGGGAAATGCTAACAGTAATGTTAAGGCAGTTTCGAAGGTTGTTGTTGCTGATAATGACCACGAGGGCTGTGCTGAAGTTATACAAAAATTTCTTATGTGATTTATTTACATAGTAGAATGTTTTGACGCTTCGTTTGTTGTAAAATCTATATTGCGATTTTATTTGTGGAGATTTTTATGAAAGATAATGTAATTGAAGTTTTGAAGAAGTACGATCAGATTTGCGGACTTATTCTTGACCAGAAAATAGATGAATTTGCTGATCTTATGGATCAGAAGCCACCAGAAGAAGACGATGTTACTTATGAGCAGTACCTTCAGCGTGTTGCCATGAAGGAGACAGATGAGCAGAGTAAGCTTATGGAAGAAGAGCCAAATAAGCTTTTGGACAATAAGTCCATGAAGGCATATTTCGCTGAACTTCCAGTTACTGAACTTACAGAGATTCTTGAGTATGCTGCTTTGGAACTCGATAGAGGCGTTCCTGATTCTGTTATTGATGCTCTTGCTAATAACAGTGAACGTGATGCTGTTAAGGCATATGCCAAGGTTACAATTAATGACGCAGCATGGGTAGATGAAGAGCTTTCTGATATGAATTCTCTTTTTGAGATGGAGTTCCAGAAGGTTAAGGCTTGCTTTAAGGTTCTTTCAAAGATGAATGACAGTAGTCTTCTTGAGACAGTTCTTGATCGTTTTATGAGCTATCCAAAGACTCCTGACTTTGTTGCTGATTCTATTGCAGAATATATTCAGGCATTCCCTGATGATTCAGCTCCACTTCTTATTGAGCGACTTGAAGAGCACCAGGAGGAGGGACTTACAGGACCATGTGAGGATCTTCTCATTATGCTTACAAGAATTGGAAGTGAAGAGCCAAGTGACGAGATTTATGGTGCACTTCGCGCAGCTTTCAGATATATGGAGAACAAGATTTATGCTGTAATCTGCATTGCTGATTATGGTGATGACAGAGCTGTTCCTATGTTTAAGAGCTACATTAATCGTCATCAGACAACAATTGACAGAGATCTTTTCTATGAGATGATGTCTGCAATTCAGAATCTTGGTGGTGACATCTCTGATATCAGTGATCCATTTGGTGATTTTCAGAAGAAGATGAAGTGATTTCCTTTTTGTTTCTTCCCTAAGGAGGAATTTTATGAGTGATTTAAACAGAGAACCAAAAACCCTCGCACTTCTGGAGCGTCTTGAGGATGCTTCATATTCTGATTATTTGCTTTTTGGTCATCAGAACGCAGGGCATATTGGAGTTTCGATTAAGAAACACGATGGAACTGAATCGGATATTAAGAATTTAACAGGTAATCACCCTGCTATTGTTGGTGTTGATACACTTAGTTTCTTAGGTTACGAAGGTCATATGAATGATCTTGTGAAGGTATGTAAGCAGCTTAACAAAGAAGGTGTAATTCTCACACTTTCAGCTCACATGCCAAATTTCACTCTTGGTGGTGATGGATACTTTGATTATTCACCAAATAACCTCGATGGAAATGTTGGAGAGAGAATTCTTCCAGGTGGAGACCTTAATGCAAAGTATCGCAAGTTCCTTGATCTTATTGCTGATTTTGCAAGCCAGTGCATAGACCTTGAAGGTGACAGAATTCCAATGATTTTCAGACCATTTCATGAGGATACTGGAAACTGGTTTTGGTGGGGTAAGGATAACCTTTCCGATGAGAAGTATGTTCAGCTCTTCAGATACACTATTGATTATCTCCGTAATGAGAAGGGTATAAAGAATTTTCTTTACGCTTATTCTCCTAACGGTCAGTTCAAGAAAGTTTCGGAGATTGAGGCAAGATATCCAGGTGATGACTATATCGATATAGTTGGAATGGACGTATACCATGACCTTCCTGTAACTTGCGAGCATTTCTTCGCTGATTTATCCCAATCATTTGAAGTGCTCAGTGATTTCTGCCTTGAACATGCGAAGATTTATGCTCTTACAGAGATTGGTTTCAGAACTCTTGGCGGACTTTCAGATGGCTATTTTGAGGGTTTTGCACCTATGGGTAACAAGTATAAGACCTGGTTTACAGATCTTCTTGAAGCTATTTGTTCTACTGAGGCTGGAATGAGAGTTGCATATGCTCTTACATGGGCTAATTTCTCTGACACACAGTTCTGGGTACCATATGCTACTGACACATTCAGACATGAGATGTGCGATGACTTTTTGAAGTTCTGTAATGACCCAAGAGTAAGGCTTGCACCTGATAACAACTAACAAATAATGCCAGTCCGTAAGGGCTGGCATTTGTTTTTACTTTCCGAAATATGTATACGCGGTGATTATCTTCTTCTTCCACGCATGTTGTTTCTGATTAATACAATTCTTAAAAGTGTGAGTGCAGCTGATGCGAGAGCGATAACATAAGTTCTTCCTGCCGCACGCAAAACCTTCTTTGCACCTCTGTTGTTCTTTTCTCCAACGAGATTCTTCTCTTTGATAATCTTAAGTGCTCTGTTACTTGCGTTGTACTCAACTGGTACAAGAACGAGGTAGAAGAGGAACGCAATAAGATAAGCGAAAATAGCTATGTTCAGAACAGGGATTGATAATTCAGCTGAAAAGTATGTCATGAAGATTCCGATGAGGGCAATCCACTGTGCTGCACAGCTTGCAAAATTACATACAGGAACAAGGAACTGTCTTACAACGTAAAGAGGGTAGCCGTGATCCTTCTGAATGGCATGTCCGCATTCGTGAGCTGCAATTGCAATAGCGGCAACGTTTGCTTTGCCGTATGTTGATTCCGAAAGATTGATGGTGCTGTTTGATGGATTGAAATTATCTGTAAGTTCACCAGCAGTTCTCTGGATTGTAAGTCCGTGAACGCCTTCTTCCTGAAGAATAATTCTGCAAACGTCTTCAGCTGTAATATTTGTTGGAACCTTTGAATACTTTTTAACGGTAGATTTAAGTCCTATCTGAACAACAAAACTCATAACAAGGACTACAAGAGCGGCAATATAAAAAATGCCCATATTTAGATACCTCCAGAGAAGTGGATTTTGAAATTGCTTGTAGATAATTATAATCTAATTATTGGCAACAAAAAACCCGGATCTAAATCCGGGTAAATAGTGGAGCGGGATACGAGACTCGAACTCGCGACTTTCACCTTGGCAAGGTGACACTCTACCACTGAGTTAATCCCGCGTTTCTTAACGCTCGTTTATTATATGTGGGCGTTTGGGTTTTGTCAACATAATTTTTACAAGAATTTGAAAAACTAATCTATCAATAGGGTTATGCTTGTGTTAGAATGAATCTAAATTAGAATAATTCTAAAAAGGAGAATAAATCTATGGCAAATGTTTTTAATTCAGATAACTTTAATAGTGAAGTTTTGTATTCAGATATTCCAGTGCTTGTTGATTTCTGGGCGTCATGGTGCGGTCCATGCAAAATGATGGGACCAGTAGTTGAGAAAATTGCTGAGGATTATGAGGGCAGTCTTAAAGTAGGTAAGGTAAATGTAGACGAGAATGTGGATCTGGCAATTGCTAACAGAATTGACAGTATTCCAGCGCTTAAGATATTTAAGAACGGGGAAGTTATTGCTGAGACACTGGGATTCATGCCAGAAGAGCAGTTTAAGGCATGGATTGATTCGGTTCTTAAGTAAATTTTGCTATCAGACAAGAAAAGGAGGGATCATGGAATCACCCTGAGATGATGAATCCTGAACAAAGGCGTTTTCCTGATCTTTCTGCGCAAGATAATCACACATTGATTCATAGTGGCCGTATGGGACAGTCTTAAAAAGATAGTCTGGTACGGCTCTTTGTTTGCTTAAAGTCTGAAGCTGTGGCATAGGTGTGTACTGACTCATAAGACTTATATAAATGTTATTACCATATTTTGAAGTGAGGTAATCGATTACTTTTTTTGAATCAAATAACTTTCCAGGCATCATCAGATGACGCACAATAATACCTTTTTCCATAAGACCTGTCTGACTGTTAAGTACTATAGGGCCAGTCTGGCGGTACATCTCGTCAATTGCTTCAATTGCAATCTTTGAATAATCAGAGGCGTTTATGACTTCGTTGGATAATTTGTCACTCCAGAACTTAAAATCAGGCATATAAATATCAACCAGACCTTCAAAAAGTGAAAGAGTATCACGTTTGTCATACGCACCAGTATTAATTGCGACTGGTATATGAAGGCCAGATGATTTGCTTATCCTTATTGCTTCAGCTACGGTTGGTGCAAAGTGCATCGGAGTAACAAGATTTATGTTATAAGCTCCATTTTCCTGATGCTGTAGAAACATTTTTGCAAGTTCGCTGGCGTTTACTTTCATTCCTTTGCCTGTTGGACCGTTGGAAATGCAGTAATTCTGACAGAAAGGGCACCTTAATGAGCATCCTTCAAAGAATACTGTGCCTGATCCATTTCCGTTATCAGGGTCTCCCGAAATAGGTGGTTCCTCACCGTGATGAAGCATGGCGATATTAACTACGGCATCGGCTCCCATATTACAAAAGCCAGATTTCTCATAGCGATTTACTTTACATCCACGTGGGCACAATGTGCACTCTTTGTATAAGTCGTAAACGTCATTCATGACACTAATTATACTGCAAATTGCATAAAACAAGTTAAAAATGTGTTTAAAATGCCGAAAATGAAATTTTCACCTCTTGAACTTGCAAAATTCGTTGAATGGGTACCCTTGAAATGATAAAATTCGAATGTATCTGTGAAGCGGTGGGAGGTTCACCTATGTTTGGAAATTTGCATGAAGAATGCGGTGTGTTTGGAATATTTGACCGTGATGGTCTTGAAATAGCACCACGTGTTTATTATGGACTCTTTTCGCTTCAGCATCGTGGCCAGGAGAGCTGTGGTATCGCAATTAATGACGATGGCAGCATCAACTGTGTTAAGGCGATGGGACTTGTAAGTGAAGTTTTTACTTCAGGTAAACTTGAAAGTCTTAAGGGTAATATCGCTATCGGTCATGTTCGTTACTCTACAACAGGCGCGAGTACAGCAGAGAACGCCCAGCCACTTGTTACTTCATATATTAAGGGAACTTTATCCATCGCACATAATGGTAATCTTACAAACTGCATTTCGCTTAAGGAAGAACTTGAGAATGAAGGTGCAATTTTCCGTACAAGCGTTGACTCTGAGGTTATTGCATACCTCGTAGCAAAGACACGTTCATCTGTTCCTTCTGTTGAGAAGGCTGTAGAAGAAGTTATGAAGCGCATTGAGGGTGGTTACGCACTTCTTGTTATGTCCCCTCGAAAGTTAATCGCTGCGAGAGATCCACATGGCCTTAAGCCTCTTGTAATGGGTAAGATTGGTAATTCCATTGTTTTTGCTTCAGAGACATGTGCACTTGCTGCGTCTGGTGCTACTTATATACGTGACGTTAAGCCTGGCGAGATTATTATTGTAGATCAGGAAGGTGAAAGATCTGTTCAGACTCAGGCTAGACGTGAAGCAAAGTGCGTGTTTGAGTATATTTATTTCGCGCGTCCTGACAGCGTTCTTGATGGCATTTCTGTGTATGAATCAAGAATTCGTGCAGGTGCACTTCTTGCAAAGCAGCACCCAGTAGAAGCAGATGTTGTAATTGGCGTTCCTGAATCTGGTCTTGATGCTGCACTTGGACTTTCGATGGAGTCTGGAATTCCTTATGTAAAAGGTTTTGTTAAGAATAACTATATTGGAAGAACTTTTATTAAGCCCTCACAGCAGCTTAGAACTGAAGCTGTAAGAATCAAGCTTAATCCTATTGAGTCTGCAGTGAAGGGTAAGCGCGTAATTATGGTAGACGACTCTATCGTTCGTGGTACTACAATTGCAAATATTGTTAAGATGCTTAGAGTAGCAGGAGCAACAGAAGTACATGTACGTATTTCTAGTCCACCATTCCTGCATCCATGTTTTTATGGAACAGATGTACCTGACTGTGATTCTCTTATTGCATGTCAGCATACTATTCCAGAGATATGTGAGATTATTGGCGCTGATTCCCTTGGATATCTGGATGTTAAGTCATTAGGTGAGATGCTGAATGAAGAAGGTCATAAGTTCTGTGATGCATGTTTTACTGGGGACTATCCAAACGTTGAAAGTGGAATAGATTTGTTAAAAGAATAATCAAGATAAAAAAGAACTGATTTCTATTCACGAAATCAGTTCTTTTACTTTTAGTGACTTAATCAATTATCCAACGAAGAATTCAAAGCTATTAGCAGATGCTGTGAGCATGTCTGTGAGTTCACTGTCACTTACGTCTGTGAAAGGACTATACTCATCGAAAGAAATTGTATATTCAATATGTACTGAGCCAAATGGATCGCCCTCAAGCATAATTACATCAAAAGCAGTCTCGTAGTCATATTCAGAGATTTCGATTCCGGCAGCGTCGTAAAATAATGTCTCGCCATTGCGGTTCTCATAACTTGCAAGTGCATCTGTTGCTACACCTGATGTACCAAAAGAAACAATAACTGTCTGAGAACCAAATCCTGCTGCAGTGCCTGCTGACCAAGCATTGAACATCTCGTAGTAGTAAGTGCCGTTGCTTAAACGTGAGTAGTTGATGTCACCTGAAAGCCAGTCGATTTCAGCAAGAACACCTGGGGTAGTTTCTCCTGTAAGATTTGGTGCGAATTCAGCCATAAGAGAAATTCCAGAACACTCGTTATTTACTTCATAAATCCTTGTGTAAGTGTAGTTTCCAGAACCACCATTTGTAATGCATACGATCTCATAATGAGTATCATTATCAAGGTCAGTAATAGCATAACGATCTGAACCGTTTGATTCTGTAATTTCCCAAACAGAACGGTTAGCTACGATGCAGGCAATCTGATCTTCCATAGAGCCAGTTCCTACAAGAGTATCGTTTGGATTGATGCTGCTAGTTTCTGATGAATCGTTACTGTCTGAGTTATCAGGGTTAGCGATTTCTTCGTCGGATTCCTCGTTTGAATCTTTATCTGAATCTCTATCAGAATCTTCGTCACGAACCTTGGAAGATTCATCTACGATTCTTTCTGCGAGATCCTTGTCAATGTTAATAGTACATCCTGTAAGTGAGAAAAGTAATGATGTTGCAATAGCAAGTGAAAATATTTTAATTAATTTCTTGTGCATATTTATAGTTCCTTTCATCTTTCCCAAGCCTATAGTTCTTTGGCTGACGATAGTATTCTACAACGGCTTTGTAAACGCAAAATGAGGGGGGATAAAATCGGATAATAGGGCATATTTTGGAAGTGTTTCCTGAGCTTGGAACTTATCGAAAGCCCATAAATGTATATGTATATATAACTTTTGCAATAAGAAATTAGTGTAAAAATGCATTTGCCAGATGATAATAACGGAGAATAAACGAGAATAATGGAGAATTTATAAGAAAGTCAGACTTTTTATGAAAAAGTTGTTGACTTAATATTTGACGGCTTGTATTATTATCGAGCGTAAATCGTAAATAGATAAAAGAAACAAGGAGTAAGTCATATGAAGACTTTTGTTGCTACACCAGCTAACATTGAAAGAAAATGGCTTGTTATTGATGCTTCTGGAAAGACTCTTGGTCGTCTCGCTTCTGAGGTTGCTAAGCTTCTCCGTGGTAAGCATAAGCCAACATATACACCATTCGCTGATACAGGTGATTATGTTATCGTAATCAACGCTTCTAAGATGGTTCTTACAGGTAAGAAGCTTGATCAGAAGATGTACCGTCATCACTCTGGCTACGCTGGAGGAATGAAGGAGATTAGCTATAAGAACCTTATGGCTAATAACCCAGAGAAGGCTCTCGAGCGTGCAGTTAAGGGAATGCTTCCTAAGAACTCACTCGGCCGCCAGATGTTTAGAAAGCTTTTCGTATACGCTGGAGCTGAGCACAATCAGGCTGCTCAGAAGCCAGAAGTTTATACTTTCGAGCAGTAATCAGGAGGAGAACAAATAATGGCTACTAAGAAAGCAAACAAGGTTTATTTCGCAGGTACAGGCCGTCGTAAGGATGCTGTTGCAGCAGTTCGCCTCGTTCCTGGTACAGGTAAGATTACAATCAATGAGAGAGATATCGACGATTACTTCGGTCTTGATACACTTAAGCTCATCGTTCGTCAGCCACTCGTTGCTACAAGCACAGAGGGTAAGTTCGATGTAGTAGTTAAGGCTATCGGTGGTGGTATCTCAGGTCAGGCTGGTGCTATCCGTCACGGTATCGCTAGAGCACTCGTTGAGGCAGATAGCGATTCATACAAGGCTACACTTAAGGCAGCTGGTTTCCTCACACGTGATTCACGTATGAAGGAGCGTAAGAAGCCAGGTCTCAAGAAGGCTCGTAAGGCTTCACAGTTCTCAAAGAGATAATCTTAAGATTTCTATTGAAACTAATAAGGTCCTTGAAGTTATTAAACTTCGAGGACCTTTTGTTTTCTTTTGTTTTTGAGACTATAATAACGGGATGAATTAATTAATCGGAGTAAGAAAAATGAAGAGTGGATCTGCTGTATATAAGTTTCTTGGTATTGCATTTACAAGCATCGGAATTATCGGAGTAATTCTTGGCTTTGTATTTTTATTTAATGCCTTATCATTTGTGAAGAATTCAACAAAGGCCCAAGCGGAAGTAATTGAGAAGAGCCAGAATCATACTGTGATTTCTTATTCAGTTTCCGGAACTGATTATGTAAAGGACTTAAGTTATAATCAGTCTTCCCTAAGAGTTGGTAGTAGTCTTGGTGTCTATGTGTCAAATGATAATCCTGATGTCGTTAAGGCGGATGGACCTCTTCTTTATCTTGGAGTAATTCTTTCTTTCTCAATCGGTGGAATGTTCCTTATTGTAGGAATCACTATCTGGGCGATAGGAAGCGCATTTGAGAAAAAGAAAAAGGCAATTCTTGAGAATGGAATTAAGGTAACAGGCGTTGTTGAAAAGTTTCAACTTAATCGTTCGATTACAAAAGGTACAAAGCATCCTGTAAGCCTTATTTTGACAGTGAAAAATCCAGTGACATTGAAGGAACAGCAGGTTATTAGTGAGCCTTTGTTCTTAGAGGGCCATGATACTATTGGCGCTTCTGTTGACGTGTATTTCGAGCCGGAAAATGGTCGTAAGTATTATGTCGATGCAGATAAGTTGTTTGCTGAATAATAGTGATTTCCAGGACGTTAAATAAAGTGAGAAACAAGGGCAGGATTTTTGATTTTATAGGTTGTGTCATATGCGTGATTCTATGTAATTGTTCCATTTTTATTGCTGAGGATTACAGACTTTTATGGTTTGTATTTTTGGCTTTTATTGTTGTTACAGGTTTTACAGGCAGAATTGGTTATAAACTTCCAACTGGCAGACTTAAAAGACTTAATCACGGTGTAATCTGTCTTAAGAATTTTTACATAACACTTATCTGTTCGATTGTTTGGCATATTATTCTTCTTATTAATATAAGTTCTATTGGGGTAAAAGATTTTTTTATTAGTGCCGGAGTTTGTACCGGACTTCTTAATATAATCTTCTGGACTGGAATTATTGTCGTTTACTTAACCTCATTTCAGCTTGGACTTAAGCACAGATTATGGGGAATCCTTATGGGTATGATCCCTATAGTAAATCTGTTTACACTTGTAAAAATAATCGATGTAACTTCATATGAAGTGGAGCTTGAATCTTCGAAGATTGAGCTTAATAAGAAAAGAGAGAAGGAGCAGATTTGTAAAACAAAATATCCGATTCTTCTTGTTCACGGAGTGTTCTTCAGAGACTTTGAACATATTAATTACTGGGGAAGAATTCCTAAGGAACTTGAAGCAAATGGTGCCAAAGTTTTCTATGGAAAGCATTCGTCTGCTGCTCCAATAGTTAAATCTTCGGAAGAGATTACAAAGAGAATAAAAGAAGTAATTAATGAGACAGGTGCATCCAAAGTTAATATCATTGCACATAGTAAAGGCGGTCTTGATGTACGAATGGCTCTTGATAACGGAATGGCACCATATGTTGCATCGTTTACAACCATAAATACGCCACATAGAGGCTGTAATTTTGCTGATTATCTTCTTGATAAGGCTTCGGATTCCTTGAAGGAAAAGATTGCAAATACATATAATTTTGCTGCCAGAAAAATGGGTGATAAAAATCCAGATTTTATTAAAGCAGTTTCTGATCTTACAGCATCAAGATGTAAGAGTTTCAATGAGGAACATAAGAATACAATTGAAGGCGTTTACTGCCAGAGTGTTGGTTCAGTTATGAAGGGAATAAGTGGTGGTCAGTTTCCGTTAAATGTTGCCTATCCGATGGTTAAACATTTTGATGGAGAAGACGATGGACTTGTTTCGGTTGATGCTTTCGAGTTTGGTGAGCGTTATATTTTTCTTAAACCTAAATACAAACGTGGAATTTCTCATGGAGATGTTATAGATTTAAGCAGGGAAAATATTAAAGGCTTTGATGTGCGTGAGTTTTATGTGGAGCTAGTCTCCGATTTGAAGAGTAGAGGGTATTAATAAATGGGAAGTAAACCTTTTTATAAAAAGCGCGAATTTAAGATGGCGGCTGAGTTTTTTAAGAAGGAATTTGTGTTGTGCATAAGTGTAGTTTGTGCGCTTGTTTCTATGTTTCTTGTTAAATTTGAGCCTAAATCCTATGCAGGCTATATCGACTGGAAGTCTCTTGCGATGCTTCTTGCGCTGATGCTTGTATCAGAAGGATTTAAAACAAATGGAGTATTCGATGCTGCTGCAAGAAAACTTACAGGTGGAAATAACCTTAAGATTCTTGTATTAAGCCTTACAGTGCTTCCTTTTGTTGCTGCAATGTTCATTACAAATGATGTTGCTCTTATAACTTTTGTTCCTCTTGCAATTACTGCTCTTACAATGGCAGACAGGAAAGATCTTATTATCAGGGTAGTAATTATTGAAACTATTGCAGCTAACCTTGGAGCTACTATTACACCTATTGGTGACCCACATAATCTCTATGTGTTTGTAAAGTATGCACCAGCAATTTCAGACTGGTTTAAGGCAACTTTACCTTATCTTCCAATATCGCTTTTAATTATTGTTGTGCCTTCACTTATAGGTATCAAAAATACAGGTCTTTCCAAGGATATGACACCTGATGTTACTATCGAAGACATCGCATCAAAAAGTGGAACTGACAGTAAAAAACTTAAGATTACAAATGTAATTTATGCTGTGCTTTTTGTTCTTACACTAACTGCTGTTCTTAACCTTACTGATTATAGAATTGTTGTGGCAATTGTATTTGCAGTATGTGTAATTATCGATAAGACTGTGGCAAAACGAGTTGACTGGTGTCTTCTTATGACTTTTATTGCGTTCTTTATTTTCTCTGGAAACCTTCAGAACATCGCTTCTGTTAAGGAAGTTTTGCAAAGACTTGCGGGCGAGTACACTTTTGAGACTTCAGTTGTAGCAAGCCAGGTTATAAGTAACGTCCCAGCAACGCTGATTCTTGCTCCTTTTACAGATAACTGGAAAGAACTTACAATTGGCTGCGATGTAGGTGCGTTTGGAACACCGATTGCATCACTTGCGAATCTTATCGCCATTAAGATTTATCTTAAGTCGGAGGATAGCAAAGCTGGAAAATATATGCTCTTTTTCACAATAGCAGAAGTAGTAACACTTTTAATTCTATGCGTTTACGCATCCTTCGTTACTTTATAAAAGTAGTATAATTTTCTTCGAAAGAAAAAACTAATCGAGGTTTACTAATTTGCAAAAGATAATCAACGCACATTGTCATATATATCCTGCAAAAATTGCCGCAAGAGCAGTTGAAGGAATAAAAAATTTCTATCAGATTGATAATATGACATTAAATGGAATGACAGATGATCTTATTAAAGAGGGCAGTAAAATTGGCTGTGTTCATTATCTTGTTCATTCAGTAGCGACGTCTCCTTTGCAGGTTAGATCAATTAATAGTTTTCTCTCTGAAGAAGTTAATTCTCATCCAGGTGTTTTTACAGGATTTGGAACTCTTCATCCTGACAGCGAGACACTTAAAGAAGATCTTGATCATCTTATAAGTCTTGGCCTTAAAGGTGTAAAACTTCATCCTGATTTTCAGGGCTTTGAACTTGATAAAGAGAAGGGTTATAGAATTGGTAAATTAATTGAAGAACGAAATCTTCCAACTCTCATTCACTGTGGTGATCCAAGATATAATTTCTCAAATCCTGATCAGATGAAGCCTTTCCTTGAGGCTCATCCTGACCTTACAGTAATTGGTGCTCACATGGGTGGATGGAGCAGATTTTTTGAAGCAGCAGAGAAGCTTTCAGGCATTCCAAATTTCTATGTGGACTGCTCTTCAACTTTTACATATATGTCTCCTGAAGATGGCGAATCTCTCATAAGAAGTTATGGCGTAGACAGAGTAATCTGGGGTACAGATTATCCTATGTGGGAAGCAGAAACTGAGATTGGTTATTTTAATAAGATTAGTCTTACAGATGAAGAACGCAGCATGATTTTATACGATAATGCTGCAAAACTTCTTAATATATAAGTGCTTGTGGTAAAGTTAAATTATGGAATTTATATCTTTAAGTGTTAGTGATACAGAAAACTTGGGTAAAAGACTTGGTGAACTTCTGAAGCCAGGTGATGTTATTGCGCTTGATGGAGACCTTGGTGCTGGTAAGACACAGTTTACACGAGGCGTTGCCATGGGTCTTGGTCTTGATTATATGGATGTATGTAGTCCAACATTTACAATCGTAAATGAGTATGTAGATCCAGCAGATAAGATTCCATTGTTCCACTTTGATACATACAGACTCGGAGGCGTAGATGATTTCCTTGCGTCTGGACTTGATGAGTACTTTTATCGTGGCGGTGTTTGTGTTATCGAATGGAGTTCGATAATTGAAGAGATACTTCCTGAAAATACAATTCTTATTACAATTACTGGTGTTGGCGACAGCCGTACCATAACGATAATGGATCCGGAGGAGAGACTATGCTGATTCTTGCCTGTGATACATCAAATTCGACCTGCTGTGCAGGTCTTTATGAAGATGGTAAAGAACTTTCTTATGAAATTTCTTTCGAGAAGAAGACACATTCAGAGACATTCATGCCGCTTGTAGAGCGTGTCTTAAAGGCTTCCGGAAAATCCTGGAAGGATATTGACGCAATTGCATCTACAGTTGGTCCTGGTTCATTTACAGGAATTCGTATCGGCCTTTCTGCAGTAAAGGGAATGTCACTTGCATTAAATATTCCTTGTATATCAGTGTCTTCAACAAAGGCTCTCGCAGCTTCAGTTACACCTGTTGAGCACGGCAAGAATGTAGTTTTTGTTCCTGCATTTGATGCTCGAAATAAGCGTGTTTTCGCTGCAGCTTATACAAATAATTCATACAAAGATTTTGTTGAAGAAGGCGCTTATGCTGCCAGCGATTTTGTTAAGGAGCTTCTTGAAATCAAGGGTATTTCCAATGTGAAGATTATTGTTCTTGGTGACGGTGCTGATGTAATTAAGGATGCAGTTGATGCTGCTAATAGTCCTGTTTGCCTCGATATTGAATTTGCACCAGGTGCAGTTATTACACCACTTGGAATTAGTATTGCAGCAAAAGATGAGCCACTAATAAGCGGTGCTGAAATTACCGCTTCTTACTGTGCGAAATCTCAGGCTGAGAGACTTCGTAAGGAATAATTATGACTGATATTCCAGATTTTAATATTAGAATCGCAACTGCTGGAGACGTCGATACAATAATGTCTCTTGAAGAAATGTGCATGCCTCATCCATGGGTAAGAGACGAGATTGAGTCACTTGTTTCAAGCGAGAATAAGATGGCTTTAGTTATCGGTGACTGTGGTTATGTTGGTGTGTCGTGGGTTCTTGATGAAGCAGAGATCGGTAATATCTGTGTTAGACCTGATATGCGAAGAATGGGTTTTGCAAGAGCGCTTCTTCTAAAACTCATTGATGAGCTTAAGAAATTAAATATGGCACAGCTCTTTTTGGAAGTTGATGAGACTAATGAAGGTGCCATTAAACTTTATGAAGGAATAGGTTTTGAATGCTATTCCAGACGCAAAGGTTACTACGGTAAGACAGATGCGTTACTTTATCGCTTTGTTTTTTGATTTCAAATATAAGAGTGATACAATTTAATCTGGATTTATAAGAATCTAAGGAGAAGAAAAATGGGAAAATATTTTGGAACTGATGGTTTCAGAGGCGAAGCTAATGTGAATCTTACAGCAGATCATGCTTATAAGATCGGTAGATTCCTTGGATGGTATTTCGCTGATTTACATAAAAAGTCTGATAAGGAACGCGCACGTATCGTAATTGGTAAGGATACACGCCGTTCTTCTTATATGTTTGAGTATAGCTTAATTGCAGGTCTTGTTGCTTCCGGAGCAGATGCTTATATGCTTCACGTAACAACAACACCTTCTGTTGCATATGTTGCACGTATGGATAATTTTGACTGCGGCATCATGATTTCTGCATCACACAATCCATATTACGATAACGGAATTAAGCTCATCAATAAGAACGGCGAGAAGATGGAGGAAGACTTCATTGAACTTATCGAGGCTTATCTTGATGGTGAGTTCGAAGTGCTCGGTGTTAAGGTTGCTGAGGTTCCTTTTGCAAAGAAGGAAGAGATCGGTGAGACAGTAGACTATATTGTTGGTCGTAACCGTTATATCGGATATCTTATTTCACTTGGAATGCATTCATTCAGAGGCAAGAGAATCGGTCTTGACTGTGCTAATGGAGCATCCTGGAATATCGCGAAGAGCGTTTTCGAGGCGCTTGGTGCAAAGACATATGTAATTAACGCAGAGCCTAACGGAACTAATATCAATACAGATTGTGGTTCAACTCATATCGAGCATCTTGTGGAGCTTGTTAAGGAGAAGAATCTTGATGTAGGTTTTGCTTACGACGGAGACGCAGACAGATGTCTTGCTGTAGATGAACTCGGTAACATTATTACTGGTGATCATGTTCTTTATGTTTGTGGTAAGTATATGGCCAAGAGAGGCGAGCTTACAAATAATACTGTAGTTACAACTGTAATGAGTAATTTTGGTCTTTATAAGGCTTTTGACAAGGCTGGTATCAGCTACGCAAAGACAAAGGTTGGAGATAAGTACGTATATGAGTATATGCAGGCAAACGGCTGTGCACTTGGTGGTGAGCAGTCAGGCCACATTATCTTTAATAAGTACGCTTCAACAGGTGATGGAATTCTTACAAGCCTTAAGCTTATGGAGGTTATCCTTTCCGAGAAGAAACCTCTTTCAGAACTTACAGCTGGATTTACAGTATTCCCACAGGTTCTTAAGAATGTTCGTGTTACTGATAAGGCAGTAGCTCAGGCTGACGAGAAGGTTCAGGCTGCAGTAGCTGAGGTTGCTGATAAGCTTGGTGACACAGGTCGTATCCTCGTTCGTGAGTCAGGTACAGAGCCTGTTATCCGTGTAATGGTTGAAGCTCCAACTCTTGAAGAATGCAGTACATATGTTGACGGTGTTATTGATGTAATCAAGGCTCAGGGACACGTAGTAGAGTAATCTTGGTTTGAGTTAATTTTGTTTGGAACTGCCGCTTTCAAAAGTGGCAGTTTTTGTTAGGAGACATAATGAATCGTATTAGTGAAATTGCAGCAGAACTTCACGAACACTCAAGTGCCGGAGTTCTTTATGCACGTAATGATTTTGATAAGGAAAGATTTACAAGAATCAGAGAACTTGCAGCTGAACTTCTTAGTATTTCCTGTGACGGTATTAAGGCAGATGATGCACTTGAATTGTTTTGTGATAACAGTGGTTATCAGACTCCAAAAATCGATACAAGAGCAGTTATCTTTAATGAGAAAAATGAGATTTTGTTAATCCACGATTACGATGGCAAATGGGCTTTGCCAGGTGGCTGGTGTGACAGGGATCAGAGTATCTATTCAAATACTGTTAAGGAAGCTTATGAGGAAGCAGGCCTTGTTGTAACATGCAAGAGACTTGTATGTGCTCATAACCATAAGCTTCACAATAATGCCAAATCTTTCTTCAGTGTAATCAGATTTTTTGTTATATGCGAAGTTGTTAGTGGTGAATTCAAGGCGAATAACGAGACAACAGAATCAGGATACTTTTCTCTTGATAATCTTCCTTCTGATTTAAACGATCATAAGACTTCAGAAGAACAAATAAGATTGTGTTATGAAGCGCTTAATGCAGGTCCTTCATGGGTGCCTGTCATAGATTAAATGCGTGTTTTTCACTATACAAAATAAACATAACTTAAAATAGGTTGCCGTGTTGTTTTGTTTTAAAAGTCAAAAATATTTTTGATGCTTTAATAAACATTGACTTCGATGAATCTAAAAAATATACTTGCATAGAATAGCCGGAGAATATGAAATAAGGTTCTCTGGAAAAGAGAAATGGATTTTTGCGGAGGCCAAAATGGTTAGTAAGTCAGTTGTTTTCCAGTGTGAATACGATCTTCAGATGAAGGCGGTTGCAGTTCTTGTTCAGAAGGCATCAGAGCTTCATAGTACAGTTTATCTTACACGTGATGGTCGTCGCGCAAATGCCAAGAGCCTTCTCGGTGTAATGTCACTTGGAATTGAGAATGGTGTTGAGATTGAGGTTTCTGCTGAAGGCGCTGACGAGAATGAGTCAGTTGATGCACTTGTAGCATTCCTCCAGAACCCAAAGGTTTAATATTATATTGTATTGAGTTTGATTAAGATTCCCTTTTTAAGGGAATCTTTTTTTGCGCCTTTTTGGTTGAAAACTACAAAATACCCATGGATATTTTTTATTTACAGATATATGAAATGTAATCGTCGTTTCTTATAATATTATTGTGGTAATTATTTAATAATCTTGAGGGTGGAAAAATGGCGAGATTAATTCATCAGTGTCCAAGCTGCGCTGGCAGCCTGGTCTTAAAAGAAGATACTCTTAATTATTTCTGTGAGTCCTGTGGTAATTATTTTGATTACGATTATTTTATGGACAAAGATTTAATTTCTGAAGGGTTTGAACGACTTCACAAATGTGAATTTAAATCAGCAGAAGAACTGTTCGAGACAATGCTTTCCAGTGATGATGCAAATGATGTATCTGTGATAGGTCTTTTTATGGCGCAATACAGATTCTCTGATGTTAGTAAGTTTAATCTAAAGAGGATTATTGCCAATCGTCCTTGTAAGGATCTTTCTGCTTTTAAGAACAGGGTTGATGAAGAACATATTCCGTTTTTTGAGGCTTTTGAAGCTACTTCAGAAAGTGCTTTGAAGATAAAAGAGAATCAGAAACTTGAAAGTAAGATTAATTCAGATAATAAGCGATACGATATGCGAATTAATCACATCAATGAAGAGATTCCTCAGCATAGTGTCAGATTTTACAGCAAACATAATTATCATGACATAGAAGCCAGACCAGCTCTTATTATGACCTCAATTGTGATGGCACTTATAGTTATTGGAACCATTTCCAGTTACATATATGGATTAAGAACTGACAGTGAATCAGCTGGTATATTCCTTTCGGGTGGATTAGCTCTTTTTGTTATGGATGCAATTCCGTTCTTTATTTCACTCGCTCAGTTTAAAGAAGTCAGAAAACTCGAGAAGGAACGTTCGGATCTTATGCGTAAAACATATACCAATAAGAATGAACTTAGAAGAATTTACGATGAAACAGCTGAAACTGAGAAGGTAATCAGCAGAAATATGGTTGCAGCAAAAGCGCACTTTTTAAATTGTTTCGAGCGCTTTTCCAAGGGTCAGGAGGATAGTGATAATGACAACGAATAATAAATTATTTGCTTATACATGTGATAGCTGTGGTGGAAGACTTGTTCTTGATAAAGAGAAGAATGTATTTATCTGTCATTCATGTGGTAATACATATGACTATGAGTATTTTATGGGTGAAGATATCCTTAACAAGGCTTCAGAGGCTTTGAAGGTTAAGGAGTTTTCAACTGCATTTGATATGTATGAATTCCTGCTTAAAAAGGAGCCTGATAATTTTGAAGGTCTTTATGGTAGCCTTTTTGCGGCTTATCATTTTGCTGGTCCAAAGGATCTTACTCCTGACAGATTTGTATCAATGCCAAAGACACCAAGTTCACTTCCTGAAGATTCATATATTGACCGCTATATTAATGCAACTGATGAATCACACAGAGAGTTTTTTGAACTTTTTGATGAGTGCAAGAACTTAGGTGTAACGATTAGCGAGCGTAGTATAAAGATTGCTGAAATGGAGAAGAAAGTAAAAGAGATGAGAAGCAAAGTAAATGCTCTTTCAGGTAAAGAAGCACTCTACTATGTTTCTGGTTCAAAGAAGTACGATTCAGCAGATATGCCACCTAAGGATTTTGTAAGAACATCAGCCATTATTTTGGGCGTTATTACGCTTGGTTCAGTGCTTTTTGCTTTCCTTTTGAATGAATCAGCTCCTCTTATTATGGCGGTTGGTTCCATCATTGCTTTTATTGCAATTTACTTTGGAAACAAGCCAAAAATAGATGCTGTGGATGCCCTTGAAAAGCAGATTTTTGACATGAATGTTGAGATTGAAAAAGAGTTGATTCCATTAAGAGAATTAGAGGATGCTAATTCAAAAGACCGTTCAACGATTGCAAATAAAGCTCGTGAGATGAAGAGATTTATCTGATAGAATATTAGTGTGAAAACTAATTTTGATGCGCGTCTTGATATAGTCCCAATGGAGCCTGGAGTTTATCTCATGAAGGATAGCACAGGTACTGTTATTTATGTGGGAAAAGCCAAGAAGTTAAGAAATCGCTTAAGATCTTATTTCGGAGGGGGAACAATATCCCATCCTAAGGTTGCCGCGATGGTATCTCATGTTGCAGATTTTGAATATGTGGTTGTAGGAAGCGAGAGTGAAGCTCTTCTTCTTGAGGCAAATCTTATTAAAAGATATATGCCGCAGTACAATATTCTTCTTCGTGATGATAAAGGATACCCATATGTATGTATCACGCTTAATGAAGAATATCCACGCGTGTTTAAATCTTTCAGAGTTGATGAGAAACTTAAAAAGCAGGGGGCACTATATTTTGGCCCTTATATGAGTTCTGATTTATTCCATACTCTTGAATCCATAACTGAAATCTTTCCGTTGAAGCGTTGTCGCAAGGTGCTCCCAAGAGATATCGGTAAGGAGAGACCATGCCTTAATTATCACATTGGTAAATGTATGGGACCTTGTAGTGGCGTAGTTGATGGAAGCGATTATCGTAAGATGATTGGTGATATCGTTCTGTTTTTTGAAGGCCGTTTTGATGGTGTTACGAAGGAGATTCAGAAGGCGATGGAAGAAGCGTCTGAGAATCTTGATTTCGAGAAGGCGATGGTATATAGAGACAGGCTTAATGCGCTTAATAATATTAAGAAAAGTCAGCGAGTATTTATGGAAGTTAAGCGCGATGTTGACGCCATTGGTGTTTATTCTGATGGTGGTGAGACAGCTATACGTAAGCTTGAACTTCGTGATGGAAGAATCGTAGGTTCATCGACTTATTTCCTTGACGGCGACAAAGCGTCATTAAGTGAGATTTTGACTGGATTTATTACGCAGTATTACGATGCTGGTGGAGATGGAGCTACTATCAAGATTCCACCAACAATTCTTATTCCAAACCCAAAGGAACGAGTCGACGCATCTTTCTTTGATGAAGAATTTGAATTGGAAGAAACAGTTTCTGCTTTGGAAGAGTTTTTAAGTAGTCAGACAACACATAAAGTAAAGATTCATATTCCTGAAAGAGGTGAGCTTCGTGAACTCCAGAAGATGGCTGACATGAATGCCCGCGAAATGATGGTTAGAAGAATCCTTCGAGGTGGTGGCGCTAACGCAGATCCAGCTACTGCACTTCGCTTCCTTGAAGAGCTTTTTGGTGCCAGTGAAGGCCGCATAAACAGAGTTGAATCTTACGATATAAGTAACCTTGGAAACGACGATATCTGTGCAGGTATGGTTGTGTTTAAAGGTGGTAAACCTGATAAGGCCTCCTACAGACTTTTTAAGATGAAGACGGTAACAGAACAGGATGATTTTGCATCCATGCGAGAAGTTCTTACACGCCGATTCATGCATGGCAAAGGCGATGGATTTGAGTATCCGGATTTAATCCTTGTTGATGGTGGTAAAGGACAGTTATCCGCTGTTGCTTCAGTTGTTGATGAGCTTGTTCCTAATAGCGGAATTCTTCTTGCTGGTATGGTTAAAAACAACAAGCATAAGACATCTGGAATTGTGTTCAGAGATGGAACTGAGATCAGGCTTGAAGGTGATTCTGCTTCAAATTCTGACCGCGATGTAGTTCTCTTAAGATTCCTTTCAGCAGTTCAAAATGAGGTGCACAGATTCGCAGTTACATATCAGCGTAAACTTGCAAAGAAGCGTAATATAAGGTATCGTCTTGAAAATATTAATGGTATCGGACCATCAAAGAGAAAGGCTCTTTTGCAGCATTTTTCAACAATTAAAGCGATTGAGGAGTCTTCTTTGGAAGAACTTATAAAGTGCCCTGGAATTAATTCCAAGGATGCTGAGAATATTTATAATTATTTTAATGGAGGGGAGAACTTATGACGATTTGGGCTATGTCTGATTTGCATCTTGCCATAAGTAATCCGGAAAAGAGCATGGAGCTCTTTGGACACTCCTGGAGTAATTATATTGAACGTATCAAGGCTGGTTTTGAAGCAAATGTAAAACCTGATGATACAGTTCTTATGCCTGGAGATTTATCGTGGGTTATGTACATGAAGGATGGTTACGATGACTTTAAGTTTATAGATGACCTTCCAGGACATAAGATTATTAGTCGTGGAAATCACGATTATTTTTGGACTACAGTCAAGAAGATGGAAGAGACTTTTGCTTCGTTTGGGCTTTCTACAATTGAGATTGCAAGGAACAATGTAATTGAGGTTGAAGGCAGCCTTATTACAGGTACAAGAGGCTGGAAACTCCCATATGAATCAGGCTTTTCTGAAGAAGACAGAAAAGTTTATGACCGTGAGATAATACGTCTCGGTCTTTGCATGGATGCACTTAATAAAATGGATCCTGAACACACAAAGCGACACATTTGCATGCTTCATTATCCGCCGCTTTCGTCAATGTATCCGAAGACTGGTTTTAGCGAGATTCTGGAAGCAAACAAGGTTGATGTATGTGTGTATGGACATCTTCATGGTAATGCCCAGAGACGCCTTTTTGAAGGCGAGAAGAACGGTGTTCTTTATAAGTTTATTTCAGCTGATTATCTTAAGTTTGTTCCACTGAATTTGGACAAATTAAATGACTCCCCGGACGAAGAATCCGAAGAGTCATAATGATTGTAAAACTAATTCCCAAGCATATTTGATGCGCATTGCTGCGAGTTACGCGAGCGTTAGCGAGACGTTTTGCTCGAAGCCAAGCAAGCGATATCAAATATGCGATATGGTGCAAATTATAAATGGTCTTCTCTTAGTCTTATCATAAGCAAGAGTACGGATATTCTCTCTGAACTGACGTGTTCCAACCTCAGCTTCGATATATTCATGCTTTCGCTTCTCAGGGTGAAGGAGAGCCATTGCTCTTGCTCCAATATCGATATGAATTGTTTCCTTCTCATCGTCGAAAACAAAACCAACAGAATTAACACTAGGAACGCATGCAAGTTCACCAGTTTTATCGTTAATAGTAATTCCGATGCTTACACATCCGTCCTCACCGAGATGACGTCTGTCAGCAAGTACATGGTTATCAGGGTTACTGATTCCGGAACCATCGATAAGAACAGCCTGAGCAGGTACTTCAGATGTTACTTCAGCAGTTTCAGAATCGAGTTCCAAAACGTCACCATTATCAAGGATAAAGATGTTATCCTTGTCCATTCCAAGGCTGTTTGCAAGAATCGCGTGCTTATAAAGCATTCTGTATTCACCATGAATTGGTACGAAGTATTTTGGCTTCAAAAGAGCATGAAGCATCTTAATCTCGTTGCTATATGCATGACCTGAAACGTGAACATCAGCAAGTGCCTCGTAAATAACATATGCACCACGCTTGAAAAGCTCGTTAATAACACGATAAATTGGCTTCTCATTACCAGGAATTGGATGTGCTGAAATAATGACAGTATCACCTTCCTGAATCTCAATTGCTCTGTGTGAGGCAAATGCCATACGAGAAAGAGCGCTCATAGGCTCAGCCTGGCTTCCTGTTGTAAGAATAATAATCTCATTATCTTCGTAGTTATCAATCTCGGATACATCAATCAATGTATCTGGGTTCATCTCAATATAGCCAAGAGAATTTGCAACGTTAAATACGTTTACCATACTTCTTCCCGAAAGGCAGACGTGACGTCCGAACATCTCAGCTGCAGTAAAAATCTGCTGCATACGATGTACGTGAGAACTAAATGTAGCAATGATGATTCTTCCTTCAGCTGATTTAAAGATTCTCTGGAAAGATTCACCAACCTGCATCTCTGAAGGTGAGAAACCATCAATTTCTATGTTTGTACTCTCACAAAGGAAAAGAAGACAGCCTTCCTTTCCGTATTCACCGAATTTCTGAAGGTCAATTGTCTTGCCATTTACTGGTGTATAGTCCACCTTAAAATCACCTGAATGAACGACATTTCCTACAGGTGTTCTAAGTGCAATTGCGTATGAATCTGCAATACTGTGGTTTACACGAATAAATTCGGCAACAAAATTTGTTCCAAGTTTAACCTGATCACCATTACGGAATGCCTCAAGTGTAATTCCCTTAAGGCTTACATTCTCATCCATAAGCTTATGGCGAACAAGCTCTATAGTAAGCTTTCCACCATAGACAGGGCACTGGAATTCACGAAGGAAAAATGGCATGGCACCAATATGATCCTCATGTCCGTGAGTAAGAATAATTCCACGAAGCTTCGAAAGATTTTCTCTAATGTAGGTATAGTCCTGAATAACACAGTCTACTCCTGGCATGTACTCCTCAGCGAAAGCCATACCAACATCGATAATAATTAAGTCATTGTCATACTCGAAAGCGGTCATGTTTTTACCGATTTCGCAGAGGCCACCCAATGGGATGACCTTAAGTTTTTTGTTTGTCTGCACGTCCATTTTACAAAGTTCTTTCTATAAATTTTTGTAAATCAGCGTCACAGAATTTATCCGACTGATACGTTACGTGAAGTCGTATTCCATCCTGAAACGTTGTCGACATAAATGTCGATATGATAACCGCGCACACCAGGTCCTCTGTCCTCAACTGTGTAATAACCATCTCCACCGAGAGGGTCATTTTCTATGTAAATGACAGTTCCTGCAGGATAAATGCTCCAGTCAGCGGCGCAAGTTCTGCCTTGCTGGCAGGTCGTACCGGTAGCAGTTGTCGTACTGTAAGTTCCGTCACCACGTGGCTGAGGGCCATAGAAAGTGATGGTGCAGTTATTTACAGAGCCAGAAGGGGCTCTGGAAGTCGTAGATGCAGGTGCTGTTGTAGACGCTGTTGTCTGACGTGGCACCGGTGAAGGAGTTGCAATAGGTGTTGTCTGAGTATAAGAAGCAAGAACGTAGTTGCCGTTATATGTCTTATACCAGCCATTTGAAGTTGTAGCGATAACATCGATTGCATCACCTCTGTTAAGAACTCGTACAAGGCTATAGTCAGTTCCAGGACCAGTTCTTAAATTAAGTGACTGTGAAGCATATACAGTCATATATGTTGGAGTCTCAGAGATTCCAGCAGTAGTAGTTGTTGTTGCTTCAGTTGTAGTGGTTGTAATTTCAGTTGTTGTTTCTTCACTGTCAGCAAGTGTCTCGCCTGAAGATGTTGTTCCCTCTGATGCTGTAGTATCACTTGTCTCGTCTGAAGAAGAAGGTGTGATATCGTCGCGCTCTCTTATAATCTGATCATCTGTAGATTCAGTTGTCTGACCAGCACCAACAAGAAGTCCGGCAGCTTCATCTTGGCGTCTTTGTTTTTCAGCTTCAGCCTCTGAATCCAAAAGAGTTTTGACACCAATAAGCGCCAGAGCACTTACCAGGATAATGCAGACTGTGCTAATCGCAATCTTAAGTTTATCCTGTGTGATATGGTATTTGGTTGTCAGATCAACAAATCTCAAACAGATACATCTCCATAAGTTAAGAATCAATTTTGAGTTCTTATTATAACATATGTTTGCTTTCGATAGGAATGAAGCACATTTTTTCCGATTTTTGCCCTGTTTTTTGCGATTGTAAAATTTTTGTCACACTCGTGTTAGGTATGAAATATTATCCGCCACTATAATCAAATTACTTCCACTACGAGGATTATATTTGACGCAAAGGAGACGGCACGTATGGCAAAACGCGACATGAATATTAACACGCCAAATCGCGACACACGAAAGTCCCGTCTCATAGTGTATCTGTTCTGCGTTTTGATCATGCTCGCATGCTTTTTCCTCGACGTTTATTTCATAGTTGGAATATTTGGTCTTCTGACATAATTCTGCTCTCATTATTGTGATTCTCTTTTCGCGCCACGAGGCGTGTTTTTACCTGCCAGAAATCAACAATAATTTGCAAATTGTGCGTTACTCCTTTATACTTTGTATGCTTTATTTATATTAATAAATATTATTTTTAGGAGATATATACGATGAGAGTATCAAAACTTTTTCTTTCTACACTTCGTGAGGTGCCTTCTGATGCAGAGATTCCATCACATCAGTTAATGCTTCGTGCTGGCATGATTCGTAAGTGTGCATCAGGTATTTATGCATTTATGCCAATTGGTCTTCGTTCATATAAGAAGGTTGAGAACATCATTCGTGAGGAGATGGATAAGGCAGGAGCTCAGGAGCTCATTATGCCAGCACTTCTTCCAGCTGAGTCATATCAGGCTTCAGGAAGATGGGATAAGTTTGGTCCAGAGATGTTCAGACTTCATGACCGTGGAGACAGAGACTTCTGTCTTGGTCCTACACACGAGGAGCCATTTACAGAGGCAGTAAGAGACAACATCAAGTCTTATAAGCAGCTTCCAATTACTCTTTATCAGATTCAGCACAAGTATCGTGATGAGAAGAGACCACGTTTTGGTGTTATCAGAGCTCGTGAGTTCGTTATGAAGGATGCTTATTCCTTTGACGTAGATGAGGCAGGTCTTGATGTTTCATATCAGGCTATGTACAAGGCATATAGAGCAATTTTTGACAGACTTGGTCTTGATTACAAGGTAGTAGATGCTGACTCAGGTGCAATGGGTGGTTCTGGTTCACAGGAGTTCATGGTTAACAGCCCAATCGGTGAGGATGCAATCTGTTTCTGCGATGCTTGTGGCTACGCAGCAAACGAGGAGAAGGCACCATGTGGTGTACCAGAGGGTGTAGAGAAGCAGGCTGAGCTTCCAATGGAGAAGATCCATACACCTAACGTTAAGACAATTGAGGAGCTCATGGCATTTATGAATAGCGAGCCATCCGAGTTTGTTAAGACAATCATCTATAACATTGACGGTAAGATTGTTGCTGTAATGGTAAGAGGCGATAGAGAGATTAATGAGACAAAGCTTGCTAATCTCTATGATGCTACTGAGATGACGCTTGCTGCTTTCGAGGATGTTGAGAGAGTAACAGGTGCTAAGGTTGGTTTTGCAGGCCCTGTTAATTTGAAGGAGAAGATTGAGGTTATAATTGACAACGAAGTAAGTGTTATGAGTAACTTCATCGTTGGTGCTTGTGAGACTGATTACCACTTTAAGAATGTAAATATCGGTCGTGACTTCACACCTGACAAGGTTGTTGATGTTCGTAATGCAATTCCAGGTGACGCTTGTCCTAAGTGTGGTAAGCCACTTGAGATGGCAAGAGGAACTGAGGTAGGCCACATCTTTAAGCTTGGTACTAAGTATTCAGATGCTCTCGGATGTAACTTCCTTGATAAGGATGGCAAGGAGAACCCAATGATTATGGGTTGCTACGGTATCGGTGTATCAAGAACTCTTGCAGCAATTATCGAGCAGAATCACGATGATGATGGTATCAAGTGGCCAATGGTTGCAGCTCCATATCAGGTAGCAGTTATCCCTACAAAGGTTAACGATGAAGAGACTATGGGTCTTGCAGAGAAGATTTATGAGGATCTTATTGCCAAGGGTTACGAGGCACTTCTCGATGATCGTAACGAGCGTCCTGGCGTTAAGTTCAAGGATTCTGATCTTATCGGTATCCCATTTAGAATTACTGTTGGAAGACGTGCTTCAGAGGGAATCGTTGAGATTAAGTACAGAAGCACAGGTGAGTCTTCAGAAGTAACTGTTGAAGAAGCTGTTAAGGCTTTCGAAGCACTTGCAAACGCTTGATTTGAATAGTAACTAAGTGGAGGTTGAAATATACTTCCATCGGAGGATTGATATTGATGAAAATTTTTGGAAAGTTTGTATCTGTTGTTTTAACTGCAGTTCTTATGACTGGTGTTGTATCAACATTTAAGTATGATTCCGTAAATGCTACTAATACTGACCTTACATCATTGTATGCAGATTTTGATGAAGTAACATTTAAGTCAAAGGATGGTGGAAACATCAGAGTATACGTAGATGGTACTTATGTAGGTGTTGATACTAACTGTGCAACTAATATGAATCTTAGAATTTGTGATGAAACTTATCATCCAATTTTCCAGCAGGGTGCTAACAGTTCTTTTACTGTTGAAGTTGCAGATGAACTTGATGTTGGAACTTACTATTATATCGATCTCACTTATAAGGCTGCTGGCATTGATGTTCGTCAGTACGATATGTACATCACAAAGACTCTTGAAGGAAATATAACTTTCCTTAAGTCACTTTGTTATGACTTTAATGTTGAGAGATGTTCTGAACTTTGGACAGATGCTCAGTCACTTCAGGAGTGTCTCCAGCCACAGAATGACGTTGAGTCAGATAATCCTTATGTAATCAGAAGAGCTAACGAGATTACAGCTGGCTGTACAAATGACTGGGAGAAGGCATACGCAATTTACGATTATATTGTTTCTGAATATGCTTATGACTATGTTCAGATTGATGATGATTCAATTGCATATCAGGATGATGCGTTGACACTTTTAAGAAGAAGTATTGCTATTTGTGAAGGTATGGGTAATACATTCGTTGCTCTTTGCAGAGCAGCTGGTGTGCCTGCAGCGGTTTCATTCGGTATTGGTGATACAGCTGAGAATATGATGTTTGACAGAGGATACCTTACAAACGAGAATCCAAATCACGCATGGGCATGCGTTTGTCTTGATGGCGCATGGTATCACGTAGATCCTACATGGGACTGTGCAAACAGATACGATGGTTCATCTTTCTCTGGTGGTACACGTACTGAGAGTGAGGCATCACATGACTGGTATCTTATGCCACTTGAAATCTTTTCAATGACACATAAGATTTGCGACGCTGATACAATTCACGGTATCGAAGAAGAAGGTTCATGTGGAAATGATGCTACTTACTCAATCAGCAGAGATGGTGTAATTACTATTTCTGGAAGTGGTGAGATTTGTCTTCCATATGGATGTAACGGATTTAAGGAAGTCGTATTTGCTGAAGGCAGCAATATTACAGCTATCGGTGATGAGTGTTTCTACGACTGCGATATTATTACAAGTGTAGTTCTTCCAGATACAGTAACAACTATTGGTGATTATGCATTCTGTAACTGTGAGGATCTTGAGTATGTAATTATCCCTGAAGGTGTTACAAGCATCGGTAAGTGGGCGTTCCTCCTTTGTGATGAACTTGCATATATGTATATTCCTGATTCGGTAACATCTGTAGGATCCAGAGTGTTCGATTATGATGGACGACTTATTGTAAGCGTACCATCTAATCTTGCTAACAGTTTTAACGATAATGATGTTGATCCGTGGCTTGTAATTGTTAGATAAAAATTCAAAAAATCGGAGATAACCTTATAAGTTTTCTCCGATTTTAATTTGTTTGTTTTTTTGTGGTGAAGTATGTCATATATTGAGTTTCGTGATGTAAAGAAAGTTTATAAGACTGGCGATGTTGATTTGTATGCACTTAATGGTGCCGATTTTTATATTGAGCGTGGAGAATTGTGTGTAATTCTTGGTCAGTCAGGAGCGGGTAAAACGACGCTTCTTAATATCCTTGGTGGTATGGATAAGCTTACAACAGGGCAGGTTTTCCTTGATGGCAGAGAGATATCAAAACTTAAGGATAAGGAACTTGCTTTGTACAGGCGAAATGAAGTTGGTTTTGTATTTCAGTTTTATAATCTGATTTCAAATCTTACTGCTTTCGAGAATATTGAGATGGCAGCGCAGCTTGTAAAAAATCCAATGGATTGCAATAAGCTTCTGGATGATGTTGGGCTTTCGAAAAGACGCAATAATTTCCCAGCTCAGCTTTCAGGTGGTGAGCAGCAGCGTATTGCTATTGCAAGAGCAATTGCAAAGAATCCAAAACTTCTTTTGTGTGATGAGCCTACTGGTGCGCTTGATTATCAGACTGGTAAAGCAATCCTCAAGCTTCTCCAGAGACTTTCGGTTGAGGAGAAGATGACAGTTGTAATTATTACTCATAATTCTGCACTTCAGTCCATGGCAGACAGAGTAATCAGACTTAAAAACGGTCAGGTATCAAGTAATATCGTTAATCCTAATCCGGTAAATGTAGATTTACTTGAGTGGTAATAGAGAGTATCAGATGAGTTCATATTGGAAAGACATATTAAGAACTATTAAGGGCAGTTTTGCAAGATTTCTTGCAATTCTTGCAATAATTGCTTTGGGCGTGGGATTTTTCTCAGGTCTTACTCTTACTATGCCTTGTTTTCTTGATACAGGTGATAAGTATCTGAAAGAGAATAATTTTTATGACTTCAGACTCATTTCAACAATCGGCTTTGAAGATGAAGATATTTCAAAGATTTCAAACCTTGAAGGTGTAAAGTATGCTGAAGGTGCATATTTTAAAGATGCTATTACCATGTTTGGGAACAGTAACAGGGAAGGCTCATCAGATCCTTTTGTTGTTCGATATCATTCGCTTTTAAATAATATAAACCTTATTACACTTGAGTCTGGAAGACTTCCTGAAAGCCCTAATGAGATTGTTGTTGATGGTTATAGATTTAATGAGGATATAATTGGCACAACTTTTAAAATTACCGAGAATAATTCAGAAGATTCTATTGATGCATTTAATGTTCTGGAATTTACGGTAGTAGGTGTTGGAAGATCACCTCTATATATGAATTTCCAGCGAGGAACAACTAACGTTGGATCAGGTTCTATTTATGTATATGCTTATATGCTTCCAGAAGTTTTTGCATCTGAATATTTTACAGAAGCTTATGTTTACTATGGAACTGATTACTATATCTATTCTGATGAGTATCAGGAATTTGTAGATAGTAAGACACCGGAACTTGAGGATGCCGTTCAAAGAATAATTGAAGAGCGTTATGATTCACTCCTTGGTGATATAAAGGATGAACTGCAGGACGGTAAGGACACTCTTGAAGAAGAGAGAAGTGAAGCCTGGCAGGAATTAGAAGATGGCCGCCTTGAACTTATTGATGCAAGAGAAGAGATAGAGCAGGCAAGAATTGAACTTGAGGATGCATATAGCGAGATTCTGGATGCAAGATCTGAACTTGAGAATGCACAAAGAGAAATAGATGAAGGTTATGAAGAGATAAACCGTCAGGAAGCAGAGCTTAATGCACGTGAAGCAGAAATTGATGCAGGCATCAGCCAGGCAAATACAATGCGACAGGGATTAAGTGCACAGCTTAATGATGTGACAGATCAGATCAATGAGCTTACTCATAATTTAAATGATGTTAATGCTGCGATTGAACAGATTACAGTTGCCAATAATCTTGGTATTCCGCTTCCGGAAGGTACTCCTTCTTTGACTGAACTTATGACGACGAAGGCGATGCTTGAGGCTGGATTAACTCAGGCTCAGGAAGGTCAGCAGCAGCTTCAGGATGGTATTTCACAGATTGATAATACTCTGGCAGAACTTCAGGGTTATAAAGCACAGATTGCTGCAGGAAGAAACCAGATTAGTGAAGCTAGAGCAAGACTTGATGACGCAAGGCAGCAGGTATTAGATGGCCTTAATGAACTTGCGTTAGGAAACAGTGAGTACGAGGATGCTTTAGAGGAGTTTGAATCTGGTCTTAAAGATTACTACGATGGCTGGGATTCTTATTATGAGGGTCTTTATACATTCCAAAGAGAAATTGCTGCTGCAAACAGGGAACTTAATTATTATCAGACAGAAATAGATAATGCCATAGATGCTGATACTTATGTATTGGATCGTAAAACAAATGTGGGATATGTTTCTTTCGAGAATGATTCCAAGCTTGTTGATGGTATTGCAAAGGTATTCCCAGTATTTTTCTTTGCTCTGGCTGCACTTGTATGCTCTACAACAATGAGCCGAATGGTATCAGATGAGAGATCTCAGATTGGTACAATGCGAGCTCTTGGATATAGCGATATCTCGATTGCGATGAAGTATATTCTGTACTCTGGAAGTGCTTCAGTTGCTGGCTGTATTGCAGGTTACTTTATTGGTATCAGACTTTTCCCTGCAATTATCTGGAGCGCGTACGGCATGATGTATGGCTTTGCTCCATGTGAGTTTACAAGTGATCCTCTGATTTTTGTTCTCGTAATGCTTGTTTCCCTGCTTTGTTCAGTTGGTGTAACATGCCTTACAATTTTTGGAGAATTATCGTCAATGCCTGCAGAACTTATACGTCCTAAGGCACCTGTAGCAGGTAAGCGTATTCTTCTCGAAAGGATGACATTCATTTGGAAGTATCTCCACTTTACATGGAAGGTTTCCATTCGTAATGTATTCCGATTCAAGAAGAGAATGTGGATGATGATTATCGGAATTGCAGGATGTACCGCGCTTTTATTTGCAGCGTTTGGCATCAGGGACTCTATTAACGACGTTGTTGATGTTGAGTACGATACAATTCTTACATATCACGTAACTGCTACATTTAAGGATAATATTTCGGAGGAATCTATCCGCAAGACTATCGATAATTGTAATGAGCACTTTGGTGTTGAAAGCGACGTAGTCCTTGTTCGTAATGAGAGTGTCAGTCATCACGGAACAAATGCTATTCGTGAGTTTACTTTGATTGTTTCAGATGATCCTAATGTAGGTAATGCAATCCATACATTTACAGGTGATGAATTAGTGAACTGGCCAGGCGATAATGAAGTTGCGATTTCTTCAAAACTTGCTGAGAAGAATAATCTTAAAGCAGGTGACATGATCACTTTGAATTATGGTGATAACGGCGAGAACTTTACACTAAGAATTGCATATGTATTTGAGAACTATACTTTCCACTATGCATTGATGAATGCTGCGACATACGAGAATTGCTTCGATAAACCTTTTGAGCCAACTTCAGCACTCGTTATAAGAAGCGGTGATAACTCAGCAGAATCAACTGGCATTACAGATTACGATTATGGTAGTTACCTTGCATCTAATTCTAATGTTAAGGCATGGTCTGCAATTACTGAATCACGCGAATCGTTCCGTCAGACAATTAAGCAGCTTAATAGTGTTGTATTCCTTGTAATTGGATGTGCAGCTGCTCTTGCATTTATCGTCTTGTTTAATCTTAATAACATTAATATCACAGAAAGAATTCGAGAGATTGCAACTATTAAGGTTCTGGGATTCAGAGAAGGTGAGACCGGAATGTATATGTTCAGAGAAAATCTGATTCTGGTATTTATGGGATTTGTTCTTGGTGTACCTTTGGGCATTGTATTTCATAGATTCGTAATCAATCAGATTGATATTGATATGGTTAAGTACATGGTTAAGATTTTGCCTATTAGTTATGTATATAGTTTCCTTCTTGTTGTTCTCTTCTCGCTTATTGTTGATGTAGTAATGCGAATAAAGATTTCAAAGATTGATATGGCAGAGTCATTAAAGGGAATGGAGTAATCTTATATGCGTAATAGATTTTGCCCTTTAGTACTTGTATTTGTCATTATGTTTTCGCTTGTGTCCTGCAGTACTCACAAGTATGACGCAAAAGAGATAGAGGAGAGACTTAATGTAGCTAGTCTTGAGTCGCGTGAAGTGTACTGTGGCAAGGAATGGGGACATCTGACATATTACTTTACTTTGGATTCTTTTAAGTACGAAGGTATTTATTTCTATCTGTTTGACAGCAGCAGAGAAGCAAAGGAGTTCTATGATTACGATATAGAATCTTTTGATACTATTACAAATGAAGAAGATAATTACGTAATTGGCGATATGCATGGCGGCGAAGTAATAGATCACTTATGCATCTTTGTTACTGATAATATGGTTGTTCATATTGATATGAGTGCAGACTATTTTGATGATCAGAGCAATCACTCGCATGTCGATACTCGCGATATAGCTTTTGTTGAGTCTCTTGTTCAAGACTGGTAAATGATTTTTTTGTGAAATAAAAGGGGCTGTCTCAAAATAAAATTTGAGATAGCCCTAATTCTATGCAACAAAAAACGAGTTCCTAAGAACCCGTTAATGGTAGAATATAAGCTGTGAAACAAAAATATCTACAGTCAAACTATAGCAAAAATTCCGGCTATATTCAAATGTCACTTCCGATTGATACGGAATGTTTAATCCCTGTAGACGATTCAGTAAGATTGCTAAACCAGGTTTTGGAGGACATAGATTACAGAAAATTGTACCTGGCTTACTCTTCAGAAGGAAGAAATCCGGCAATCGAACCGAAGACTCTGTTTAAGGTGATAGTTTACGCATATTCCCAGGGAATATTTTCTTCAAGAGAAATAGAAAAAGCATGCAGATTAAACCTTGCATTCATCTATCTTCTTGACGGACAGAAAGCCCCCGACCACAATACCATCTCAAGATTCAGAAAAGAACGTTTAAGCAACTGTATAGACGACTTGTTTACTCAACTTGTAAATCTGCTATCTGAATTAGATGAGGTGCAGTTTGAGAATCTCTATCTCGATGGTACCAAAATTGAAGCCAATGCAAATAAATACACCTTTGTATGGAAAGGTGCCATAACCAAATCACAGGATAAACTTCAGGTGAACTGCAGAGAGTATTTAGCTGAAATAGGAATCTCTGACATACCTGAATTTATCGATTCCGAATATATTAAAACCGTTATGGATAACTTAATTGACCTCGCAGCTATGCAGAATATAGAGTTTGTACACGGCAGTGGTAAAAGAAAAACGGATATTCAGAGACAAATCGAAAAACTTCAAGATTTTTACAACAGAGAGAAGAAATACGAAGAGAGCAACATGCTGTTTAATGGCAGAAACAGTTATTCCAAGACAGATATAGATGCTACCTTTATGCACCTTAAGGAAGACCACATGAGGAACGGTCAGCTGAAAGCGGCATACAATGTACAGGTAGGTGTAGACAGCGAATATATAGTTGGTGTTGACATATACCAGAACAGAGCTGACTCTGGAACGCTAATTCCATTTATGGATAAGATGGAAGAACGTTTTGGCCGGAAGTATAAGAATCTTGTAGCAGATGCAGGATATGAGAGCGAAGAGAACTACCGTTACTTAGAAGAACAAGAAATCACTCCATATATTAAGCCATCCAACTATGAGTATTCCAAGACAAGAAAATTTCAAAGAGATATGGAATTCAGACTTGCAATGAATTACGACGAAGGAACCGATACATATACCTGCAAAGGTAACAGGAAACTGACATTTTTAAAGAATAAAATAGCCAAAAGTGCAACAGGATATTTAAGTACTAAGAGAGTATATGGAACTGACAGTTGTGAAGGGTGTAAATACTACGGAACTTGTTATAAGGGCAAACACAGAAAAACGATAGAGGTATGTCCTACATTCGACAGTTATAGAGAAGCAAGTAAAAAGAATATAACGTCAGAACTTGGAATACTGTTAAGAGTAAACAGATCCATACAAGTTGAGGGTTCATTTGGAATAGTTAAACAGGACTATGGCTTCAAGAGATTCTTAACACGTGGCAAGAAAAATGTGCTTACCGAATACACGATACTTGCCATAGCGTTTGATATAAACAAGCTACACAACAGAATCCAAGGCAAGCGAATAGGACAACATTTATTTAAGATTCAAGAAACAGCTTAAATGAACAAAAATTAATCCAGAAATGCTTCTGGGTTGGGATTACTATGCTTATTTCTACATTAAATTGACAAAACGAGCGTTTCAGACCTCAAACGTTCTGTTTTTTGACTGATTTGATTGCATTTATGAACATTATAAGAACCGCCCCAATCAGGATTTACTTCCTTTTTGAGACGGC
>JAZLLF010000031.1:0-25489 GCA_045598005.1 Saccharofermentans sp. | reverse complement strand
CCGTCAGCATCCTTATCGCAGCCAACACACTTGATGATATAAGCAGACTTAAGGCGAACTTCGTTGCCAGGGAAGAGACGGAAGTACTTCTTAGCTGGCTCCTCCATGAAGTCATCCTGCTCAATCCAGCACTCACGTGAGAAAGTAACTACACGTGTGCCATCCTCTGGCTTTTCAGGATTGTTCTCTACTGTGAACTCCTCTGTCATTCCCTCAGGATAGTTGTCGATAATAAGCTTAACTGGATTTACTACAGCCATTGCTCTCTTTGCGTTCTTATTGAGATCCTCTCTTAAGCAGTACTCAAGGAAAGCGTACTCAACTACAGAATTTACCTTTGATACACCGTTACGCTCGTGGAAGTTTCTGATAGAAGCAGGTGTATAACCACGACGACGGAGACCACAAAGTGTAGGCATACGTGGATCATCCCATCCAGATACCTTACCTGTCTCAACGAGGTTTCTAAGTTTTCTCTTTGAAAGAACTGTATGAGTGATTCCAAGACGTGCGAACTCAATCTGACGAGGCTTACACTCAACAGAAATGTTGTTTACAACCCAGTCATAAAGTGGACGATGGTTCTCAAACTCGAGGGAGCAGAGGGAATGAGTGATTCCTTCCAAAGCATCCTCGATAGGATGAGCAAAGTCATACATAGGGTAGATGCACCACTCGTTTCCAGTTCTGTGGTGTGGGAGACGATTCATACGATAGATAACTGGGTCTCTCATGTTGAAGTTACCTGATGCAAGGTCAATCTTTGCACGAAGTGTCATCTTACCATCTTCAATCTCTCCCTTACGCATCTTCTCGAAAAGCTCCAAAGACTCTTCAATTGGTCTGTCGCGGAAAGGTGACTGAGCTGGTGTGTTTACATCACCACGCATATCCTTCATCTGGTCAGGTGTAAGCTCACATACGTAAGCAAGACCCTTCTTAATAAGCTCTACAGCAAAGCCGTACATCTGCTCGAAATACTCAGATGCATAGAAGAATCTGTCGTCCCAGTCATGTCCAAGCCAGTGAATGTCTTCCTTAATTGCTTCTACGAACTCTTCGTCTTCCTTTGTTGGGTTTGTGTCATCCATACGTAGGTTACACATACCGCCATAAAGCTCAGCAGTACCGAAATCAATCTCTAATGCCTTTGCGTGTCCGATATGAAGATATCCGTTTGGCTCAGGTGGGAAACGTGTGTGTACTTTTTTACCGTAGCATCTGCCGCCTTCCTTGAGCTCTTCGTCAATAATCTCGTGAATGAAATGCTTGTTGTCAGCCATTTTATTGCTCCTTAATAATTATTCTCAAAGTTTTGAAAGACCAATGTTAAGTCTTCTTAAAGCCTCATCCTTGCCAAGAAGGATAAGAACTTCAGCGCATCCGCCAGGAGTTACTGCAACACCAGCAGCTGCAATTCTTACAGGCCACATGATAAGTGCGTTCTTAACTTCCTTTGCTGCAGCAAGTGAAGTAAGTGCCTCTGTGATAGATTCTCTATTCCAGTCACATGCCTCAAGAGCAGGGATAGCAGCTGTAAGTGCATCCTTGGAAGTCTCGAGAGTAGACTTACTCTTCTTATGCTCGAAAAGGGAAGTCTCATAATCAGCAAGTGAAGTAAGGAATGAAAGCTTCTCCTCAATCTGAGTAAATCTTGTAATTCTAGGCTTCAAGATTTCCTCGAGGAGAGTGTAGTTATCTTCAGTAATGCCAAGTTTGTCATAGAAAGGCTTTGCATGGCAGTTAAAGTCCTCTGAAGTCATATTCTTGATGTACTCAGCGTTAACCCACTCGAGCTTATCGTAGTCAAATACAGAAGGTGACTTGCTGATACCATTGATATCAAATGCCTTAATAAGTTCATCCATTGTAAAAATCTCACGATTCTCGTATTCACCAGCTGGAGCCCAACCAAGAAGTGCAATGTAGTTCATGATTGCTTCTGGGAGGTAACCATCGTTAATAAGATCGAAGAAACCTGTTGAACCATGACGCTTTGAAAGCTTTGAAACAACTGTCTCACCATTCTCATCAACGCTCTTACCCATAATAAGAGGGAGGTGAATGTATGTAGGAATATCCCATCCGAATGAATCGTAGAGGGCATTGTACTTAGGTGTAGATGAGAGATACTCAGAACCTCTTACTACGTGAGTGATTCCCATTGTGTGGTCATCGATAACGTTTGCGAAATTATATGTAGGGAATCCATCAGTCTTAATAAGAACCTGATCGTCGAGCTCCTCGTTAGGGATTGTGATATCTCCATATACACAGTCGTGGTATGTTGACTCACCAGTAAGTGGAGCCTTCTGACGAATTACATATGGAATACCAGCCTTGAGGTTGGCTTCAATCTCTTCAGAAGAGAGGTCACGGCAGTGACGGTCATAACCAACAACTTCGCCTTCCTTGGCATTAGCCTTCAAAGACTCAAGTCTTTCCTTTGTGCAGAAGCATCTGTATGCCTTGCCTTCGTTTACAAGCTGCTCAGCGTATGGCTTATAAAGTGTAAGTCTCTCACTCTGAACATATGGTCCGAAATCTCCTCCGATATCAGGTCCTTCATCGTGAGTGATACCAGCAGTCTTAAGTGTGTTATAAATAACGTCTGTTGCACCTTCAACATAACGCTCCTGGTCAGTATCTTCGATACGAAGTACAAATGTACCATCTTCGTGCTTGGCAGTAAGATACTCATAAAGAGCTGTTCTTAAGTTTCCAACATGCATAAATCCTGTTGGACTTGGTGCAAAACGTGTTCTAATCTTCATTGAAAATATTCCGTCCTTATTATTTATAAATATATACAGCGCACATTGTACCACTTTTTCTTTTGAAAAGATATTTGGAAATGATATTATATGTGCATGGATAAATTAACTACTAACAGAAGTTTTGATTGCTATTGTGGAATGAACGCTGCGTTTGAGTTTGCTGCAGCTTATATTCTTGAGCATGTTTCTATTGAAGACGTAAGTAAACTTAAAATAGCGGTTGTTTCTGACAGAATTGTCAGCGGCTATTATTACAACCGTTTTGAAAATCAGTTTATTTTACGAGGTGTTAAGCCTGTTTTGATCCCTGTTGAGTGTGTCGATAGTGGCAAGGGCTTATCTGCAGTAGAACAGATTTTTAAGTTTTTTACTGATTTTGATTTTGGTAAGAATGACTGGGTAATTGCTCTGGGTGGCGGTGGAATTATCGATGTAGCAGGCTTTGCTTCCAGTGTTTTTAATGGCGGAATCAGTTTTATGGCTGTCCCAACAACATTAAATGCCATGGCAGAAGTAAGTGTTTCCAGAATGTGCAAACTTAATTCTGGAAGTCATAAGGATGCTATGTCAGTTCCATTTAATCCTGATGTTGTTATATGTGATCCATCTTTTCTTGATACGCTGAGTAAGAGACTTAAGGCAAATGGATATGCTTCCATAATCCGTTATGCAATTCTTGATGATCTAAGTCTTTTGCTTGATATTGAAAAGCCTGAGAATATGCGTGAATACCTTAATCGTGTTTATGCTTCCAGAGCTAAGATTGAGAAGGCTAACCCTGAACTTCTTACGCTTGGAAATGAGATAGCAGCAGCGATTGAAGGATATTTCAGATTTATGAATTATTCTGAAGGCGAAGCACTTGCGCTTAGTCTTCTTTGTAGTGTTGATGAGAGAAGAAGAGGCCCTCTTCTTAAGATATACGAAGCTTTGAATTTGCCAGTTAAACTTAAGGATGTATCAGGGAAGATGATTCTTAAGACACTTTCTTCAAGAATTGACAGAATTACTACTGGTGAAATCAGTTTTGTTGATTTTGATGACAGAAATGGTGGTAAATGGGTTTTAAAAACTGTTTCAGCTGCCGAAGCTAAGGAGATATTTGCTAAAAGACTTGCTCTTATTAGTGATTTGGATTGATTATGCATTGTGGTATTAAACGATTTTTATCTTTGTTTTTAATAGTTTCACTTTTACTTTGCATCTTTACGTCATGTTCTGATGAGGTGGAAGAGCAGATACCTGCTGATTTTGGAACATACGGAGCTGATTTCGCGCGTGAGCTTGCAAGTCAGTTTCCTTACCGTAAGGCTTATTCTGGTGAAGAGAATCAGGCTGGAGCTTTTATAAGAGATGAACTTGAGAATCTTGGTTTTGAAGTTGAAGTTCAGAGTTTTAACAGTGTGTATGGCGGGATTTCTTATAATTACATTGTTCGCGTCAATGGCGCAGGTTTTGTTGATGTAAGTATGGATAATCCTTCAACTGATGATGTTGAATCAGTACCTACAAGAAAAACTGCTGTTATCGGAGCTCATTATGATAGTGCTTTCGCGCAGAATGAAGTTCCTGCTGAATATACATATGATGGAATTTCGGATAATGCTTCTGGTATTGGCTGCCTTATGACAATTGCAGCTCAGATTTCGAATTATACTGAGAATGGTTTTGATGTAATTCTTGTTGCTTTCGGAGCAGGTAATGATGACTTTGCTGGAGCAAGACATTTTTACGCAAGCCTTACAGAGGAAGAGCGTAATTCTATTGAAGTTATGTACTGCATCGACAGTATTTATGCTGGAGACAAGATTTATGCCAATAGTGGAATGAATTCTTTGAATCTTTCTCAGAAGTATGCCATGAGACGTAAGCTTTATCAGGTTTATGATGTCTGCTACACATATGAGCTTGCTTCACGTAATGGTTTCAGCCTTCTTTATAACGAATCGAACATTGTTCAGGATATTAATGGTGATGGTGTTGAAGATGCATATCGTGAAGTAAGTCTTCACAGATCTGATTATGTTGTTTTTGATGCGGCAAATATTCCTGTTGTTTATTTTGACAGCTGCGATTATTTCTTTGACAGTATCGAAGAGATGAAGGAGACAAAGAACCTTAATCTTCAGGACTTTGGTGGAAGTATAAGAAGTACTTTCCTTGATTCTTCAACTGTTTTGGATGAGATTCTTGTTAATGAAGAAAGAGATCTTTTGGAAGTCAGAATTAACAATGTCGCTTTCGCCATTCTTGAATCAATGCTTAAGGGTTCTGATTTTGGACTTACAGCATCTCAGTACGATGAGTATGTTGCTGATTTGGCTCGCAGAAGTGACGATGAATCTGCTGCTACGAGTGTGGAAGGATAATTATTTATGCGTTTTCTGATACAGGTTGTAAATGAAGCAAAAGTAGAAGTTGAAGGTAAAGTAACTGGTGAGATTAACAAGGGAATGCTTGTGTTTATTGGTGTTTCCGATAGTGATACAACTGAAATCTGCGACAAGATGCTTAAGAAGATGCTCGCTCTTCGAATCTTTGAGGACGAGAATGGAAAGACGAATAAATCTCTTTCTGACGTAAACGGTGGTCTTTTGCTTGTATCGCAGTTTACTTTGTATGCTGATGTAAGTCACGGCAACAGACCAAGCTTTACTTCTGCTGGTAAGCCTCAGCTCGCAAACGAGCTTTATGAGTATATTATTTCGAAGGCAAGAGAGCAGGTGGAAGAAGTTGGCACAGGTGTTTTTGGTGCTGACATGAAGGTTAGTCTTATTAACAATGGTCCATTTACAATTTACATGGATTCAGACGAACTGTTTGCAGGTAAGTGACCATAATGGAAAGTATTCTTCAGAGATTTTTAAAGTATGTCTCATTTGATACTGCTTCAGATGAGGATTCCGGGCTTCATCCAAGTAGCAGTAAGCAGAAAGACCTCGGGAAATATTTGTTTTCAGAATTAACTGATATTGGTGCCAGTGATGTGTTCTTTGACGAAGAACATAATTATGTTTATGCAAAAATTCCAGCTAATGATGATTCCAGGGAATATAAGAAAATTGGATTTATTGCACATATGGATACTTCACCTGAAATATCCGGAGCCAATGTAAATCCACAGGTAATTTGTGATTACGATGGAAGCGATATAAAGCTTGGAAACAGTGGTTTCGTCTTATCTTTGGATAAGAATCCGGAACTTAGTAATTATTTTGGGAAAACATTAATTACTACTGATGGAACAACACTTTTGGGAAGCGATGACAAGGCTGGAATTGCCGAGATTATGACAATGGCAGATATTCTTCTTGAGGATATTAAGTCTGGTAAAAACTTATATAAGCATGGTCAGATTTCAATTGCGTTTACGCCTGATGAAGAGATTGGTGAAGGTGTTTTATATTTCGACATGGAGAAGTTTGATTCTGAGGTAGCATATACTGTTGATGGTGGCGCTTTGGGAGAACTTGAGTACGAGAATTTTAATGCCGCTTCTCTAAAGCTTGTGTTTAATGGTGTTAATGTGCATCCAGGTGATGCCAAGGATAAAATGGTTAACGCACTGAAGATGGCAATCGATTATAATTCCAGACTTCCAGTTCAGATGGTTCCTGAAAAAACTGAAGGTTATGAGGGATTTTTCCATTTGTGCTCAATTGATGGTAATTCTGACAGGGCAGAGTCTTCTTATATTATTCGTAATCACGATCTTGTTAAATTTGAAGAGATGAAAACTCTCGCTTTAAAGATAACTGATGAGATGAATTCAGAGTATAAAGAGGGCAGTGTCGAAATTACTTTGAAAGATCAGTACTTTAACATGAGAAGCATAATTGAAGATGGCTATAAATACCTTGTTGATAATGCTTCGCTTGCAATGACCAAAAATGGGGTTGAGCCAGTAATTAAGCCGATTAGAGGCGGTACTGACGGAGCAATGCTTTCTTTTAAGGGGCTTCCTTGTCCTAACTTTTGTACAGGTGGACATAATTTCCATGGAAGATTCGAATACTGCTGTCTCGAATCTATGGAAAAAATAGTAAATATTCTTGTGGATTTGGTTTGTTTATGAGATTTAAGTTAGAAACACATATGCATACTCTTGAGTCCAGTGCCTGTGGACATGTATTAGCAAAGGATCAGGTTTCTCAATATATTGAGAATGGCTATTCTGGAATTATTGTTACAGATCATTTTGTAAATGGTAATTCAGCTGTGGATAGAAGCCTTCCATGGAATTTGCAGATGAAGCAGCAGTTTGCAGGCTTTAAAAATGCATACAAAGCAAGTCTTGGAACTGGTTTTAAGGTTTATGAAGGGACTGAATTTGCATATAACGGAACCGAATTCATTGTTATTGGTCTGGGTGAGAAGTGGTTTACAGATAACCCTTCTGTAGCAAGTATGAGACCTGAAGAGTTTTTGCCAATTTTTCGAAATGAAGGTGCTGCAATTATTCAGGCACATCCTTTTCGAAGGGAGGCATATATTAAGGAAATCAGGCTTTATCCTGAGCTTGTAGATGCTATCGAAGTGTTTAATCTTGGAAATAAAGAAGATTCATGGAACTATGAGGCGCTGGAACTTGCAAAGAAGCACAATAAGCCTTGTACAGCTGGTTCTGACTGCCACTATATAGGAAGACTTGGCGCCGGAATTCTTCTGGATGAGATGCCGGAGAATGAGGCTGAACTCGCATCAGTTATTAAAAGTGGGGAAGGATGGGAGATTTTCGGTGACAGATTTAATTAAGAATTCAGACGGACTTTATAAAGTTCCTGCTTTTGTTGATACGCATATTCATGGTGCGTTTGGTGTAGATACATGTGACTTTTCAGTAGATGGTATCGTTACTCTTGCAAAAAGACTTCCTGAATTTGGAGTAGCAGCTTTTTGTCCGACTACAATGACAATCGGTGAAGATGTGATTTATAAGTCTTTTGATGCTGTTAGTAAAGCAACTGAGATACTTGAATCCACATCAGAGCCTTATGCAAAAATTCTCGGAGTTCATCTTGAAGGTCCATTTTTAAGCCCTGAAAGAGCTGGTGTTCAGGATCAAAGTGCTATTGTTTATCCAAAGGACGGCTACAGGATTATTGAGAATCTGAAAAGTAATTTTCCAGGACTTCTCAAGATTATCGATATTGCACCTGAACTTGATGGTGCAATGGAATTTATTAAAGAATATTCGAAGGATTATGTATTATCGCTTGCCCATACAGACTGCGACTATGATACAGCATGTAAGGCATTTGAGTGCGGAGCAGGAAGTGTAACACATCTTCTTAATGCCATGAATCCATGCTCTAAGCGTAATCCTGGAGTTTTGGGAGCAGCATTTGATAATAAGGATGTTTTCTGCGAAATAATATGTGACGGTATTCACATCGATAAAACCATTCTCAGAATGCTTTTTACACTTCTTGATGAGGACAGAATTATTATTGTTTCGGACTCAATGAGAGGCGCTGGAATGCCTGATGGTATTTATAAACTGGCAAGTGCTGATGTTGAGGTTTCTAATGGAAGAACCTATTATGGTACTAGTAGAGGCCTTGCTGGTTCTGTCACTAACCTTTCCGAAGAAGTTAAACGACTTAAGTCTTTTGGCATTGATATGACTAAGATTATTAAAGCATCTTCTGTTAACCCGCTTAAAAGACTTGGGCTTTCAGAAACGACTTCTGGTTTATTCAATTATCTTGATGATGAATTTAATTTGAATTCTTCATGTTTGACTAAATAATTATTTATTTATGCTATAATACTTGTCATGAGTATTATTGAGCAGTTTTTAGAGTTTATATACGAATTATATAAGAGCCTTAGTCACGGTTACCTCTTTTTTGGTAGCACGTGGGATATTGTGCGTTATGCTTTGGATATTCTTCTTGTAACAGTTTTGTTCTACTGGCTTCTTGTGTTTATTCAGCAGTCACGAGCATGGCAGCTTATTAAGGGAATTCTTCTTATCATTGGTCTTGTGCTTGTTTGTAGCCTTATGGGACTTGAGATGGTTGGATTCGTATTTAACCGCCTGCTTTATGTTTTTGCATTCCTTTTTATTGTTATTTTCCAGCCTGAACTTAGAAGAGCTCTTGAGACTGTAGGTCTTAAATCTTTTGGATCATTCAGAAGTATTTTTTCAAGTAATGACGCAGGAGAGAAGACACAGATTTCTTCTCTTATTCACGAGATTGGTACTGCATGTGAGGAGATGGCATCAACTTATACAGGAGCACTTATTCTTATTGAGAGAAATACACGTCTTGATGAGTTTTTACGTCAGGAGAATGTTGTTGAATTTGATTCAACGGTAACTAATTCCGTTTTGCAGTCAATTTTCTATAAAGGATCACCTATGCATGATGGTGGTCTTTTGATCAGAGACGGCAGAATTATTGCTGCACGCTGCCATGTCCCACTTTCAGAAACTATGCATACACTTGATAGAACCGGTACAAGACATCGCGCTGCTGTAGGTGCAAGTGAGATCGGTGATACTGTTGCTATTGCTGTTTCGGAAGAGAGAGGCAGAATTTCAATTGCAATCAACGGCAGACTTTATGAGATGAAGGATAAGAAGGAACTGGAGGCTAACCTTGCTTATTTGCTTGGTGCAAATAATACAAAGCCTGAGAAGAAGGGTATTTCGAAGCTTATCCCTGGAATTAACAAGAAAGTATCTCTTGGTAAGAAGTCTGCTTCCACAAAGACTGCTGCTTCAGCTCCTGTTACAAAGGAGAAGGGTGAGAACAGCAAGGCAATGAAGCTTAAGACAATGAACGCTGATAAGAATATTTCAAAGAATAAGCTTGATGCTGGAAATCGAGCTGTAATTATTGCTATCTCATTTATTCTCTCATTTGTTCTCTGGATGTATATTCAGGTTAATAATAATCCTGTTGTTACAAAGACAGTACGAGTACCTATTTCTTATGACAGAGCGGTTCCTAATAATATGCAGGTGTCTTACCCAATTGATACTATTGAAGTTGAAATTGTAGGACGACGTAATACAATTGAGAATCTTACTATTGATGATGTTGATGCATATATTGATTATTCCCAGGCTTTTGACGTCGGCGTTGTTGAATTGCCTGTGATTGTAGAATCATCTGACAGGAATACTTATTTCCGAGTTGATAGACAGGTGCCTGAAACTGTAAGTGTAATTGTATATGCTCAGTCTGATTCAAACTAATTATTGAGTTTTGAGGTATTAATTAATGTGTGGAATTGTAGGATATATTGGTGATAGAAATGCGTTGTCTGTTCTTGTAAAGGGACTTACTTGCCTTGAATACAGAGGTTATGATTCAGCAGGTGTTTCTTTTGTAAGTGGTGATTCTCTTAAAGTTATTAAGAAAAGAGGAAAGGTAGAGGAGCTTCGTAAGGCTCTCTCAGAGAATGGTTACAGCGTTTCTGAGGAGACTGATACTGGTATTAGAGTTGGTATTGGCCATACAAGATGGGCTACACATGGAGCACCTTCTGATGAGAATTCTCATCCACACCTTTCGATGAATGAGAAGATTTGTGTCGTTCATAATGGAATCATTGAGAACTATGTTGAACTTCGTAAGTTCCTTCAGAAGAAAGGATACGTTTTTTCTTCTGATACTGATACTGAAGTTGCAGCGCAGCTGATTGATTACTATTATTCACAGAATGGTTTTTCAGATTTTGAAGGCGCCGTAAGAGAAGCTTTGCAGGATATTATAGGTTCTTATGCTCTTGGTATTATCTGTGTTGATTTCCCAGAGAAGATTATTTGTGTGAAGAAGGATAATCCAATTGTAATTGGTGTTGGTAAGGGTGAGAACTTTATCGCTTCAGATATTCCAGCATTAATTGAATATACACGTGACGTTATCTTTATGGAAGATAACTGTATGCTTGTAATGACAAAGGATTCCATCACAATTAAGGATGTTCACGGTGAAGAATTAGATTATGAAGTAACAAGAGTTGACTGGGATACAGATGCTGCTCAGAAGGGCGGTTATGCTCACTTTATGATGAAGGAGATGCATGAAGAAGCTAAGGCTTTTGAGGCTACTGTTGCTCCTAGAATTAAGGATAACGATATTTTCCTTGAGCATTTCCCTGTAGATAAAGCATACCTTGATAATATCGATAAGATTAACATCATTGCATGCGGTACAGCTTATCACGCAGGCTGTGTTGGTAAGTCACTTATTGAGAAGTTATGCAGAATTCCTGTTGTATGTGGAGTTGCAAGTGAGTTTATCTATTCTGATCCAATCATTGATGACCACACACTTACAATTGTTATTTCACAGTCTGGTGAGACTTTGGATACACGTAATGCAATGCGTGAAGCACAGGCAAGGGGAAGTAAGACACTTGCCATTGTAAATGTTATTGGAAGTACAATTGCAAGAGAGTCTGATTATGTTCTTTATACTGCTGCAGGACCTGAGATTTCAGTTGCATCTACTAAGGCATATACAACTCAGCTTGGATGCATTTATCTCATTGCAATTAAGTTTGCGTATATTCTTGGAAAACTTTCAACAGAAGAGTACGTTCACTGTCAGCAGGAACTTCTTCAGATGCCAGAGAAACTTAATTCAATTCTTTTGAAGCAGTCAGAGATTCAGAGATTTGCTGCATCACAGTTTAATGCTGAAAGCATTTTCTTTATTGGAAGAGGACTTGATTATTCACTTTCGATGGAGGCTTCACTTAAGCTTAAGGAGATTTCTTATATTCATTCTGAGGCTTATGCTGGTGGAGAACTTAAGCATGGAACAATTGCTCTTATCGAGGAGGGCACACTTGTTGTAAGCCCTATTACACAGGATAGTCTTACAGGTAAGATGGAGTCTAATATTAAAGAAGTAAAGACACGTGGCGCTACAGTTCTTGTTATTACTCCTGAAAAGTTCAATGATATTGATTTTACCTGCGATGAGAGATTTGTAATTCCTGATTCCGATCCACTTTTTGCACCAATTCTTGGAGTTCTACCATGTCAGCTTTTTGCTTATTATATGGCTGTAAACAGGGGCTGCGATATTGATAAGCCTCGTAATCTCGCAAAGAGTGTAACTGTAGAATAAAGTTTATTTGGAGAGTTATTATGTACGATATTAATGATTATCTTGATTTAACACATACTATTGCAGCTGAATTATTTGAGGGTAAGAATTATCCGTGGGAAGTATTACCTGAGATTTCAGATTTTATTTTAAAGATTGGTCCAACACTTCCTTCTGATGTATATGAGAAGAGGGGCGAGGATATCTGGATTGCAAAGGATGCCAAGGTTTATGATTCAGCATATATCACAGGTCCATGTATTATCTGTCCTGGTGCTGAAATCAGACACTGTGCTTTCTTAAGAGGAAAGATTATTGTTGGTTCAAATTGTGTTGTAGGTAATTCTACAGAACTTAAGAATGTAATTCTTTTTGATAATGTTCAGGTTCCTCATTATAACTATGTGGGAGATTCTGTTCTTGGATATAAGAGCCACATGGGTGCTGGCTCCATTACTTCTAATGTTAAATCTGATAAGACACTTGTTGAAGTTAAGAGTGAAGACGGTAATGTAAAGACTGGGCTTAAGAAGTTTGGTGCCATCGTTGGTGATTTTGTTGAGGTAGGATGCGGTAGCGTATTGAATCCTGGTTCTGTTGTAGGACGTCACTCTCAGATTTATCCATTGTCAATGATAAGAGGCGCAGTTCCAGCCAATTCTATTTATAAAAAGGCTGGGGAAGTAGCGCTAAAGGAAGAAAGATAATTTTTTGCAAGTTAAAAGGCTTCACAAATGTGAAGCCTTTAATTTTGCTTTGATTCTTAAATTACAGATGTCTTAAGTCTGTCAAATGCAGCCTTTGCAATAATTCTTACTTCAGGATCAGAGTCAGCAAAAGCTAATTTCTTAACGTATTCCTCACAATGCTTTGCATTAATATCAGCTGCTGCTGTTGCTGCGGCGGCTCTTACTAATGGTGAAGAATCACGAAGCAGAGGAATAAGGGCCATTCCACTCTCATATGTAGGGATGCTTCCCATTCCGGTTGCGCATGCTGCACGAATCTCATCTTCAGAATCACCAGTAAACTTAATAATAGCATCTAGCTTCTTCTTTGCTGCAAGCTTAGCAATTTTTGCTTTTACACCTTCAATACTAGCCATTTCTTTCTCCTTTTATACGTTAAATCATCTTTGATATTATTATAATATATCGTTGTCATAAGATTGTTAAAAAAGTATTAACGTATTGAATAATTCTAAAGATTTATTTATATTAACAATATTATACACTTTCTGATTAAAAAAATGATTAAAAAATAAAATTTAAGTGAGGATTTTTTATGGCATCACATAAGAAAATTTCTGCGATAGCACTCCTTTTGGTATGTTCATTCGCTTTTTCGTCTTGTTCAAAGAAACTGCCAGCAGAAACATTACCATCAACTCCTATTACTACAGAGTATTCAGAAGAGTTTGTAGTTATAGATGAGACCTCAGAAGTTATTGAAACTGAAGAAGTTTCTGAAGAACCAGAGCTTATTTTCAGCACTGCGGTTGTAACAGAGAGAATTGTTGATAATTATGGACAGCTTCATGTTGAAGGGACATTGCTTTGTGATAGTGAGGGAAATCCTGTAAGACTTGAAGGAATGAGTACATATGGACTTAATGGAATGGCAGGATTTGTTAACGCCAATACTGTTCAGACACTTGCTGAAGACTGGGGCTGCGATATTTTAAGACTTGCCATGACAACATATTCTGCGGATGATTCATATATCCATAATCCTGATAAGTATTTCAATCAGATGTGTGAATATGTAGATCTTTGTATCAACCAGGGAATCTATGTAATTGTTGACTGGCATATTCTTTATGACGGTGATCCAAATGAATATAAGACAGAAGCTATTGATTTCTTTACAAGAATTTCAGCTATTTATGGTGACTGTCCTAATGTAATTTATGAAATCTGTAATGAGCCTAATGGTGAATGTTTTGATAATCCTGATGAGATGGTAGGCTGGGATAACTGCATTAAGCCTTATGCAGAGGAAGTGATTTCTGCAATTAGAGCAAATGACCCTGATAATATTATTATTGTTGGAACTCCAAACTGGAGCCAGGATGTTGACGTTGCTTCACTTAACCCAATCGATGCTGAGAATATTATGTATACTGTTCATTTCTATGCTGGTTCTCATGGACAGGAGTATAGAGACAAGGTTCAGACAGCTCTTGATAACGGTCTTCCAATTTTCTGTACTGAGTGGGGAGCAACACTTAATACTGGTGCAGGTGAGATTTTCTACGAAGAGACACTTGCCTGGCTTGAGTTCTTTGATGCAAATGGTATCAGCTGGTGTAACTGGTCAATCGGTGGTTCTCAGACTGAATCTTCAAATGCGCTAAAGTTTATTTCAAATGTTCTTACAATGGAAGAAAAACTTGGTGGTCACTGGCCGGATGAGTTTATCTCAAGATCAGGACTTTTTGTACGAGCAATGATTCTTGATCAGTATTTTGAGATTCCAGAGAATTAATCTTTTTGAATTTTTAACCAGACGACTCCTGCTTTCGCGGTGGGAGTCGTTTTTTTGTGCTCAGAAAATCGCCTTCGTTGTTGCTAAAAGCATAGGTTAAATATTAAAATATGAACAACAATTTTGATTTTTCGGAGGCACGGTATGCTTTTAAAGAAGAAAATGTCTTCCATAGCTTTGATTATGGCTATGATTATGCTTTTTGCATCATGTTCATCTGCTTCAAATGAGACAACTATCAGTGAATTAACTACAACTTCAGCAGAAGAATCTGTAGAAACAACTGTTAGTGAAGAAACAACAGCTGAAACTACAGCAGAAGAAGAGGAAGTTGAACTTGTATTTAGTACAGCAAGAGTAACAGAGAGAGTTGTTGATAATAATGGTCATCTCCAGGTTATCGGTACTGATCTTTGTAATGAAGCTGGTGAGCCAATTCAGCTTAAGGGTATGAGTACATACGGTATGAACGGTATGGTAAATTTTGTTAATCCTGATACAGTTCAGACTTTGGCAGAGGACTGGGGATGCAGCGTAATTCGTCTTGCAATGTATACTTATTCAGATGGCGATGCTTATAACGTAAATCCAGATAAGTATTATCAGCAGATGAGAGAGTATCTTGGATATTGTATTGATCAGGGTGTTTATGTAATTTGCGACTGGCATATTCTCTTTGATGGTGATCCAAATGAGTACAAGGCTGAGGCTATTGATTTCTTTGACAGAATTTCAGCTGAATTTGGCGAGTATCCAAACGTAATTTATGAAATCTGTAATGAGCCAAATGGACCATGTTTTGATAATCCAGATGAGATGGTAGGCTGGGAGAACTGTATCAGACCATATGCAGAGGATGTAATTGCAACAATTCGTGCTAATGATCCAGACAATATTATTATTGTTGGTACACCAAACTGGAGTGGTAGCCCTGATCAGGCTATTGATAATCCTCTTGAGGGTGATAACCTCATGTATACAGTTCACTTCTATGCTGGTTCATCAGGACAGGAGAAGAGAGATAAAATCACTCTCGCACTTGAGGCTGGACTTCCAATCTTCTGTACTGAATGGGGTACATCAATGGATTCAGGTAATGGTGGTGTTCATTATGAGTCAACACTTGAGTGGATGGAATATTTCGATGAGCACAATATTAGCTGGTGTAACTGGTCAATTGGTGGATCAGTAACTGAATCATCTAATGCTTTGAAGTTTGTATCTAATATCCTTACAATGGAGCAGAAGCTTGCTGGTCACTGGCCAGATCAGTTTATTTCAAAGGCTGGATTATTCGTAAGAGCACTTATTCTTGGAGATGACTTTGAGATTCCTGAGAATTAAAGTTTGTTTTAACGTTATGCATTATATAGAGGTCGTCAGTAATGACGGCCTCTATTTTTTAGCATCAGCACTATTTTACAATGTGTATTTAAAAGTGCTTTTTTGCTATAATTTTTATGTATGTTTTCTTTGGAGTAATTAACTTGAAAAGATTTGAGAAACTGGTTGCATTATTAGTAGTTTTATCTGTCGTAGGTACAGTTATTTTTGGTTGTGCTTCGGCTGAAGTTAACGACGTAAAAAACACAGAAGTAATGACCAGTTCAGAAGTTTCTGAGACATCTGAGACTACTGTAATAACTGATACTCCAACTCCAACAGCAACTTTAACACCAACACCACTTCCTGAGCATATTCTTATTAGTTTTATTGGTGACTGTACTTTGGCAGAAGCGCTTGCATGGAATGGGTCACCTGCAGGTTTTGATGCAGTTGTTAACGGTGATTATAACTATTGTTTCCAAAATGCAGTTGAGGTGTTGTCACAGGATGATATGACTCTTGCAAATTTTGAGGGAACATTAACAGATGCTTCAAGTCATCTTGTTAAGGAATTTGTTTTTGGTTCACCTTTCGAGTATATTCAGATGCTTTTAAATGGAAGTATCGAGGCAGTAAATCTTGCCAATAACCATAGTTACGATTATCTCGATGAGGGTTTATCTGATACTCAGGAAATAATGGAAGAAGCTGGAATTGTGTGGAGTAATCAGCATTCGTATGGCATTTATGAGGTGCGTGGAGTAAAGATTGGAATGGTTGGCCTTGATATGGTATCTGGCGGATATGTTTCTGAGATTTATCCATTAATAGATGCACTTAAAGATGAGGGCTGTAATATCATTATTGCGTCATGCCACTGGGGTATTGAGAGAATGTATTCACCTGAATCTTCACAGATTAATGCTGCTCATGCTCTTATTGATTATGGTGTGGATATTGTAGTTGGAACACATCCTCACAGACTTCAGCCAATTGAGATTTATAACGGTAAGTATATTTTTTACAGTCTTTCGAATTTCTGTTTTGGAGGCAATACAGGTCTTTCAGATCCTGACTCCTGCATTATTCAGTGTGAGATTGTTATGAATGAAGATAATAGTGCAGCAGAGTCTTATACTCTGAATGTAATTCCTTATTCTCAGACTTCTACAAGACCTGGTAATGATTACTGTCCAAGACCTTATGAATGGGGAAGTGCTGATTATTACAGAGTCCTTCAAAGGCTTAACTGGTCTCAGGAAGATGAATAAAGATAATTTGAGTTGATAATTGTATTTGATTATTAGTATAGTAATTTACGCCGTAAGGTGTTTATAGGGAGGCAGACAAAATGGGTAAAGTTTTGGTAGTTATGGGATCTGATTCAGATTTTCCTGTAATGGAAGGCTGTTTTAAGATGCTTAAGAAGTTTGGAGTTGAATTTGAGGCACATGTAGCTTCTGCACACAGAACTCCTGAAAGAGCAATCGAACTTGCAAAGACAGCAAAGGATAATGGTTTTTCTGTTGTGATTGCTGCAGCAGGTCTTGCAGCTCACCTTGGTGGTGTGCTTGCAGCTAATACTACTCTTCCAGTAATTGGTGTTCCATGTAAGGGTGGAGCTCTTGCTGGTAAGGATGCTCTTTATGCTACAGTTCAGATGCCTACAGGTATTCCTGTTGCGACAGTAGCAATCGATGGCGGATCAAATGCTGGAATTCTTGCAGTTCAGATGCTTGCTATATCTGATGGGGAACTTGCAGATAAACTCCAGGCTTATAAGAAGGAACTTGCTGATTCAGTTGAGGCAAGAGATTTACGCCTTCAGACAAAGATTAACGAAATGCAGGATTGATTATGAGTGGGGTATTTGGAGTAATCAATTGCAAATGTGAAATGGTGGATGTTGCAAAGTCAGCATTCTATGGAATATTTTCCCTTCAGCACAGAGGACAGGAGTCTGCTGGTATGGCAGTAAATAATAATGGACGCTTTATCGTTCATAAAAGTGCTGGACTTGTTACTGAAGTATTTGATGACGTTACTCTGAGTGCGCTTGAAGGTTCATGTGCAATTGCTCATGCCCGTGGTGGGGATGGAACAATTGGTATCGAGGGTCTTCAGCCTACTTCAATTAAATCCCGTGCAGGAAATATTGCTTTAAGTTCTGATGCTGTCATTCTTAATGGGGACGCGATTAGACAGAAACTTAAGAACATGGGAGCAATCTTTCAGACAAATACAGATGCTGAGACAATTCTTTCGCTCTTTTCGCGCAACAGAGTTGTTACAGATACTACAGAAGAAGCAATACTTCGCACCATGAAGGAAATGAAGGGAGTTTATTCACTTCTCTTTATGTCTGATGACAAACTCATCGGTGTTCGCGATCCATTTGGATTACGTCCTTTGGCACTTGGTAAGAAGGATGATATGTATATGCTTTCTTCAGAGACATGTGCTTTCGATGCACTTGATGCAAAATTTGTACGTAATCTTGAACCAGGTGAAGTTGTTTCAATTTCAAGTGAAGGTGTGAAGTCTTATTACTACGACGACAGCATTTCTTCAATGGAGCGTATCTCTGATGGTAAGGTTTGTGTTTTCGAATATGTTTACGTTGCACGTCCTGATTCAGAGATAGATGGAACCAATGTTTTTGATTCAAGATATAGAGTAGGAATGGCGCTTGCAAAGGAACAGCCTTGTGATGTTGATGTTGTTATTGGTGCACCTGACTCTGGTAATGCTGCGGCTTTAGGTTATGCTGACGGACTTAATGTTCCATTTGGCATGGGCCTTTTGAAGAACAGATATGTAGGTCGTACATTTATTAAGAGCACTCAGTCTGAGCGTGAACTTGCTGTTCGCATGAAGTTTGCTGTTCTTAAGAAGGCTGTTGCAGGAAAGAGAATTGCGATTGTTGATGATTCTCTTGTAAGAGGTACAACTACAAAGCACATTATAAGATTCCTCAAGGAAAATGGTGCTAAGGAAGTCCATGTAAGACTTGCATCTCCAGAAGTAAAATATCCATGCTGTTATGGTGTTAATGCAAATGTAGCGACAGATCTTCCTGCTACATCCAAGTCTTTGGAAGAAATTAGAGAAATGATTGGTGCAGATTCTTTGGGCTATATTAGTCTTGATTCTTTGAAGGCTTCACTTGATGGTATAAACTGTGGCTGCTGCTGTGCATGTTTTGATGGCAACTATATTGCAGGAAAGCCATGTGAATCAGTAGAATCTGTACATAAAGTAAGTCATAATTAATCGGAGGTTTTTATGAAGATTGCAGTTTTTGTTTCTGGCGGAGGAACTAATCTTCAGGCTATTATTGATAATATTGAGGGTGGCTATTTAAGTGATGTTGAAATCTCACTTGTAGTTGCTTCAAATAAGGACGCTTACGCTCTTACAAGAGCTGCTGAGCATAATATTCCTTCTGTAGTACTTTCGAAGAAGGACTTTGACAGTAATGATGAGTGGGATGAAGCTGTAGTTGAGGCAGTTTCTGCTTCAGGAGCTGAGCTTATTGTTCTTGCTGGTTACTTAAGTCTTCTTGGTACAATGACTGTTCATGCATACTCTAATAAGATTATTAATATACATCCTGCATTGATTCCTTCTTTCTGTGGAGCAGGTATGTATGGTATAAAGCCACACGAGGCTGTAATCTCAAAGGGCGTAAGAATATCTGGAGCTACAGTACATTTTGTTAATGAGAATTATGACGAAGGTCCTATTATTTTTCAAAAGGCTGTAGATGTTCTTCCAGATGATACCCCAGAAGTCTTACAGAAGCGTATAATGAAAGAATGTGAGCAGGTTATTATGCCAAAAGCAATAAGATATATCGCTGACGGTAAGATTAAGGTAGTTAATAACAGAGTAGAATTTATTTAAAGGAGATATGACAATGGAAACTTTAGATTTGAATCAGCTTTTAAGCACAAATGCTTATCCTGGAAGAGGTATCGTTATTGGTATGTCTGAAGATGGTAAGAGTGCTGTAACAGCATATTTTATCATGGGTAGAAGCGCATCAAGCCGTAACAGAGTATTTACTACAACTGAAGATGGAATTCAGACAGAGGCTTTTGATCCAAGCACATTGCTTGTTGCACCAGAGCTTATTATTTATCATCCGGTAAGAGTTCTTGGTGACACAACAATCGTTACAAATGGTGATCAGACAGATACAGTTCGTGATGGTTTGGCTGCTGGTAAGACTTTTGAGGAGTCTTTAAGAGAGAGAAAGTACGAGCATGATGCTCCTAACTATACTCCTAGAATCTCTGGTGTTATGAATATTGTTGATGGCAAGTATGACTTTGCATTGTCAATCCTTAAGTCAGATGATGGCGATCCAGAGTGCTGCATCAGAAATACATATACATACGATAATCCTAAGGCTGGTATTGGTAGATTTATCCATACATATATGGGTGATGGTTCACCACTTCCATCTTTCGAGGGAGAGCCTGAGAAGGTTGTACTTACAGGTGACATCGATGAGTTCACAAATGCTGTATGGACAAACCTTAATGAGGACAACAAGGTATCACTCTTCGTAAGATACATTGACATCGCTACAGGCGAAGCTACAACAAGAATTATTAACAAGAACGTTTAATATAAGGAGTAAGACTATGTCTAACGAAATGCAGTTAAAGTACGGATGTAATCCAAATCAGAAGCCATCATGTGTTTACATGAACGATGGCAGCGAACTTCCAATCGAAGTATTGAATGGTAAGCCAGGTTATATTAACCTCCTCGATGCTTTCAATGGATGGCAGCTCGTTAAGGAACTTAAGGCAGCTACAGGACTTCCAGCAGCAACATCTTTTAAGCACGTTTCTCCAGCTGGTGCAGCTGTAGGACAGCCACTCTCAGATGTTTTGAAGAAGATTTACTGGGTAGATGATCTTGGTGAACTTTCTCCACTTGCTTGCGCTTATGCAAGAGCTAGAGGTGCTGACAGAATGTCATCTTTCGGTGATTTCATTTCTCTTTCAGATAAGGTTGATGTTTGCACAGCTAAGATGATTCAGCGTGAGGTTTCTGACGGTGTTATCGCTCCAGACTATGAGCCAGAGGCACTTGAGATTTTGAAGACAAAGAAGAAGGGTAACTACGCAATTATTAAGATTGATCCTAACTACGTTCCAGCTCCACTTGAGCACAAGGAAGTATTTGGTGTTACATTTGAGCAGGGAAGAAACGAGCTCGTTATCGACGATAAGCTCTTTGAGAATATCCCAACAGCAAATAAGAATTTCCCTGAGCAGGCTAAGAGAGACCTTATCATTTCTCTTATTACTCTTAAGTACACACAGTCAAACTCAGTTTGCTATGTAAAGGATGGTCAGGCAATCGGTATCGGTGCTGGTCAGCAGTCAAGAATCCACTGTACACGTCTTGCTGGTTCTAAGGCAGATAACTGGTGGCTCCGTCAGTCTCCAGAAGTTCTTAACCTCCCATTCCGTGAGGATATTAAGAGAGCTGACAGAGATAATTCAATTGATCTTTATATCGGTGAAGACTACATGGATGTACTTGCTGATGGTAAGTGGGAGAATATCTTTACAACAAAGCCAGAAGTATTTACAGCAGAGAAGAAGAGAGCTTGGCTTGATCAGCTCACAGATGTAGCTCTTGGTTCTGATGCATTCTTCCCATTCTCAGATAACATTGAGCGTGGTTACAGAAGTGGTGCAAGATACATCGCTCAGCCAGGTGGATCTGTAAGAGATGATCTCGTAATTAAGGCTTGTGATGATCTTGGTCTTGCAATGGCATTTACAGGAATCAGATTGTTCCACCATTAATAAATAGTATATTAAGCTTTAAAAACTCCTGGATTTTGGTCCAGGAGTTTTTTTTGTTACGGCAATATTGCGGGAAAATTTTTGCAGAGTTACTTAACTGTGAACAATCAGTTAATTTGTGGAATTAGGTGTTGAAATATAGGTAATTGCATGAATATACTATTTTGATAGATTATGCGGTAGTGTAGGTTTTGCCGTAAATCAAGGAGGAGAGAGTATGAATAATACTAAGAAAGTCTTATTTTCAAGACTTGCTGCTTTTTTGACAGTAGTTATGCTGTCGAATATCTTAATTCCTTCACTTTTCAATCTTAAAGTTTATGCTGCTGGTACTGGAACCAGAGACATGACTGATATGATTACTGGAGTTAAGATTCTCGGTGGCGCAGATTTTGTTGAGTATAATCCAAATGACGGATTATCTTTGCGAATGGAATTTGTAGTCGATAGTACTGTTGATGCAGCACACCCATTTTTGACTTATGATTTTAAGAGTGTTCTGGCAATCAAGGAAGGTGATACCACAGGTAAGCCTGCCTTGGATATTAGTACTTTTGATCCAGGTTCACTTGCTGATGTTTTCCCTGTTGATGGCTCTGTACTTCCAGAGGGATCATATAACTATCATATAGTTAATGATCCTAGCGATCCGAATTATGGTGTATTGTTCATTGATTTGTCAGCAGCTTTTGATGATGAAGGAACTTGTATTGATCCTGCTATTTATGGTGGTGGTATCTTTAATTGTTCTGTAAATCTTGACGACTCTGCATTTAGCGATAGCGAAGCACGTTATTCACTTGCTTTCTCTCATGGTGTAATTAAGGGTGGTACAACACCAACTATTACATATCCAGGTAAGCCTGAGATTGATCGTAACATTGATGTTGCTAAGGGCGTTACTGATATCGATTTACAGAATGGTACTGTTACTTATACTATTAGCGTTACTAATAATGGTTCAGAGAATTGTGAATCAATTACACTTCACGATAGTGTGTGGGGTGATGCTATTTCTGGCATGGATGTTGCTGGATTTAATGCTGTGAATACAACTAATGGAATTACTTGTACTCAGCCAGATCCTAATAATAAGAATTATGATTTTGTTATTAATTCTGTGCCTGCAGGTCAGACAGTTGATGTTGTATACACATGTACTCTTAAGCCAGGTTATTTGAATGGTATTGCAGCTGGAGCACTTAAGAACCAGGTTAAAGCAAATCTCACATCAGAACCATCCAAACCACTTGTTATTAATCACCCAGTAAATCCTTGGGAAGATAAGTTTGCTGTAGTTTATGATAATGCTGCTATTAATTTCGATCTCATTGATAAGAATGGTACTTTATCTGGTGAGTATATTGACTGGACAATTACTGTTAACGGTGGAACTACAGGATATAATCTTACTAATGTAACACTTACGGATGTTTTGGATACTTCTGTATCTCAGACTTTGTCAGGTACTATCGTAGTAATGGATGCTACAACAAATACTCAGATTGCTGAGTATAATGATTTGTCAGCTCTTGATAATATGTCTTTTACAGGTATTTCAAATCCTACTGATAAGGTTGTAATTACATATAGAACTCATGTAACTGATACTTATGCTGAGAATGATCCTGATGCTGTTTCAAGTAATACAGCTACTCTCAAAACTCCAACAAATCCAGATTTGGCTCATGATACAGCAAGAGTAACTGTACACGTGGGTCCTACTAATACACCTACATGTACTGGAACTCCAACTCCTACAACAGAAGCTACACCTACACCAATTTGTGAGAAGGTTTGTACTGACTATACAGCTGATGGTACAACTGTTTATTTGTACTGGACTTTTAAATATCAGGTTCCAGGTGGACTTTTCAGTGATTTGGAACTTATGGAAAATGTAAAGAATGACCAGACATTGGATTTAGATTATGGTTATTCACTTTACTATCTTGATGCGTCAGATAATAAGGTTACTATTCCTTGCACGACAGGTCCAAATAACAATAATGGTTATTCTTATATAATCTCTAATGCTGATGCAACAGCTTTGGAAGGTACTATTATTTATCTTGAACTTCGAACAATTTATCATTTACCAGTTACTGACTATGATAAGGACATTACTTTAGGTAATGAAATTCGTGCAGTTGCCAATTATTGGAATATTAACAATCTGGCATATGGTGAGAAGGTAATTAATGTACCAGCACCAGAAAACGCTATTAATAAGCATGTTGCTTCAGAATATGATCCAAATACAGGTCTTGTATCTTGGCTCATTTCACTTAATCAGGAGACAGTAAATGGTTCAGAGACTTTGAAGCCACATGCTTGGAATTCTGTCACAATTACTGATGACCTTGGTGGACTTGAGTTCTATGGTGTTAGAGGAAACTTTAACTATGAAAATTTTGATAGGCAAAATGCAGTTCTTGCAATTTTTGGAAACAGTAACTGGGGTGGAGCATACTATGTTCCTGTAACAACGACAACAAATCCTGATGGAACAACTTCTATTAGTTTTTCTCTCGATGATGCTTATCTTGTTTACCCAAATAGTGGTTCTGGAACTTTGCTTGAAAATGCAGGTACTGATAAGATTCGAATTTACTATACTTGTAGAGTTAGTGATGATCTTATGCCTGTTTCTAACAATGGTACAGTAATTACTAACAATGCTTCATTTACTGGAACTTACGGTAGTGATAATACAGTTGTAACAGACACAGCAACTGCTGATACAACTATTAAGAGAGATGTAATTGATAAGACAATTGAGACAACTCAGGAAGATTTGAATAACAATAAGTTCTCTTCAGAACTTGCATTTACTCTTGATGTAAACCCTAATAAGATGCATCTTTGTTCTGGAGCTTATACTGCATTTGAGATTATTGATACATTGCCAGAATGTTTGGATTTTGTTAATGGTTCAATGGAAGTTTGGAATGTTGAGACAAATACAAAGCTTGAGCAGGATTTCGTGTTTGATGGTTCTGTTGACTCATCTCATTTTGAATTTAGAATTGATGAAGCAGGTAATCTTGTTTTGTTTGTTCCTGATAAGGTTCATTTAAAGGTTGTATATAAGACACGTTTGAATACAACTGAAGATGTAAGAGTTTACAATGTAGTAACTCTTCCAACTCCATATGTTCAGGAATCATCACAAGACTCCGTTGATACAAGAAGACATATTTCTACATCTAACATGCAGATTACTGGAAATAATATTTTCTATATCGATAAGGTAGGATCTGATAATCCTAATGCGTTCCTTGCAGGTGCAACTATCGAGGCAACTGAGTATGATCCTATTACAGGTGAAGCAACTGGTAATGTATTTGAGGGTCATACAACAAGTACTGGTGCAATCTCATCTTATACATTCACACCTAAGGCAGGAAGTACAGATATGTCTGCACATATTGTTGCTGATAAGGTATATGTTTTTAAAGAGGTTGTTGCTCCAAATGGTTATAACATCGATCCAACTGTCTATAAGGTTATAGTTTTGGATGAGTTATTAGCTACTCAGATAAGAGATCGTGATAGTGTTCAGGTTCTTCCTAAGAAATCACATCTTACATTTACTGATATTGCAGTTCAGATTAATTCTGTTCCAAATTCTATTACTATTAATAAGGTATTTGGTGATCATGATTCTGTAACTGAAAATGTAACTTTTACTATTTATCAGATTGCATCTGATGGAACTGAATCAATTCTTGATACATTTACTCCTGGTGCTGATCAGGTTTATGTTTACGATACAACACTTCATACAGGTAACTATTATATTGTTGAGTCTAACGTTCCAGATGGATATGTAGGACTTACTGATAAGGTTTACTTTAGTGTAGATGGTGATGGAAAGATTACAGTAACACCTGTTGATGGTGTTGTACCTGATACAAATGGAGTTACAGACATTACTCTTGAAGTTACAAATGCAGCAGAGGATGGACCTGATACACCAACACCAACA
>JAZLLF010000030.1:0-17660 GCA_045598005.1 Saccharofermentans sp. | reverse complement strand
TGGAACCATAGGAAGAACCATCTCATCCTTATCGATTGTAAGATCAATAAGAGCTGGACCTTCAATAGCGTAAGCCTTCTCGAAAGCAGCCTTAAACTCTTCGATATTAGTTGCCTTAAATCCAGGACAACCCATTGCTTCAGCATACTTAACAAAATCAGTCTTACGGTTAAGAACAGTATTTGAATATGTCTTGTCGTAGAAGAGTGTCTGCCACTGTCTAACCATACCAAGAACACCGTTATTCAAAAGTACGATTGTAAGTGGAACATTATAAGTTACAGCTGTTGCAAGTTCATTCATATTCATTCCAAATGAACCGTCACCTGTAAAGAGAACTGATCTCTTACCAGAACCATATGAAGCACCGATAGCAGCACCCATACCAAAGCCCATTGTTCCAAGACCACCAGATGAAATCCATGTTCTCTTATCTGTGAACTCGTAGTGCTGAGCTGCCCACATCTGATGCTGTCCAACATCTGTTACACATCTTGTATCAGCAGTTGTGATATCAGATGCAGCCTTAATAGCAAGCATTGGAAGGAAGTTAGGATCATCATATGACTTCTCCTGATCTTTAAGAGTATCAACTCTTACCATCCATGCCTTATTATCCTTCTTATCAATCTTAGCGATAAGCTTTGTAAGGAAGTCAGAAATATCAGCTGAAACACTTAAGTCAACTGCTACATTCTTATTAAATTCTGACGCATCAAGATCAACATGAATCTTCTTGGCTCCTGTTGAAAACTTAGATGTGTTACCTGTTGCTCTGTCAGAGAATCTAACACCAACAGCAATAATTAAATCTGCCTCAGCCATTGCAATAGATGATGCGTAATGACCATGCATACCCTGCATTCCAAGATATCTTGGATTTGAATCAGGAACCTCAGAAAGGCCCATCATTGATGCACCCATTACACCATCCATCTTCTCAGCAAGCTCCTCGATAAGGTTACCTGCGGCAGCATGAACTGATCCACCACCAAAGTAGATATAAGGACGAGTAGCATTTGAGATTAACTCAGCTGCCTTTTCTACATCGCTGTCTTTTGCCTTCTTAAGTGGGTCGATTTCAACTGGAGCTACTGGAGTATACTCAGTTAGCTTCTGCTGAACATCCTTAGGAATATCTACAAGAACAGGACCTGGACGTCCGCTCTTTGCAATCTTAATAGCTTCACGAATTGTATCAGCAAGCTCTGCTACATCATGAACAAGGAAATTATGCTTTGTAATAGGAAGAGTTACGCCAGTGATATCAATCTCCTGGAAACTGTCCTTACCAATCATTGCTGTACCAACATTACCTGTGATAGCAAGAAGTGGAATTGAATCGAGATATGCAGTAGCAATACCTGTTACAAGGTTAGTTGCACCAGGGCCTGAAGTTGCAAGTACGACACCAATATCACCACTTGCTCTTGCATATCCATCAGCTGCATGTGCTGCACCCTGCTCGTGTGCTGCTAACACATGGTTAATCTCATCGCTATGTCTGTAGAGCTGGTTATAGATATCAATGACTGTTCCTCCTGGATAACCAAAAATAGTCTTGATGTTCTGCTCAATAAGAGTTTTAACAACAATCTCTGCTCCGCTTAAAATCATTCGACTTACCTCCTAACGTCGATTTATACCAGGACCGTTTGTTTTACGGAAAAAAGCCAATAAAAAAGCCCCCTCCGCACAATCCTTCGTGTGCAGAAGAGACGAAAATAAAATTTCCGCGGTACCACTCTTCTTGGTATAAATACCCACTCACTAGTGTCTAACAACACATCTCTCTATAACGGGAGATCCCGTCCTCACCTACTAACGAAAGTGTTCAGTTCAGAAGCTCCGAGACTACTCATCATTACATTTACGCAATCGGTTCACAGCAACCACCGACTCTCTGTATGCGCGCGTGCATCTTCCTTCTCTTCAACGCCTATATGGGGTAATTATAACTTTTGAGATATAAACCGTCAAATACTTATTTAATAAGATTAATGTTTTTACGGGATTATTACTCATAACCCCGTAAAAGAACATAAATCATAATTCTTTTTTACCAGAAGGCAAAGAAAACTCCCGCCAAAGGTGATAAGACAATCATAATCATTGAGAATGTAAATGAATCGATTGACATGAGTGTCGCTCTTTGTTCAGATGGAAACATATCCTGCAAAATCTTGTTTGCTCTTACCTGCAAAGCATCATCCCCCATAGAAGCAATAAAACCTCCAAGTGTCATCAAAGCCCAAAGGCCTGAGTGCTCAACAAGAATTCCTGTTACGACAAGTGCAAGTGAAACAAAATACACTGCAAGATATGATACTTTTTTGAATTTAAGGATTAACTTCGATCCAAAAATTCCACCAATGTTAGTAATAAAGAGCAGTATTCCAAGTAAAAGTCCAGTTACTCCAACCTCAGGAAACTTCGCCTGAATAAAGAAAAGCAGGAGAATATCAAATGAACCTACAAGCGAATTAAAGAACATAAGTCTAAACGCCTTCATATTTACTCTCATGAATCTGAAACTTTCGGCAAAGCACTTAAATATACTTCTCATAACTTCAGCGAAAGTATACTTCCTGTTTTCAATTCCTATTTCAACAAGACCGCTTAAAATAGCAATCTGAGCTATGCAGAATAAAATATCCACTCCATACGCAATTTTATGACCGATAAACAAAGCAAAACCAGCACAAAGCGTGGATATACCACCAAACAGTCGATAAATAATCAGCTGATTGGACATATATTTCTCGTACTTTTCTTCTTCGTTCACCGACTTCATTGAATCGTAAGCAAGTGCATCGCCAGAGCCTGACTGGAAATTATAGTTAAGCGCATGAAATACAATCGACAGGCAGACTGTAAAAAGATTAGTAGACATAATCATTATGAGATTTCCAATAGCGTGGAAAATACTACTTAAAATCAGCATCTTTTTACGACCAAGAACATCAGCTAATACCCCTGACGGAATTTCAAAAAGAAGGCTTGTAGCATGGAAAACTCCTTCAGCAATTCCTACTTCTGGAAGCGTGAACCCACGCGCAGTTAATATAGCAACCCATGCTCCAGTAAGTGACAAGTTCCCAAGAACTGATGACGTATATAATTTATTAATTTGTTTTTTGATATTAAATCTCGACATAAAAAATCTCCTTAAGTTTTATAACAAAACAACAGGAGATAAAGAACCTCTATATAGATGTCAGAACAACAAAGACTTCTTAAAAAAGGCGCAGTATCCCCCCTTAAAGAGCAATAATGTAACCTTTCATAAGATGAACATTTGTTGTAATCCAAAACATTATTAATGCCTTCCTAACATCATAATTATGCTGATTATAATCCTCTGAACGCAAGTTATCAACAAAGCTTATACTTCAATATTAACAACTCGCATATATCTTCTAAGCGCATAGTCACCATCGTGAGATTCACCAGGAAAATATGCACTCATGTTAAGAGGCGTAGTTACTCTTGTGATACCTGAAGCCAAAAGAATGTTGGTTAATTTCTCGCGATCTTTATCTGGACAAATTAATCCCGAAGTCTGAAGATAGTTCTTCGAATCATATAAAACTTCGATAATCTTATCTTCTTCAAGACATTTGAAAAGAACATTACACATCATTGGAGAAAGTTCAAGAGCAGAATCTTCCTTAACTATTACGCTACAACCTCTGCCTCTTAACACATCGTCAGAAGTTTCCTTATTACCAAGGTAGCCTTTAAGTCTGTTCGTGTAACTAACTAGTGTATCGCGGGCTCTTGTTCCGATATCCTCGCTGGTTTCTTTCGAGCATTCTTCTTCGAGGAAAGGGAGAAATTCAGCTGCAAAAGCGCGCAGTTCTTCACTGCTTTTTGTATTAAGATAAACCACCTGACAGCTACTGCACAAAAGCTGCTTTGTTGTAGCAATGTGGTGCGCCAAATCACGCATCTTCTCCTCTTTATCTGCAACTGCATCAATATTGGATACGTAGCAAAATCCAAGTTTCTGCCCCCATTCGATAAGTTTTACGCCAGAAGGTGCCATATTACGAACAGCATCAATAGCGAAATCAGATCCCCATACACTAATTGCATTTGAAAGTTCCGCCATTCTCTTCATGCCCTGAATATCAGATGAGGATGTATCGAAAACATAAATATAATCCTTAAGTTCTGGAGCATACTCAATAAGCTGCATCAGAAGTGTAACTGACAATCCATTATCAGCTGAAGGAAGTTTCAGGATATTAATATTTCCAGTCAAAAGCCCCTCAACAAGCGAATACGCAGGAAGAAAATCCATATTACCTGCCGCAATATGAAATATTACTCCAAGAGGTCTATAGTCAACGAAAATAGAAGAAAAATCACCAACCTTATTAGTGGCATAAGAAGATGTGTCACCAAGTTCTGTCTTTATCTTATTGTGAAGCATCTCTTTGCTAAGAAGAAAAGCTGCTTGCTCCTTATAAGTGCCTACAACATCAGAAGGAAGGTCTGCCAACAAATCGTCAAACTTTCCAGCAATTGTATCAAGTCTTAACTTATCAATAGCATCAACTACTATCTCATAGTTAAGTCTACTCTTAGAAAGAGTCTTTGGAACAACTAAGTGAAGTTCATCGAGCAGTCTGTTCTGCTCACTACTATCGTATAACTTACCATCAAAAAGAATCATATTCTTCCCTCAATCTGCTCTCTTTATTAAATGTCAACTGCCTTAAGCATCTCGGAAGCACCTGCAGCACAAGTCTTAATATTGTCAGGTGCTACTCTTCCAATTATCTCAAGATAAGGTGTAGTCACGCCGCAACCACACTTCTTACCATCGTGAAGAATACCAAGATCATCTGTCATTACTGACAGGATTGGTGTAGCTGTTGTAAGCGGTGATATCAGGTTAACAAGTCCTGTCTCACCCATTGGAAGTGGCTCTAATGTATCCGGATTTCTAATGATGATTCGACTATATGTTGGAACATGGAAGTGATGCTTTGCGCAGTCAGTATAAAGAATCGGATGCTCTACAGCGCCAAAGAATTCAGTAATATTCTCTTCGTCGATACCAAGAGTTTTCTTTGCCATTTTATAGAAAGTTTCCTTATCAGCAGCCTCCTGATAGAACTGCTTCCATCCGCCACCTAACATAATTCTTGATCCCTCAGGAAGTTTAAACGAAAGCCCCTTCTCCTCAAGAATCTGAAAGAGGAAAAATGTATAAGAAGGAAATCCCATAAAGCGAACTGGAAATTTCCCCTTCTCATATTTCTTCAAAGCATTAATAATGCCTTCGAAATCAGGCTTATACCCATCTGGGCCATACTTCAAAATGAAGTCACGACTGACAGCTGGTGCCAAAAAAGTTGTAAGATACGCAGTTTTTGTAACAGCAGTCTTATTGCTCCTGTGTGGCTTATATCCCATTACAATATATCTGCAAGGCTTTGGTGAAAGAATTCCATGAAACTTTGTGATTTTTATAGACATCTTAAGTGCTGACCATAGAGCTCCAAGTTCAAATCTAACTTTACTGAAATGGCCACTTGTGCCAGATGAAGTTGCCATAACAAGATAAGGACCGGACTTAAAATCATGCTGTTTAAAAAGCATTGTTGGAATAACTGGAATATCGGAAATATCCTTAATATCTTCCTTTGACTTAATTCCAAGTCCTTCAGAAATCAAGCGATAGTCTTCGCAGTTTTTAATCAGATAATCGAAATTTTCGCGCGAAGCTTCAAGAAAAAGATTACCATCTGAATCGCTATACGGATTCTTTTGTGAGAATAGCTTTCTTCTAAGTTTCATTATAGATACCACCCATTAATTCCTAGCCTAATTATAACAGTCGCCTTTTATACTTTACTATACTAAACGTTGCAAGTATAATTCGGGGGTGTATTTTCACTTTTAAGAAGAAAAGGAGTTTATTTATGAAGAAGTTTTTAGCTATCGCAATGGCTTCAATTATGCTCATGGGCTCACTCACAGCTTGCTCATCTAAGGATTCAGGCAAAGAGAAGTTCATCGTAGGTTTTGACGCTGAGTTCCCACCAATGGGATTTGTTGCTGAGGATGGTTCTTACACAGGTTTCGATCTTGATCTTGCAGCTGAGGTTGCTTCAAGACTCGACATGGAGTTCGTAGCTCAGCCAATCGACTGGGACGCTAAGGATCAGGAGCTCGCTTCAGGTAACATCGACTGTATCTGGAATGGTTTCACAATTTCTGGTCGTGAGGATCAGTACACATGGTCAGAGCCTTATATGGCAAACAACCAGGTTGTAGTAGTAAGAGCAGACGCTGACATCACATCACTTGATGATCTTGCTGGTCTCGTTGTTGCAGTTCAGAAGGATTCTTCAGGACTTGCTGCTCTCGAGGAAAACCCAGATCTTACAGCTACATTCGCTAATCTTGTTGAAGAGGCTTCTTACCTCAACGCTATGATGGAGCTCGAGTCTGGTGCAGTTGATGCAATCGTAATGGATGAGATCGTTGCTCGTTATGAGATCCAGACATCTGGTAAGGACTTTAAGGTTCTTGACGAGGCAATCGCTTCTGAGGAGTACGGTGTTGGTTTCAACCTTGGTAACACAGAGCTTCGCGATCAGGTTCAGGCAGTTCTCGAAGAGATGGCTGCAGACGGAACACTTGCAAGAATCTCAAACGAGTGGTTCGGTTCTGACGTAACAATCATCGGTTAATTATTCTTAAGTTAACAAACATAACAGACTGGCTCAAAATGATTTGGGCCAGTTTTTTATTGCGTGTGTTAGTGGAATGATTAGCAGGCCTGCGCCGCACTAAATAGGCCAAAAACGGCAGATGGCCAGAATTGGCTTTTGCACCCGTAAGCCAAAATCAGTAAACACCCAATACTGGCTTATCCACACGTAAGCCAAAATCAACGAACATCCAATACTGGCTTATCCATCCGTAAGCCAATATCAACAAACGTCCAATATTGGCTTATCCACACGTAAGCCAAAATCAACGAACATCCAAAATTGGCTTATCCGCCGTAAGCCAAAATCAACAAACGTCCAATATTGGCTTATCCACACGTAAGCCAAAATCAACGAACATCCAATATTGGCTTATCCACATGTAAGCCAATATCAACGAACATCCAAAATTGGCTTATCCACACGTAAGCCAAAATCAACCAACATCCAATATTGGCCTATCCACCCATAAGCCAAAATCAACGAACATCCAATATTGGTCTATCCACCCGTAAGCCAATATCAGCGAACAATCAAAAAGGCCATCTCCCAGGGCAAACACCCCGGAAGACGACCTCCACTCATCAAGTAACTATTGAATAATCAATTATCCAACTACCTTGCCGTTCTCAAGTCTTACGATTCTTGTACCGTACTTAGAAGTCTCGTCTGAGTGAGTAACCTGAAGGATTGTGATACCCTTCTCTGCGTTAATTTTCTTGAACAACTCCATGATCTCTGTTGTTGACTTTGAATCAAGGTTACCTGTTGGCTCATCGGCAAGGATGATCTCAGGGTTTCCAAGAAGTGCTCTTGCGTTAGCTACACGCTGCTGCTGACCACCTGAAAGAGTAGATGGCATTGCCTTACGCTTCTCTGTAAGGCCTGTGATTTCGAGGATATTCTTCAAATCCTCTTCCAAAGACTTACGTGACTTGCCCTGAGCAGTCTGTGGAAGAATGATGTTATCTTCAACAGTCAGGTTCTGAACAAGGTTATAGAACTGGAATACGAATCCAATTTTCTCGAGACGAAGCTTTGAAAGTTTTGCGTCCTTCATCTTGCTTATCTCCTCACCTGCAACCTTGATTGATCCTTCGAACTCACGATCAAGGCCTCCGATAAGATAAAGGAGTGTTGACTTACCAGAACCTGATGCACCCATCATTGAGACGAACTCACCTGACTCAATTGCGAGGCTTGCATCCTCCAAAACCTGGTTTCTTGCTTCATTCTTACCAAATACTTTATTTACGTTATTTACTTCAATTACTGTAGACATATTTTTAATCTCCTTCGAATTATTCATACTTAAGCTGCTCTGCAAGCTTCATCTTTGAAAGTGCTCTGTTTGGCTTCACTGCTGTGAGTGTAAATACGAGCCACATCAAGGCAAAGAGAAGGAGCGCAGGAACCGGATTAAATGTAAGTTTTAAGGCTGTGTCCATCGCAACAAATGCATTTGCCAAAGGATAGATGAGCATCGCACCAAGTGGATATGCTATAAGAAGTGAAAGACCTGAAACGATAAAGCTTTCGAGGAGGAACACACGCTTAAGCTGCTTTCTTGTAAGTGAAGTTGAAAGAAGGACAGCGCACTCTCGCTTACGGCTTTCGAAACCAAGAAGGAGGTTTCCGGCAGCACCTACAAATGTAATTACAACACCAAGGATAAGCACGAAAGAAATAACTGCGAGAATTCCACTCGCCTGACTCTGCATTGTCATAACATATTCTTCATGTGTATAGCAGGCATCCGCATTTAAGAATGTTCCAGAATACTTAAGTGCCATCTCCTTCACCTCATCAGGAGAGTCCGTAGCGATAAAGAGCTGTGTTACGTCATCTCCGTAAAGGTTATGGAAGAAATCGTAATTAATCTCGAAAGAATATGCATATGACTTTGTATCCCAGATTCCCTTAACTGTCATTTCGCGCTCAACTGGGAAATAGTAGTCGTTAAGGAAAGTAACTGTAATTACATCGCCAACTTCAAGCTCGAGGTCTTCTGCAACATCGTCTGTAATGCAAATTTCGTTTTCAGCAAGGTTAGTCTCGTAGCCCTTAAATACATCTGAAGCAACCCAGCCTTCGTCATCAGGACATGCCTGATAAACCATGGACATTGTATTGTATTCTTCACCGTTAATAAGAACTGCGTCGTAATATGCTCTTGCGTATTCTACTTTTGATACCTCAGGGAGATTCTCAAGGTAACGGAAGTTCGCCTCATCGCCTGACTTTACTGAAAGCATTACATCCGCCTCAGGGAATTCAATTCTATTGAAGTTATCCTGGAAAGCCTGTGTGAATGAAAGAAGAATTACCGCAAGTGCAGATACAGTTGCAATAAGAACGCCTGCTCCTACTGTGTTCTTCTTTGTTGCAACTTCAGCTGCAGCAAGTGTTGGAACAATCTTTCCCTTCTTCTCATAATGCTTTCTAAGAAGATCTGCAAGGAAAGTAATTACATAAGGAGAAAGCATTGCAATTGCAATCTCGAAAGCAATAATTGTGATTACCTGACAAACAAATACGCTCTTAAAGAATACGCAGACAACTGCAACAAGAAGAGATACAAAACCAATGATTGTATTTCCCTTGCTGTGCTTATAAGAAGTATCCTTTGTATTAAAGATAATATCTCTTACAGGTGTATTTACAGCCTTAACTGTTTCTTTTACTGAACAGAGAATCTCGATTGCAACAGCGCAAACCATAACGCCAACATATGACAATGGATTTACATGTCCAAAATCAATAGTAACATCTCCAACAGCTGTAACAAGTGATCCTAAGAATGCATCTCTTACTCCACTATATAGGAAGCAGCCGAGTGCACCACCAATAAGACCGTAAGTAACATTTTCAAGAAGGAGAATAATTGTAGTAGCACCAGAAGTAAAACCAAGGCTTCTGAGTGTTCCTATAACAGACATACGCTCACAGACAATTCTGTCAGAAACAGAAACTGTTACGAAGAATACCATCATGAGGCATACTGCAAGAAGAAGGAAGAAGAGACTCGACATACCATTGATCTGCTCTTCAATCATTGGATCATCAAAAAGATACTCGTAGTTAATATCTGGATACTTCTCATCAAGAAGTTCAGTTGCACCCTTACGAAGTGTATCGTCCTTGACATCAATTGCAGCGATTAACGCCTTTGCTGATGGATTCAAAACAAGCATTGACTCATCAGAAATTACAACTGTGTCTCCACTTAAAAGGCCCTTACCCATATCCTGGATTTCGGCAATAGTAAATTCAACTTCCATTGAATTAATATCGTGAAGAATAATTGTATCTCCAACCTCAAAGCCAAACTTATCGGCCATATCCTGATTCATGTAAACTTCAAAATCGTTAAGTTCAACATCTGAACTGAACATTCCGATTTCTGAAGCAGCATCAAAATCGAATGAATAAATACTGATATGATGTGACTCGAGCATATCGTATGCTCCATCGATACGTGTGTAATAAGTATCTGTTGCACCTGATAAATAAACAGTAGTATTTTCAGGAAATTCCTCGTCTTCCATAAATCTGAAACTATTCTCAGTCTCTGCATCAACAATAATGTCAGAACTTCCAAACATTGAGGAATAAAGATTAGTGAAAAGATTTCTCATGGCACCTGACATATCAAAAGCCATAAGTGCTACAAATGAACTGATTGTAAGACAGATAATAACAAGTAATGTTCTTCCAGGCTTACCGAATACGTTCTTTAAAACATGCTTAAAAACAACACCCATTTATATCCACCTCCTTAATACCAGCGTCCGATTCTGTTTTCCGGTGCGACATACATTCCGTCGCCCTCTTCTACTTCGTACAGCTCATAAAAAATATCAAGAGTTGCAAGAATAGCATTTACACGGATTACAGAAGGGCTGTGCTCATCATGCGCAAGCTGGGATATAAGTCCATCTGTTGTATTAAGTGTGCTCCAGATCTGAGCATAATTTGTAAGGAGAAGTTCCATCTCATCACGACTATTACAAAGTGAAGTAATTACTTCCATTCCACCTAAGTCAGCATAGTTCTCACCAAGAGTATTCTCGCCATCAACATAATAAACTTCATATACAGCGAAAGTTGTCTCAAAGTAGTGAATTGCTTCCTGATTACGCTCCTCAAGTTTCTCTCTGTCTGAAGCAGAAATCCACTCAGGGTTGTATCTTCCCTCACTATCAAAACTCATACAGTTTGAATCGAAAGCGTGTCCAATCTCATGCGCAACAACAGCACCAAGACCACCAAGATTTGTAAAATAATCAGCATTAACATCAAAGAATGGTGCACCCATAATTGCAACACAGATAGTAACTGTATTATTTGGTAAATAACATGCGTTTACCATATCCATTGACATACCAGGTACCAGACGATCAAAGTCTTTACCAATATTAGAAAGGAGCTCACTTCTATTGTAATGAGTCATTCCCTTATGTGTTTCCCAAAGATTATCGCCAAATGCAGCTGACTTTTCTTCGTTGATTGCATCAGTAACAACGTCAGCACCAGTTAAGAAAACAATATTATTAAGCTTTGTAAGAAGCCCGTCTCTAGTCTCCTCAGAAAGCCATGTAGCGTTACTGATTACTGTTCTATATCCTTCACGAATGTCTTCGCACATAGTTCTAAGTTTTGCTTCCATCTCCGGTGTATAAGCAGCCTCAACGAAAACATCACTTACATCCTGACCAAAATTACTCTGAATGAAATCCAAAGCACGATCTTCAACGCTTCTTGGATCCTCGTATGTGTATCTTGAAAGAATCTCATAATCAGCTGAAAGCTCATCAGCATACATGGAAGCAAAGCTATACAAAAGCCATGCCTTAAGTGCATTAAGATTATCTTCAGTAAAAAGATCATTTATAGCAGAAAGCTGCCCCTTATCGAAAGCAACCCATCCGCCATATGGATTGTTTGTAATACCGGATAATTCTTCAATTCTACGACAGTCAATATTTGTAAAAATAGATTCGAGTTCTTCATAACTTACGAACTCTTCGTACTCATAATAATTTGATGCTGTTGCAAGATTCGGATTAGAAGCCCATGTAATATCAAGAGCAAGACCAGCAAGTTCTCTTGCATACTGATCAGCAGTATCACTATCAAGACCTGTAATTGTCAGATAATCAGAAACAGGATCTTCAATATCCGAAACATTATTCTGCCATTCATCGATATCAGCGATCGTTACTCCACAGACATCCCTAACAAAACTTACCTGAATACAGTAATTATTTGGATCTAAATCGTTATTACCAACTGAAAGGAAAATAATGTCATTACATGCGCCATAATTCACCTGGATATTAATCATTGTTTCTACAAGTGAATCAACGTCAGAAGCATTCATAATCTCATTAATTACTGCTTCAAGTTCAAAGCGGAAAGCAGCCTTACCTTCTTCATCAGAATCAGCTGCAATATACTGATTATATGCATCACGAAGTCTTTGTTCCTTTGAACCATATTCGTAATCTTCATTTGAAGTTACAATCTCACGAAGTCTTGTTTCGATAATATCAGTATTACCTGCATAAAGCACGCCAAATGCGCCTGCATCTCCCTGATAGTAAAGTTCATCTACACCAGAAAGATACTCAGCATTGATATAGCCATAGTAATCATCCTGCGGTCTAATAGATGAAAAATCGATTGATTCAGTAGTCTCGGATGTCTCCTCTGCACCACTTCCATCCTCGATTTCTATACTGCATCCGTACATAGAAGAACCGAGAATACCCGCCATTAGAAGTGCTGCCACACCCTTTTTGAATTTTTTCATAAATACACCCTTTCGTTTATCTTTTGTGCGACAGTAGGATAAGAATAAAATGTTAAGAAAATATAAATTTGATTGCTTGATTAAATTAAGATATGCATTTACATATCTGCAGATTCTCTTTAGTTATCTAAAGTGGTATACTTATCAGGCTTATTAACTTGGAAGGTACTATTTTATGGATCAGCTTTTATCCACAATTACACAGTTAGGCGTTGGCCTTATTTATACTGTTGCTATTTTTCTTTTGACAATTCTTTTTTCAATTCCTCTTGGTCTTCTTATAGCAAGAGGCAGAATGGCCAAGAATATTGTTGTAAGTTCTATCTTCAGAATTTATATTTCGATTGTAAGAGGTACACCTCTTATGCTTCAGCTTCTTCTTGTATTCTTTGGTCCTTACTATATTTTTGGTATCAGCACAGGTAAGATTTCAATTGGACCACTGGATTATAGATTTATTGCCACAGTAATCGGTTTCTCACTTAACTACGCTGCTTATTTCGCAGAGATTTTCCGTGGTGGTATCCAGTCAATGCCTAAGGGTCAGTACGAAGCTGCTCAGGTACTTGGATTTACAAAGATGCAGACTTATTTCAAGATTATCCTTCCACAGGTTGTTAAGCGTGTACTTCCTTCAGTTACAAACGAAGTTATCACCCTTGTTAAGGATACTTCCCTCGCACAGGTTCTCGCTCTTACAGAAATGTTTACAGCAGCAAAGAAACTTGCTTCAGCACAGGTTTCAGTTATGCCATTTATCGTAGCCGGTGTTTTCTACTACATAATGAACGGCATTATTGAACTCATAATGACATCTTTCGAGAAGAAGATGAATTACTATTCATAATTGGAGGGACATATGAACGTACTTGAAATGAAAGATATCCATAAGTCCTTCGGAGATTTAGAGGTACTTAAGGGAATTAATCTTACAGTTAATAAAGGCGAAGTTGTAGCTGTTATCGGACCTTCTGGCGGAGGTAAGTCTACACTTTTAAGATGCGCTACTACACTTGAGACAATCGACAAGGGATTCATCTCAATTGGTGGGGACATACTCGCATCAACTGTAAGCGACAGCGCTGTTTACTGCGACAAGCATACACTTCAAAAGATTAGAGGTAAGTTTGGTCTTGTTTTCCAGAACTTTAACCTCTTCCCACATTTTTCTGTAAGAAGAAATATTACTGAGTCACTTATCCACGTTCAGAAGAAGACAAAGGAAGAAGCAAACGAGATTTGCGACAATCTCCTTCTGAAGATGGGACTTCTTGAGAAGGCTGATTCTTATCCATGCAACCTCTCAGGTGGTCAGCAGCAGCGTGTAAGTATCGCAAGAGCACTTGCTACTTCACCTGATATCATCTTCTTCGATGAGCCAACTTCTGCTCTTGATCCTGAACTTACAGCAGGCGTTCTTAAGGTTATTAGAGAACTTGCTGAAGAGCATATGACAATGGTTATCGTAACTCACGAGATGAGTTTCGCACGTGACGTTGCTGACCGCATCGTATTCATGGATGGCGGTGTTATCGTTGAGGAAGGTCCTGCAGAAGAAGTAATCAACAATCCAAAGATGGACAGAACCAAGGAATTCCTCGCTGGTTATTAATCTTTTGAGGTAAATACAATGTTCGACGACGAATTAGACGAACTTGAAGATTACGAAGAAGAATTAGAAGAGACCGGTGGCAAAGAAGAAGGCTGCTACATTGCAACAGCAGTTTACGGATCTTATGACTGCCCTCCTGTCTGGACTTTGAGACGTTTCCGCGACGAACGATTAAAGAAAAGCTGGTACGGCAGATTGTTCATTCGAATCTATTACAGAATAAGCCCTACACTTGTTAGATTATTTGGCAAGACAAAGTGGTTCAACGTTTTCTTCAAAGGAATACTCGATCGTATCGTTAACAGATTAGAAAACTAATAAGAAGACTGGTCTAAGGTGGAATTACTCCCTGGTGGCCAGTCTTTTTTTGATGGTAAAAAGTGATGGCGGCGGATTTGTTAGTAAATCCGTTAGTAGAATTCTCGAGACTAACCAATCTGCTAACATAAGCCCGTTTTTGACTCATATGTTAGTGAATCCGTTAGTAGAATTCTCACAACTAACCAATCTACTAACATTAGCCCGTTTTTGACTCATATGTTAGTAAATCCGTTAGTAGAATTCTCACAACTAACCAATCTGCTAACACAATCCAACCACAACAAAAAAACTGCCCCAAACAGGATCAACACCCGCCTGAGACAGCCATCGTTTACTTAATAATCAGCCTTACTTAGCTTCGTAAAGCTTAATGTTGACAGCCTTAACCACAATTACATCTGTTCCCTCATTAAGTCTGTCATACTGACGCTTACTGACTTTTACGCCATGGGCAAGAAGTTTCGAAGGAACATCCACACAAACTGATGCGTTATAACTAGTCTTAGTCTTGCCCTTATTATCAGTTGTAAGCTGCTTATTTGTTGTTACAACCTTGGCAGCAGAAATCTTAGGCTTATTAACAATAACAACCACGAGTCCAATTACGCTTATAAGAAGAAGCACTCCCATAAGAATATATGCAAACAGGCCAGCCTTATATGCAAAAACAAGAATCAGAAGTGCAAGTGAAACAGCAGCAAAGATCGAAAGGAATGTAATATTTCCTGTCTTAACCTTCTTTGCGCACTTCTTCTCAAAATCTGTCGCAGGCTCTCTAAATGGAAGCTTATTTGCTGGAATAACTTTAAAATCAGAATACTTCTCAATAATCTTCTGTGTGTCTTCAACACGATTCTTCAAATCTTCAAGTGGATTGTACATAACTCATTCTCCATTCAGTTAGTGATTTAAGTTTAACACATATCAGAGGTCAGATTCCTGATATTTTCCTCTCTTCTACGGACAAAACTTCATTCATGCTGCCAGTTCTATATCCCTTTGGATCAATAAAAACTTCAAAGAATCCAAAAGATTTGAGTCTGTCTTCAATACTGTTCATAAGGCAAACATCTTCCAAACGTGGCATCTCTTCTTTAAGAAGTTCGATGCTTGCCTTGTAGTTACTATCCCCATGAATTCTTACCCTGAACTGAGTAAACCCAAGACTTAAGAGGAAGTCCTCTCCTCTTTCCACCATCGAAAGCTTTTCCGCTGTGATACTCTCGCCATAAGGAAATCTGCTCGCAAGACACGCAAAGGATGGCTTGTTCCAGGTTGGAAGATTAAAGTAGTTCGACAATAATCTGATCTCTTCCTTTTTAAGCCCAACTCGTCTTAAAGGACTTAATATTCCAAGTTCCTTAATTGCAATTAATCCTGGTCTGTAATCACCTTCATCGTCAACATTAGATCCTTCGCACACGGCAGAAACACCTCGTGAGGATGCATCCTCAACAAATTTCACAAAGAGATTCTTCTTACAGATGTAGCAGCGATTCTTGGGATTATCCTTAAAGCCTTCCACATCGTCTATTGATACCTTACAGATAATCTGAGTAACTCCAAGCTTACGACAGAACTCATCAGCTTCAGTAAATTCCCTTTTGGGAAAGAAACTGGATGTAGCAGTAAGAGCAATTACGTTTTGTAAACTGTCCTTATATGCATCACATGCAGCATAAAGAAGGAACGCTGAATCTACTCCGCTTGAGAAAGCAATTGCAACTTTACCAAGCGATTTCAGATAGTCCTTGAGAGCGTTATATTTACTTAAGAGTTCTTCTGGCAATTCTTTCATCAATCAATCTCCCCTAATACCTTCGAAATACTCTCGTGGAAAACAAGTGTCGCTCTGGAATCAGCTGGTGTAGCCTGCTTATTAATAACAATAAGGTTTTTGCCACGGAAAGCATGTGCCAGGGATGCAGCAGGATTTACAACAAGTGAAGTACCGCCAATAATAAGGCAGTCTGCATTATTAATAAGTTTAACCGAATTGTCCCATGCTTTATCAGGCAAAGATTCACCATACAAAGTGACGTCCGGTCTTATAAGGCCACCACAAATCGAACACTTAGGCACGGCTTCTTCACTGTGCGTAAAAATATAATCTGAAGGATACTTCTTATGACATCTTGCGCAGTAATTACGAAGTGTTGAACCATGAATCTCCTGAACATTAACGCTTCCAGCCTTCTGATGAAGACCATCAATATTCTGTGTGATAATGCCGTCAAGTTTGCCCTTCTTCTCAAGTTCAGCGAGCTTATAGTGAGCCTTATTAGGTTCAATGCCATCAACATTAAGTTTCTGCCTATAGAACTCATAGAAAACTTTTGATTCATAGAAAAGGCAGTCATCACTTAAAAGATATTCAGGAGTATATCCATCGAACTGAACATCGTGCTGATTATAAAGACCATCCGTTGATCTGAAGTCAGGGATACCACTTTCAGTAGATACACCTGCTCCGCCAAAGAAAACAATATGAGATGATTCATTAATTATTCTTCTAAGTTCATCGTAACTAGCCTGACTCATAAAAGCACCTTCCTTAAAATCCATTTTCACTAATTTTAACACTATTTCCAGACAAGAAAAAACCGTCCTCATAACGAAGACGGTTTAATAATATCTGATATTAATTCAATATTAGAGAGCTGCCTTAGCCTGCTCACAAAGTGCTGTGAAGCCCTTTGGATCTGTGATAGCGATATCAGAAAGAACCTTACGGTCAAGCTCAACGCCAGCCTTCTTAAGTCCATTCATGAACTTGCTGTATGAAAGACCATTCATTCTAGCTGCAGCATTGATTCTTGCAATCCAGAGCTTTCTGAAATCTCTCTTCTTCTGGCGACGATCGCGGTATGCATAGCTACCTGACTTAAGTACAGCCTGGTTAGCAACCTTGAAGAGCTTGCTCTTCTTACCAAAATATCCCTTAGCCTGCTTTAAAATCTTAGCGTGACGTGCTCTTGTGCGAAGTCCTCTTTTTACTCTTGACATATATATTTCCTCCTAAAGAATGTGTTCAACTTTTTACTTCCCTACAAGAAATTACATGTAAGGGATCATCTTTCTGATTGTCTTTGTGTCTGGTGCTGAAGCAACCATGTTGTGACGAAGATGTCTCATTCTCTTAGTAGGTCTCTTACTCAAGATATGACGACGGAAGCTCTGT
>JAZLLF010000029.1:0-47597 GCA_045598005.1 Saccharofermentans sp. | reverse complement strand
CGAAATTATTGGATTCATGCGTAATTTTTTCTCCGGTGCTTTTAAAGATAATAAGAATTTGTCATATGGTTTTCTGACCGGTATTCTTCGTATTGCACAGGAAAGTATTTTCAGCGGGTTAAATAATTTAACTGTAAACTCAGTAATGGACGAGGAGTATGATGATCTCTTTGGCTTCACAGTTAATGAAGTGAAGACTATGCTTCACTATTACGGAGCATCAGATAAAGAAGAAGAACTTAAAGCTTGGTACGATGGATATCTATTCGGTAACGAAGAAATATATAATCCATGGTCTGTAATTAACTACATCTCCAAAGGTTTCATTCCACAAGCATACTGGGTAAATACAGGGAAAAATGAAATTCTTGAGGATGTAATGCGAGTTGCTACTGATGATATTACAGAAAGCTTATATAATCTCCTGCAAGGCGAAAGAGTAATTGCAACAATTGATCAAAATGTAGTATATAGATTGCTAGCTGAAGATCCAGCAAATATTTATAGCTTGTTGTTAGTTGCTGGATATTTGAAAACTTCCAAAAAGGAATTACAGGCTGATGGCTCATACTTATGTGAAGTATCAATTCCTAATAAAGAGATTACAGTTGTATATAAAAGTGAAATTTTGTCGCATTTCTTACAAGCAGGAGTAATAACAAGAACCACAGCTAATAAAATTGCTGAGAGCCTGTACGCAAATGATTACAAAAAACTTCAGAGTGCTATTGGAGAATATTTGGATAAATCAATTAGTTTCTTTGATGGTGGTGCCGAAGGATTTTATCATGGACTGATGCTTAGATTAATAGCATTGATGGACAATCAGTATAAGATTAAATCAAATCGAGAATCTGGAGATGGCAGATTTGATGTTAGCTTAATTCCAAGAGAAAAAAGACACCCTGGTATTATTTTGGAATTAAAGTGGAAGAGTAATATAAGTGAATCTATGTTGGAGCACCTTGCAGATGATGCATTGTCGCAGATTGATGAACTAAGATATGATTCAGAAATGAAAGAGGATGGTATTACAGATATTTTGAAATTCGGTATCGCCTTTTCAGGTAAAAAAGTAGTCGTGAAAACACAATAAGCTTGGAGCCATCTAAAAAGGCGCGGTATAAAAGTTTTTATTTTATACCGAATTTTATACCGATTACGGTATAAATTATGCAATCTTATGAATATGTTATGCCAAGTGGGCGATTTTATGAATTACCCACAAAGCTAACAAAATCAATGGTTTGCAAGGTTAAGAAGTCGTTACGCAAGGTTATGGAAAATAAGATAAAAGTGCTCATGGTTTGCCACGGCATTATTTGCCGCAAACCTTAAAACACCAATAAAATAAGGCTTTTCCAGGTTCTTGCATGTGATTTTATACCGAATATATACCGATTTTTGCACTAATATCTCGAAGGCTACCTTAGGTGCATGATAATAATAAGCATGGTGAATATATGATGAAAGAAAGACCACCCAACAGACTTGTTAGGTGGTCAAATTCATATATTCTTCACTATACTACGATACGTAACATTCTTGACAATAGCAACCAATATTGAATATATATGCCTTTAGATAGAAATCCTTATAGTCAAGTAATTCAATGTTATTAATTAATACATCATCTTTGATACAAACTGTCTTGCCCTTTACTGAATTGAATATAGCATCCCACTCATGTGGATGATTCATTCTAAGCAATCTATCAAAAGAAAGAATCACACAATTAGTCACATTGATATCCGGCGGCAGTTTAATAATTTCAACAGTAGGATATTCTTGCTTATCGACTGGCAGGTTTTCAAACAAGAAATCCTGAAAAAAGATTCTCTTTTTGCTCATTAAAAATAAAATCCCACACAAGTCTTAAGATCAATTGCTTTACTAACTAGTGATTTGAATTCTTCTGCCAGTTTTATGAATTCCTTATCATCACTATTATTAATCATTCTTTCTGTAATCTCAAAAATTTTAGGGAGCTGCTCTAATTCAGCAATTTCTTCTTCATACATATTTATTGATAGATCACACTCTTTATTAATAAAATTAAATAAATATGATTCCAAAAGGCAAAAAGTGTCTTCGTGAAATGTCATGCTGAGAAAATCAGGTTTAATTCTATGATTATTATCTAAATATTCGTAGCGATACAAATCATCTTCAGCAGTCTCGTTTAATGGAACAAGAATAACGTAGTTTTTATTCATATCTAAATACTTTTTATAACCAGGTACATTACTTTCATGATTCATATTTATACAGTTCCTTTCTTATATGTCATTCTAAAATGTGTTAATCGTTGATATTCATAGCGAGCCTCTTTCTTTCGGAGATTGCTAGAAATGCGAGGTTGTTTTAAATCTATACCAAGATATGTGGGGTTAGAACCATCGTGAGTTACTTCGTGTACTCTGAAATATTTTCCGCCAACAGCACAAACTATCGCGTACTCTTTCCCATTACTAAAAAACGATATTTTACGCTGGTTATGTTCCATATTATAAGTATCACTTGTAATATGAAATTTATCAACAAATTCATCAAGATTAACTGCTTGCCATTCATTGTAAAACTTTTCATAATCGTGTTTATCCTTGATAACACTATGAATGGTTTCCATGTCCTTTGATATAACAAGTTCGTGTATTATCTTTGCTCTTGTATCTGTATAGATAGCTTTTGCACCCATTTAACTTACCTCCTCAAGGCTTGGATATATCGATTTGATTAGTTGTGTATCTGATAGTTGATATAGATATGCAGACCTACCATTTCGTGATTTATTGCGTTGGTCTGGATAAGCAATAATTTCAATAGGATATTTTATAAGAATGCTTTTAGCATCTTTCTTGGAAATTCCTCCCACTATAAAAAGCATATCTGGAGTCTTTTTATGCAAGATGATATTCAACTGATAGTACCCGTATTCTTTGAACCCATTTCTAAGGCAACCAAGATTTCCAACAATAAATCTATTATTATCAGGGAAAAAATCAGCAGTACGAATGGTTCCAAAATCACCAGCCCTATAGTTTGGAAGAATTTTAATCCCATGAATACCGCAATAACATGAATGGATTGCATTTATTAAGATGCTAAGTTTTTGACGCGGCCTTAACATGGTAACGCAAGGGCTAAGATCAAATCCTACAATACCTGAGTATTCCGTTAGGATAGAAATTTCATCATCCAATTTATACAGTCTAGGCCAAAGGGCATCTTCAAACATGTAGAATGAAACAAGAGTATTCTTTCTATCGCTCTTTGCTACGCTTTTGCGATGACGAAATGTAGTAATAGAAGATGGAATATCTTTATATAAGAATTCTTCTGGGATCTGCGGAATGCCATTACTAATGGCTATTCCATTGTCTTTTAGATACGACATTTTTTCATCGCACCACAATAAAATATTAAATTTGAACATATGAATGTTCCTTTCTCGGCTTCATCTACCGAAAAAATAGATAGCAAAGAAAGACGAACCCATATATAATGATGAAGAAGAAAGTATTTTATATACGAATTCGTAAGACACATTGACTTGTTGTTGCAGCAACTCCTCAGTGTGTTTTTCTTTGCTTAATTTTGTAGTTCATACGAATCACCCCTTTCAGCGTAGAATATATCGTAGTAATCGCTATCAATATGTTTAACTAATGGTATCTCGTACTCAAACAAGTTATTACCATAGCATCTCATTCTGTTAATTAATCCAGATTGAATATTTTTAGCCATTTCGTAACTGATACCAAATCGAGACATTATCTGGTTAATATCTGTAATGTCATACATAATCAGTACTGGTATCGGGCATCCAAGATATTTTCCAAAGTATTCTGCCAAATCGTCCTTTTCATCATCTTCTGTATCTTCGAATACAAAATGTTTAATCTCATGACGGATTGTTTGACGTCGGCAAGCTTCTGAAGAAATATCTTTAGGATCATTGTTATAGTAAATAGCAGGCTGGGTACTTAATCCATTGAAAAAACCGTATAGTGAACGCTTTTTGAATAATTCAGCTTTGTCACCAAATGAAGAATACTCAATGAGAGAAATGCCCATTTTTTGACACAGCATTTTTTCATCAAGAGGGAAGGTCTTGATGTCATAATCGATAAGTATTCTAATGGCCTCTTTAGCCATCAAATCATATTCGATGCCGTTTCTAAGCATTGTTTTCTCCAAGTATCAATTTAATTAATTCTGTTTTTTCTTCTAGGGAAAGTTCTCTTCCCTTACGTGCAATTGCAGTTGCAATTGTTGAGTAGGCACTTTCATCTGTCTGTTCTTCATCTGATAATAAAAACTGAGGATCAACGTGAAGAGCTTTTGCTATATTGATAACAACATCAACTTTTGGGCGCTGTTCGCTTCTAAGATAACGTGATATTGAACTTTCAGTAATACCGCTTAGTGAGGCTAACTGCTTCTGACTAAGGCCTCTTTCTGTCATTAGTTGTAATACCTTTTCCTTCCATGTATAAGGCATATTCATTCCTCCTTGCATTGCAAAAATAATTTTTAAAATTGCAATTCTGAGATTTATTATAACACATATATTTGCTAATTCAACAAAAGTGCAACATTAAATTGCAAAAATGAGATTTTGTTATATTAAGCTGCAGGAATGGGACGAATTACAAAATTAGAAATATTCAGTATAATATTTTTGAATTTATACCGATCTTTATACCGTTTGGTAGATATAGTATACACAGTTATGAATATGTTATGCCAAGTGTTCGATTTTATGAATTACCCACAAAGCTAACAAAATCAATGGTTTGCAATGTTATGAAGTCGTTATGCAAGGTTATGGAAAATAAGATAAAAGTGCTCATGGTTTGCCATGGTAGAATTCCGAATAAAATCTGAAAAGCCTTGAAATACAAGGGTTTTAGGACATGCGCAATCCTAAAAACCCCAGATTTACCCCAACATAAATTGTGTGTTGGTATGTTATTTGAACGATTTAGCCTCGACTAAAGATTCTAATATTAACAAGTACAAATAACCATAATATAAAAAATAGAGATAATAAGTGCCATAAAAAAAGGATTGCTCAGAGAACAATCCTTTTCTGCCTAAATATTACTAGTTTTATGATTCTGATGGACAAGTTGCATTTGATGGTTCATATACTGGAACTTCTCCAGATTCATTTGTAATCTGATAGTTGACACCATTTACTGTTACAGATGCTACATTATCAATGTTAATAATACGGTCAAAGCACATTACTATCTGTCCATTGATTGTTCCACAAATATAGTTATGGTTCGCATTTACATCATATGTTGTTCCATCAGTCATTGTTATTTCAACTTGCTGTATGTTAATTGGATCATATATGTTGCCAAATAATAATGAGAATGGTGTTGTAATAACATATTCATCAGCATCATTAACGAGATAAACCTTTTCTGTTGTCTGCTCTAAAGGAACCTGGATAACTTCCTGTGATATTCCTTCGCTATTTCCGTTAGTATATTCACCTAGTGTATTTGGATAGTGGTTAATAAAAAGCTCAATTGAATCTCCAACGTCCATTCCACTTATAACACTATAGCTATAGCAGTAAAGGCAATCATTTGTGGATTTCTCGGAATCAGTAACAACTAAGCCAGCATTAGCGAAGGCGAAAGAGTATGTACTAATATCTGTAAACCAGCCACCCTTTGCACCGTTTTCATCTGGGCTCCAATAGTATGTATCAACTCCGTCTGGTTTTGAAATTGAATATTCTGCAACTACAACATTACCATCGTAAATAACTGAAATAACGTTTAAAGTGCTACCATCCTCAAAATCAACAATAATGCCAGGATTTGATACATTTTCTTCTAAAGTGCTGATTACTTCCTGATCGTTTCCACCTTTCCAAATGTTGTTCCAACTCATGCCAATTCCAACTGCGTAAATAGTTGTTGGTACAATGAGCATAGCTGCAGCAATTCCTGCCACGATTGAAGTAATCCTTCTTGATTGTGGTCTATTTGCTTTTTTTACTTCACGAAGAAACTTCAGCTTGTTTAACTTATAACGAGTTGAAAATTCATGATCTTCTTCAATGTTTCTAAATTCTTCTACGGAAATGTCGTTATTCATAATTATCATCCTTTCTGTAATAATTTGCGTGCACGTTCCAAACGTTTACGTACATTTGCTTCAGAGATTCGAAGATAATTTGCAGTATCTTTTATCGTCATCTCTCTGATGGCAAGACACTCTACAACTTCTCTGTATTTTGATGGAAGTTTTCGAATATCTTCTGTTAATGAAGAGACATCACCAGGATTAGAATTAGTAGATGGAATATTTGGGAAATTCTCAATCGAATCAGTTAACTCTCGAGATTGTTTATTATAGATATCAATCGCTGAATTTTTGATTGTTCGAATGATGTATTTAATGCAATCATCAGAACATTCATCCTCGAATACCACCTTGCTTTTGAACAACTTCACAAAGGCATTTTGTACTGCATCTTCGGCCGCATCTGCATCGTGCAAAATGTTGTAAGCTACTCTATACATTTTCTTTTCATAGAGTTCATAGCATCTTTCGATGAACTTGACTTGTTTAAAATTGTCAGCCATTCAATTACCTCCTGTAGGGTCTTTCACTTATAGTAACTGTCGAAAAATGCCGTTTGTGACAAATTGATAATAATTATAAATCGGAAACATATATTGCGTTATACAGGATAAGCAATAATGCACATATGTTGACAAGTGTCGACTACAAGGGTATATTCGAAACTATAGTAGTCTACTTAAGTCAACATGGAGGTTTATTATGATCAAGTTAGCCGAAGCCGAGTGGAAAATAATGGAATTGCTTTGGGAAAAGGGTTCACTTTCTACTATGGAGATAGTTCATGCTATGGAAGATTCAATGGGATGGACGAGATCTACGGTAATTACGCTATTGAACAGAATGACTTCCAAAGGAAGCATTACTTTTAATTCTGAAAATAAAACAAAGATGTATTTTCCTGCAATCGATAAAAGTCAGGTAGAACTAGAAGAAACAAAATCTTTCTTAAATAAGTTTTATGGCGGAAATATCGGTTTGATGATTAGCAATTTGCTTAAGCAGGAATCACTTTCAAAAGAGGAATTAGAAGAAATCCGAAGAATCATTAATGATGGTGAATAGTATGAAAACTATAATTGGATTAAGTATTCTTATCGTAACTATTATTGTTATAAGAGCTATTGTTGAAGGAAAAATATCTCGCAAAGCGCAGTATGCAATGTGGCTTTCACTTCCTATCTTTGTAATTGTAGCCTCACTTACAAATCTATATATTCCTGTTAAGGTTCAAAACTATGATTATTCTGTTTCACGAGTTTCTTCAGTTGAAATGTCTAATCATCCAAGCAAGATAACAGTTGTTGCAGAAGATAATTCTTCACCAGCTATTGTAGAAGATACAGTTGTAAAAGAAGTTTCAAATGATTCGTTAGCATCCTCTGATTTTTCAGTGAAAACAACGGATACAGTTGATAATGTAGAAACACAGCCTGTTACCAAGAATATTAACTATAAACATCTTTGCAAAATTGTATGGATTTGTGGAGCTATTATTGTTGCATCATCCATTGTAATTAACAATGCAGTTTTCTATGTAAGACTAATCAAAAACAGAAAGTTTATTGCAATCTCACAAAAGAAGAATCTACGTATATATAAACTGAGTAATACGAAATCACCATTCTTGTTTGGAAGAGGCATCTATTTAACAGATGATATAAGTCTAAATACTCTCCAGTATGAACATGCAGTATGCCACGAATATTGTCACTATAAGCAGGGTGATAATATTTGGGTAATTGTTAGATATATTTTCATAGTTGCGTTTTGGTTTAATCCGTTAATATGGATTGCATCTGAAATCTCCAGCCGTGATGGAGAACTTGCTGTTGATGAACAAGTTATAAAAATGCTTGGTGCTAATAGCAAACGTTCTTATAGTGAAACTCTTCTTTCATTGTTAACACTTGAAGCTAGTAAGGATCATCTCATTGTCTCCACTTCAATGAGTGGTAAGAACAAATCATTTATGAAAACAAGAGTTGTAAACATTATGAAGGGATCAAAGAGAAATATTGCTTTGACGATAATTGTTTCTATTCTTTTGTCGGTAGTTGTAGGCTGCAATCTTTTCAATAAACAAAATGTTCGAGAAGCAACATACGTTAATGAAGACTCATTGTGGTACGATTGCACTCAAACACTTTATGGAAATGAACAATATGAATTGTGTGGCGTGTCTAAGTTGTTTATGCGTCCTGAAGTTGTCACTAACACAATGCGTATATTTGAGTTAGTTGTTTATGATGATGAATATTCTACAACTGGTACATCGATGACACCAACAAGTCTTCTTTCCTATTCTCTTTCTGGTGAATTAATTGGAAGTATAAATGTTGATGCCAACCTAAATGATGGAGAATTTATTTCTTCGATTTTTGAGGTAAATAATGAGTGTCGAGTGATTATAAATAATATTATTACTAACACATGGAAAATTGGCACATTAGATTTTGAATCCAGCTGCATTACTAATGTTAGGGATGCTGCTATTGGTTCACGTATACAGAATGATGGTTTTTGGGAAGTAATGGGAGATGAAGACAAGATTTATCTCGAATTTCAGTATCTTGAGGATTTTACATACAAATATGGTCTTATGATTACTGATCTTGATGGGAATGTTGAATTTGAAATGAAACTTCCTTATGAATATCTTAAATGGAGCGTTAATTCTAATGGCGATATTTATGGTATGGGACACAACAATACCTCTATGGACTTTACTTATGAATTTTTCACATTAGATTTAGAGACAGGTAACATTGAGAAGTTAAATGTATCTGAAGACATAATAAATCGCTATATGGGCAACACAATGATGAATGGTGATTATGCCTATATGAAAAATGAAGATAACACAATCACTAGACTAAATATTGCAACTTTGGAAGAGGATGTAATTTTTGATTACAATTGTTCGTATGCAAACTTTAATGATATGAGTAATTATGATTTAAGTTATATCGATGAAGACGAGATAGTATTGTACAGAAATGGAACATATTTTGGACCAAAAGAAGATTACTATGGAAGAGAAGTAATTCATTTAACTTTATCCGAGAGTAATCCAAATGCCGGCAAACAGATACTTACATTGGCATCTGTTAACGTTATATTCCCCGTTGAAGGATATGCTATAAGTACCTTCAATCAGACAAATGATGAATATTTTATTACTGTTGATACCAAGTACGATGCATATAGGTATTACAGAGATGAGAATAACGAAATAGATACATATGACAAAGCATATAAGTACATTATGGATATGTTATATGTTGATATTAACGCAGGCGTTGGACCAGATATTCTTCTTAATGCAGGAATGTATCCTCAATTCTGTACTAGTAATATGCTTGTTGATTTAAATCAGTACATCGACGGAAATAACGGTATCAATAGAGATGAGTATTTTAATTCTTGCTTTGTCGCTTCTAATGTAAATGGCAAGTTATATCAGATTCCTACTTCGGTTCACGTTGAAGCATTGTTAATCGATCCTGAAACTGTGTCAGAAGATAGAACAGGTTTTACTTTTTCTGAGTTTCAAACTTATTCAGAAGAGTATGGTTATTACGATAATAGGTTCTTAAATACAGAAAACAGTTTTCACAGTTGGTTTACTACATCTGAATCACAGTTTATAGATGAAAATGGACATCTAAATATTGATAATGAAGATTTTAGAGATTTAATAAATCTGGTGAACTCAGCGTCAGAAGGAACAATCAACACTGATGTAGCATGCAGTCTGTCTTTCTATGAATTCTACACTACACTTATAGATCCATATAATGGAATAACCAGAGACAAATTAAACTGGCAGTTATGTGGAATTCCAAGTGCAGATGGAAGTAGTGCAATGCTTTCTAATGACTTTAGTTGTGGAATTACTGTTTGTTCAAGTTCCAGAGATGGATGCTGGGAATTTATTAAACATGCTTTGAGTGAGCAGGTTCAGGATGAATGTACTGGAATGCCAATAAATATTAATTCATTTGATAGGATTGGAAATTACTGGATTGAATATGGTAATCAATATAAATTGAATACTGTAAGGATAGAAAACTATTTCTCTTCTGATACATTAGACATAATAAAGTCTTGGATTAACAGCGTTGATCATTGTTGGTATCAGTATCCAGTAGCAAACATTATTATAGATGAAGAAATGCCGGCATATTTTAATGGTGACAAATCGATAGATGAAGTAATCGTTATAATTACTGATAGAGTTAATCGAATGTTGGATGAACAAGACTGGGGATAAATTTTATGCCTAGCTGTAAAATCGAGAAATTTGTTAGAGCTACAGCTGATTACACTTTGCGTGAATGTTATAAAAGATTAGGGAATCTTCAATTAGCAGAGGAAGCATTTATCGAAGTATATGTAGCTTGGTATAAGACTCGCTTTATGAGGTGCAAAATATGCAAATTTATAGATTGTTATGCCAAGTGGGTGCTTGAATATGAGCACCTACAAAGGTAATAATAAGGGTTTGCAGGATTATGCGAGGTTATAGAAAGATATGTTAGATAAGATAAAGTGCTCATGGTTTGCCATGGTAGACTAAGATAAATCGCTGAAAACACCATATTTATCAAGGGCTTCAAGGATACCTCTATACCAACATTATACCCGGTTATGGGGGTATAAAATGATGATAGAAATGCTATACCCGCGTGATGGAATTATGGTATAAACATTAAATTTATAAAGAGATTTACAATTGGAGGAACATCCAGTGTTATCAAGCAGTCAGGCAGATTGTCTGGCTGTTTTTATTTTCTAACCAATATGAATTTTAAACGGATTAAATAGAGTTCAATATATTGACTTTAAGTTCAAAAATAGGTTAAATTGAACTTAAAACAAAGAAGTGAACTTATGGGAGTTATATATATGCGGAAATTCGATTATAAAAAATTATCAGAAAAAAGTTGGAATAATGAAATTCTTCTCTTATGTTCCAAGATACATGAATGTAAGGGGCGACAGGAGCTTTTTGTGCGTCAAAAACCAGCACAACTTGATCGCCTTGTAGAAATCTCAAAAATTCAAAGTACAGAATCTTCAAATAGAATTGAAGGAATTGTTACAACTAGTACAAGAATCAAGAAACTGTTTGAGGAAAAAACTACCCCTAAGAACAGAGATGAAAAGGAAATCTTAGGCTATAGAGATGTACTTAATACGATTCATGAAAGCCATGATTATATTGATATTAGTCCCAATAATATTCTTCAGCTTCATAGGGATTTATTAAAGCATGCGGGCTTTTCTTATAGTGGAAACTTTAAGAATACACAGAATTATATAAAGGAAACAAAGCCGGATGGAACAGAAGTAATAAGATTTACTCCACTTGCTCCGTATGAGACTCCAGAAGCAATTGAAATGATATGCAGAAGCTTTTCAGAAACTCTAGCTATGGAGTTGGTGGACCCACTAATTCTGATTCCTGCATTTATCTGTGATTTTCTGTGTATCCATCCATTCAATGATGGTAATGGCAGAATGAGCAGACTTCTTACACTACTTCTTTTGTATAAGTGCGGTTATGAAGTTGGAAAATACATCAGTATTGAAAAGCAGATAGAGAAGACAAAAGATGTTTATTATGATGTTCTTCAAGAAATTGACCACGGTTGGCATGAAGAACAGAATGACTCTACACCATTCATCAAATATATACTTCAGATGGTTCTGGCAAGTTATATGGAATTTGAAGAGCGAGTTGGTGTTATGGATGATTCTGGGGTAAAGAGTTCAGCATACGACATAGTAAAGGCATATGTAGATAAGAAACTTGGAAAATTTACTGTTGCTGATGTGCTTATAAACTGTCCTAATGTTGGTCGAACTTCCGTATTCAATGCCCTTAAGAAACTTACCGATGAAGAATATATTGAGAAGCATGGCGAAAGAAAAAGTGCATTCTTTGTAAAGAAGAGCACGAATGTATGGTAAGTACAATATAATGTGTTAGAGTTCAAAACAAAATAATTTTGAACTTAAATGCGAGAATGTGGACTTATCAGAAATATGAAATAATGGTTTAATAGTACAAATTTTAATTCGCTACAAACCGAGTCGGATTGAACCGAATAAAAGTGAAGACTTCTGTGCGTGTTATCAGAAAGGGCTAAATTACGATGATTAAAGTACTTTTTATATGCCACGGCAACATGTAACCTTCGCTTGCAAAATCTTGAAACCCCTTGAAAATAAAGCGTTTACGCTAAATTGAATCTAACAATTTAACCAAGTTTTAACCAAGAATTTGCACTAACACTCAAAACGGAAGGTCACCTCAAGGTGCAAATTTAAAGAAGTCAATAAACACGGTACTTTAGCCTTCTTTGGAAGGCTATTTTAATTTTGGGAAACAGCATATGTTATAAATGCAAACCTTAAGTATCTAGTCAATATTTATCTATCGCCACTAAATCGAAAGGTTCATATTGTTTACTAATGTGAAATTTGAAGTTATAATTAGTTCGGAAGAAACCGAGTCGGAAGGAACCGAATAAAATGAAATTCATTGGAAGAGAAGAAGAATTAAAGAAATTAAGTAGAGCTATCAATTCAGAAGAATTGATGTTTGGACTTATATATGGAAGAAGACGTGTAGGCAAAAGTGAACTTGTAAGTCATGCTATATCAAACATTGAATACAGGAGCTTTTATTACGAATGCAAACAAGTATCAGCTGAAAGTAATGCATCTGGATTATCCGATATTGTGTCTGAAACATTAGGATTGCCTAAGCTTGGCTATAGTGACATTGAATCGTTGTTGAATTACATTTTTGAACTTTCAACAAAGGAGAAAATGGTACTTGTATTAGATGAGTATCCTTATTTAAGAGAGTCCGTAAAAGGAATGGACAGTATATTACAATCTTTAGTTGATAAGTACCGTAAAACATCAAAACTAACTTTGATTATTTTGGGTTCATATGTCGAAGTAATGAAATCTCTTCTTGAGAAAGAGAATCCGCTTTATGGACGAGTTGATGTTACTATCGATCTAAAGCAAATGGATTACTATGAATCATCACTATTTTATCCTAATTACTCTGCTGAAGATAAGGTTAGAATATATTCTGTATTTGGAGGAATTCCCTACTATAATCGATTGGTTGATGACACAAAAAGTGTTGAGGAAAATATAATAGAATTGATTGCATCACCTGGTGCCAGACTGGAGAATGAGGTGTCTTCATATCTTAGGTCAGAATTATCAAAAATGGTGAATGCAAATGAAGTGTTTGAGGCATTATCTCGAGGTTACTCTAAATATAATGACATACTCTCTCAATCTCATGTTTCAAGTGGCCCAACACTTATTGATGTATTGGATAAACTAATTAAAATGGAGGTTGTAGAAAAAACAGCGCCTATTAACGACAGTTCAAACAGGAAGAAAACATCGTACAGAATTTCTGATAATCTTTCTCTTTTCTACTATAGATATGTCTTTAAGTATTCATCTCAGATGAAAATAATGAATTCCGAGACGTTCTATAAGAAATATATTGAAAAAGATTTTGAAGAATACTATGTACCACATATGTTTGAAAATGTTTGCAGACAATATCTTATACGCGAGAACAGAGCTGGAAGAATTGAACCGGTAATTGAGAGAATTGGTAAGTATTATTATGATGATCCAAAGAATCGAACCAATGGTGAATTTGACATCGTAACAGAGGATGAAAATGGTTATGCCTTCTACGAAGTAAAATTTAGAAAGAAGCAAGTATCTAATGAGGTTATCGATGAAGAAATATCACAAGTAGAAGCGACAGGACTTAACTGCTATAAGTATGTATTCTTTTCAAGAAGTGGATTCAATTGCGATGGCAGAGATAATGTTGAGTTGATAATGCTTAATGATATATTCGTTAGTGAATAAAAGAATTTGCAAAAGCACCCTTGCTGTACTGAACTAGTACAGCATAGGGTGTTTTCTTTTTGCATGGATTAGCAAGCAACGTTTTGTGCTAGCAAAAACACTTCAGCTGATACTGAATGCTTGTTAGGGAGTATCCCTACCCCCAAAAAATAAATCATTTCTTCCTTTATTAAGAACAGACAATTACAAAGTGTCTTATCATTCGCACACTGGATTCGACTAATTATTTTCTGAAACATAAGTGCTGACTCGGTTTTCAATAATTTCAATAACCTCGTCTAACGTTTTTTGCCCCTCAAAATATGATGGCATTTCTTCATTAATAATAGCGAGGATTTCTCCATTCATTCTGTACACATTACTAATATTATCAACTAATCTCAAATATTCATCTAATAACTCCTCTTCTGCCCATTCTTGTTGTAATCGTGGATTTGAACTTCCATATGATGCGTTGACTACAGCAAGATCCTCAGCTGAATGATTTATTACGTAATCTCTATTTATTGGAGTTGCTATGCATTCATATGAATCTCTCATGGTTAAAGATTTTATGAATCGCCATGAAGCACTTACATTTGAACAGCAACTTGTAATCGCTGCAGAATCGATACACTTTGCAATAATTCCATTACCATTGTAGGAGGGGATACCATACAGATATCTGTGCGAAACTCGACTATAACAATAATTTGTAAAAGTATATAGTTCAGAGCAATGTGCCAAGCTTTCAATATTGAAATTAGGATTTTCAGCCATTTCTTCTTCTGTATAAGGTATTTGTCTTATATTGTTCTCCACAAAAAAGTTTGCTAAAGAGCAAAATGCTTCTGAATCAAAACTCCAAGTTTCAGTACTGTTGTCATATATCAAGTTGTTTATAGAAATTACGCATTCATCAAAATAGTCCAACCTTCCATATCTTTCAGATAATGGATCTATTCCGTAGTTGTATTCATATAAATAATCATAATAATTATCGTAGGTAAATCCATTCATGTCGCCAGTAGCATTTTCAACTGAACTAACAATCGAAGTATAACTAAAAGAAATTGGAAATTGATAAAGTGAATTTCCATCATAAGAGGCTTCAATAATATTTTCAAAAACAGATGCTGGATCGATACCATCCTCACCAGTATAGTATTGACCTAAATCAATTAAATAGTCATCAGAGTTTAATTGGAGCATATCAAACCCATTCAATATAATATCAGGACCACTGCCATCCAATATTTCCGTCTTTAATACATTAACCATTTGAGTTTTAGCATCGTTAGCACTTTGAATTGAGAAACTTGGATTATAGACCGTCTGATAATCATATGCCTTTATTACAATAAAGATGTCAGAATCACTGTTATTAAAATCATAGACAGCATTAGCATAGAATTCTGGAATGAGCTGATAGTCAACTAAACCGGCCACAAGCAACTGTTTACCTGCATTCGGATTAGATTCTGCAGGAGATAACTTGTTAATAATTATTTCAGTATCAGGAGCAAATGAATTGACCAAGACATACTTATTACTTTCAGCAAAAATAACTGTTGAATATTCTAATTCATAGGTGTTTATGTTCATCTCAGCAGTAGAGATAATGGTCTCATATTTACTTGTATCGTTATTAAGCTTGCTAATGCCACATCCTGATACGCCATAAACATTTCCGTCGTTAGCAGCATTTATACCAAACTGATATGAATTTCCTAAGATGAAGTTTTGAGTAGATATATTTATATTTCTATTACCAATAGGAATATCAGTTTGATATTCCTTTCCATCAAGTGTTGTCATTAAAATCAAACGTGAATCATCTGTTATATATGGATCCCAATACATAAAAGAATCATCGTTAAACACGCGTTCCAAATCTACATACTGATAATTACCATCAATATCAAACAGTAAAATTCCAGTATTATTAAACTGTGGTATGGCAACAAACACTTCGTCACAAACAAACAACTGTGAAAAGAATTCTCCTGATAACGTTTCGTCGAGATTCAAATTAACTGAAGAGACAATACTCCCTAAGTCTAAACTTATTGTACAAATCGAATAAACACTATCACCAATAGAAGAATCATATGAAAACACAAGTGCGTATAAGTTGCTATCTTCTAGTGTAATTGATTCAATATGCGAATTTTCATCAACAATACAATTTAAATCAATACTGCTTATAATTTGTCCCTGATTGTCATAATGATAGATTTTCTCGAATTCATCTATATCTTCCCATCCATTCATATAAACTACATATTCATCGCTATTATCCAAATAATAAACTTTCTTAGTTTTGATTTCTGTATTCGCAGAAATATTACTTGGTAATTCGAGTTCAATTCTTTCAGTGTCATACCAAGTATCATTTGTGCTAATCACATTATTATCATTAGCAGATTTACAAGAGCATAAAAGAAAGCATGACATAGTTAATGCAACAACTGTTGCAATCATTTTTCTAAATTTGAAAATGCTAATCATAATTTTATCCTGGCTGTATTACTTGTCCATTTATTGCGTTAATATGCACTTCAAATTCACATTCATTAGAATCATGAACAACAAAGACCCATGTTGGAGTAACATGATATGCACCATCAAATGCCTGATATGATGCATATAAGATTGCATCTGTTACAGTATATGTGGAATTATTTGTCGACATTGAGTTTAAAACTATCTCGACAGCGTTAATAACACTATTGAAGTCCATTAATTCAATACTTGATCCAACAACATTAAAATCACGCTGGGGAATATTCTGCCTAACGCTTACATATCCATTCTTGTTATAGATTATTTGAAGTTCATAGGCTTCAACATTTCTAACACTATATGACCACCTATCTCCATATGCTTGAATACCATCATAGTCAACGAAGAAGTAAAACATGTATGCATTATCTTCAGCTGACCATCCATCAGGTTTATACAAGGATGTATCTTCATTTCCATCTATATCAATAGCATATTCGTTTTCTGAAAGAGTTTCATAATCAAGATAATATGTCTCAATCCTAGTGTTGCTAGTAAGATCATATCCATAATCTTCAAACTGAGCTATTATTTGATTTAAGCATTCTTCAGCTGTTCCAAATTCAAATTCCTTGGCTTCAGAATACAAGTAAAGATTTGAATTATTATATTTAGGGTCAGAAGTATAGCATCGATCGTAATAAAAACTCATAGTATCAAACAAGAATACTTTGTTTGATTCATACATCGCAGATAATCCATATTCTTCGTTATATCTGTAATTATCAGACTCTGAAGTATATGGTAAATTATCAGGCCACAATTCTTCAATTAATCCTTGATAATCTATATTTTCTCTACGACTGGCAGTTGTGTCATAGATGATATAGTTATCTGGTGCATCAATATTATCAATTCGAAAAGACACTACTTCTCCATCTTGATAGAGTGATTCCGGAAACGAATTAATAATAGGTGTTGATTCCATTATTGCAACGTCTGAAGAAGACTCTTCAGTAGATACCGTGTAATCAAAATAAAGGATTTCACTTGAATTAGAAGTAGAATTGTCGTCTGTGACATTATTACTTCTATTTGTACAAGAACTTGAAATGCAGACTAAAAGTAGACATAAAAATAAAGACAATGTCTTTTTCATAATAAGTTACCAACATTATAGTGGATTACTTACCTCTGTAACATCTTGTAAATATATTCCGTAAATATATGGTCCTTCGCCAGAATAAACAGAAAGAGTTCCATCTTCATCACATCCAAGTTTTCCAACATGAACAATAAAAACCTTTTGTTCAATGGATTCATCAAGGTAGGTAACGTCAATAGTTAATGTTGCCTGATCAAAAGCTTCCGTCATGGCCCAAATGTGACCTTCACGCAAATCGAAAATATGCATAGACTCAGTTCTAATATCGTCAGGTATATGGAATCCTACTAATTGAGACTCGTCATAAGGAACACAAAAAGTATTTCCCTGAAGATTGCAATCGTAATATAACATTGGACTTTCCGGAATTGGCTCATCACTAAAATATGCTGTAAAGAGTTCACCTTGACTAATAGATAATTTTATTTGCGATATATTTTCTCCTTTGACCTGAAAAAAACATCCACAATAGGCAGTCTGAAGCTGACCTTCTGCTTCACTAAGAATGATATAAGAGTCATTAGTGTTATAAGTTATTCCACATGACTCAATGTAAAAAGAATTTTCTGTAGGTTGAACTGCTACTTGAGAATTCAAATCATTTTCTTTTGTTAAGTTAATCATTGGTCGATTATCTAATAAGAATCCAATGAATATGACCACTAATAATGCTGCACACAAAGCTACACCTACACTGAAAACTATAGGAGTAATTTTGCGTTTTATGGTAGGCTCACAAATAATTTCTTCAATATATTTATCGTCTATTTGGTCCATCAATTGAATCAATTTATCATTCATAATCGTATTCCTTTTTTATCCAACTCCTGTTTAAAATCATTACGAAGTCTGAACAACATGGTTTTAACTCTACTCTCGCTAATGTGATATTTAACAGAAATATCTTTAATACTCATCATCGCCCAATAACGACAAACAAATATCTGTCTCTTTTCTGGTTTTAATTTACCAAGATATTCATTTAGTATTTCTATAAATTCTGATTCATCTTGCTCATTTATAAACGATGAAGAAGGTACACATTCTTCAAGTTCTTCTAGCGATATCACGACTTGATCATTTCCTCGCTTTTGTGCATTTCTCTTCTCTAATACGTTAAAGGCAAGGTTACGAACAATTTTCCCAACATAAGCTGATAATGCTTCTGGTCTTTTAGGAGGAATAGAATTCCAAGTTTTGAAGTACGCTGAATTTAAGCATTCTTCAGCATCCTCGTTATTTCCGAGAATATTGAATGCTATTTTCTTGAATTTTTTACCGTACTTTTTATTAGTTACAGTTATTGCATCCTCATCACGATTCCAAAAAAGTGTGATGATATCAGAATCTTCCACTATTCATTCCTTTCATATTTCTAAAGGCCTCTACATATATAAACAGAAAAAAACATCATTGGTTACAAAAGATATGTATATTTTTATAAGTATAGTATCCTTCCGAAACTTTAATCTATATCAATCTATAAAAAGAGTTCTATTGGGGTCTTAGGGACTCTCCCTAACAAGCATTCAGCATAGCTGAATCTGTTTGATGTATATCTAGTTGATATACAAAAACGTTGCTTGCTAAACGAGTCTACTAAACGAGTCTACATAAAAATCAACATTTTTTTCTTAGGGTGGTGCCATTTGATACCACCCTTAATTTGCCTGTTGACTAAAAGAACATTTGTTCTATAATATATATATCAACTAAATAAGGAGGTCGATAAAGCATAAAAACAGTAGAGGAAAAACTTAATGAGAAGAAGTCAAAGCAGATCTTAGTCAGATTAACGCCATATGAGTATGAGCTGTTAGAGCACAAAGTAAAAAGAGCCAGAATCACCAAGTCTAGTTTCATTCGTAAAGTTCTAAGAAATGAGGAAATCAGAGAAGCTCCACCCTATGAGTTTCACGAGTTCAACATAGAAATAAAAAGAATTGGTACTAACTTGAATCAAATAGCAAGACAGCTTAATGCTAATGATCCTGAAGAAAGACCTGCTATTACAGAGATACGTAAAGTAGCCTCTGACATGTATGACATTCTTGGCAAGATTCAAGATGAATACTTGGGACCAATAGAATAACAATTAGACTATAGCGTAATAGCTATAACTACAATCACATATATTGCTCTAATCGCACAAGCGGAGAGAATCAGATAGTATCTGAGGAGACTACCAAGCGTCGTACGAGTCGTTTTTACACCTACTTACAGGGTGTGATTCGATCGTACGGCGCTTTTTATTTTTGGGATATTTGTGATTGAAGTAGAACTTCGAAGGAGAAAATTTTAAGGATTCGGTTTACTTTTACCCCTTCCCAGTTCTTTACAAGTGAAGGAGGATAATTTTTTCACTATAAGAATGGATTATGAGAGAACTGGAAATACCACCTTAAAAATATTTTTTGAATAGTGGTTAATTTTCGGCCTCTCACTGTCCTTATAAATGAAGGGTATTTCTTCACTAGTAGAATAGGGGATTTAAATATTTCAAGAAGTACTTAATATTCACCCCCCCATATTTCTACTTTAGTGAAGGGACAACTTCACTTGTTAGTTCTGATAGAGAAGTACAACAAAAAAGTAATTGTAAATTTTTAGGTAAGTAGTTGTATTTTACCCTCTCTCAGTCCGTATATAGTGAAGGGGTCAATTCTCCTTCAAGTAAAACTAAAAATGGTATGTGAACCTCATACCTAGAAAGTGAGAATTTTATGACAAAGGTTGAATTGAAACTAAACAAGTTAGAAGACGTTGAATTGGAGAATGTTAATTGGCTATGGTATCCATATATACCTTTTGGCAAGATAACAGTTATTCAGGGTGATCCAGCCCAGGGAAAGACACACCTTCTTCTTAAGATTGCTGCTCAGTGTACTACTGGAGATGCTTTCCCAGATACCAAGGCCTTTGAGCCGTTCAATGTTATTTATCAGACTGCAGAAGATGGACTTGGAGATACTATCAAGCCAAGACTGATTATGTCCGGTGCTGATCAGTCTAGAATTGTAAATATTGATGAAGACGAACTTCCTCTTAATGTTCTTGATGAAAGAGTTGAAGAAGCCATTATTAGAACTGGAGCTAAACTAATTATTTTCGATCCCATTCAGGCTTATATGGGAAAGATTGATATTAACAGTGCTATTGAGGTTCGTGAGGTTCTTGGAAAACTCGCAAGAATGGCTGAGAAGCATGATTGCGCAGTTATTCTTATTGGTCATCTTAATAAGCGAGAAACAGTAAATAGTTCAACACGTGGTATGGGTTCTATGGATATTAGAGCTTGTGCTAGAAGTGTTCTTCTAGTTGGCAGACTTAAAGATGCCCCTAATGTAAGAATAATCGTTCACGACAAGTCTTCTCTTGCTCCTGAAGGAGCTTCGGTAGCATTTGAATTAGATAAAACTAAAGGTTTTAAGTGGATTGACGGATATGAGGATGTTGCAGCTATAGATATACTTTCAGTTCCAACAAAAACTAAGAAAGATAACTCACTGGTGATGCTTGCCTTAGAAAGATTAAAAGTTCTGTTTGCAGACCGTACTACAAAAATTCCAGCTACAGAATTATATGAGATTTTAGCCAAAGACGGGATTGATGAGACAGCAGCCAAAAGAGCAAAAAATCTTATTCCTGGACTTGAATCGAAGAAAACTGGAAAAGACTGGACATGGATGTTTCCAGATGAAGAAAGGAAGGAAGAATGCAACTCTGACACGGATGATTTACCAATTGAGATTTGATGCCCACACAAAGTTGCACGCATCCTTTCTTCCTTATCGAAGAAAAGAAATATCAAACAAGGAGAAACTAAATGGATAATAAGCCAATTTATATTGATAATAGCCCATTTCCACCTAAGGAAAAGAAAGATACAAACCACTTGATTTACCAGACACTTATGGGAATTACAGCGATTTTATCCAATGTAAATCATAAGGTTGATGGATTGGAATCCCAGATTGAAGGTGGCGCACCAAAGAATTATGGAATGCCACTTAACCAGAAGTATTCACTCAGTGTTGAAGAAGCAGCTGATTATTTCGGTATCGGAGTAAGACGCTTAAGAGCTTTGGCATATGAACATAGAGGAGAAGATTTCATTATGGAAATTGGAACTCATATAAGATTCAAAAGAGTATTATTTGAGGACTTTTTGAACAAAACCTCGACTCTTTAATTCTTTTAACCATAGATGACATATGCCGTTTGGGAGGTCACCTGTGATATATTGTTATCGAGGTGATCTTCCTTTTACATTCATTATTAGGAGGTCATTAACATGAGTGAAAAGAGGAAAGATAATCGAGGAAGAATTTTACACAATGGTGAGTCACAGATGCCAGATGGACGCTATAGATTCCGATACACTGATAGTTTTGGTGAGACTAAGACAGTATATAGTTGGCGATTGACACATAGTGATCCAACTCCCTATGGAAAGAAAACGACTCCAGCAATTAGAGATATGAAGAAACAGATTGAAGCAGATGTCTTTGATCATATTGTTTCAAATGGTGGCAACCTAACTGTTATGGATCTTGTTGAGAAGTATATTGCAACCAAGACTGGTGTAAGAAGAACTACAACGGCTGGTTACAAGACAGTTATTAACTACCTGAAGACTGACGAATTCTCACGAAGAAGAATTGATACAGTTAGAATCTCAGATGCTAAGTTGTGGCTCATAAAGCTTCAGAAGAATGGTAAGAGCTATAGTTCAATTCATACCATCAGAGGCGTTTTAAGACCAGCATTTCAGATGGCAATGGATGACGATTATATTCGTAAGAATCCATTTCAGTTTCAGTTGGTCGATGTTCTAGTTAATGATTCTGTTAGAAGAGAAGCCATAACCAAAGAGCAGGAGCGTAACTTCTTAAAGTTTGTTAAGGAAGATATTCACTTCAAACGCTACTACGATGTTATGTTTATTCTTTTTAAGACTGGAATGCGTATCGGTGAGTTCTGCGGATTAACAGTATCTGACATTGATTTTGACACACGTAGCATAAGCATTAGTAAACAGCTTCAGCGAAGACCAGGTGGGTTATATATAGAATCTACCAAAACGGAAGCCGGAACAAGAGTAATTCCAATGTCATCAGAGGTTGAACAGTGCTTTAAAAATTTGATTGCTAATCGTCATTCACCTAAGATTGAGCCAATGGTAGATGGTGTTACAGGATTTCTAACATTCAACCATAGCGGCTTGCCATCTTATGAGAGTAATTGGGCAAAGTATTTTAGTAGAGCTGTTGAGAAGTATAACGAGATATATGTTGCTAAGATGCCAAAGATTACACCACATGTTTGCAGACACACATATTGTTCTAATATGGCTAAGTCAGGTATGAATCCTAAAACATTGCAGTATCTTATGGGACACAGTGATATTAGCGTAACAATGAATACTTATGCACACGTTAATTATGATGATGCAGTAGCAGAAGTTTCAAGGCTCGGAATTGTGTAAAAAACCCAAGGTTATAAATTTTCAATTTAACCCGATTTTTAACCAAACCGAATGATTAAATATGAAAATTTATGACGGCTTATGCGAGATTCGTTAACTAAACGAACACCTCGCAAAGCCAACAAAATCAAGGGTTTGCAAGATTATGCAAGGTTATATGCAAGAAATGCAAAATGTAGTAAAAGTGCTATTTATATGCCATGGTAACATCTGCAGGTCACCAATCGCTGAGTTTGTGCTCAAGGATATGGTGGAAAAAAGAGGCCTCAAGGACAGATTCGAAATAAAGTCAGCTGCTACATCCACAGAGGAAATCTGGGGGCCTGTTGGTAACCCGATTTACCCACCAGCGCAAAAGGAACTTAAGCGTCGTGGTATCGGAGGAACGCCTTATACTAACTGGACTAACAAGAGAGCCGTTCAGGTAACAAAGCACGATTACACTTATTACGATTATCTGCTTTGCGCCGATTCAAATAACATTCGTAACACAATTAGAATAACTGGACCTGACACTGACGATAAGATTAAGCTCCTTCTTGATTTCAGCAGCAGGCCAGGAGCTTCAATTGCTGATCCATGGTACACAGGTAATTTCGAAAGAACATACGATGATGTCGTTGAAGGCTGTGAAGGCTTCTTATATTATTTAGAGGAAAAGGGAATTCTTTACTAAGTGCTTTTCGCGCACGTGTAAATTTTATAGGGGTGATTTTATGGATTTTGTTAATCCTTCAAGGGGTCATGGAAGACTTAACTTTTCGATTATATGCGTTATTGTTGTCGTAGTATTAATGGTGGGTTTTGTTGGTTTTCAGAAGTTTAAAGACAGGCAGAAATCATTTGAATCTTTTGCAACTGCTGTTGAAGCCTGCGATGCATATGAGAATGGTGAAGATATAACGGGAGCTGTGGTGACAGTAGTTACGAATACTGACAGAGAAGGCTCATATGGCGGGCGCCGCATATACGTTAATAACAATTCTGAAACGGCAAGTGAAAACACAGTTATTGTTAACCTCAATAGTTCGGGATCTGTTTCGACTGCAAGTGTAGTTGCTGTAAAGATTACGGACGTGGTTACCAGGGATAACATTGTTGAGATTTATGGAAATGCTTCCTAAGGGCAGGGTGTGTACTTGCAATTATTTTACTCTGTGTTAGCATGGGATAACTGAAAGAAAGAGGCATTTTGATGAACCTTAAAGAACTTAAGATTGGCGAGCACGCCGTAATTACACATGTTGGTGGAGAGGGTGCATTGCGTCAGCACTTCCTCGATATGGGAGTTATCCCTGGAGCAGAAGTTACAGTAGTAAAGTTCGCTCCAATGGGCGATCCGATGGAACTCCAGATTCATGGTTACGAACTTACACTTCGTCTTGCTGATGCTGCCAAGATTGGTATCGAGAAGATTGATTCCCGTAAAAATGCGCATAAAAGAATCGATAAGATTGTTCCTTCAGAGCACCCTGGTCTTGGTGAGGACGGAAAGTTCCACAAGGAGGGTGACGGCAACGAACTTCCAGAAGGTACGGTTCTTACTTTCGCGCTTATGGGTAATCAGAATTGCGGTAAGACAACGCTTTTTAATCAGCTTACAGGTTCAAATCAGCACGTTGGAAACTTCCCTGGAGTAACGGTAGATCGTAAAGATGGTCCTATCCGCGAGCATAAGAACACGCTCGTTACTGACCTTCCGGGAATTTATTCAATGTCGCCTTATACAAGCGAAGAAATTGTGTCACGTAATTTCGTGCTTGGCGTTGACGGCAGCAAGCCAAAGGCAATTATTAATATCGTTGATGCCACAAATATTGAGCGTAACCTTTACCTCTCAATGCAGCTCCTCGAAATGGGAATCCCAACGGTTATCGCCCTCAACATGATGGACGAGATGGTTGGAAATCACGGTTCAATTGATATTAATGGAATGGAATCCATGCTCGGAGTTCCTGTAATTCCAATTTCTGCTGCGAAGAACGAGGGTGTTAGAGAACTTATCGATCACGCACTTCATATTGCAACTTACCAGGAGACACCGCTTCGTCAGGACTTCTGCTGCAAGGATGACCACGAAGGTGCGATCCACAGAGCGATTCACTCAATTGCAGCAATTATTGAAGACCACGCCGAAAGAGCTGGCCTTCCACCACGCTTTGCAACAACAAAGGTAATCGAGGGAGATGCCCTTATTATCGAGCAGCTTTCACTTGATCAGAACGAGTCTGACATGATTGAGCACATCATTGTTCAGATGGAAAAAGAAGGTGGCATGGACAGAAGTGCCGCTATGGCTGACATGCGTTTTGACTTTATCGAGCGTGTCTGTGAGGCAACAGTTCAAAAGCCAAGAGAGAGTAAAGAGCGTATCCGTTCAGAGAAAATCGATAAGATTCTTACAGGTAAATATACAGCTATCCCTTGCTTCATTTTAATTATGGCAGCAGTTTTTTACCTGACATTTAATGTTATTGGTGCTTTCCTTCAGGGACTTTTGGAGAAGGGAATTGATTTTGTCGCTTCTGTTGCAGAAGCAGGAATGGAAACTCTGGGTGTTAACAGCGCCATAAGAAGCCTTATTCTTGATGGAATATTCAGTGGTGTCGGAAGCGTCCTGTCGTTTCTTCCAATCGTTGTTACTCTGTTCTTCTTCCTTTCGATAATGGAGGATAGCGGATATATCGCAAGAGTTGCGTTCTTTATGGATAAGCTTCTCCGTAAGATTGGACTTTCGGGAAGAAGTATCGTGCCAATGCTCATAGGTTTTGGATGTACAGTTCCAGCTGTAATGTCAACAAGAACGCTTCCTTCAAAGCGCGACAGAAGAATGACAATCCTTCTTACACCATTCATGAGCTGTACTGCAAAGCTTCCAATTTACGCTTTCTTTGTTAACGCGTTCTTCCCACGTCGTGGCGGATTTATCATGATTGGTCTTTACCTTCTTGGAATACTCGTTGGAATTCTCGTTGCACTTTTATTCCGCAAGACTTTGTTCAAAGGTGAGGCCGTTCCTTTTGTAATGGAACTTCCAAACTACCGTCTTCCTGGCGTTAAAAACGTAGCGCAGCTTTTGTGGGAGAAGGCGAAGGACTTTATAAGCAAGGCATTTACAGTAATTTTCCTCGCGACAATTATTGTATGGTTTCTCCAGAGCTTCAACTTCTCGTTTAACCTCGTTTCAGATTCTTCCGAGAGCATCATGGCCATGATCGCAGGCATCATCGCTCCAATCCTTAAGCCACTTGGCCTTGGCGACTGGAGAATTGTAACAGCACTCATCTCAGGCTTTATGGCAAAGGAAAGCGTCGTTGCAACAATCGAAATCCTCTACGCAGGTGGCGTTACATCAGCTCTCTCAGCGCTCGACGCACTCACACTTCTTGTGTTCTCTTTGCTCTACACACCATGTGTTGCAGCAGTAGCTTCCATCAAGCGCGAAATGGGATTCAAGTGGTCAGTATTCGTAGTTGTTTGGCAGTGCGTAATCGCCTTTGTAGTAGCGCTTCTTGTAAGAATTCTGTTCGGATTTATCATTTAAAATTACTTGAGAAATGGCACTTTTCAATCAAATTGAAACAAAGTGCCATTTCTTTTATGTACATTACCCAAAAACTTTACTTATTTAAGCCTATAAATTAAGTGTTTAAATAGGTGCATAAGCAAGTTGAAAATAGTCTTTCAAGTGCTAACATACATGCGTCAGATTTTTTCTTTGAGGGGTGACAGCATGTTAGTTGCACAGATTCTTGCAATCGTCATCTTCGTAGTAATGTTTGTTCTCGTTGTAATGGAGAAGATCGAGAAGCAGTACGTTACTCTTGGATGCGGTTTATTAACAATTGTTCTCGTATTCGGAATTGCGATGAGAGATATGAACGCAGTTATTGAAACTCTTAACTTTAAGAGCATTATTGATCCAGGTTTCTGGATTGGTGAGGCACCTGAGTCAGCAGGTATCGACTGGGCCACAATCATCTTCCTTGGCGGAATGATGATCATGGTAGAGGGTATGGCCAAGGCAGGTTTTTTCAGATGGCTCTGCATGCTCCTTGCAAAGGCAGTTAACTATAAGCCAATTAAGCTCTTCGTAGCTTTTATGATCATGTCAGCATTCCTTGCAATGTTTATCGACAGTATCACAGTTATTCTCTTCCTTGCAGCAGTTACAATTGAGCTTGCAAGACTTTTGGATTTCAATCCAATCCCAATGATTCTTTCCGAAATCTTCTGTGCTAACCTCGGTGGTTCTGCAACAATGTGTGGTGATCCACCTAACATTATCATTGGATCAAAGCTTCACTACTCATTCAGTGACTTCCTTACAAACACAGGTCTTATCGCTGGTATCTGCCTCGTTCTTATGGTTGCTTATTTCTATGTTATCTACCATAACGAGTTTAAGAAGAGCAATAAGGTAATCGATGTTTCAAAGATGCCAAAGCCACAGGATGCTATCTCTAGTAAGACAGGCTTCATCGGCAGCACAATTATCTTCCTTGTTGCAGTAGCAATGCTTATTACTCATTCAAATACACACCTTTCAGTTGCATTTATTGGTGCTGTAGTAGCAGTTGCAACAATTATCTTCAACATTAAGAATTTGAAGGAAATCATGTCAAAGGTTGACTACAAGATTCTTCTTTTCTTCATTGGTCTTTTTATCGTAGTAGGTGGACTTGAGCAGACAGGAATTCTTGAAGCAATCGCTGGCTTTATTGCAAAGGTAAGTGGTGGAAACATCTACATCATGGTAGCAATTATCATCTGGGTATCAGCTATCGCTTCAGCATTCGTTGATAATATTCCTTTCGCTGCAACAATGGTACCTATTGTTCAGGGACTTTCTGCAGGAAACCCTGCACTTCAGGCCACACTTGCATGGACACTTTCGATGGGTACAGATATCGGTGGTGCTGCAACTCCTATCGGAGCTTCTGCTAACGTAGTAGGTACATCTATCGCAGGTAAGAACGGATATCCTATCAGCTGGGGTAAGTACTGCAAGAGCGCAGCACCAGCAATGTTCATCGTTGTATTTATCTCTATGTTGGTTATTTATGTTAGATATTGCTAAAATTAAGTGGTGAGGTGATGAATATGGAAAAGCAGATTATTGTCACATTGGGACGTGAATTTGGTAGTGCCGGCCACGAAGTTGGTGAGTTATTAGCTCAGAAGCTTGGCATCAATTTCTATGATCGTAAGGTAATGGATCTTGTTGCTAAGAAGCACAACATTTCTGAGAAGGAAATTGCAAAGTACGATGAGAAGCCTAAGTCACGTTTGTTCTCAAGAACAGTAAATGGTTATTCAAACTCTCTTGAAGATATTATTTTTGAACTTCAGTGCAACTTCATTAAGGAGAAGGTTGACGCTGGTGAGTCTTTCGTACTTGTAGGACGTTGTGGTGAGATGGTTCTTGGCCATCACCCAGGTCACATTTCAATCTTTGTATTGGGTGACAAGGAAGAGAAGATTAATCGTGTAATGAATATCTACAACCTTGACCGCGATGGTGCATATGAGAAGATGCGTCGTCACGATAAGAGTCGTAAGGCTTACCACAACAGCCGTTGTGAAGGTAAGTGGGGTGACTCAAGAACTTACGATCTTTGCATCAACAGTTCAAAGCTTGGCGTTGAAGCAACAGTTGCAATGCTTGAGGATTATGTAAAGACAAGAGTTGCAGGAATGTAAGTTAATTTGGTTTTGAATTATGAGTCCCTGGCCGCTTTGTGGCGGCTGGGGATTTTTTGATGTTTGATTGGTTTTGGGGATTCTTATGACCTTTCTAACTGCTATCTCAATTAGAAAGGTTGTTAGAATATGAGACACTGGAATCTTATGACCTTTCTAACTGCTACTTAAATTAGAAAGGTTGTTAGAATACATTCCATAAAAAACTCCCTGAACAACAATTCAGGGAGCCAAAGAACATAAATATTCAAACAATCAAGGAAGTGGGTGGCCAGCTGCCAGATAGAGTTCGTACCATTCAGGACGTGTGAGTTCGATTGAAGTTGAACCAATGATTTCGTTTAATCGCTTTTCGCTTGCTGTACCTGTTACAACCTGCATGTGTGCTGGGTGACGTAAGATCCATGCTGTAGCGATTGCAGTTGGAGTTACGTTGTACTTCTCTGCGAGGCGGTTAAGAACAGCGTTGAGCTCAGGGTAGTCAGAGGCGCCGATGAAGCAGCCCTGCCAGTTTGGCTTCTGGTATGGTGACCATGCCTGCAAAGTGATGTCGTTGACGCGTGAATAATCGAGGACGCTTCCATCGTGATCAAAAGAGCCTGGAGTGTCCATGTTCACTTCCATTCCGTTAGCAACAATATTCGAAACAGGGATGCTGAACTGCACCTGATTAAAAAGAATTGGCTGCTCAACATACTTTTTCAAAAGTTCAATCTGCATTGGCTTGTGGTTAGATACACCAAAATTGCGAACTTTGCCGCTTGCCTTAAGCTCATCGAAAGCAGCAGCCACCTCTTCAGGATCAACCAAAGCATCTGGTCTATGAATAAGAAGAATATCGAGGTAGTCAGTCTTAAGTCTCTTAAGTGATCCGTCAACAGACTCGATGATATGCTCCTTTGAAGAGTCGTAATATCCTTTGCAAATGCCACATTTGGACTGAAGCACAACGTCTTCACGTTTCAAAGATGGGTCTGAAGAAAAAGCGTCGCCAAAAACTTCTTCGCTCTTGCCACCTCCATAAATGTCAGCGTGGTCAAAGAAGAAAGCGCCCTGCTCGATAGAAGAATGAATAAAGTGGTTCATGTCACTTGTGGACTTCTCGCTTAAGCGCATGCAGCCGACTACGATTTCGGGAAGGCTCAAGGAAGAGTTCTTTATATCTATGTTTCTCATGTAAAGTCTCCTTTAAGTTTCTACCATGTAATTATCCCATATCGAAAACTATGGCACTATAGTCTTCGTGGTGTTATTGTTAATTTTGTGAGGGATAAATTTATGAGCAAAATTATACGCAAAAACTTTAACGAACTTACAACATATGAACTATATGAGATTTTCAAGGCCAGAGTCGAGGTCTTTGTTGTAGAGCAGAATTGTGTCTATAGTGAAGTAGACGATGTCGATTATGACAGCATTCATCTTTATACCATTGATGAGTCGGGTGAGGAACCATACAAGATCACATCTTATCTTCGTATCTATAAGAAGGCTGATGAAGATAATGTTTACAGGTTCGGAAGAGTTCTTACCACAAGACGTGGCGAAGGCCTGGGCGGCGAGATTTTAAACGAAGCCGTTCGAATTGTAAGAGATGAACTTAAGGCCAGTGAAGTTTATATCGAGGCCCAAAGTTATGCGCTTGGCTTTTATGAGAAGGTTGGATTTGTTGTCTGCTCGGAGGAATTCTTGGATGAAGGTATTCCGCATAAGCAGATGAGACTTAAATTCACTTAAGGAAAATTAGAGTTAAGAAAGCGTAATTTATAGCTTATTCTTATTAAGTAAAATCATGGATATCCCATAAAATTAGAATAACTAATTTTGTGGGGTATTTTTATGGAATACAGATCTTTTCCTAATATTTCTATGCCAGCCTCAATCTTTGGTCTTGGATGTATGAGATTTAATGGTCCTGCCAAGGGTGACAGCGTTATCGATGAGGACAAGGCAATTAAGCTTATAAGACAGGCTATTGATGGTGGTGTTAACTACCTTGATACAGCATACATTTATCTTGATAAGACTTCAGAGACAGTTCTTGGTAAGGCACTTTTGGATGGTTACAGAGATAAGGTAACTATTGCAACAAAGATGCCACTTGAGGCTGTAAACAGCTGGGAAGATATGGAGAATCTTCTTGATTTGGAGCTTAAGAAACTTCAGACAGACCATATCGATTACTATCTTATGCATGGAATCGATAAGGCGAAGTGGCTTAAGTTTAAGGAGATTGGCGCTGACAGATTTTTCGAGGAGAAGAAGAAGGAAGGCAAGATTCGCTATAAGTGCTTTTCGTTCCATGGTGCGTATGAGGATTTTGAGTACATCATTAAGGATTACGACTGGGATATGACGCAGATTCAGTATAACTTCATGGATACTGAGAATCAGGCAGGAACAAAGGGATTGGAGCTTGCTGGTAAGCTTGGAGTTCCGGTTGTAATTATGGAAGGCCTTTTGGGAGGCAAGCTTGCGTCTGCACCTGAGAATGTTCAGGCTTTGTATGACAGTTTCCCAGTGAAGAGAACTCCAGTTGAGTGGGCTTTCAGATGGCTTGCTGACTGTCCTCAGATTTTGTCAATCCTTTCAGGATGTAACGAAGAGGAGCAGATTGCGGATAATCTTCGAATTTTTGCTGATACAAAGCCAAATACGATGACTTCAGAGGAGCATGAGCTTATTAAGAAGGTTCGTAAGGCGTACGACGACCGTACTAAGATTCAGTGCACAGGCTGTAGATACTGTATGCCATGTCCTGGTGGCGTCGATATTCCACGAGTATTCCAGGCTTGGAATGAGGTTGCGCTTTATGGTGGCACTATAAGTGACAACTGGAACTACATGGAGGTCAACAGATTAGGTCAGTCACCTTCAAACTGCCTTGAATGTGGTGCCTGTGAGGCAGCATGTCCACAGCATCTTAATATTATCGATTCACTTAAGCAGGCCTGGACTTTGTAACAGTGTTAAACTGTTGTTTAGAGCCAAAAATTAGCGGGAGGATATAACATGAACGACGTTTTGAATGCGATAGCAAAGAGAAGCTCAGCAAGAGCATATGCTGATACTAAGCTTACAGCAGAAGAGATTAACACTTTGGTAGAGGCTGGTCTTCAGTCTCCAACAGCAACAAATCGAAAGGAGATTCGTTTTGCTGTTGTTGATGGCGCAAGCGACATTATCGCTGAGCTTGATAAAGACTTTAAGGCTTCAAGAAGTATTGGTGAGAGCCCAGTTAACTTCATGTACAACGCACCACTTCTTATCGTGCTTAGCGGTGAGGATGAGTTTAAGTGGAGCAAGGTAGATGCCGGAATTGCAGTTCAGAGTATTGCAGTTGCTGCTGAGTCAATGGGACTTGGTAACGTAATCATTGGATGCATTTACGATGTAATGAACGGCGAACTTATGAGCAAGTACAATAAGGCCTTCGGAATTCCTGATGGATATTCTTTTGAGGTTGCAATTGCAGTTGGTCATAAGACAGATGCTAAGATTCCTCATGATTATGAGGTTTCTGAGCAGGTTACATTTGTTGAATAATTAAGATTTGAAACTTCAAACCTCTAGGAATGGTGGCCCCTCGGAATTTTATGTTCCTGGGGGTCGTTATTTATGCGTGCGTTCGCAAATGTTAGCAAATCTGTTAACAAAACTTCGATCCGCTAACTGTTTTGCTTACAAAACCGCGTTTTGACCCCAAATGTTAGCAAATCTGTTAACAAAACTTCGATCCGCTAACTATTTTGCTAACAAAACCGCGTTTTGGCCCCAAATGTTAGCAAATCTGTTAATAAAACCACGAGTCGTTAACCATTTTGCTAACAAAACCGCGTTTTGGCCCCAAATGTTAGCAAATCTGTTAGCAAAATTTCGATCCGCTAACTGTTTTGCTTACAAAACCGCGTTTTGACCCCAAATGTTAGCAAATCTGTTAACAAAATTTCGATCCGCTAACTATTTTGCTAACAAAACCGCGTTTTGGCCCCAAATGTTAGCAAATCTGTTAACAAAACTTCGATCCGCTAACTGTTTTGCTAACAAAACCGCGTTTTGGCCCCAAATGTTAGCAAATCTGTTAGCAAAACTTCGAGTCGTTAACCATTTTGCTAACAAAACTAATTGCTTGCCTCAACGACAGTTCCAGTAACACCTGTGATCTCGGAGTTAACGTGCCACAATGCGCTGGTGTCACCAGTGTACTCAATCCAGTGACCTTCAGAGTCTTCGATAAACCAGTTGTCACCGTGATTGTCGTATTCCATCCAGCCGCCACCATGGCTTTCGTAAGCAGAAGAGATATCTTCGTACCAGTAATGGAAGGTTACAGGAGTAACGTCAAAGTTTCCTCTTACGTAGCAGTCATGATCGCTTACAAAATAAGAATTCATGTTGTAGTCCCAATTGTAAGAAGTATCGCCACCGTCAATTGTTATTGAATCACCAAGCATTTCGATGTTGTAGTCGCTTGAGTAAGAAGTTCCTGCGAGGCCTCCTGTTATGTACCAGAGGTTTGAAGTATCGTACTTTGATGGAAGTGTGATCCAGTGCTCGTTAGATGCTTCGATGTACCACTGGTCCTCAGCGATTTCGTATTCCATCCAGCCGTAGTCTCCATAGTCGGACGAAATGTCTTCGTACCAGTACTGCCATACGGCTGGCTCAACATCGGTGTTGTACCAGACATAGCAGTCGGAAACTGAATCGTAGTAGCTGTCGTACTCGTCGTTCCATGGGAGAGTTCGGTCGATGCTTTCGACGTAGATGCTGTCTCCAAATAAAATGAGATTGCTGTCAATTTTGTTCTGTTCTTCGCGTGATTTTGCAATAGAAAAATAGAAGATTGCCGCAAACATGGCAAAAACTGTACCAAAAACTACGACAGGAAAGATAGACCATGGATCAAAGGAAAACAGTGGTACCTGATATTTTTCAGTTACAGTCTCGTTGTCGATTACGTCTGTAATTGATGAACCCATTTCGAGGAAATTTGCACCGCAGTTAGGGCAGTGTGGGATTGCACCTGTGATCCACTCTTCCTTGGAAGTTGTGCCGCAGTGCACGCACTCGAAATTCGAGGTGAAAGCGCCATCCTGCTCGAGGATGAGGTTGTCGAATCTCTCACCAGTCTCGGTGTAGTAACCTCTCTTGTAGTCTTCGCCGCTGAAAGTCCAGTCGCTTTTGAAGTATACGTAGTCGTGGTCCTTACATCTGTAAGTACGTGGGTACATGCGGTTTGTGTAGTACTGTGGCTGGTTTGTGCGGCGTCTTAAAGGACGTGGCACGCTACGAGTCTTTGTCACATGTCCAACTTTTACTGTGGAAGATGAATATGAACTATAGTGACTCGAACTGCTGTGCGAGCTGTGAGATGTACTGTGTGAACTAAAAGATGAATGATGTGATGAATGACTGTGTCCTCCAGGTGGCATTTGCCAGAACCTCCTCGAAGTAATTGACAAAACATTGTAACACGCTTTGCGTTATTTGTTGCGTGCGTGTTTTTCGCGCATTTTAATTACAAGCTCGTACGCTTCAGGGCGACGTTCTTTGAGATGCTTGTCGAGAGCCTCACGTCTCTTCATGAACTTGTCTGCAAGTTCCGGGTGATTCTTCATCATGCGGGCATGCACCTCCATACGATGGCGCTCGAAAGCGTCCGCCAGAGTTTTCTCGTCTTTACCCGAAATGGTAACGATTTCTTTCATGTGTTCCTCGAGATGCTCAAGCCACTCGTCCTCGTCCATTTCTTCCATGTAGTACCAGCCACTGTGGAAGAGTTCTTCGAGGTCACCGGTTTTCTTGAGCTGCTCGATCTGAGCTTCAATCTGACGCTCGATAACTGCTTCGGTCTCGTTTCCGAAAGCCCAGGAGAACTCCTGCATTCTGTTTTCGATGCGGCGGCGTGAAGCGGTGATTTCCTCGTAATTCTCGGCGCCCTCAAGCGGGTATGGACGATTTATGCCAACGTCCTTGAGCGCGATATGTACTGTTCTTCGAACGGCGCCTTCCTCGATCATGAAGCCGAGTCCCAGAGATCTCAGCTGGTCGTTAAGGCTTGAATTGTGTTCTGTGAGGTAGAAGTTGATGCCCTGCTTTTTGAACTTCAGGTACATCGCTTTGATTCGGTCTGCGGCAGTGATATCAATGCTTCCGACGCCTCTGCAGTCAACTATTACGGCGCGTGTATCTTCTTTGATGGCATTCTCGATATCGTCCTGGAAAATGGCGATGTTTGCGAAGAAAAGGCTTTCGCTGAAGCGGTAAATTACAGCGTTTTTAACAGGGAAGAGGCTGCTGTTTTTTCTCATCTCGTGGAAGTGGCGGTGGCCAGGTTGAATTCCAAGGAAACTTCTGGCAGGATTTGCGGAACGGATGATCATCTCGGCGAAGGAGAGAAGAATTCCAATCAAAACGCCGTTGATTGTTCCAAGCAAAAGCACACCGAGGAAAGCTCCCATGAAGATGAAAAACTCAGTGCGGCTTATCTTCCAGAGGCGCGCCGCAACATGAAATTCCGTTGCTCCTATAAGCGCCGAAATAACAATCGCAGTAAGAACCGGTACTGGAAGGTAGCCTATAAATCCTGTTGCGAAGAGGAGCACAACGATCATGGAAAGGCCTGCGACAATTCCTGTTAACTGGGTCTTGCCCTGATACTGCTCAGACATCGCCGTTCTTGATACGGAGCCGTTAATTGGGCAGCAGCCAGTGAACGCAGCGAGGAAGTTACCCATGGAAAACGCCATAATCTCGCGGTTGTCGTCAGTTTTGTAGCCATTTTTCAGGGCAAAACTGTTCTCCGCAAGAAGCGTCTCCGCCATGATTACGACAGCAACCGAGAGGCTCACAACAAGAACGTCAGAAAGTGTAATTCCGCTGTCGATGATGTGTCCTGCATCGTCAAATTTTGGATAAAGCACAGTAAAATCAGGGATGGACCATGAAGGAAGTCCAGGCTCCACGCTCGATAAAGTCGGGATGCCCCACTCTCTTACAGGAAGGACCAGCGTCATGATAGCACCGAGCGCCATGAGCACTACCGCAGTTGGGAATTTGGCCCAGATTTTCTTCATGAGAAGAAGGATTGTAAGCGCTGCGGCACCCATTATAAGTGACGGAATATTTATAACTTTTATGGTGTCATAAAGATGCTTCAAAAGCTCCAGAAGCTCGCCCGTTCCGGAAGTTCCACCCATTAATTTTGGTATCTGCATCAGGATAATTGTGGAGCAGATTCCGGTAATAAATCCGCCCATTACAGGCTCCGAAATGTAATTTACAAATTTTCCCGCTTTAAGCACAGCGAAAACAAGAAGCCAGAAAGCCACAAAGAACGTAAGAAGTGGCACGACCCTGATGGCTTCTTCCGACTGCGGCGCGATTCCCATGGACAAAATGGCCGCACCAATCAAAGCAGCCGGCGCCGCGTCCACTCCAAAAATGAACTGTTTTGATGTCGACAAAAGTCCAAAAATCAGGATTGGAAAAACTGATCCGTAAAGTCCGTAAACGGCTGGAAGTCCTGCAATCTGTGAATAGCCCATCGATATCGGAATCGAAACGGCCATGATTATAAGGCCCGCAAGAATGTCCTTTGGAAGATTCTTTTTGTCATACTTTATAAGGGTTGGAGCAAGTCCAAGGTTGATATTTAACTTCATAAACAGCCATTATCCTTATGCGCTTTTTCTTCTATAATATCATCTGAAATGTTAAGAAACACATGTGTTATAATGATTTTTGTCTTGATGATGGATAAGAGAGGAAAAGATTTATGAAGTTTAAAGAATCGGTAGCAGCTTCAATTCTGGGGCCAATTTTGACAGTTTTTCTTGTTTTTACATTTTTGGGTTCTTCAGTTTTATTCTATGCAAACCAGTATTTTTTCAATACCAGAAAACTTGTAGAGTCAATGGAAGTTGACGAGGTTATTGATGAACTTAAAGACGAGATTATGGAAGACGTCAGAAGATCTGGAAACTACAGTGATATAACAGGTGACGTTGAAGAATATGAAGAACTCATTGATGCAGTTTTTGAGAATAAGTTTATTGGTCTCGTACTTACTGAGACATTCGATGCGGCTCTTTATGGTGATGACAGAATAGACAGAGACGCTCTTGAGGATGCTTTCGATGATTCTACAGAGGAATTCTTTGATGAGCACGATGAGATAAGTAAGAGTGAGATTCGTGATTTCCGCGATACAATGATTGACTCTCTTGAGGACGCTGTTGCTGAGGAGGCAAATTCTTCAGAGGCACGCGAGATCCAGGACGGCATGAATGCGGTAAAAAATGCCGTAACAACAATTCTCATTACTCTCGTTGTAATCTCACTTCTCATGATTGGAATTCTCCTCTGGGTATACAAGAACAAGGCATCTGTTCTCAAGTTAACAGGTATCGCGCTCACAATTTCTCAGGGAATTAATCTCCTCGGCGCACTTGCCATAAGAGGTCTTTTAAGCGCTGCCATTAACGAAATGAGAATGGAAGATCCAACAGATATCGTTACTGATATGGTTGCGAAGATCATTTCCAACTTCTCAAACAACGCCATCGTCCTCTTTGCTGTTCTTCTTGTAATCGGTATCGCAGCAATCGTAGCTGGCTCAATCTTCGCAAAGAAGTTTATCGCCGAGTATAACGAAGATCCTGAGTTCGCAGATGCAAATGATTTTAATTAATCGTTGGTTTTGTTAGTTCAACTGTTTATAAGTCCCCGTAACCGATGTGGTTATGGGGATTTTTGATTGTTGCTATTATTACTTTGGGGTTCTTGGTGTTTTTTTTGGAAGTCCTTCAGGCTTTTGTACACCCTGATGTATGAATGTCCCCAGGGTTCATACATGAAGTCGTACAAAAAGTCACAAGCAGCAGGGAACAGAAGGGAACCAAGCGTCACAATTGTTCGTTTGAAATCAAAATCCATCAATATTTGTTGATTATCTATAAAAATAAGGCACTTTAAATTTCATTTGTTACAAACATGTGAGAATTTCTTTTTATTGCCGAATTTTTGCTTCATTTTTGATGTGGTTCTAATGTAAATTATTATCTTGTATTACTACGCGTGTATAAATGCGCGTATATATAAATAGAAATAGTGTTGGGAATTAAGTTTAAAGGGGATATATAGGATATATGGAGAGATTAAGCGTTAAGAAGCCGTTTACAATTCTTGTTGCGGTTATTGTCATTATTGCGCTGGGTGTTGTATCACTCATGAACTTGTCAATGGATCTTCTTCCAGAGATTAGTTTGCCTTACATGATTGTAATTACTACTTATCCGGGTGCTGGACCTGAGAAGGTTGAGGCGCTTGTAACTGAGCCAATGGAGAATGCGCTTGGTACGTTAAGTGGTGTAAAGAATGTAGCGTCTACAAGTTCAGATAACTACTCAATGGTTCAGCTCGAGTTTGAGGATGGTACTGATCTTGATAGTGCCATGGTTAGACTTTCGAGTGCACTTAATCAGCTTGAGTCAAGTCTTCCAGATGGAGCAGGAACTCCAAGCATCATGCAGATCAGTATGGATATGGTTGCGACAATGTATATTGCCGTTGAGCGTGATGGCTACGATATTTATGAGCTTTCAGATTTTGTTAACTACGAAGTAATTCCTTATATTTCAAGACAGGAAGGTGTTGCTAGTATAAGCACAATCGGTCTTGTAGAGCAGACAGTACATGTTGAACTCAATCAGGATAAGATTGATGAGGTTAACGAGAATATTCTCGAGACAACTAACGACGCACTTGCTGATGCTGCGCAGCAGCTTGAAGATGCCAGAAAGCAGCTCGATGAAGCTCAGGAGGCGCTCGATGAGGCTGAGGCAGCTTTTGGAGATACAATGTCAGATGCTATTTTCGGTCAGCTCGAAGAGGCAGCTGCTCAGGCTGGTGAGGGAATGCGTCAGGCAATTAACAACCTTATTCAGCAGCTTCAGCAGATGGAAACTGAACTCCAGAATGCTCAGCAGAGACAGAATACTTCACTTACTCAGGCACAGACTGCAATTACTCAGATGCTTGATGCAATCAGCGCAGCTCAGGGTATTGGCGAGGCACTTTCAGGTGATCAGGCTCAGGCTTATATCGAAGCAATTGTTGCTGCGATGAGCGGTGTTTCATCAACAGACTATAGAACTCTTGCTCAGAATGTAGTAGATGCTTCACAGGCTTTGCAGACAGCAATCGATACTTACGGTGCTGATTCAGCTGAGGCAGCTCTTGCTCAGGCTCAGTACGATGCAGCAGTTGGAGCAATTAATGCCGCAATCGCTGCTGATGCAGGTGTTTCAGCAGAGGATGCAGCACAGCTTTCTGCTCAGATTCAGACACTTATTACAATGCTTCAGAATGCACTCGGAGGACTTGATGATTCTTCCGTTGGAACACTCATCGGAACTTCTGGAAATGTAACACAAACTCTTAATGCGATTAATGCAATGCTCGCACTTGTTGCTCAGATTGACCCTGCAGGAACAATGATTACTTCAGCTGGTGCAGTAAGAAATCAGCTTGTAGCAATCAGCGCGATGATTTCGCAGCTTCCACAGCTGATTAGTGGTGTATCAACAATGTACGCTGGCCTTACACAGGCACAGCTTGATGCCGCAGTACTTTTCTCAACAATGACAATGCAGCTTCAGCAGGCACAGCAGGCGTTGGATCAGGCTCAGGCGCAGTACGATGCTGCAAAGGAACAGGCTCTCGCAAGCGCTAACGCAGACGCACTTTTAAGCCCAGCTACTTTGTCACAGATTATTTATGCACAGAATTTCTCAATGCCAGCAGGTTATATCGACGACCTCGAAGATAACTCATGGCTCCTTAAGATTGGTGATGAGTTCGATACTCAGGAATCAATCGCTGAGATGATTCTTCTTGATAACGAGATGCTTGGTACAATCCGCCTCGAGGATGTTGCTGACATCATTGTTATCGATAACGCAGACGATTCATACACAAAGCTTAACGGTAACGAGGGTATTATCCTTGCTATCTATAAGTCGTCCGCTTCAGGTACAAACGACGTATCCAAGGCATGTAACAAGGCATTTAAGGAAATGGAAGACCTTTATCCTGGAATGCACAGCGTAGTTCTTGTAGACCAGGGTGTTTACATCAGCATGATTGTCGAAAGCATTTTCTCAAGTATCGCTCTCGGTGCACTCCTTGCTATCATCATCCTTGCTCTCTTCCTTAAGGATGTTAAGCCAACACTCGTAGTTGCAATCAGTATCCCTCTTTCGGTACTTCTTGCACTCGTTCTTATGTACTTCACAGGTCTTGAGCTTAACATGATGACCCTGTCAGGTCTGTCGCTTGGTATAGGAATGCTGGTAGATAACTCGGTCGTTGTAATGGAGAATATCTTAAGACTTCGTAATCAGGGTGTACCTGCGGCAAGAGCTGCTGTACAGGGTGCAAAGCAGGTTAAGGGTTCAATTATCGCGTCAACTCTTACTACAATCTGCGTATTCGCACCAGCTGTTTTCGCGAGCGGAACTGTAAAGACACTTCTTTACCCACTTGCACTTTCGATCGGCTACTGTCTTGTAGCTTCACTCTTTATGGCGCTTACTGTTGTACCTGCTTCATGTAGTACACTCCTTAGTAAGAGCAAGCCAAAGGAGCAGAAGTTCTTCTCTAAGATTCAGAATGTTTACGGAAAGAGCCTTAAGTGGTGTTTGAAGTATAAGGCAGCTCCTTTGCTTCTTGCTTTCGTACTTCTTGCAGTATCAGTATTCGCTGTATTTAAGATGGGTATCGTTTACATCCCAGAGATGTCAAGTAATGAGATTAACGCTTCAATTACAACTCCTGAAGAGCTTACTCGCGAAGAGTCTTACGCAATGGTAGACGACATCATCGATAAGCTCCTTGTAATCGATGGTATCGAAGAGCTCGGTATTATGGATTCTGGTGCTACATCAGGACTTTTCACAGGTGGCGCAACAGGCAGCGGAAGATACGGAACATACATGGTTTACGTTGTTGCCAAGGATGGCGCTTCTGCAGCAGATATCGACAGAATTACATCAGAAATTGATGCAGCAATCGTGTCATGCGGCGCTGAAGGTTCAATCAGCGGTGGTGGTATGTCAGATATGTCAGCACTTGGTGGTGGCTCTGGTATCTCTATCAACATTTACGGTAAGGACCTCGAGCAGCTTCACATCATTGCCGAGGAAGTAGGACGCATGCTTGAGCAGCAGGAAGGTCTCACCGAAATCGATGACGGCTCAACTGACAACGAGCCAGCCCTTCACCTCGTAATCGACCGTGACCTCGCAATGTCTTATGGTTTCACAACTGCTCAGATTTATGCTCAGATTGCTCAGAGTCTCCAGACTTCTGTTACAGCAACAACAGTAACAATTGATGGCATGGACATGAAGATTATCATCGACGATAACACTTCACCAATCACAAGAGAAAACCTCATGGATATGGAGTTTGACTCAGCCGCAACTGGCTTTGGTGGCGGTTCAGCTTCTGGCTCAGGATTCTCAGGTTCAGGTGCTTCAGGATTTGGTCTCGGAGGATCTGATGACGATGAAGAAGATGCAGATTCCGATGAGGATACAGAGGAAGAAGAGACAACAACAATTCATAAGCTCAGCGAGTTTGCAGAACTTGTTGAGACAGAGGCTGAAGCAGGTATTCACCGTGAGAACCTCTCACGTTACTTAACAGTAACAGCTGCAACAGCAGAAGGTTATAACACAACTCTTATCTCAAGAGAGCTTGCACCAAAGCTTGATGATTATGAGAAGACACTTCCAAACGGTTACTCAATCGACCTCGGTGGTGAGACAACACAGGTTAATGAGATGGTTTCACAGATGCTCCAGATGGCAGCCCTCGCGCTCCTCTTCATCTACGTAATCATGGTAGCTCAGTTCCAGAGCCTCCTGTCACCATTCATTATCCTCTTCACAATCCCACTTGCCTTTACAGGTGGTATGTTCGGTCTTATCATTGCTCATGAGCAGCTCTCAATGCTCAGCCTTTTGGGCTTCGTAATCCTCATGGGTACGGTAGTTAATAACGGTATCGTTTTTGTAGACTACGCTAACCAGCTCCGAATCGGAGGACTCGAGCGTCACGATGCCCTCGTTGCAACAGGTATCACACGTATGAGACCAATCCTCATGACAGCTCTTACAACAATCCTTGCCATGTCACAGATGATCTTCGGTTCAGGTATGGCAAGCCAGCTTGGACGAGGCATGTCAATCGTTATCGCTGGTGGTCTTCTTTACGCAACACTCATGACACTTTACATCGTGCCAATCATCTACGATATCCTCTTCAAGCGTCAGCCACTTAACGTTGACGTAGGAAACGACATCGACGAAGAGATGGACGATGCTGGTGAGTACCTCCGTGGCATCAAGAAGGCAGAGGAGGAAGCGGCTGCAGCCAAGGCTGGTGAGAAGGGCTCAAATGCAACTGGTGACTCAGGCGAGTCAGCACCAGAAGGATCAGCTGATGCTCCAGCTCCAGCACCTACTCCTGATTCAGGCGTAGGCCTTCGCCCAGGCACAGCAACTGTTTAATTAAATAGTCTTATTAAATTAATTAATTCCCGAACCAGTTTGATTACTGATTCGGGGATTTTTGTATGTGATTATCCTGGGTCTGGTGGGTGGCCTTGTCGTTATTGTGTTGATGTTAGTGAATCTGTTAACGGAATTTCGAGACGTTAACTGTTTTGCTAACAAAACGGTAATTTGGGGCCGAATGTTAGTGAATCCGTTAGTGCAGAAAATTCCACTAACCAATCTGCTAACAAATAGCCGATTTAGGCCCCAATGTTAGTGAATCCGTTAGTACAAAAAATTCCGCTAACTGTTTTGCTAACACAGCTCTCTGTCATCACCAGTCAAATATCCACAAAAAATGAGCGACCAGCTGGCCGCCCATTAAATCACTCTTCAAAATCACTTTCGTTATAAACAATCATTCGGCTTCGGCCCTTGGCCTTGGCCTTATAGAGAGCCTTGTCAGCACAGACGTAGAGTTTGTCAAAGTAGTTAAGATCCTTGTTCCTGATGACAACACCCATTGAAAGGCTCGTGCCGCCACCGTTAGAAAGGAGGATAAGATTGAGCTTGTCACAAATCTGCTGAGCACGTTCAATCATGATGTTGTTGTCGACATTCGCACCGAAGAAAAGTGCAGCTGCGAACTCGTCGCCACCCATACGGCAGGCCAGATCGTCCTTGCGAAGAGTTGAGGACAACGCCTGAGCAAGCATGATGAGGAACTCGTCGCCAGCCTTGTGGCCAAATGTGTCGTTATACTCCTTGAACTTGTCCACATCCATCATGAGGAGCATCATCTTCTCATCGCTGTCGAGGAGGCGGTGCTCAATATCATTCTTGAAAGCCTCGTGATTAAGAAGCTCCGTGAGGGAATCGCATCTGTACTTGTCCTCCCACTTCGAGAGCCTGAGATTCGCCTTTATCTTCTCCTCAGTAATCATTATCTTCGCAGCATAAGTATTAGCACTGTCGAAAACAATAATCTCAGATTTCTCAGCCTTCTCAGCAGAATCGTAGTAAACCTTGCCGTAGCAGAAAACAAAGATAATTGTGCCATCCTTGCGCTTAATTCTGTGCTCGAAATAAGCAAGTGGCTTGGAGCTTAACTGCTCACCAACAAGTCTTAAATATTCTGTTCGATCCTCTTCAGGGAGGAGGTCGTGCTGAGTAATTACGCCGTTCTTCAAATCGTCCTGGCTATAACCTGTTAATTCTTCAAAGCCGCTGTCAGCTTCGATGATTCTCATCTTGTCGTTAAGAACATAGCGAACGTATTTAACTGCGTGAACGTTACTTACTGCGGTTACTTCAGGATCGATTCGTGGAACCTGAACGTCGCTTGAAGAAGTTGCAACAGTGAGGATGTCCAGTTCATTTGCAGATTCAATCTCACCGATTTCTGGGAGCATTCTGATGAATTCGTTGACGATTGTCGGATCGAACTGAGTTCCAGCGCAGCGGCGAAGTTCCTTGATTGCATCTTCTACTGGCATTGCTGGTCTATAGCTTCTATCATTAACCATTGCATCGTAAGCGTCAACTACTGCAATGATTCGTGATAACAAAGGGATAGATTCCTTTGTAAGTCCGTCAGGATATCCGCGGCCATCCCAGCTCTCGTGGTGGTGTCTAATCATGTCAGCGATATGAGTCAATTCCTGAGAGCTTGTTGCAATCTGGTAACCCTTATCAGAGTGTGTTCGAAGAACACGCCATTCGGAATCTGAGAGTTTGCCTGGCTTATTAAGAATTTCAAGTGGTACAGCGATTTTACCGATGTCGTGAAGGATACAAAGTAGCGCTAGATCACTCATTTGCATATCTGAAAGACCAAGTCGCTTACCAAGTTCATCACCAAGAGTCTGAGTTCTTCTAACGTGCTCTTCAGTATCGTTATCACATTCGGCGAGAGTTTTAACAAGTGAAGTTACAAGTTCTGAACGACGCGATTTTACATCGAGGAGCTTTTTGTTCTTCATACCTGTAAATGCTTGCTTTGTAACAGTTAGGATGTCAGAATCATCCTTGCCAACAACGCCGATGGCGCTTTGGATATTAAGTGAATAGCCAAGGTTATCAATTGAGGTTAGGTCATCTTGAACTGCTACGAGAAGATTGTTAACTTCGTCGACAGTTTTGTCCCACGAAAGAACAATAAGGCTTGCTTCCTGACCTCTTACAAAGAAGGATCTGTGAACGAAATGCTTTCGAATAGAGTTGGCGAGGAGCTTGATTGCCTGGTCGCCTCCATTTTTACCGAATCTTCTGTTGATGTCGCCAAGTCCGTTAATATCGCAGACAGCAACAATAAGGGAGTTGCCAAAGGTTTCAGGCTCGTCGGTAAGTGCCTGCTTAAACTTCTCCCATGTGTGGAAGGATGTAAGAAGATCAACTTCACCTGCTTCATCAGTGAATACAAAGAGATGTCCCATGCCTCTATTGACGCTGTCGGAAAGACATCTGTGGTCAAATCTTACAGGGATATCCCCACTTGGGCGCTTTATATAGTGCTGTAAAGAGTAATCCTCGTTGCTTCTGTTTGGCTGAATTGCAAGCTCGAGTTCATTTGCAACTTCTTTAATAGACATGCCCGCCTTGATTTTCTTATCAGGGAAGAGCTGCTTTACTTTGTTATTAACGATAATGAGTTCATCTTTATAGTCGAACAGAGCAACACCCTGATTTACGTTCTCAACAATCCATTCATGGTAGTAAGATTTCATTCCAACCTGCGGGTAACGGTAGCAGCTGATGTAAATTAGTAAAGTTGCAATGGAGTAGCCCCAGATTGAGTAATCGAGAACTTCGCTTCCAAACAAAGATGGATAGAAGAGGAAGAAACCGTTAATGACAGCAACGATAACAATAGTTATAAAAGAGAATACATAAGGTCTCTTGTATACACCTGGTACAGAAATGATGTTTCCGATAATGCGGAAAAGAGCAAGAGCTAATAGTATATAAGCAAAAAGAAGATGTGCTTTAAATAGTGGTAACTGCACGTATGTATAGCGCGCTATAATTCCCCCATTATCCTGGAAATGCACCATGATTTCCTTAAATGGGTTAACTAATTGAAGAATAGAGTCAACTATAAATAAAACAAGCAAAGAGCAAGCCATTACCTTATCAATCAGGCGATTAACCGGAGTCGAATAAACGTGGAAGAATACAAGGAGCGACAGAATCGCGAAGTCTACGCTTATAAAGTACAAAGCAGAAAATACAGCAACGCCAAAGTAAGTTGAAGCAAATAGTGACAATAGATAAAAACCCTGAACTAGGGCAGAAGCGATTCCTACAATACCGAGGTAATTTGATTTTTTCTTGCGCTCAGCAAAAGCATGGCAGGCTGTAACAAGGTCTACCAGTATTACTACAATAGATATAGATATATAAAGAAGTTCTAGTGTTGAATGTGTCATACCCGAATTCTAACACATTAAAAATCAACTTTGTTTTAAGTAATATTTACAAATTGTAAACGAATGTGGCTATTTCTAGACAAAGCGACATGCGTCATACAAATCGTAGTCAGCAATCACGTTAAATAATGCTCTTGCCCTCAAGTATATGGCAGATTGAATGCTCAACCATGTCGCTTATGGCATTCTCAGTATAGAAAGCCATGTGTGGAAGCATAAGAACGTTAGGGTAGTCCTTAAGAATTGACATTTCGCGGTGGCCTATTACCTTGTACTTATAGTCGCCATAGAAGATTCCAAGCTCGTTCTCGATTACATCGAGGCCAGCGCCGCCAATCTTGCCGCTGTCGAGCGCGTCAAGGAAAGCAGGAGTATCGATGATACTTCCTCTTGCAGTATTAATGATGATTACGCCATCTTTCATTGTCTTAATAGTATCAGCGTTTACCATGTGGAAAGAACTCTCAACTGCAGGTGTGTGGAAAGTAATAACATCTGCCTCAGCAAAGAGTCTCTCGAGTGAGCAGTATTCAGCGATAGCACCTGCCTCAGGATTCTCATATGGATCATAGGCTAAGATCTTGCAGCCAAATCCGCTCAGATTTTTAATAACGTGAGTTCCAATTTTACCTGTTCCGACAACGCCGATAATCTGGTCCTTAATCTCGCGTCCGATGTTGCCTGGAAGATTATAGTCCATTCCTTCAGCGCGCTTTATGATTGACTTCATGCGGCGAAGGCACATGAGCATAAGCATTACAGTGTAGTCAGCAACGCTTCCTGTAGAGTAAGTTACGTTACTTACGAGCATTCCGTGGCGCTTTGCGGACTCCAGATCAATATGATCGTAGCCGATAGTTCTTGTAGAGATGTGTTTAACACCAATTTTGTCCCAGATAGCGATGATATCTTCTGTGATTGGCTGAGTAATTACAGTTACGCCCTCGCATCCTTCCGCAAGATGTGCGTTCTCTACTGTAGGGTTGTCCCTGATTGGAACAATCTCCACATTATACTGCTTCGAAAACTTCTCAAAATAGAAAGCCTCGTCAAAATCTCTGTAGTTATAAGCTGCAATCTTCATCTTAAATCCTCTTTTCAGTCTCTGCCCCAAGGCGCATTTTTACATCTGTTAGAAATTATACAACAATGCTCGAAAGGGTGGTTTTTGTTTTCGCTAGGTTTAGTAGTCGCTTTGTGATTATTTTCTCACGAATATTTGATAGACACGCAGATGCGTGTTAAACTACGCTTGCTATTTTATCTAAAGGAGAAGAGATATGAAGTTAATTAAGAAGATAAGTGCATTGCTTGTCGCTGTAATGGCTTTCTCATTTGTTGGCACAGCTCTTTCACAGAATGCTGTTCAGGCTGCATCAACAATGTCAGTTCATTCACAGACAGGTTATCACGAGAGTGTTGCTGGATCTACACCTTACTATTATGTAGGTTATACAGGTAGCCTTGAAGTAAGCGTAAGTGGACTTACAGTAGGTCAGAGCTATGAGATTAGTTGTTTCTATACTACAAGTATCGCACGTTATTCACCTGAACCACGTGTGAACTTCCTTAACAGAGACGTTTTGACATTCAGAGCTAATTATTCAACACAGAAGATTAAGCTCGATTTTGATCAGATTAAGTCTGATTACTTTGAGGGTACTAATCTTAAAACAGGTTATTATCACATTTCTGTAAATGGTGCTTCCGCATATATCTATGTT
>JAZLLF010000028.1:0-43304 GCA_045598005.1 Saccharofermentans sp. | reverse complement strand
ATGACTTGTCTCGATATAGTCGTTCTTACCATATCCGTCATCACTAACGATAAGTGGGATATTTGAAGGATATCCTTCGATTGGGTAGTGCTTATAGCACTTAACGCCAAGCTGACGAAGCTTCTGCTCGAACTTCTCAGCAAGGTGCTGACCCTTATACTGTGTGATACATACGCTACCTACATAAAGGCCACACTCAGTAAAGGCATCGATAAGACGAAGAACTTCCTGATCGTATGTGATACCAATATCACCACGCTTCTTATTCTTCTCAATAGCATCTGCATTAATTGCGATTACAATCTCAGCATCAGCCTTAAGCTGCATAAGCATCTTAATCTTACTATCAGGCTCAAATCCTGGAAGTACTCTTGATGCATGATAATCGTCGAAAAGCTTACCACCAAACTCAAGGTAAAGCTTACCACCGAACTGGTTAATTCTGTCACGGATATTCTGTGACTGAAGCTGTGTGTACTTGTCGTTGTCAAAACCTTTTTTAAACATAAGAAATCCCACCTTCTTTCGGTAAATAATTCTACCAAAAAGAAGGTGGGTTTTGTGTTACAAATTTTACTTAACTAAAATTTATCACATGGCCTTTTCAGGCTTCATACAAAGAATCTTATGGCCTTCTGGCTTGCTAGTTAATTCAAGCACAGAATCTGCCTCACAGATTTCTATCTCTCCATCTTTGAAGTTCTTCAAAAAGTCATCCAAAGTACCAATAACGTCATATCCAATATTTGCAGTTCTGTAATGCATAGGAACAGTAATCTTTGGATTAAGCTTACGTACATAATCAGCAGCGATTTCAGGGGATACAGTGAAAAATCCTCCTACAGGAATCAAAAGAACATCACAGTCCTTAATAATCTCCAATTCATCATCTGATAATTCACATCCAATATCACCCATATGAACAACTGTGATATTTCCAAAACTTAAGATAGTCACATTATTAGGACCTCTTAATGTTCCAAGCTGATCATCGTGATAAGTTGGAATAAAGTTCAATGCAAATGGTGCATCAACACGTGTGCTTGATAACTTTACCTCACGAAGACCTGAATGATCATCATGCATATGAGAAGGAATAACCTGATTAGCAGTTTCCTTAAGCGGGCTAAGGCCAGGAACTGATCCTGCTTTATATGGATCAAGAATTACTGCAAACTTATTCTCTGTAATTTTAAAACATGCATGTCCAAGATATTTAATTTCCATTTTAATCTCCCTTTAAAAAGACATATTTACAATTATATTATCGCGCTAGCGACAGATTAAAGTGTAAATACAATGTGAAATATTCTATTACTGCATTTCACTTTCGAGGGAACGAAGCGTATACATTACACCTTCTTCGTTGTTGTCCTTAAGTGTCACGTGCTTTGCGATATCGATGACATCAGGGTGCCCGTTACACATCGCGTAGCTCTCACCTACTGCCTGTAACATTGTTACATCGTTAGGAAAATCGCCGAATGCAGCCGCTTCGCTTCTTTTTATATCAAGCTTCTCCATAAGGAACTTTAACGCTGGTCCCTTACTTACTCCTTCGTTCGCGAGGTCAATCCAGCTGTCTCCCGAAAGCACAGATGCAGTTCCTTCTGGAAGTTTTGGGAAGCTGTTATGAACTTCCTGCGCCTTAAAATCTTTTACAAAAACTGCAATCTTTAAGATACGATCCATATTAATTGCAAGGCGAAGATCCTTTACAGGAACAATTCGCTCATAGTACTTCATGGCTTCTCCAAGAATTTCCGGAGTGCCTTCACAATAATATGTTGCCTCAACACCACACACAAGTGGGATTACTCCTGGAAGATTAAGCGCTATATCAAGACATTCTCTTACATCTAATGGTGACATGCTGTCTTCGTAAACAACTTTATTATCCATAAAGACAACGCCGCCATTTTCTGCGATATAGATTACGTCATCAGCAATTTCTTCAAACTGCTTTCGAAGGGCATAGTACTGTCTGCCACTTGAAAGAACGGTCTTTACATTCTTATGAGACTTAACCCATGCTGGGAAATCCTTTGGATATTCCTTCTTATCGTTAAGAAGAGTTCCATCCATATCTACTGCTACTAATTTAATCATGAACGTTCCTTCATTTTGTTAATAATCTCATTAATGTCTACCGGTGTATAATTCCATCTTTCAACAGACACGCAGCAGGTTCTCTTTGTCAAAGTCTCATAAGTATCAAAGCTGTGAACGTGACCATAAATCCAGGCATAAGGCAGTTCTTCGTTAATATAAACTGGTGGCTCATGCTGAAGGAGAATGAAATCGTTATAAAGAATCGGGAATCTGTAGACTTCATCAAAGCCTGCTTCACGCCAGAAATCCATGGAATGCTTTCTGTCGTGATTACCCATAATCAGTATCTTATGACCGTTAAGTCGTTTTACATAAGATGGATCACCAACATCTCCAAGATGGAAAACAGTTTCTTCAGGCATAACGACGCTGTTCCATCTTCTGACCATCCCCTCATTCATATCATCAACATCCTTAAAGGGCCTGTTAAAGTACGTGAGGTTATTCTCTTCTCCGAAATGTGTGTCTGCGATCACAAATGTTGCCATTATATAAACCTCTTAATGATTCCAAGAATTACAACAATAATTCCAGCGACAATAAGCATTACTCCTGAAGACTGATTCTTCGTTTTGTTACTGCTTTCGCGGGATTTTTTAAACATAATTACGCCAACTCCAGCGAAAAGCTGCCCGCAAAGAACGTACCTGAGCCAGGAAAGTTCAGCTCCTGTGGAAGTGCCGTTCCCGTAAAGTGTAACCGCAATCACTGCGATTAAGCTTATGGCAATATAAATAATTGCAAGTGGACTAAGCTTAATCTGCTCGTCAGAAGTCTCGTATGTGTTGAACTCTTCGTCCTTACTCTTAAGATCCTCATAAATATCGAGATCCTGGGAATTCACTTTATTTTTGGACATTAAAGTCTCTCCTTAATATATTCCTTCGTTTCAATCAATGAAGGAAGAATAATATCAGATAGTTTCCTCATCTCATCATCAGGTTCAATCATGTCAGGAACCATTATTGTGTGAAGATTAGCTGCGCGAAGTGCCCTTACTCCGTTATATGAATCCTCAATTCCGAAAGCTTCACAAGGCTTTACACCGAGTTTTTCTGCTGCAAGTAGAAATATCTCAGGATCAGGCTTACTCTTACTTACCATGTCACCACAGACTACTTCATCAAAATAGTCATAAAGTCCCATAAGCTTAAGCTCATAAGTAACAGTCGCACTTGAAGTTGAAGACGCAATTGCTGTCTTTATTCCGTTCTCTTTTAAGAACTTCAAAAGCTCAACAACACCTGGCTTAATATCAACTTCGCCGTTATTAAACGCCTTCATGAAGATTTCCTTACGCTCGCTTCTGAGATCCTCATATGGCAGATCTGTTCCGTATCTTCTCTCGAAAACAACCTTCGTTGCAGCTACATTAAGACCAGTAGCTTCTCTGCAGTGGTCTTCAATATTTGGAATGTTATACTTGTCAGCAATGACCTTCCAGCATTTAACTACCATTCTTTCAGTGTCAAAAATGACACCGTCCATATCAAAAATTACTGCCTTATAATTCGACACTGCCATATGCTCCCAAAATCTTACGGGCATTATCTACTCGTTCCTTTGTTGGGGAATCGATGCCATCAAGTTCATATGGAATTCCAAGTGTCTCCCACTTGTGAATACCAAGAGTATGGTATGGAAGAACCTCAACTCTTTCTACTGTCTTAAGAGTATCGATGAATTCCTTAAGCTTATAAAGATACTCATCGTAATCGTTACGCTCTGGAACAAGAACGTGTCTGATCCACATTGGCTTTCCCATCTCTGAAAGCTCAGTTGCCATCTCAAGAATATTATTAAGTGGCTGCTTTGTAAGAATCTTATGTCCTTCAGGATCAATATGCTTAATATCGAGCATAACAAGATCTGTATACTTCATCAGTTCTAAAAACTTTGAATGATATGGTTCATTCTTTGTATATGGATTACCACTTGTATCAAGTGTTGTATGAACGCCCTTCTCCTTTGCCTTCTTAAACAGCTCAGTAAGAAAATCAATCTGGAGCATTGGCTCGCCACCACTTACAGTGATACCACCCTTATCTCCCCAGTAAGCCTTGTATCTTAAAGCTTTTTCAAGAACTTCATCAGCTGTATATTCAGTTCCAGCCTTCATATCCCATGTATCTGCGTTATGGCAGAACTGGCAACGCATTGCACATCCACTCAGAAATACAATATATCTTACTCCAGGTCCGTCTACAGAACCGAAGCTTTCAAATGAATGAATATAACCCTTAGCCATATATAATCACCTTCTGTTAATTTACTTGTTTTAATATAACCGATAGAACCATATTTTTGAAGTTTTTAAGCTTCACTACTTTAGCGTTTCTCATTAACTAACTAAAAATGCGGCAAATAATAACAGCCACCTCCCGAAGGAGATGGCTGTCACCATTATGCTTTATAAATCAGAATATTACATTCTGTCGTGGCATGTTCTAGCGATAACGTCATTCTGCTGCTCTCTTGTGAGATCGATAAATCTTACAGCATATCCAGATACACGGATTGTGAAGTTAGCGTACTCTTCCTTCTCAGGATGCTCCTGAGCGTCACGGAGCTTATCAACACCAAATACGTTAACGTTAACGTGGTGTGAACCCTGTGAGAAGTAACCATCAAGAACTGTTGTGAGGTTATCTACCTGCTCTTCGATTGTGTGTCCGAGGGCACCTGGGTTGATTGTCTGTGTAAGAGAGATACCGTCAAGAGCCCATGTGTATGGGAGCTTAGCTACAGAGTTCATAGAAGCTACGAGACCATTCTGCTCTGCACCGTATGCTGGGTTAGCACCAGGTGAAAGAGGCTCTCCAGCCTTACGTCCATTAGGAAGTGAACCTGTCTTCTTACCATATACAACGTTAGATGTGATTGTAAGGATAGATGTTGAAGGCTCAGCGTCTCTATATGTGTGGTGCTTCTTGATCTTCTTCATGAATGTGTCAAGGAGCTCAACAGCGATGTTATCAGCTCTGTCATCATCGTTACCATATCTTGGGAAATCACCCTCTGTCTCGAAATCTACAACAAGACCGCTCTCGTCACGGATTGTCTTAACCTTAGCGTACTTAATAGCTGAAAGTGAATCTACAACGTGTGAGAAACCAGCGATACCTGTAGCGAATGAACGACGTACATCTGTATCGATAAGAGCGAGCTCAGCTGCCTCATAGTAGTACTTATCGTGCATGTAGTGGATGAGGTTCAAGCAGTTAACATAGAGGTCAACGAGCCAGTCCATCATTACATCAAACTTCTTCATAACTACATCGTAGTCAAGATACTCGTCCATGATTGGAGCATAAGCTGGTGAAACCTGAACCTTATCAAGCTCATCTACACCACCGTTGATAGCGTAGAGCAAGCACTTAGCGAGGTTAGCACGAGCACCGAAGAACTGCATCTCCTTACCTGTCTGTGTAGCAGATACGCAGCAGCAGATTGAGTAGTCATCACCCCATACTGGTCTCATCTCATCATCATTCTCATACTGGATAGAAGATGTTGTGATTGAAATATGTGAAGCATACTTTCTGAAGTTAGATGGGAGTCTCTTTGAATAGAGAACTGTGAGGTTTGGTTCTGGTGCTGGATCCATGTTCTCAAGAGTATGGAGGAAACGATAGTCAGTCTTTGTAACCATTGAACGGCCATCCTGACCAAGTCCACCAACCTCGAGTGTAGCCCATACTGGGTCACCAGAGAAGAGCTCATTGTATGCTGGGATTCTTGCGAACTTAACCATACGAAGCTTCATTGTGAAGTGGTCAACGAGCTCCTGAATCTCAGACTCTGTAATCTTACCAGCCTTAAGGTCTCTCTCGAAGTAGATATCAAGGAATGTAGCTACACGTCCAACTGACATAGCAGCACCGTTCTGTGTCTTGATAGCAGCGAGGTAACCAAAGTAGAGCCACTGGATAGCTTCTCTTGAATCCTTAGCTGGAAGTGAGATGTCGTAACCGTATGAAGCTGCCATCTGCTTCATCTGCTTCAAAGCCTTGATCTGCATGCCAAGCTCTTCTCTCTGACGGATAACATCATCTGTCATTACGCCGCAACCGCAGTTAGCGAGGTCTTCCTGCTTCTTCTCGATAAGAAAATCAATACCGTAAAGAGCAACTCTTCTGTAGTCACCAACGATACGTCCACGACCGTATGTATCTGGGAGACCTGTGAGGATGTGAGCTCTTCTTGCAGCTCTGATTTCTGGTGTGTAAGCTGAGAATACAGCATCAGAGTGTGTTGTGTGATACTCTGTGAAAATCTTGTGGAGTTCTGGGCTTGGTGTGTAGCCATATGTCTCACATGACTGCTCAGCCATCTTGATACCACCAAATGGCATGAATGCTCTCTTAAGAGGCTTGTCTGTCTGGAGACCAACTACTGTCTCGAGTGAGTGCATATCCTCTTCCTCGAAGATGTAACCAGGCTTATGTGATGTGATAGAAGATACAATCTCTGTATCCATGTCAAGAACACCGCCCTTAGCACGCTGCTCCTTATAAAGCTCGGAAACCTTAGCCCAAAGCTTATCTGTAGCTTCAGTTGTTCCCTCGAGGAAGTCCTCGTTGCCTAAATACTCTGTGTAGTTCTTCTGGATGAAGTCACGAACGTTAACTTCCTCTTTCCAGAGACGACCTTCAAAAGATGACCACTGTTCAAAATCTTTCATAGTCTTTTATATCCTTTCTGATTTATAAAGCTTTTAAATGTGAATACACTATAACAAAATGAAAATCATAATACAAGACTAAATTAGAATGATTCTAAATTAGAAACGTGAAAAATACCCTTTTGAAAGTACAAAAAATAAACATTTTCAGATTATTAACAATATAAGTGGCGTATTGACGGCAAAATTCCTTTGATAATCAAAGTAATTGCCCAAAACACGCCATTTCGAGAATTTTAGAAAATTACGTAAAGAGTCTGAGAAATTTGAAATTACACGATTCTCTGATAGTAAAAGCACGCAAGCTGAGTGCGGTCGCGAAGATCAAGTTTATTAAGAACGGAACTCATAAGATTACGGATAGTACCCTCGCCAAGATACATTCTTGCTGCGATTTCCTTATTGGAAAGGCCTTCTGCAACAAGCTCAACAAGTTCTCTCTCCTTTGGAGTAATATCGTAGTCTTCCCAGCAAAAACTCTCCTTGCGGTTCATAAGATTAGGAAGGCGCTCAACAATCTTGCCTCCGAAAACAGTCTGTCCACCATAAACAGCTTTAACTGCATCACCCAAAGAAGCGCAGTCCTGCTTCAAAACATAACCATGTGCTCCTACCTTCAAAGCGCGATTAATATATTCGTCATCAAGGAAAGTTGTAAGAAGAATTACCTTCGCTTCAGGATCAATCTTTAAAATCTCTTCTGTTGCTGTAAGTCCGTCTGTTTCTTCCATTCTGATATCAGACAAAACAACATCAGGCTTAACTTCACTATAAGAAGCAATTGCTTCCTTTCCGTTTGCACAAATCTTCGTAACCTTTATCTCAGGGTCACTTTCAAGAATAATCTTCAAAGACTGTGTTACGAATGGATCGTCATCTACTATCATCAAATTCATAATTCTACTCTCCCGCCGTTATGACTTTGGTATTGTAACCATTATCTTAAATCCGTTATCGCCACCTGTTACCACTACTCTTCCGCCAAGCGAAAGCGCTCTTGAATTGATGTTACTTAAACCAATTCCATGGTCTCCTCCAAGAGACGCAAAATCCGAATTGCCAGACAATTCAAGCCTTTCGGACTTACCGTCATCAAAGACTTCGATACGCCAGAAAGTTACATTCTCTACAACTTCTATATCAGCCTTTTTACCATTACTATGCTTTGCAATATTAGTAACTGCTTCCTTAATTATTCCAAGAATCTGCATCTTTGTCTCGTTAGGAACTGGAGACTCCAGAGAAGTAGTTACGTTAACGTCAAATCTTTCCTTCAGCACTGACGCCAGCTCGTTAATTCCGATAGAAAGATCAATCGAATCATCATGAAGTTCATGAACACTTCTTCTGATATTTGTCATCGCCTCATTCACAGTAGCATTTACAGATTCAAGAAGCGGCTTCATGTTCTCATCTTTATTTACAACAAGAATTGCCTGCATCTGAACCACCGCTCTTGTAAGCATATGACCAACATTATCATGAATCTCACGGGCAATACGATTACGTTCCTTAAGTCTTGCTGTGTAGATTTCGGAATCAGCCTTTTCGCGAAGTTCACGCCTCTTGCGAGCATTGTCAGAAGCCTCTTTACGTGCTTCGTCAAAAGCAACGGTCGAACGGCCTATGATGTCGTGATAATAGTTATTAAAGAATGCGATGTACGCTGCTGCCACGCTCAGTATAAACAGCAAAGTGCCTTCCAGGTAACCCTTCGAAGCTACAAGACCTATCACAAAAGCTGCGCCTGCCATGGAAAATTCGTAGGATTTGTTCTTGGATACAAGGACGTAAATTGCCATAGGAAACATAAAAATAGCATATGGCGTAAAGTAAACTGCAACTAACGATAACGCCGCATAAACAAAAGGCAACACACGCTTTTTGAAAAGCACATCAAGAGCAGCAATAATTATCGATCCTAAGACAACACAAACGTGAATAGCCGTCACGTCCTCTGCTATAAGAACGATGGCGGCTATAGTTAATACTATGATTAAAACTTTGTCTTTAATGCCCTGAATCATGCCTTAATTATACGCTTTGATGTACCGATGATTGCAATAGCTGAAATTGCAACTGCGAAAAGAAGTTCAACACCGAAGCAAATCCAAACCTGATGCATATCAAAAGCATACTTTGAAAGAACTTCTGAAGTCATATTGTTAACATAGATTGTCCAATAGTATGGAAGGAACTTTGAGAAAGAAAGTACCTTCTCTCCGATAAATCTCATTGGAACAAATACTCCGCAGAAGAATGCCATTGAAAGGCTCACGATATTTGTAACCATACTAAGAGTATTACTTGCCTTAATAAGATTTGTAAGAAGTGCTGCAATTGCACAGCATGTAAAAGTACAAAGGAGTGAGTTAACAGCAATGATCCATCCGTAGTTTTCAATAATCTCAGTGCCTGCTCCATAAATGAAGTTAAATGCCATAAGAATTCCCCAGAAAACAATTCCTGATACGATAAGGCCCAAAATATTTATAAACTTTGTCATATTAGCTGGGACTGGAGAAACACTGTTTCTATCAAGAAGTTCCTTTTTATTTGTGATAAGAATTGTGTGGCCAACACCAAGAGTAAGAAGACCCAAGACGAGATATGGGAAATACTGGTTGATGTTAAAAATAACGATTTCCTTCTCACTTGCTGTTGTTGCCTCATCGTCCTCGGCAACTACTGTAGCTGGAGCAACATTCAAAAGAACTTCCTTAGCCTTAGTAATTGCTTCATCTTCACTTAAGCCGAGAATTCTATAGTTACGATATGTATTAAGGTAGCTATTAATTTTGCTATCGATATCAAATGAGGCATAGCCATCGTTACCATTAGCTGTCTCGAAAGTGATTCCGTTACTATCGTCACCATCCTCGATACTATCCATAAAACCTTCTGGAATTGTGAAGTGGTATGAAGTGATTCCGAAGAAAACGATATTACTGATTTCTGTCTCATCCTTATCGCCATAATCAGTTACGTTGTTATTCTCTGAAAGGTACTCAATAAGACCTTCTGATAACTTGGAATTATCGTTATCTACATAGCTAATGTCGTATGACTTGGTTTCAACTGTAACGCCAGTAGTTGCATTTTTCTGAGAAGAAGCAGTCATAATAAGGAGAGCCGCCATAACAATAGTTATGATTCCATAAATAATAAGTCCTGTTCTGTTTCTGGAAAGTAACTTAAAGAAATGCTTAAACAGATGCATACTTTTCCCTCCTTAAAATAATTACACTAATTACAAGGCAGATAATTGCCATAACAACGATCTTGATCATATTGATGTAGAAATCAAAGTCGCTGGTTGAATATGCGAGTCTGAAGAGCGCCATATTCATTACTGTTGCTGGATTGATGTCATTAATAATTGGACATGCTGTCTCTAATATTCCTGGAAGCTGAGCTACCATCTCACCTGATAAGAAAACAGATGCCATGATGATTGATGTTGTCTTATTTGATCTTGAATCCTTGGAACCTTTGAAGAGGCATGCGCATACGATACCAAATGCAATTGCAAATACGTTTGTTGCCAGGATAAAGCATGCAAGCTTTAAGATGCTGCCACCCATTGGTACTTCAAATACATACTTCATGATTAAAAGCTGAATGATATTAATAACAACCGCTACTGTAAGACATGAAGAATAAGAAGCAAAGATAAGCTTAGATTTCTGCTTAGGGCTGATACTTACTCTAAGTCCTTCTGTAGAAACATCGGCTTTAATCTCGGAGATAATCTCTGTACCGTTATTAGCATTAAAGAAGATACCCATTACAAGTGAACTATAGAAATACCAGATATATGGATTTGGTGATTCATCAACGAAATCACTCTCCTTAGGAGATACAAAATCAAGATCTTCACCAATGTTATCCAAAAGCTCCTGTGCCTTCACTGGGTCAGTCTCGAAAGCAGTTGAAATCATCTCGTAGTTATTCATATAACTATCAGCAACTGCCTTTCCTACTGCACACGCTGTATCTGTATATGCCTTAGGAAGTAAAAGTTCAACCTCATCGTCATAAACTTTAAATGCCAGATCGAGGTTACCTTCGATAAGAGCATCTCTTACTTCATCTTCAGAATCATAATCATTTACATGAAAGAGTATCTCGTCACCGTTGCTGCCTTCTTCCGAAAGATTATCCATAAGCTCTGAGAATCCGTTAGCATACATTGAAGAATCATCTTCATAAATAACAGCAATCTCTTTTGTATCGATCTTCTGATCTGTAGTTAAATTTCCAAATGCCACCTTAAAACATGTCATAAGTGCAAGGGGAAATACGAGACACCAGAAAACAAATGCTTTGTTTCTAAGTCTTAATTTCAAAAAATAACTAAACATTTTATTCTCCTTTACTCGTCTCTTAATGCCTTACCTGTAAGCTCAAGGAATACATCGTTAAGAGTTGGCTGCTCAGATGAAATCTTCTTCATTGCATAACCTTCATTCTGCAAGAGGTTTACGATATCAAGTACGTTGTGCTTGCCGTTACCAGCCTCAACCTTAAGAAGACCATTTGTATAATCAACTCTGAAAATGTTTGGAAGATCTCTAATCTTATCGATAATCTTCTCTTCAACACCCTTAACCTCGATTGAAATAAGTTCGCCTGTCTTGATCATTCCCTTAAGCTCATCAACAGTACCTTCAGCAATCTTTGTACCCTTATCGATAATTACGATGTGATTTGCAAGTCTTTCAACTTCCTCCATGTAGTGGGAAGTATAAATAATTGTTGCACCCTGCTTGTTAAGCTCTTCGATTCCTTCAAGAATCTTGTTTCTGCTCTGTGGATCTACTGCAACTGTAGGCTCATCGAAAATAATGATCTTTGGCTTATGAGCGATACCACATGCGATATTAAGTCTTCTCTTAAGTCCGCCAGAAAGTTTCTTTGGTCTGAACTTTCTAAAGTCTCCGATTGCTACGAAGTCGATTGCTTCATCAACGTACTTCTTACGAAGAGCCTTGTCCTTGATGTAAAGACCACAGAAGAAATCAACATTCTCTTCAACTGTAAGTGACTCAAAAACTGCCATATCCTGTGGAACTACACCAATCTGAGCTTTAAGGTCATATGCCTTTGGGCTCATCTCCTTGCCCATGATTGTGATCTTTCCTGAATTGAACTCGAGAAGCGAAAGAAGGCAATTGATTGTTGTTGACTTACCAGATCCGTTTGGTCCGAGAAGTCCAAGGATCTCACCTTCCTTAACACTCATTGAAAAGTTATCAACAGCGATTAACTCCTTATATCTTTTTACAAGTCCGTCAACTTTAATAATCTCTGACATATATTTAAACCTCCATGGTCTTTTCTTTTAACTTTACGATAGTATTCTCACACTTTCGCGTTATTGGGCGTAGTGAACAGCATCACTTCCAAATATGACAAATGTCATTTTGGACACAAAAAAAAATGTCTCAGACTTAAAATCAGTCTGAGACACATATTAATAATTAAACATCTAACCTATATAAAAGTTCGTATCTGTCTTCCCCTTCAGGAGTAAGTTTATTACGTCTTCCAGGATATTTATCGACAAACTTCATCCCAATCTTTTCCATAACGCGATAAGAACCAACATTCTCAGCATCACAGTGTGCAATCAGATGACGAACGCCAAGACTATTTATAGCATAATCACGAAATGCTGCTGCAGCTTCAGGAATATATCCGTTGCCCCAGTATTTCTTATTCATTATCCAGCCAAGTTCTCCGGAATCACCTTCAAGGTAAATACTGATACCACCAATATGAACGCCATCAAGTAAAACAGCACATTCATACTCAGGATCATTATCGTCAAGCCACATCTCATCACAGCTTTGAAGAAATGCTCTTGTGCCTTCAATGTCATCCGCAGGAAGATGAAGCATGTATTTTGTATTCTCAGGATCACTTGCATACTCATGACAGGTCTCAAGATATTTAATTCCAAGAGGTTTAATTACAAGTCTTTCTGTTTTAAGTTCAAAATCACGCTTCATATAAACTTATCCTTTACAAAATACTAAGGTGGATCGATTGGGAATCCATTCTCATCGTACTGCTGATCATCCACTGGTGCCTGATGGAGTGGACATGGGTTGTCCGTTGAAGGTGTAAGAGGTGATGTAGTAACGAAATAATCAATTGTTGTTGTTCCTGCAGCTGTACAGTACTCATTTGCATAGTAACCAGATGAGCAAACCTCCAAAGAGATAATTGACTCTGGACGTGGGAATCCAACAGATGCGCAGTTACCATGAATTCTGCTCATTACGTAATACCAGATTCTGATGGCATTACTACGGTCACAGGATGGAATAACTGTCTGACGAAGACGGTTGTCGTATCCATACCATACTGCAGCAGAATAATAAGGTGTGTAACCACAGAACCACTTATCGAGGTTATCATCTGTTGTACCAGTCTTACCAGCTGTTCCGATATATTCTCCAGCGTCATTAGTTATGATTGAAGCATAACTTGAAGCTGTACCAGCTGTGATTACGTCTTCGAGCATATCACTCATAAGGAACGTTGTTTCAGTTGAGTAAACACGTGTGCTTATTGGATTTACCTGAAGAACCTGGTTACCATCGTTATCTGTAACAGATGTATAAGAATATGGCTTTGTGTAAGTACCACCTGAAGCGAGAGTGTTATAAGCAGCACACATCTCAAGCGGTGACATACCTGTTGTAAAAGCACCGATTGCCTGAGCTGGATATGCGCCCTCACCAATTCTGTCGATACCCTGACGCTGGAGGAATCTTAATGCATCGTCTCCTCCGACTTCATTCCATACCATTACAGCAATTGTATTCTTAGAAGATGCAACAGCACGTCTTACTGTCATTGGTCCTGCATAAGATCTGTCAGCATTAAGTGGCCAAACAGCATCTGGGTTATTAGGATCAAAATGACTCTCTTCATCGATAAATGTCATTGCAGGAGTTATACGCTGCATCTCAAGAGCAGGTGCATAATCAAGAATAGGCTTCATTGATGAACCTGGAGATCTATAGGCATCTACTGCTCTGTTAAGAACAAGATTTCCAGGCTTTCTTCCATAGCCTCCCTGCATAGCAGCAATAGCACCGGTCTGAACATTAATTACAACCATTCCGGCCTGAGGCTTCTCAGGGAGATCTGCAAGAATTGAAGGATCTGTCTGGAAGAGGTTCTGTGTATTAAAAGCTTCATCTACAACAGACTGAACATTAGGCTCAAGTGTTGTATAGATGTGGTAACCACGATTGTAAATAATAGTTGTAGCAAGAGATGTTGAGATATTTCTTGAAGCAGCAAAATCGTTAATTACTTCACGAATAGCATACTCAGCAAAATATGAGTTGATATCTGTTGCTCCATTAAATGTATTTACCTTAAAGATAAGTTCAGTATTAAGTGCTTCCTGATACTCTTCCTCAGTAATGTGTCCAAGTTCAAGCATCTTTCCAAGAACGATACGCTGACGACGAAGAGCATTACGTCTTCCAGACTCACGAAGCGGATTATAGTAAGATGGGCTCTTTGGAAGACCTGCAAGAAGCGCACACTCAGCAAGATTAAGCTCAGATGCATCCTTACCAAAGTAATTCTGCGCTGCTGCCTGAATTCCAACATAGTTGTTGCCCATAGGAGCAAGGTTAATATAAAGCTCCATAATCTCGTCCTTCGAAAGCTGCTGCTCAAGTTCCATGGCAGAGAACCACTCCTGAACCTTACGGGATGTGGAGTGCTGATCCTGACCAGAAATAAGCTTAACTGTCTGCTGTGTTACAGTAGAACCACCGTACTGGGCAGTACCTCCATTTGCAAGCGCAGACAAAATGGCACTACCGATACGTCTGATATCGATACCAGAGTGCTCATAAAAACGCTCATCCTCAATACTTATGATTGCTTCATCGATATATGTGTTCATAACATCGCTCATTGGAACGTAAATACGGTCAACGTTCTCGTTACCTGTAAGCTTTGCAATTACATTTCCCTGGCTGTCATAAACAAAAGAAGTCTGATTCTCTTCAGTCTGAGTTAAATCAGAAATAGAAAGTGGCTTTGTAGTAGACACGTATCCAAGAAGCATACCTGCACCAAATCCACCGAAAGCAAAACATGCGCACAAAACAAGAACTACAACGAGTTTGAATACATCTCCAACGAAAGATATAATCTCGCGAAACCAGCTACGGTTGAACCCGGATCTTGTTGGCTTACCTTTAAGAGTGCTTCGAAGTTCATCTGCAAGTGCACTGTTTTCTGGATCTACAGGACTGCTGTTACGAACCGGCTCTTTATCAGAATAAGGCATGTCTTTGCTCCTTTCACATATTTATAGACCATAATTTTAACACTAAAATCAGTTAAAAAAGCCATGGTGGGTATTTTGTTACAAAATTGACTCAATTTGTAGCGTTACCGAATATAAGACGAGCACTATGGTAGAATTGTTCTATGAGCGAAGATAATAGTACATATAAGAACATATTAATAACTGACCTTGGTAACGATGGTGAGGGTATCGGAACACTTGAATCTGGCAAGAAGATTTTTGTGAACGATGCTCTTATTGGCGAGGTCTGCGAGTGTACTGTTACTTCAGAAGAAAAGCGCTACGTACGTGCCATTGCGACAAAAATCGACAATATTTCGCCTGATCGAGTCCTCCCTGTTGGAACACATATTCCTGGAGAAAATCTCGCTCATTTAAGTTACGATGCACAGCTTTTGTATAAGAGAAACAAGGTGCGTGAATGTCTTAAGCGTATCGGAGGAATAAGCGAAGAAGAGCTCGATTCCATAATGCACGATACCTACCCTTCAAAGAGAACTTCAAATTACAGAAATCACATGCAGTACAAAGTAAGAGATGGCAGATTATGCCTTATGTCTTATCACTCAAATGAACCTGTACCTTTGGATTCATGTGATCTTGAATATGAGATTTTCGGCAAAATTCGACATGTGATAGAAGATGTCTTTAAGGATGCCCCTACACTTTTGTTTTCAGATGTAATCTTAAGAGGCTCTGAAAGAACAAGGGAACTCATGATTGAGTTCGTAAACGATTACGACGATTCACACGAGATAATTATCAGAGACATCAAAGACTATATTGATGCAACTGGACTTAAGGACAAAATTGAATCGGCAATTGATCCATTTAAGTTAACAGGAATTACTTTAAGAATAAGCTCACTTGGTCATGAGAAGAGAACAAGAACTGGTAAGCGTGTCACATTATATGGCAGCGATTTCTATACTGAAATTCTTTGCGGACGCACCTTCAGAATCAAGGCTGGAGCATTCTTCCAGGTTAATATTGAAGGCGCTGAAAAACTTTACGAACTCGCATCTGAAGGAATTAAAGATGCTTCTGTTTTCTGCGACTTTTACTGTGGAACAGGTTCTATTGGATTAAGTGTCATAAGAGATGGACAGACACTTATCGGTGTTGAAAGTGTCGCTGAATCAATAGAATCAGCAAAGCTCAACGCAAAACTTTCGGGAGTAGAAGATGCAAGATTCTTCTGTCGTCCTGCTGAGAAATTCGATTTTAAGAAGGAAAAACTTCCAATACCTGATGCGGCAATAGTTGACCCGCCTCGTAAGGGAATGCATCCAACATTTGTAAAGTATCTGATTAACCTTAATCCTCGCATGATTTCCTATGTGTCATGTGACCCAGCTACTCTTGCGCGTGACTTAAAGCCACTAACAGACAGTGGATATAAAATTATCTCCTGTCACCCCGTGGACATGTTCCCAAACTGCAGCCATGTAGAATCAGTGTGTTTGTTGGCAAAACTTAATGTCAACGAACAAAACTAAGCCGATCTCTCATTCATAACAGTTTGAACTCTGTCATTCATAATATTAATAACTTCATCAAGGGTTTTATCACCTGCAAAATATGCCTGCATCTCTTCATAAATAATGACCTCTACATCACTATCGGAAATATAAGCATGATCTATAGATTCAACCGCTTCTACCCAGACTGAAGCATCTTCAGTGGTAACGTAACTATACATTTCCCAGCCCATCATGTTATTCATATCTAAAACATAATCGTTATAGTAATCTACACTCTCAGAAAGGACAGTGTAAAATGCTTCTCTGTTTATTGGAGAATTAATTCCCCATGTCGTACCGAACATACCGTTAGGAGATGTAACATATGTCTGTGCTTCATAGTCTAAAAGCGCACAAACAAATCTCCACGCACCTTCAGGAGCAGGAGTACTGTTTGTAACTGAGACCGATAGCCACGGAACCATCATCGGTCCTCTTCCGTCACATGATGGGAAACCGATAAATTTCGCAGATGAATAAGGCATAAAAATCTGTTGAAGCGTATCAAACCAATCCTTGGTATCGGTTACATTAGTTACAACTCCGGAATAATCGTAAGGATTTCGTCTGACTACATTAGTTTTGGTATACTCTGCTATTTCCCTGAAAACTTCAGAGGAAAAATCTATTCTGCCATCAGAAGATAGAAGTAAATCATAGTTATTGGCAACCATCATAGAAAGGAAGTCCAACTGATTATCTGCTACAGGATTTTTGCCATTAGCATATTCATCCACAAACCTGCTAAATTCTGAAAATGAAATACCATTCCCAGAAACTTCAAAACGATTCTCGTTTAACACAATTCCTCTAACGGCAAACTGCAAAGGAATCGAGTAAAGCGAATCTCCTATCATCGAAGCACGAATTAAGTTATCAAAAACTGAATCACGGATAGAGGAATTCTCATAGTAAGTATTCAAATCCATCATACAATTTGAATTGGCAAGTTGAGGAAAATCATTAACGTAGAAAACAACATCCGGACAATCTCCCGCAATCAGATCAACCATCATCTGATTTCCCGCATTCCTTTTGGACTCACGTAATGCCTCATCATACTCATCTTCAGTAGTATATGGGATAAGATAGTAATTATATTTATTTGGTACTACGCGCACAAAGTACTCATCATCGGTCCTGTTAAATCTATAAACAGCCTCATAGACAATATCGCAGTCACCATCTGTTGTGATTACTATCTTGCCTATATTTGGATTTGTATCGGAAAGAGACGCAATATAAATCTTAGCCATAGTATGTGAAGGCCTAAGATTTGAATATTCCGCAAAAACAATCCGATCTTCATCTAATTCGAGAATTTTACAATTCTTTACCCCAGAAATGTCGTTTCTATTAATATCGATATTCTCAAATAACACCAAAGGCTCTATTTCATTTGTTTCAAAATTAACCGTTTTAATACCTTCAGCATCAATATAGTATGGTTCACTGTCAGAAGAAAGATTCAGGTTAATCCTACCCATGGAATCTGAAAGGAACCATGAATACTCATCACTAACCTCAGTAAAGCTGTTATCGGAAAAATCATACAAAAAGATATCACCTGTATACAAAGCAGGAATTAAAAGTACCGAAGTATCACTTACAACAACCGGCTCATAAACGTTCTCGGGAGCACGCTCCGGATAATTCTCGCTTACATTAAAGAAATTGCAGTTTCCTGATGCATCAACAGTCAGAAGTGAAAGTCCTGGAGGCTCAAAATCTACGCCTACATAAAGTGTTGAATCACCGCACTTAACATCATAAAGATAATTCTCCCAATCCCACCCAGAAACAACTGGCAAACTACATTCTTCAACCAGTTCTGAATTTTCGAAATCAGCCTTAAAAATCTTATATGTATTCTCAGCATAACTATATGCCTTAACTTTAACCGAATCATCCTCCACAAAGAAATCATTATACATCAAAAAAGGAAAGTTATACCCTTGTATGAAGTAATCATGATAATTGATTGAAGAAATCAGCTCGCCCGAATCCGAATATAAACAAAGTTCACTTATATTACCTTCATCAGCACCATATCCACCGTAAGAGCCGTTAATAACATATACATATCCGGAGGTAATGTGTCCCACAATACCATCTGTCAACATTCCGATATTATAGTCATAGCAGTCAAATTCAGATCCCACCTCAACAGTCTCAACGGTATACCATGGTGTTCCTTCAGGGATACGTTCTACCTCGCGTCCAGAAGATTTAGTACAGCCAAAAACGCCAAAAGCGAGAGATATAATCAAAATAACGGATACAAATTTACGCATACTACAGTCCTCCGATATTTTCATTATATCCTAATAGATATGATTATACCTGAGTTTAAATAACCGATTGTGTTATACTTCATGATAAGTATTAAAGGGGAGATTCACATATGCCTTCGATAAAGAAACGTAATGGTGCTATTGATTTTTTCAAATTTGTTTTCTCTATTATCATTATCCTTTTCCATGCTCAGACATTTTATAATTACGACGGAAAAGTTATTGCCCCATGTGGTCATCTGGGCGTTGAATTCTTCTTTATAGTTTCAGCTTTCTTACTAGCTTCTAAAGCAGACAAATATCAGGGAAACGACTGGCTTTCTGAATCGAAGGAAATGCTTAAGCGTCGCATAGTTCCTATCTACCCTTATATGTTTTTGGCGGTTATTGCTGCGATTTGCTTCTATAGTTATAAGAATTTTGATGGATACGCAATCAGCAAGTATATGTTCCTAAGTATCCCAGAGACCTTTGGTCTTCAGATGTTTGGTTATTCAGGCGCCTGGTTATCAGGTGTATCCTGGTATTTAAGTGCATTATTTATTGTCAGTGCCATAACTTACCCTATTTTATTAACAAAGAAATCCAAGTATTCTGCCTGGTTTGCACCTATAACTGCTCTCTTTATCAGTGGATATCTCTGTATGAGAAGTGAGCGTCTTAATTCTCCTGGAGAGTGGTGGGGACTTTGTTTCAAGGGACTTCTTCGTGCATATGCAAGTATGGCTCTTGGATACGCTTCTTACGAGATCTGTAAGGCTATCAATAACAGCAAGGCAGCAAAAACAAAAATGCGCAAGTTCCGCCTTGCTTTTATAGAAATAGGAGGATTTCTTATAGCAATTGCATACGCCATGCTTCACCATCAGCCAGATGCTTACGATTACATCATTCCATTCTTCCTTACATTAGCTGTTGCTGTTTGCTTCAGTAATGAAGGATTATTGCAGAAGATTTTCGTGCATAAAATTTGGAATTCCCTTGGCGAATTCAGTTTGTCGATTTATCTCAATCACTTCTTTATTAAAGAAAACCTTCCAAGACTTTTCCCTGGTATGAGCCATGAGAAAATGCTTGTAGTATTCATAGGAATGGTATTCGTTGTAGCTGCCATTAACCATGTATTAGGTAAACTTTTATCCAAAAAATTAAATACTATCGAATCTCAGGTGACACTGGCTTTGTTCGTAACTTTTATGGGATTCGTAACACCTTATATTCTTAATAAGTTGTGATTCATTACGACATATATAAAGGAACTAGCAAGCATGAGTCTTAATTTTTCGAATCAGGATTATCTTAAAAAAGCCTCGAATCTTTTAAGAAAGCCAGAAAGTGAATGCTCCCTTACAAGAGAGGATGCACTCTTGTTACTTCTTAAAGATTTAAAGGCAGAACAAATCGATAACCTTAATGAATTAACATCAAAAGAAGGAATCGATCTTTCAGATTCAGAAAACTTAAGTGATAGTGAGAAGAAATGCATTTACGACTGCGCATTTAAACTTCTTGGTAACAAAAAACATCTCGGCAATGAAATTATTAATGGCAAATTTAACTCCAGCGCATGGATTAGTCATTCACTCTGGGTTGGACGCCAGTGTGCAGATTTCGCTAAGAAAATGGGACTTAACCCAAATCAGGCTGAAGTAATTGGCATGCTTCACGACTTTGGTCGCAGAGAAATACATACAATAGCACACGTTACCCGAGGATTCGAATTATTATCGGACATGGGTTACAAAATGGAGGCATTAGGGTGCCTCACACACTCATTTGTAAATGGTGGAAGATGTGCAAGTAACGAGACCTCTGAAGAAGATTTTTACGTTTCTCCCGAAGGAATTCCATGCTGGGAAGATGGTGCCCACAAAGATGACATCACTCTTTTTCTCGAAAGTTATTCCTACGATGACTATGACAGAATCCTAAATCTCTCAGATTTAATGGCTACAAGCGAAGGTATTTTGTCACCATATGACAGAATCCTTGATATTGCTACAAGAAGAACAATCGATCCAACAAACAGAGGGTATTTTCTCGCAGAATTAATAAACCTGATTGCTTATATTACTGACAAATCAAATATGGCCTGCGACTTAAGAAAATACGCAAACATAAGATTCAACGAAGGAAAAACAATCGATGAGATGATGGAAATTCTTAAAGAAATTTCATCAAGATTCTGAGAATGCTTCAAGAATAAACTCAGCAGTTCTCGCCTGCTGGTCTTCGCGTGCAATTAATGCTTCCATATCACCTGACTGTGGACCATAGTTTGCATACTGAGCGTGATTACCACCTGCGAGAATACATTCATGATTCTCAACTGGCCAGTATTCCCTTGAATTCTCGTAAGCCTCCATATTAAGAACTCCGTCATTAGTGCCATATACAGAATAAAGTGCCACTGTTTCAGGTACAGGATTATTAGGATATGATGCAAGCAAAATCAAAGCATCTATATCTGATGCATGCTCTTCCAGAAAAGAAGATGCAACAACACCGCCTAATGAGTGTCCTGCTATTGCCCATGTATCGTACTCATAATTATCGAGAAACTTCTCTCCGATATCGCTTCCAAAAAAGGCGATATGAAAAGGCATGTCAGCAAGAAAACAGTCCACGCCGTTCTCTGCAAGAAGATTCATAAGAGGAGCATAAGCAAGCGTATCTACCTTGGCACCTGGATAGAAAATAAGCGCCTTATCTTCTCCAGGTCCATCAAAAAAGTACCCACCATCAATTTCTTCAACCTTAACAAGTTCGCTTCTGATATCAGCAGAAGCGTCTCTCTTATAATAGGTGCAAAGATAACTAAGCACAGCAATGATCGCAACTAAAAGTACTGCTCCAAGTGATATAAGGACAATGGTTCTCTTCTTAAGATTCTTCACGATATTTCTCCAATTAATAAATTCTGTTAATCAAATCTTCGCCATTAATATAGTGCTTAATATTTGTGCAGGCAATATCTCGAATTAAGTCAACCGTTTCTTCCAAATGACCAAAACCAACGCCAGAAGCATGTGGAGTGATAAAGCACTTTGAATTAGTCCATAATGGATGATCCACTGGAAGTGGTTCAGGATTTGTAACATCAAGAGCAGCACCAAAAAGATGCCCGTTATTAAGCTCCTCATTAAGCGCCATATTATCAATAAAATTTCCTCTTCCAACATTAACAATAATTGCATCCTGCTTCATAAGTTTTAGTTTTGAAGCATCGAAATAACCTTCAGTCTCGCTTGTATTTGGAATACAGCAGATAATTACATCCGCTTCAGGAATATACTTCTCTGCATCATCAAGAGTACACATCTCATCGAAATATTCACGTTTCTTATTTAAGTTTTTGCAAACACCAATTGTATGTGTATCGAATCCCGTAAGACGCTTGGCAGTATTTGTACCGATGTCTCCTGAACCGTAGATTAGAACATTCGCCCTTTCGAGAGATTTGATGTTACCTCTTCTCTCCCAAATCTTATTTTCCTGCTGCAAAGTATACTTAGGAAAATGAAGCATAAGTGACAAAATCTGTGCTATTACAAACTGCGAAATAACAAGCCCATACGCACCACTTGCATTGGCAAGGGAGATTCCCTTTGGGAACGGAATTGCGTTTCTTGTGTAAAGGTCAGTTCCAGCCCATGTCATCTGAATTAATTTAAGATTAGGACAATTTATCTCTGGCTCCTGAATAAATTTTGGATCAGGTGCGCCAACTACAATTTCTGCATCTTTGAGAGCATTCTTTATAGCGTCCTCGCCAGAGTTATAAGTTAACTTAACAAGTTCAAAATCATCACCTGCAGCATCTTTTATAAATCCAAGCTGTCTGTCGCTAAATGGTTCAAATACAACTAATTTTCTCATGAATATTCCCTTATCCTTTAAAACTGAATATATATCTCCTATTATTGCACTTCAAAAGGAGATAATGTTAATTTTTTGTGCACAATTAGTGCATAATAATTATATTTACATACAAAATGCTACAATTAGTATATTCCAAAATTTGCGAAGTTTTAGGAGTTAATCATGAACGTAAATGATGTAAAGACATATAACACAATAAAAGAACTCATTCTTGAATCAACAAAGACATATAAAAATGACGTGGCTTTCCGTGTAAAGACAAAGCCAGGCAAGAACCCTGAATATAAGGATTATACATACGAAGAATTCCTTAATAACGTAAATGCAATCGGAACTGCATTTTATGGAAGAGGTCTTAAGGGCAAGAGAATCGCAATCATTGGTCGTAACCAGTACCACTGGGTTGTAACTCATCTTGCGTGCCTTATGGGAGGCATCGTATCAGTACCTATCGATAAGGAACTTCCTCTTGGTGAGATGGAAGATTCTCTCGCACGTGCTGAAGTTGATGTTGTAATGTTCGATAACAAATATCTTGAGAATATCGAAGCAATTAAGGCTAATGGCAAGACAACAATCAAAGAATATTTCTGCATGAACGATGCAACAATCGGCTACACAGATGCTGCTTCGCTTATTAATGAGGGCCAGAAGTTAATCGATGAAGGTAACAAAGAGTTTATCGATTTTGAGACTGATCCATCTTCAATGGCAATTCTCCTCTTTACTTCAGGTACAACTTCAAAATCAAAGGCTGTAATGCTTAGTAACCACGGTCTTGCAATTAACGTAAGCGACCTTCTCTACTATGAGGTTTTTGAAGATCACTGCACAAATATCGCATTCCTTCCTTACCACCATATCCTTGGTTCTACAGGAATGCTCTTCTGTATTGCTGACGGTATGCGCACAGTGTTCTCAGATGGTATCAGATACATTAAGCAGAATCTTTCTGAGTATCACGTTACATTCTTCCTTGGTGTTCCTGCACTTGTCGATAAGATGTATGACCAGGTTGAGCGTGGTATCGAGAAGCAGGGCAAGACAAAGACTGTTGCTTTCGCGAAGAAGCTGTCGAATTTCCTCATGTTCTTCCACATCGATATCAGACGTAAACTCTTCAAGGATATTATTGCTCAGCTTGGTGGCGAGCTTCACTATATTATTTCGGGAGGAGCTCCACTCAGCGCACGTGTTGCTCAGGGTTTCCACGAGCTTGGCATCGAGATTTATCAGGGCTACGGACTTACAGAGACATCCCCTGTACTTGTTGCAGAGAATAAGGATCACGTAAGACCAGGCTCCATCGGTGTTGCTATCCCTCATGTAACTGCCGAAATGAAAGACAAAGACGACGAAGGTATCGGCGAACTTTGTGTTAAGGCTCCAAACGTAATGATTGGATACTACAAAAACCCTGAACTTACAGCAGAAGTTATCGACAAGGATGGATGGTTCCATACTGGAGATCTTGGCTACATGGATAAGGATGGATACATCTTCCTCACAGGCCGTAAGAAGGACATGATCGTTCTTAAGAATGGTAAGAAAGCGTTCCCAGAAGAAATCGAAATGCTCATGAACAAAATCCCAGGTGTCCTCGACAGTTTTGTTTATGGTGAGCCAATCGATGGCGACTTTACTGACCTTAAGATTGCGATGGAAATTCAGTACGATCCTAAGGAGTGCAGTGCACAATATGGTGATATTTCCGAAGATGAACTTCGCGAAGTTATCTGGAAGCAGGTTAAGGAAATTAACCAGACAATTCCACACTATAAGAGAGTCACTGATCTTCTCCTTACAAAGGATGAGTTCATTAAGACTACTTCTCTTAAGACAAAGCGTAAGGAAGAGCTTGCAAAGGTATTAAAGATTAAGGGCCTTGCCTGATTTTTGTATTAGTTAATTAATATTTTGAAGGAGTTATTTTTATGAAAGTTTTATTAGCGGGAGCTTTCGGTAAACTTGGAAGTGATATTTTAAGAGCACTTTGCGCATCTAATTATGAGATTATTGCTGCTGATGCAGTGATGAGAATCCCTGAAGATGTTGACGCTTCAAGATTTAAGGCAGTACAGATTGACGTTACTAATCCTGAGACTCTTAAGGGCATCTGTGATGGTGTTGATACTGTTATTACAACAGTTGGTCTTACAGGTGCTTCAACAAAGTTTAATAACTACGACATCGATTACAAGGGCAACTTAAATCTTCTTAACGAAGCAAAATCCGCAGGCGTTAAGAACTTCGCTTATATCTCTGTTATTAACGCAGACAAGGGTGATGGAATCCCAATGGTTAATAGTAAATATATGCTCGAGCAGGAACTTAAAAAGTCTGGTCTTACATATGTAATCTATCGTCCAACTGGATACTTCTATGACATCGCTCACGTATTCTGGCCAATGATTAAGACAAAGAGCGTTCAGCTTCTTAAGGTTAAGAAAGATCCTGTAGCAAACGTTATCGATACTGCTGATTTTGCCGGATTCATTCTTAAGACAATGAACGATTCTAACAAGACATATAACGTAGGTGGAACAGAGACATACACTTACAGAGAGATCGCTGAAATGTTCTATAACGCTGATGGCGTTACAAATGGTCCTATTAAGGTAGTTCCAGCCTTCATGATGAGTGTCCTTGCTAACCTTCCAAAAATTAAAAAGTCTGGAAGATCAGATGTAATCAAGTTCTCAAAGTTTACTCTTACAAACGACTGCTACGGTGACACAGAAGTTCCAGGCAAGAGTTTTAAGGAATATATCGCAGGTAAAAGTTACGCAGCTAGGATTGAGAAGGAAAAGGGACTTTAATGATTATCTATTTTTCTGGCACAGGTAACAGCCGCTTCGTTGCAGAAGCAATTGCTGATCGCCTTAACGATGAAGTAGTTTCTGTTAACAAATATCTTAAAGACAACTTAAAAGGCTCATTTACAAGTGAAAAGCCATGGGTGTTCGTCTTCCCTGTTTATCTGTCAACAATCGCACAGCCATTCACAAAATTCATAAGAGAATCTGAATTTAAAGGAAATGACAAAGCATATTTTGTTGCAACATGTGCCAGTGCAATTGGTTCAAGCCCAAATATTGCAGCTGATTTTTGTTCTGATAAGAATTTAAAATTCATGGGCATTTCGAGAGTTCAGATGCCTCAGAATTATATTTCACTTTTTAAAATGACAGAGCCTGACGAGATAAAAAGAAGACAGGATGCGTCGCTTAAAAGTGCTGACGATATTGCTGAAATAGTAAAATCCAGCAAAGAACTCGACACAACTCTCGTATCAAAATTCGAGAAGAAAATGACTGATATTGTTGAGGTCTTGTACGTCCGCTACTTCACAAAGACGAAGAATTTCAAGGCAACAGACGCATGTACTGGATGCGGACTTTGCGAGAAGCAGTGTGCCCTTAATAACATTAAGATGGAAAATGGAAAACCAAAATGGATTAAGAACTGTTCCCACTGCATGTGCTGTATCAACAGCTGCCCAAAGGCTGCAATTGAAATCGGTAAGGGATCAGTTGGAAAAGAACGCTACATTTGCAAAAAATACGTTCCAAATACAAAAAACTGATAATAATATCCAAAATCTAATAGAGAGTATCAGATATATATGGGATTATTCCTTTGCACAATTTAGTAATGGAATATTTTTTTACGAGGGATAGAACATGGGAAATAAATTAGCATCAGCTGGTAACTATCTTAAAACCAACCGCACAAGAATTCTTATGTCACTTTGTGGTGTAATCATCTGTGCAATCAGCGTAGGAATCTTTAAAATTGCAGCACTCGGCGTTGATCCTTTCCAATCTCTTATGGCTGGACTTGATAAGATGATTCCAATCGACTTTGGAACACTCTACGTAATCGTAAATGTTCTTCTTTTGAGTTTCTCACTCATTGCTGATCGTCACTACATAGGAATTGCAACATTTATTAACCTTTTCCTTTTGGGTTATATCACTGACTGGACTTATTCTTATCTTCAGACAGTAATCGTTGAGCCTAACATGATCGTAAGAATCATCTGCCTCATCGTTGGTATCGTAATCATCTGTATCGGTTCAGCTCTTTATATGACTGCTGACCTTGGAGTATCAACATACGATGCAGTTGCTCTTATCATTGTTAACACATGGAAGAAGGGTAAGTTCCAGTACGTTAGAATCATCACTGACGTTATCTGCGTAATCATCGGATGCGTACTCTTCGTACTTGCTGGTGGCGAGATTAAGGCAATCCCAACAATCGCTGGTGTAGGAACAATCATCACAGCATTCTTCATGGGGCCACTTATCGAGTTCTTCAAGGTAAAGATTGCCCGCCCACTTCTTAAGAAAAAGTAATTTCTATCACAAAACCAACTTTTGCAAAGAGGTAACCTTCACGGGTTACCTTTTTGATTGCTTTACGGTCCCTGTACACCCTGATGTATGAATGTTTCCGAGAGTCATACATGAAGTCGTACAGGAGCATGATTTTGGGCCCTTTGTACACCCTGATGTATGAATGTTCCTGAGGGACATACATCAAGTCGTACAGCACCACAGATAAACAGGCGCTTCAAAACAAAATAACTAATTTTCTCATAAATGCAATCAGCCGCCTCACCCTAAGGCAAGACGGCCGACTGCACATCAAAAAACAACTATCAGCAAGTTTTAAATTCGTAACATGTAACAGTTGTAAAAAGCTTACCACCCTTTATAGTAGGCCTTCTGAAAGCGTTGTTAGTAACTCCCTCATTAATGGAGTTTGGATAGAATTGTGTCTCAAGAGCAATTCCTGAAAAAGCGTGATACTTGGCATAATCTTTACCATCAAGATCGCCAATTGAACCCCCTGTATAAACCTGAATACCAGGAAGATCAGTTGATACCTTCATGTGGATACCAGACTTAAGTGACATAAGTTCTGCTGCAACACCAAAGCTGTCAGCATTATTTCTGCAGAAGTTATGGTCGATTGGCTCTGACTTCTCAGTAAAATCTTCAAACTGCTGGTAATCAAACTTTGAATCCTTAAGAGGAATAAGCTTACCTGTTGGAATAAGCTCAGCATCAATGTCTGTATAAGCATCAGCATTAATCTTAAGACTGTGGCCATATACAGCACCTGTACCATGACCATTAAGATTGAAGTAACTGTGGTTTGTACTATTAAATACTGTGTCCTTATCGCTGGAAATAGAATAAGTAATCTTAAGAGCATCTCCAACGATCTCATATGCAATAGATAAATCTCTGTCACCAGGAAGACCATCTTCCATATCATTAATATGAAGCATGAAAGTTACTTTATTCTCTTCCTGCTCTGCATCAAATACACGAAGGTGAAGTCCTGTAGTGAAATTGAAGTGAAGGTTATTTCCATTCTCGTTCACTTCCATCTCATATGTCTTGCCATCAAGCTCAAACTTTGCATCCTTTGTTCTGTTTGCCATAGGACCAACAACTACACCAAAGAAAGCAGGATTAGTTTTGTAATCCTCTGGATTAGAGAAACCAAGCACTACATCTCTGATATCACCAAATCTGTCAGCAACCTCAACACGCAAAATTGCTGCACCAAAATTTGATACTTCAACTCGCTTTAATATACCGTTGCCCAAAAGTTCAAAACTCTTAATATCAGGACACATAATACTATCCTCCGTTATCTTATATGCTGATTACTCAGCAACAATCTCAATTGATTTCTTGCCGGTAAGAACCTCTGTTCTCTTATCAGGCTGACCAAAGCCTACGTAAACGCTGGCCTTGGAACCTCTTACTGCTCTTACACCCTCATCATCTACAGTTGTAAATGCTGATGAAGGAACTATGAGTGTTACTTCTGTCTCAGAATTAGCATCAACAGTAACTCTCTCGAAAGCAGCAAGGTGTGGATGAAGTGTCTCATTAGAATCATCATTCTTTACGTAAATCTGAACAATCTCATCACCTGAGATATCTGAATTATTCTTTACCTTTACTACTACCTTCATGCCATTCTCAGATACAGTCTTAAAGTCCTTAGAATCAGCCTCAGCTGAAACAAGATCATAATCACTATAGCTAAGACCAAATCCAAATGGATAAAGTGGCTCTGTCTCAATATAACGATATGTTCTTCCCTTCATTGAATAATCAGAGAAATCAGGAAGATCTGAAGTCTTTTCATAAACAGTAACTGGAAGCTTACCTGAAGGATTAACCTGACCCTTCAAGATCTTACCAATCTCACGTCCACCAAGAGCACCTGGATACCATGCCTGAATAACTGCAGCACACTTCTCATCAGCATCCTTAAGATCCATAGCTGAACCTGTCATCGAAATAAGAATTACAGGAACACCCTTAGCTTTTGCAGCTTCCATTACCTTATCCATAAGATAAAGCTGTGTTTCTGGGAATCTTAAATCAATCTTGTCACCTGAAGCGAACTGGTTACCTGTATCACCCTCTTCACCCTCAAAGTTCTCATTAAGGCCAAGTACGAGTACAACAACATCAGAGTGATTAACAACTGTAACTGCCTCAGAAATACGGTTGTATTCCCAAGCAAGATTGTCAGGCTTCTTCTCATAAATATCTGAACCCTCTGAATAGAGAATTCTTGAATCCTTAAATGATTCACGGATACCCTGAAGTACTGTTGCATACTCAGAAGATGTTCCGTGATAATTACCCATAAGAGCAACTCTGCTGTCCGCATTAGGTCCAATTACACCAACTGTCTTTGGATCAGCCTTAAGAGGAAGAATTCCATCATTCTTAAGAAGAACAACAGATTCATCTGCAGCCTTTGCTGAAAGAGCCATATGCTCCTTGCACTCAATAACATCATAAGAAATATCATCAAACTCAGTCTTATCAAACATACCAAGCATAAAGCGGCATGTGAAAAGTCTGATTGCAGAAGTTCTTACATAATCCTTTGAAACCTTGCCACTCTTAACAGCCTTAAGAAGACTTCTGTATGTACATCCACAGTTAAGATCACAACCTGTCTTAAGAGCAAGAGCTGCACTGTCTTCGCTTGTCTTTGTAACACGATGATTCTCATGGAAATCACGAATAGCCCAGCAGTCAGAAAGGAAGTGTCCCTGGAAGTTCCACTGTCCTCTTAATACTTCCTGCATAAGGTATGGCTGAGCACATGCAGGATCACCATTTACTCTGTTGTAAGCACCCATTACTGATTCAACATTTGACTTAGTAACAGCTGACTCGAACTGTGGAAGATATGTCTCCCACATATCCTTCTTTGAAGCAACAGCATCGAAATAATGTCTGTCCTTCTCAGGACCTGAATGAACTGCGAAATGCTTTGCGCATGCAGCAGTCTTATAGTATTCACCTTCACCCTGAAGGCCAGTAATAAATTCATGTGCAAGATCAGAAATATGCTGAGGATCTTCACCATAAGTCTCCTGACCTCTACCCCAGCGTGGATCTCTGAAAAGATTTATATTTGGAGACCAGATTGTGAGTCCCTTATAAATATCACGATCACCCTGCTTTGAGAACTCGTTATACTTGGCACGTGCTTCGGTAGCAACGACATCTCCAACTTCCTTCATAAGCTTCTTATCCCATGCTGCACCAAGACCAATTGCCTGTGGGAACATTGTTGCAGTACCAGCTCTTGCTGATCCATGAAGCCCCTCATTCCACCAGTTATACTCAGGAATACCAAGTCTTTCAATTGCTGGAGCATCATAACGAAGCTGTGAAACCTGCTCTTCTAGTGTCATCTGATCAACAAGTTCGGTAGCTTTCTGTCGTGCCAATTCACGATTCATAGGAATCTGTCCTCCAAATTAATTCAAAATAGTCATCAAACAATATTCATTTGCATCTAAAAGTGAAGATGCAAAAATTGCTACAATTAATGCTTATGATATAATATATATTAGTCCGTTTCGCACTATTTGCAGTTTCCACTTCCATAGTGCAAATTATCTTCAATATAAGAGGTAAATCGCATGCAGGCTGAATACGATTACGAGAAAAATTACAAACAACCAATTAAGGATTTTGTAAAGCGTTATCTCAACAATGACGTTGAGGATGTTGACTTTGTTCCAAAGTCTAATGTACGTATCTGGTATAACTTCCAGGTTGAAGGATATCCTTTACACAGACATCCGGCACTTGAAGTAACAATTCCTGTGGAGAATACTTACAAGTACGTTGCCGATGGAAGAAAGTTCCATCTTAATGTTGGCGATATTCTTATTATTCCTTCTAATGTTATTCACGAAGTTGAGTGTGATAACGAAGGAAAAAGATTTATTTATCTTTTTGAGATTGAGTTCATTAAGAATTTCTTTAACTACAATGATCTTAATGAATTTATGAGCGAGCCACGTCTTATTAATCAGAATACATATCCTGAAATCTATAAGAAGATTTATAACCTCTTCATTGAGATTGCGGATATTTATTTCATGCAGACTGGAAAAGTTAATGAGCTTGCTATTTTTGCAAACCTCATGCAGATTCTTACTATCTTTTCCCAGGATGACTCACAGTCCGCATCAATCAGATTTAACAATGAAAAGCAGCGTGAGAATTTTTATAAATTCAAGAGCCTTATCTCATATGTTAATACTCATTACATGGAGGACATCAGTCTCGAGTATGCCGCTACTTACGTAGGTTTTTCAAAGTTCCATTTCGCAAGACTTTTCAAGGAATTTACCGATTCATCTTTCTATGATTATCTTTGTCACAGAAGAATTATGGCTGCGAAGTCTTTCCTTGAGGATGAATCTTTATCAATTACTGAGATTGGTAAGATGTGTGGTTTTACTAATCAGTCAACCTTCACAAGATCTTTCTCAGCTCACTGTAACGTTACACCATCCAAATATCGTCAGCAGTTAAAACAGTCCAGAGGTTAATCGTTTTAATTTATTTATTAACAAATAAGTGGGTGTTCGCGGAGAGTAATTACTCTCCACGAAGCCCGCTTTTTAAATGTTGATAATTAACCCTTTACAGCTCCCAAAGCTACACCAGCAACGATGTATCTTGAAAGGAGGAGGTAAACGATGATAAGAGGTAATACTGTGAGAGTAAGACCAAGATAAATTGAACCGTACTCTGTCTTATAAATATCACCCTTCAAAAGGCTTACCATGATAGGGAGTGTGTACTTCTCCTTCTTTGTGAGGAGTACGAGTGGCTCAAACAATCTGTTCCAGCTTGATACGAATGTAAAGATTGCCTGTGTAGCAATAGCTGGCTTCATGATTGGAAGAACGATCTTATTGAATGTGTAGAACTCACCAGCACCATCGATACGAGCTGACTGGATAATCTCGTGTGAAAGAGCACCTGAGAGGTACTGTCTCATGAAGAATACCATCATTGGTGAAGCGATAGCTGGGAGAATAAGTGCTAAGAGATTGTTTGTAAGACCAACCTTATATGCCATCTGATAGAAACCGATCATTGTTACCTGACCAGGAATCATCATGACACCCATGATAAAGCTGAAGAAAGCATCTCTTGCCTTCCACTCATATACTGTAATTGCATAAGCAGTAAGTGAGGAGAAGTAAACTGCAAGTAATGTAACACCAACAGAAATGATGATTGAGTTAGTAAAACCAACTGCTGGGTGGAAGTCCTTACCACCGAAAACTGCCCAGTTCTGCATCAAGTGTGTTGATGGCAACAAACTTACAGCGTGCTGCTGAATCTGGTATGTATCACGTGTTGAGTTAACAATCATAATCCAGAATGGGAACAAGCACAAAATAGTAAGAATAATACATACTACGTAAATAAGAGTTAAACGAGCGTAATAAGCTGGACCCTTCTTTACTGCCAATTTTGGAGCATTATAAGCCATAGTTTACACCCCCTGTGCTGCCTTCTGTGCAGCCTTCCATTCTTTGATAGCCTGCTTACGAAGCTTCTTAGCAGCTACCTCATCCTTATCTCTCATGATATAGAATACGACAGCTGAGCAGATAACGATGATAACGAACATAATCAAGCTTGCAGCAGCAGCGATGTTGTACTGATATGAGTTCATAAACGCCATCTGCTGAATGAATACGCTTGTTGTAAGTGTAGCCTCATCAGGTCCAGAACGTACGATAAAGAGCTTTGGAATATCGAACATGTTGAGACCACCGATAAGGGAAGTAACAAGTGTAAAGATCATGATTGTTCTGATGTTAGGGATTGTTACATAGAAGAATGTCTGTACTCTGTTAGCGCCATCGATCTCAGCAGCCTCAAAGATTGAAGGATCGATACCAATAACACCAGAAATGAGTGTGATCATTGTATAACCAAACCACTGCCATGTCTGAATGAAGATAACTACATTCTGAGCAGTAGACTTCTTTACAAGCCAATCCTGTGCTGCAGGAATAATGTGAAGTGATGTCAATACATCATTGATAGGACCAACAGGGTATCCAAACAATGCACCAAAGAGAATAGCTACTGTAGCAGCTGTGATGATGTTTGGCATATAGAATACAACCTTGAAGAATCCCTGTCCCTTAACGTTACATCTTGAATCAGTGAACCAAGCTGTTAAGAGAAGAGCCAATCCCATCTGAGGGATAAAGTTACAAATCCAGAGCTTACAAGTATTCTTAAATGCAGTCTGGAAAGAAGAGTTTGCTAATACATCCTTAAAGTTCTTGAGCAAATCCTGCTGGAAATGGAATGTAGTAACACCTGCACCCTTCATATCAGTAAAAGCGATAATTACTGTATAAAGTACAGGATAAAGAGAAAAGATCAAGTAGGCTACTACAAACGGAATTGAGAATATGTAACCGTACTTAGAATAGTTTAAACCTTTCTTATTCATAGTAACGCCTCTTTTACAAAATTGCTTAAGTTATTTTTGATACGAAAAAAGGGGAGAGCCCCGGTTTGCCGAAGCTCCCCCCTATCTAGTCGTTAACTATTTTAGTTAAATCCGTTAAGAATTAAACCTCGATATCAAGTGAGTTACCAACCTGTGTTCTGAAGTCAGCAAGAGCTGTAGCTCTGTCCTTCTCACCAGCTGTGTACTGGCGAACCTGATCTCTCCAGATCTGGTTGATTGTCTCATCATACTGTGTAAGGTTAGAACCATTTGCATAGTCGTTAGCAGGTACGAATACATCGAACATGTTCTGGCCGCCGAGGAAGTCGAGCTCGCCGTTTGACATAGCCATTACTGTTGCAGAAGCAACTGCATCCTTTGTTCCACCCTCACCATTGAGAGTACCGTTAGCCCACATGTACTGGAGACCATCTGTTGTGCAGTCGAGTGTGATCCAGTGGATAAGCTCAGCAACACCTTCCTTCTTAGCATCAGAAGAGCTAGCGTTTGCAAGGAGCCATGTACCACCCCAGAAGAAACCTACTGGTGGAGGACAGATAGCCCAGTCACCGTATGTGCCTTCACCAACAGCTTCACCACCGCAGTTAGGAGCGAGTGTGTAGTTGATGAGCCAAGCTGGACCGAAGAAACCGAAGCAAGGCTTCTCGCCTACGCCCTTCATATCTGCGAACCAACCATCCTGCCAGTCCTGTGTCTGGTTAGAATAACCATTCTCTGTAAGTGACATTGAAAGATCAAGGAAAGCCTCTCTCTTAGCGTCTACATTAAGAGCACCGTTTACAATCCATCCCTCGTCTGAGCTGTTCTCAACTGCGTGCCAGATATCACCATCACCAGAAACGATTGCGATATTGTTCTCAGCGAGTGTAGCAGCTGCCTCGAAGAACTTATCCCAGTTCTGTGAACCAGAACCAAGGATGTCAGCGATTGCATCAGGATCATCTGTACCGAAAGCCTCGATAGCGAGTGATCTTCTGTAGATGTAAGCTCCACCTGTAGCCTGATATCCAAGACCAACAACCTGGCCATTAGGATTTGTTCCGATATCAATTGAGTACTGAGCGATACCAGCCTCTGCGATGTCAGCATCGATGTCGATTCCGAGATCAGCATATGGTGCAGCGTACTGAGCCATATCACCCTGTGTATACTTAAGAACGAAAGCAGCCTCTGCGCAGTACATATCTGGAGCATCATCGCCACCGTTTACGAGAGCTGTATCAAGAGCTGGCTGATAAGCACCGTCTGTTGTTGCGATAATTGTTGTCTGTACCTCGTACTTCTCACCGAACTCTGGGTGGAGCTCAATGTAACGCTCAACCATCTTAGGAACCTCATCTGTGAAAGCCCAAAGGTTGATAACTGTCTTGCCGTCCTTTGTCTCGCCACCCTTGCTACATGCTGTAACAAGACCTGCCATCATGCAGAAAGCGAGCATTCCAGCTACAAACTTCTTCATAATTTTTTCCTCCTTGATTTGTATGAAGTGTCGTTTTTTGTGCGTCTCTTTTGTGCACATCAGCTAAACCCCATTAAGGAATCTAACTTTGTTGTATACATAATAACGACACGCAATAATTTTTTCTTTACAATTCTTGCTTACTTTTTTGCAAATCTTGCTAAATTGCCACATTTTTACCATAAATTGCTGAAATGTTGCTACAATACTAGCAATATTGAACAAAAAAATTGAGGTATAAAGCAATGGCTGCCGATTTTTTCAGCAAAAAGAACCCTGCAACAAGGTTTTTAACTTCACTTTGCAACTTAATTATTGTTAATTTGCTATTCATTATTACTTCTTTACCTATTATTACTATAGGAGCTTCCCTTTGTGGACTTTACACAATCACTTTCGAGATTCTTAATAATGAAGAAGTAATCCTTTTCAGAGAATACTTCAGAGCTTTTAAGGAGTGCTTTGTAAGAGCTACTCTCCTTTGGGTACCAATTCTTCTTATAGATTCTTTTCTTTCCTGGGAGATTCTTCTCGTATTAAGCGGACTTGAAGGAACTACTGGTGCCATGCTTATTCCTATTGTATTAGTAATGCTTATATCTTTATTTATTATTGTGTATGCATTCCCACTTCTTGCAAGATTTGAGAATACTCTTAAGCAGACTCTTAAGAATTCATTTCTTATGGGACTTGGTAACCTTCCAACAACAATCATGATTATTGTTACTCATCTTGCTATAATCCTTATCCTTTTAAGTGAGCACTATATTCTTGCTGCTGTAATAATACTGCTCATGCTTTTTATTGGGTTCGCACTTATTGCTCTTTTAAATACTTTCTTTATTGATCACGTACTTCCTAAGTCATCCAGAATGCTCGAAGGCGAGATGATTCCTCGTATTGTACTTGATACAGACGAAGAGCCTGATGACGATGACGAAGATGAGGATGATGAAGATGAGGATGATGAAGAATCTGAATCTGATGAGGATAACTAATGTGAACTTCCCCAACTTCACTTATAGAAGTAGGGTTATTCTGCCTGAGTTTAGATAAAATCAACACGGAATCAATTACTGAACCAAAAAATGACCACTTCGGTGGTCATTTTTTGAGTATTAATCGAAGCGCCTTATATTGCTCACTATGTAACAGTGTTACTCTGCTTATTTTGAAAGCACAAACCCGCGTCACACAGACAAAACATGATTTCCCTTAAACTTAAACGACCGATGTTCATAAATGAACACCGGCCATTTTGTTAAGAAGAGGAGTTTAGAAAAACTAAATTATTGGGATCCTCAATGGATTACCCTAAGATATCTGGCAGTTATTAAAGAGCTGCCTTGATCTGCTCGTAGATTCCATCAGCATCGAGCTTATAGTGCTTCATAAGAACACCAGCTGAACCTGACTGACCGAACTGATCATTGATACCGATACGTGTAACCTGAACGCGGTCAGGAAGTGCAGATACAGGAGCTGATGTGATTGTCTCAGCAACTGCTGATCCAAGACCACCAACGATGAAGTGCTCTTCAACTGTGAATACACGCTTTGTCTTTGCTGCTGAAGCGATAACTGCATCAACATCAAGTGGCTTAACAGTATGAACGTTTATAACCTCAGCGTTGATACCATCAGCTGCAAGCTTTTCAGCTGCGCCAAGAGCCTCAGCTACGCAAACACCGTTTGCGAAGATTGTGATGTCAGAACCTTCCTTAAGCTTAACTGCCTTACCAATCTCAAACTTATAATCAGGATTATCGTTGATTACAGGTACTGCAGCACGACCAAATCTCATGTACATTGGGCCATCTGTTGTAAGAGCTGCACGAACAGCTGCCTTAGCCTCAACATCATCAGAAGGAACGATTACTGTCATTCCAGGAATCTCTCTCATAAGAGCGATATCCTCGAGACACTGGTGTGTAGCACCATCCTCACCTACTGTAATACCAGCGTGTGTAGCACCGATCTTTACATTGAGGTGTGGGTAACCGATTGAGTTTCTAACCTGCTCGTAGTTTCTTCCTGAAGCAAACATTGCGAAAGAAGAAATGAATACAGGTGTTCCTGTTGTAGCGATACCAGCACCGATACCTGTCATATTTGACTCAGCAATACCACAGTCGATAAAACGATCTGGGAAAGCCTTCTTAAATACGCCTGTCTTAGTTGCGCCAGCGAGGTCAGCATCGAGAACCAGGAAATTAGGGAACTCTGCGCCAAGCTCTGCAAGAGCATTACCGTAACTATCACGTGTTGCAATTTTCTTTACTTCGCTCATACCTGACCTCCCATAATAGCCTCTCTGCTAGCTGAGAGTTCATTTAAGGCAATCTCGAATTCCTCATCATTTGGAGCCTTGCCGTGCCAGCCAGCCTTGTCCTCCATGAAAGAAATTCCCTTACCCTTAACAGTCTTCATGATGATTGCTGTTGGCTTATCCTTGCACTCACGTGCCTTAGAGAAAGCATCTGCGATCTCATCAAAATCATGACCATTAATGTTAATTACGTTAAAGTTAAATGCTTCAAACTTCTTATCAATTGGGTAGATATCGCAAACATCAGAAACACAACCATCAATCTGAAGATTATTGTTATCTACGATAGCAACGAGATTTGAAAGCTTGTGAGCACCAGCAAACATTGCTGCCTCCCAGATCTGGCCTTCCTGAATCTCACCATCGCCCATGAGAGCATATACTCTGTAGTCCTTATTCTGAAGCTTACCGTTCAAAGCCATACCTACAGCAGCTGAGAGTCCCTGACCAAGTGATCCTGAACTCATATCAACACCTGGTGTCTCGTTCATACATGGGTGACCCTGGAGGTATGATCCAAGCTTACGAAGTGTTGTAAGATCTTCAACTGGGAAGAATCCTCTGTTAGCGAGTGCTGAATAGTAACCTGGAGCTGTGTGTCCCTTTGAAAGAACAAATCTGTCACGATCTGGATTCTTAGGATCAGCAGGATTAACATTCATCTCCTTGAAATAAAGATATGTGTACATATCTGCTGCAGAAAGTGATCCACCTGGATGACCTGACTTAGCACTATGTACTGCTCTGATGATGCCTTCTCTGACATCAATAGCCTTAAGCTCTAACTCTTTTTTATTCATGTGTGCTTAATTCCTTTTTTTAGAATATCCTGGGGTTTGTTTTCAAACCCCAAGGATTATACATCAATTTCTAATTAGCAGAATGGGTTCTCTGTTGGATAGAGATCACCAGCTGGGTGATTGTAAGCAAGATCCATACCCTCAAGACCAAGATACTTGAAGATTTCGAAGAGAGCCTTACCGTGGTGACCGAATGCAACAGCACCGTGGTGTGGGTAATTCTTCTCAATGAGAACGTGACGATAGAAACGACCCATCTCAGGGATAGCGAAGATACCGATAGCACCGAATGAACGTGTAGCTACTGGGAGAACCTCACCGTGAGCGATGTAAGCACGGAGCTTAGCATCAGCTGTTGACTGAAGTCTGAAGAATGTGATGTCACCTGGAACGATATCACCCTCGAGTGTACCCTGTGTAACTTCCTCTGGAAGGCTTCTAGCCATGATCATCTGATACTTCATTGAGCAAGCTGAAAGCTTCTTTGAGCATGTGTTACCACAGTGGAAGCCCATGAATGTATCTGTGTGCTTGTATGGGAACTTGCCTTCGATTGACTCCTTGTACATATCAGCTGGTACAGAGTTGTTGATATCGAGAAGTGTAACGATATCCTCAGATACGCAGTAACCGATGAACTCAGAAAGAGCACCGTAGATATCAACCTCACAAGATACTGGGATACCCATACCTGTGAGACGTGAGTTTACATAGCAAGGAACGAAACCAAACTGTGTCTGGAATGCAGGCCAGCACTTACCAGCGATTGCAACATACTTGCAGCATCCTCTGTGTGCCTCAACCCAGTCAAGGAGTGTAAGCTCGTACTGAGCGAGCTTAGGAAGGATCTCTGGCTTCATGTTACCAGCTCCGAGCTCCTCTTCCATTTCCTTAACCTTTGCAGGAATTCTCTCATCACCCTCATGATTCTTGAATGCCTCAAAGAGGTCGAGCTCTGAGTTCTCTTCGATCTCAACACCGAGGTTGAAGAGCTGCTGAATAGGAGCATTACAAGCCATGAAGTTAAGTGGACGTGGTCCAAAACCAATGATCTTAAGGCTCTTAAGAGCTGCAAGTGTACGAGCGATAGGTACGAACTCATTGATCATTGTAGCGCACTCAGCTGCTGTTCCAACTGGGTACTCAGGGATGTAAGCCTTAACGCCACGGAGCTTAAGGTTGTAAGAAGCGTTAAGCATACCACAGTAAGCGTCGCCTCTTCCCTGGTGAAGATTGTCCTGTGTCTCCTCTGCAGCTGCGCAGAACATAACAGGTCCATTAAATCTCTGAGCGAGCATTGTCTCTGAAATTTCAGGTCCGAAGTTACCAAGATATACGCAAAGAGCGTTACATCCTGCAGCCTCGATATCAGCAAGTGCCTGTGTCATGTGGATTTCACTCTCAACGATACAGATTGGGCACTCATAAATAGTATCCTCACCGTACTGAGCCTTGTAAGCGTCTACGAGAGCCTTTCTTCTGTTAACAGAAAGTGACTCTGGGAAACAGTCACGGCTTACAGCAACGATACCAATTTTTACGTCTGGTGCATTAAACATTTTGTTTGTCCTCCTACTAGTTAACTTATATAAATTTCAAATGTTTTTAATTACTTGGCAATATCAATATTCTCGCCCTTAAGTCCCATGAAGTGACCAGCCTCGCCAGCTGCATCTGGGTGTGCGATAAGCCACTTATTTGTAGCTGTAAGAAGTGCATCTTCTGTCTTGGAACCTTCTGCTACATTAACGTGCTCGCCCTCGAGTGGATAGTTTGTTCCTCTTGGAAGTACTACACCAACCTTGAATCCATCAGCTCCAGGAGCTGTGCAAGGAGCATAATGAAGTGTTGTAGCATAAAGCTCAACAGCTGTGCCCTTCTTAAAAAGGAATGCCTCTACCTTGGATGTATCATAAGTATTGTCATCCTCGATGTCCTCTCTCTTACCGAGAAGAAGCACTGCATCAGTGTCGAAAATGTTAATCTCAGAGCTTCTGTGATACTCAACAGCGTTAAGAAGTGTATTCTTACCGATGCAGTATCCGAGCTGAATATCAGTCTCACCAAAACCAACTCTCTTAAGATCCTTGTAAGAATCTGTAGCCTCGAGATTTGCGATACTTGGCTCATAAACAACATTCTCTGGGATTTCAACTTTGTCCATCTCAGCGATTACAGAAGTAAGGTCTACGTTGTCAACCATTCTTCCGTAAAACTTGAGTCTCTTGTCATCTGAATTCAAAATAACCATCGCCCAATTCTCCTTTACGTAACTTTTGTGTATTTAAATTTAATTAGTCTCTTCTGTCTGCAACGTAAGCAAATGTTGCTTTAAGTGCTGGATAAATCTTGGAATACTCCTCATATCTCTCCTGGTAAAGCTTTGTAAGCTCTGGATCTGGTTCTACTGACTCAGAAATCTTAATGAGCTTATCGCAAGCTGATCTTACGTCTGTATATTCACCAGCAGCAACAGCAGCGAGGATAGCAGCACCAAATGATGGTCCCTCTGTGTTCTCTGTCTGTGAAAGCTTAATTCCAAGAATATTTGAAAGGATCTTAAGCCAGATCTTGCTCTTTGAACCACCACCGCAAACACATGACTCTGTTACGTTGATGCCCATAGCCTTTGCTGACTCGAGGCAGTCACGAAGTGCGAAAGAAACACCCTCATAAACAGCCTGTGTCATATCTGTCTTATTATTATCCATGCTCATTCCATAGAATACTGAACGAGCAGCAGTATCGTTAATTGGTGATCTCTCACCCATCAAATATGGGAGGAAGTATACGCGGTTCTTACCGAGCATATCGTCAGTAATCTTGCCACTCTCTCCGTTGTAATCTTTGGTATCCAATACCTCTTCCATCCACCACTTATTGCAGGAAGCGGCGCTTAGGATGCATCCCATCACATGATAAGCGCCGTCTGCATGGGCAAATGAATGAAGATGGTTATCAAAATCTTCGCTAAAACTATTTGAACTGATAAATACAGTTCCGGAAGTACCAAGAGAAATGTTGCAGTTACCTTCTCCGGTAATTCCCATACCAACAGCTGCACCAGCGTTGTCACCAGCACCTGCAGCTACGATTGTTGTTCCATTAATACCGAGTTCCTTGAGAATCTCTGGCTTAACCTCGCCAACCTTCTCATAAGACTCATAAAGCTTTGGAAGCTGATCTACTGTGATTCCAAGAATCTCGCACATCTCAGCTGACCAGCACTTGTTCTTTACATCATAGAAAAGTGTTCCTGAAGCATCAGATGGCTCAGAAGCAAATACGCCTGTGAGCATATATGTGATGTAATCCTTAGGGAGCATGATCTTAGCGATTTTTGCATAGTTCTCAGGCTCGTTATCTCTCATCCAGAGAATCTTTGGAGCTGTGAAACCAGCATAGGAAATATTACCTGTGAGCTCAGTGAGCTTATGTGTGCCAATCTCTGTATTAAGCCAGTCAGAATGCTGCTGTGAACGACCATCGTTCCAGAGGATTGCCTTACGGATAATATTGTCATCCTTATCAAGAGTAACAAGACCATGCATCTGGCCTGCTACAGAAATACCTGCGATTTCCTTGTCGTCTGTTGAAGCAACGAGTTCCTTAATTCCATCTAATGTCTGAACATACCAGTCCATTGGATCCTGCTCAGACCAACCGCTCTTTGGAAAGCTAACTGGATATTCTCTGGAAACAATCTTTAAAATCTCTCCCTCACCTGTCATAAGCAAAAGCTTTACAGCGGAAGTACCAAGGTCAACTCCGATATACTTCATAATCTAAACTCCCTTCGAAAATGCAAATTTCCTTAGTGTCATATTAACCAAGATTAAAACGGAAAGAAATAAAACAAAATGCGAAGAATTAGCAATATCTTTTATACAGTTTGCCTAAAAGGTTCAAATCTTGCTATAAGGGTGCAAATCAGCAAAATATAGCATTTTCAGCGTGCAACGCTCGTAAAATCAGGGCTTTAAGGCACTTTTTGGCATTGCGCTTTTTGGCTAAAAAACACGCAAATATTGCTAGTAGCAATTTTTAAATTTTACAAAAATTATGCAAATTGCAACAAAATTACAACAACTTGATATGCGAACAATTAGCTTCAAATAATTCGTTTTGACCAAACGTGCTTTTTTGAACGCAACTTATGAAAATTTTTGAAAAAGCTATCACTATGGACGATGTAATTATCACCTGACATAAAATAAAATTATTATGAGTTTTAATGGAGGGAGATTTCAGATGTTCGATATTACGCAATCGTATTTTGAATTTCATGGGACAGCGATTTCGTGGTATGGAATTATGGTTCTTTTCGCTTCATTTCCTGCAATTGCATTTATGCCTTTCTGGGTAAAACTCAAGGGTAAAAAAGAGAACTTCTTTTCCACCTTTACCATGGCAGCAATTGTTCTGATGATTGTTGTAATGTTGATTTTTAAAGTACCTGTTAACAGCAGTTTCAAACCTTTTGCTGTTTTGTGCTCTGCTTCCTTTATGACAATAGCCTTTGGAATATATGGAAAGTTTATTAAAGACGTCATTTACGGGGCGCAGACCGGAGTCGTATTAAGCGGAATATATCTGACATTTATTAAGATTGGCTGCTTTATGGAAGGATGCTGTCACGGAAGAGAAGTTTCTGAATCTTTCCCGCTCAGAGTTATCTACTATGGAAGAACGGGATGTAATCTGAAGTTTCATCCATTCTTCCCGGCACAGCTTTTTGCTTTTATCGGAATGCTTACTGCAATTATTGCTGTAATTATTTTCTTTGTAAAAGCAAAACCAGATCTGATAACAAGTCTAACCGGACTTTTTGGATTCTGTCTGAGTTATTACGCATGCCAGCAGATGATATCTGATGACGCAAATCTTATGATTATTAACGGATTTAATTATTCAATTCCAATGCTGATAATAACAGCTTTGGGAACAGTAACTTTTATTGGTATCTATTTTAATAAATATAAAAAACAAGGAGGACTTTTATGAAGAA
>JAZLLF010000027.1:0-2826 GCA_045598005.1 Saccharofermentans sp. | reverse complement strand
TGTTACACTTCTGCTTGCAAGAAGTTCTGCCCAGTATCTGATTCCTGATTCTTCACCATCTCTTCCAAGACATGTTGTATAAAGTCTTGATGCAAAATCTGTAACTGGCTGAGGGATACCTGTACCACCAGAATTAATTCCGTATGACGCACAGATTGTTGCCCACTCAGTAGAGTTTACAAAGCCTGTAATTACATCATCTCTGCTCTGACCATTTCTTAGGCAAGATACCCAGTAATTAACACCTGCACTATCATTTGCACCAGTTCTATTGAAGAAAAGCCTGTAAAGAACTTCTACAAACACTTCATCTGAATAATTCTTCGAAATAAACTCAGGGCTTGTTAAGAATCCCCTTGCAGCATCTGCACCAGTATTAGCACCACTAACAAGCTGATTCTTCCAGTAATACATTCCATCGATTTCACCGCTACGGCTGAGAACTACAGAATAAAGTCTGCTTACAAAACCATCTACTCCTGTTCCACCTGCAGAAGGATTAAACGGTGGAAGTGTAGGCACTGCAGTATTCGTTGGAGTTACTTCAACAATTGGTGTACTAGTTGGTGAGTTAGTTGGTGTATTAGTAGCATCAGCTGTTAAGTCATTCGAAACAGTTACTTGATATGTATCAATTTCTCTCTGATAACCTGCAAACTTGGAGTTTTCATAGAACACAATTTTATATGTTCCAGCAGGAAAACATCTATATGTTGCCCTAATCCCGTCACATGAAGTAACAGGAACCTCAACATCAACCCTGTATCCAACTAATTCATTAGGATTAGTCTCTGACATAACTTTTTGTATATTTGCAACATCAGAATAAATTGAATTAGTTATACCCTCTTTATAAATCGCAAATCTTAAATAACCATTAGAAGGAACCTCAGCTAATGTAGAATTAATATCAAGTCTTAATGTATAAGACAATGTTCTTACATTATCGTAATAGCTGTTATTACGAAGGCCATTCCATCTATGAGATGTATAGAAGACATGATTATAACGAGGATTTGAAAAACCAATCTGGCCAAAACTATAGTCATAAGCAAACAATGTTCTGTCCATCACTCTAAACATTACAGGCAGCAATGCTTCAAATTTTCTCATGTAATAGTTAATATCATCCAAACCCATTCGATAATAAATTAACTGTGGAATAATATCGGATCTGCCATCATAAGCGCTACTAACGTCCATTGTAAATGTTACAGCATTATTCGCTGTGTTAAATTTCAGGCCATCATACGCACGACAAGTCGCTTTATTATCAATAATCTGATGAGTTGAATAATCATACACAAATGTTATCTCACACTTGGATATAGTTCCTCCATACTGATACTCCTCACAAAAAATCATAGTGAAGCGAGTATCATTTGCTGATGGATCAACCATAATAGAGAAAACATATTGACCAACATCTTCAGATGGTCTTCTGAATGTTATAGCTTTGTACCTTGTATAATTTGAAGATGCAACACTATCATCAGGTCCATTAACCCCAGATGAAATAATGAGATTTCGTAAAGCAGCACCATCTCTAATTTCTGTAGCAGCTGCTACTTCATTTACATTAAATATAGGAATAACGATAAACAAAGCAAGAAAAGCAGCAATTAATTTCAAAATATTCTTTCTCATAGACTTCCCTCCTATACGTTTTCTAATATATCAAAGATAGGAAAATGGAACATCGTCTTTTAAGACTAATATTTATTATTTTGAAACAGCAACAACCTTTTTATCGATATATCTTGTAAAGCTTTCAACAGAAGGAATTCTATCCATTACTTTGTTCATAACCATATAACCCAAAACACATCCAAAAGTATTAAGCATTACATCATCAATATCACACACTCTGTAAGAACCCTGAAACACAAAGAGTAATCCTGTAAGCTGAATGAACTCAATAACAAGTGAAAGAAGAATTCCTGAAAGAACTGCTACTCTTTTTGATACATTAAATCGGAACTTTAAAAATGCACCAAAAGGAATTGTAAGAGCAATATTAAACAACACCTGAAATACTGAAGTTACACTTGGATCCTTAACAATATCGTACAAACAAAAGAATGGCACTGCCTGAATTCTATATGTAAGGCTATTAATTACAGAAGCATCTGGAAGAGGGAAAAAGCAGAGTGCAACAAGCAAAATTGCATAGAGCGAAAGCATCTGGTTAATTCCAAACTCAACAACATTAATGCGCTTTGTAAATGCCACCTTCAATGCCTCGAAAGGTACAAACAATACTGCTGCAATTACCATATAGAAAACTAATCCTGAAATTATTGTATTAAACCAAACTGCCATTTTCTTATCCTCCGCATCTTCGTTTCTTATGACATAAGAATATCTTTTTACGAGAACGCGAACTATCGATTCACCTTACACTTTAAGTCTCATTTCTTACATTTTTGTAATCATACTTTTTCTTACATATATAAGTTATCAATAATTTTCTGAGCACAATTTGGGGGGCATTTTTAGCATGAAAAAAGCCTCACCGATGAAGTGAGGCTTTAAGTTATAAATTAAATAATTACTTATGGATTAATTCCAGCGTTTCTGCAAAGATCTGCAAATTCATCAGATGCTGCAAATCCATTGAAGATTGCTTCACGACTCTGGTTTGCCAAAAGAGATGCCCAGTAATCGATCTCAGCTTCTGATCCGTCACGACCCATAAATGTCTTATAAAGTCTTGCTACAAACTCTCTGTCACTATGGTTACTATCAATGAATTCACCTGAGAAGAAGAACTCATGAGCTGCATATGTTCCTGTTACACTTCTGCTTGCAAGAAGTTCTGCCCAG
>JAZLLF010000026.1:0-15421 GCA_045598005.1 Saccharofermentans sp. | reverse complement strand
GCACTCTTATAAGCATTGATAAACTTAGTAAGTTCAGTCTGTGGCTTTCCACGAAACATTATATGGACGTGATCAATATCGTGATTCCATTCCTCAAGAGAAATACCATAGTTCTCTCCAATCTTCACAAACAGTTCTTTTGCCTGTTCAGAAATCTCATCGTTAATCACTTTTCTGCGATATTTTACGACAAATATCAGATGATAATATAACGAATATACTGAATGTTGATTCCTATCCATACTATTCATAATCAGTCACTCCCTTATATATTCGACTGATAATATTATAGCACTTTTCTCGAGATAGAACAAGTGTTCGTTTTTATCTTTGGACATATTTTTCCTTGCAATTCATCCCCTGCTTACTCGCTCGATTATAGATGCGTTTAACCCACAGACTGCGTGCTCGCTCCTTGAAGTAGAGGAATTCTTGCTTGATTTAGTTAAAATAAATAAAAAAATAGGTTTGTAACATAAGAAATCCGTGTTATTCTTATATTCGTTTATATATAGGCTTATATATGTTTATATATGAGATTTTTTCAATTAGGGGGTTCGTATGGGAACATCTACAAAGGGCGGATGGCGCACTAACAAGTGGATTAGAGCAGCTATTCCTGGCTTGTTGCTTCACTGTAGTATCGGTACAGTTTACTGCTGGTCTTACGTAAGTGAAGGTATCGCTGAGCAGATTGGTTACAGCACAAAGACAGTAGGTTGGGCATTCAGTTTGGCAATTCTCTTCCTCGGTTTGTCTGCTGCTTTCCTTGGAAACGTTGTTGAGAAGGATATTCATAAGTCTTCTCTTATCGCAACAATTTGCTTCGCATTAGGTATGGTTGGTACTGGTTTCTTCGTAAACTATGGTGCTCACCAGTTTAACGGTGGTGTAGGTACACCAAGTATTCTTGCACTTATTGGTATTTTTGTATGTTATGGTTTCATCATGGGTGTTGGTCTTGGTACTGGTTACCTTTCACCTGTTAAGACACTTATGCTCTGGTTCGAGGATCGTAAGGGTCTCGCAACTGGTCTTGCTGTAGCAGGTTTCGGTGCTGCTAAGGCTATCGGTGCACCTATCATGACAGAGATGCAGAACCACATGTCAATCGACAAGATGTTCTACATCCTTGGTGCTGTTTACTTCGTAATGATGTTTACAGGCCACCTTCTTCTTAAGAAGCCAGAGGGATGGCACGAGCCAGCTGCTGGTGAGAAGAAGCCAACAATTATGGAAACACTTAAGACAAAGCCTCTTACAAACTACATCGGTATCTGGCTTATGTTCTTCCTTAACATCACATGCGGTCTTGCAATCATCTCTTATGAGAAGCAGCTCTTTGCTGCTGCAGGTTACGCAGCAATCGTAGGTACACTCGGTGCTGTTTCTGCTGTATTTAACGCAGGTGGTCGTCTTGGATTCTCAGCTTGGGCTGATACAATGAAGGATAGAAACACAATCTACAAGATGATCTTCATCCTCTCTATCGTATTCACAGCAGCAGTACTTTTCACAAACGGCTTCATTAATGCTCAGGAAAGTGCAATTCTTGCATTCCTCGTAGTAGCACTCATCATGGTTGTTAATGCTGGTTACGGCGGAGGATTCTCAAACGTTCCTACACTTCTTTCAGATCACTATGGTATGGGTTCTATCTCAGCTATCCACGGTATCACACTCTCAGCTTGGGGCTTCGCTGGTATCGCTGGTCCTCAGCTCGCTTCATTCATCATCGAGCACAGCGATAATGTAACTAACGCATTTGAGTTCCACGGTAAGATGGTATACCCAGGCAAGATGCAGAATATCCTTATTGCTACTCTTATTCTTTATGTAGTATCACTCGTTATCGCTCTTGTACTTGTTAAGCCAACAGACAAGGCTCTTGCTGCTAAGGCTGCTAAGAAGGCTGCTAAGTAATAAGCATTTCGAAAGATAATACTTAAAACCAACTACAACAAACGGTCATCTATCACGGGTGACCGTTTTAATTTGCTTTTCTCCTGGCTCAGAACGAACGCTAAATATTACTTTGCGATATTTATTTATCGTTTTACGATAAATTTCTCTTGCTTTTCGATAATACGCATGCTAATATACTGCTATATAAAGTTCAGATTAATTCGTAACTACAACCAGGAGGTAATTAAATGCAGTTTCTATTCAATCTTGGTATAAACCCACCTACTGATATCTCCTCTGTAGAAACAGCTTCTATGATTTTCCAGGGAATGATGACAATTGCACTTTTTGGCTTTATAGCCTCAATAATCGTAGTTTGCGTTTGCAAAGGCAACAAAGTAAAGCCAATCGCTGCTTTAATACTATCAATTGTTTTGAGTATAGTTGGATTCATCGGTAATTTTTTATCTTATATAGAAATAACAAAACTTACTGAACCAACGCTTGTTCAAAATGAGACAGTTATTCTTGAAGTAGGAAAAACATATGACATATACGATTTTGCAGAATATACAAATGTAACTGAAACTTCTCTTCATGCAACGAGTATCAATTATCGAGGCAGTAGTGATGAACCAGAATATGAAATAAGTGAAGGTAGAAGGCAAATAACAATACTTGATGGCGAAGGTGACGTTGTAATCTGGATATTGGCAAATCACCATGATTACTCCCCATATTTTCAAATCACTGCAAGGATAGTACTTGCTTCTTAAAGAGAAAACTTATATGCGAATGGCTTTATTTCAGATTATGTTTATGACACCAGTTGCACTTATTCTTGCACCAGTTATACTTTACGTCATTTATCTTTGTGACAGTTCAAAATCTAAGAGAGGGTCCCTCTACCCTGTTATTGGAATTGCATTGGAGGTTATCATAATAATCTGCGCTATTATTAGCTTTAACAATAGTGCAAAGATAAATCAGATTAAGCAGGATATCACACTGAAATCCGATACAGTATATAATGCAAATGATTTCATAAATGACGATAGTATAAGTGACGTGAAGGTTGTAAATGTTGAATGGGAAAGTGGCATAGGTGCATATGAGATTTCAAATGGCGGTAGCACATTCACGTTACATGGCGAAGGCAATGTTAATGTCGTTTTCAGAGGAGCCTTCTACGACGTAAATACAAGAACCGGTGAATATAAAGTTGAGAGATAGATACGGAGAAACGAATATGAACACTATTTCATTATTAACAATTCAGCCACAACCAGATATAAGCAATATCACTTCAAAAATGCACCTAATCGGTAATCTCTACCCTGTCGTAGGATTTCTTGCTGTACTTGGCTTTTTCTTTATGATTGTCTGCGCATTCAGACGAAATAAAATCTCGAAGAAACTCTGGCGAACATCAATATGTTCCTTTTTAATACCAGTTATCCTGATTCCAATATTATTATTTGCAAACATGTACTACTACATAGAAGCTTCCAGAGCTATTCAGCCACATGTTGAAAAAATAGAAAACCAGACTCTTATAGTTGGAGAGACATACGACATCGAAGAACTTGCAGACTTCATAAATGTTACTCGTGACATGATTACTATCGCTAATGTCACAGATCTTCAGGGATACTCAACAGGAATTGAATATGTCCTGGATGAAGAATCTCGTAAAATCACATTTACAGAAGGTAGCGGTCCAATCAGAATTGAAGTTACATGCCGTCATAGTGATGCCTACATACTTATGTTTGAGACAAATCTTACCGAAGAGTGAACATACAAAAAAAGTCGGAATAAAATTCCGACCTTTTTCTTTATAAAAACTATATTAATTATCTCGCTGCGAAGAAAGTACCAATATCTTCCTGTTCAAGAATCTTACTTAATGCATGTGGATCAGAACCTTCAGCAATGACCCCATTAATACCATTAGATGTAACTCTCTGCATTGCTGTAACCTTCGTGTACATACCACCTGTTCCAAGCTTTGAACCTGCACCCTGTGAGAATCCAAGCATATCATCTGTAATTTCCTCAACATAAGAAATTCTCTTAGCCTCTGGATTTGTACGTGGATTATCGTCATAAAGACCATCGATATCAGAAAGGATAACGAGAAGGTCTGCATTGATAAGACATGCAACATGAGCTGACAAAGTATCGTTATCACCGAAAGTACCATTATGCATAATCTCAGTTGTTGATACTGAGTCATTCTCGTTAATTACAGGAATAAGGCGACGCTCAAGCATTGCTTCAATAGTATTAGTAATGTTAGAACGTGTAAGACGGTCTGTAAGGTCATCCTTAGTAAGAAGAATCTGACCTGGAACATAAGAATACTCTGCAAAACTTCTTACGTAAGCATTCATAAGCTCACACTGACCTACTGCAGCAATAGCCTGCTTCTCGCGTGTCTCCTTAGGTCTTTCCGGAAGATTAAGGCATCCAATACCAACTCCGATAGCACCAGAAGTAACAAGAATTACCTCCTTACCGCTATTCCAAAGATCTGCGATAGCACGGCAAAGTCTGTCGATGTTTGTAAGATTCATACGACCATTATCGTAAGTTACAGTAGTTGTACCAACCTTAACTACAATTCTTCTGGCAAGGCTTATTGCCATTCTTGAATTATTAGTAGAATTATCCATTTCTTCCTTACACCCTTCATCTTTCACGAAAGTAAACGCTCGTTAAGAATATACTCATACGCACGAAAATACAAGACACAACCAACTTTACAAATCCTTAACCTTTGGTTAAAACCGATTTTATCAACGATTATTGATAACGAATAACCGATATTCTATAATTATTATCAGAGTAAAAAATAAACAGGGAGGCTATATAAATGCACAATTTTATTCTTGCAATTGATGATCTTCCACTTGGAACAATCGTTCCAATCGTGATCATCGTAATCGTACTTTTCGTACTCTTCTGCATGAGCTACGTTAAGGCACCACCTGATATGGCTTACATCATTTCAGGTCTTCGTAAAAAGGCTCGTTATGTAATCGGAAAGGCAAGCGTTAAGGTTCCTTTCTTCGAGCGTCTCGATAAGCTCAGCTTGAGACTTATCCCAATCGACGTTAAGACAAGTAACGCAGTTCCAACAGCTGACTACATCAACATCAATGTTGACGCTACAGTTAACATCAAGATTTCTAACAATCCTGAGAGACTTAAGCTCGCTGCTGAGAACTTCCTTAACAAGAATTCTGAGTATATCGCTTCAGTTGCTCGTGAGGTTCTCGAAGGTAACGTTCGTGAGATCGTTGGTAAGATGAGACTCGAGGAAATGGTTTCTGATCGTCAGAAGTTTGCTAATCTCGTTAAGGAGAACGCAGAGCCAGACCTCGCAGCAATGGGTCTTGATATCATCTCATTTAACGTTCAGAACTTCGTAGACAGCAATGACGTAATTGAGAACCTTGGTATTGATAACATCGTTAAGATTAAGAAGGCTGCAGCTATCGCAAGAGCTGAGTCTGAGAGAGATATCAAGGTTGCACAGGCTGCAGCAGACAAAGAGTCTAATGATGCAGCTGTAGCAGCTCAGACAGAGATTGCTAAGAAGCAGAACGAACTCGACATCAAGAAGAGTGAACTCCAGAAGGATGCTGATACAAAGAGAGCTATGGCTGACGCAGCTTATGAAATCCAGAAGGAAGAGCAGCGTAAGGTTATCGAGGTAACAACAGCTAACGCTAACATCGCTAAGCAGGAGCGTGAGATCGAACTCAAGCAGAAGGAAGTTGCTGTTCGTGAGCAGGCTTTGGACGCTGAGGTTAAGAAGCAGGCTGAGGCTGAGAAGTACGCAGCACAGCAGAAGGCTGATGCAACACTTTATCAGCAGCAGAAGGACGCTGAGGCTCGCAAGTTCGTAGCAGAGCGTGACGCCGAGGCTCGTAAGTTCCAGGCAGAGAAGGACGCTGAAGCTCGTAAGGCACAAGCTGAGGCTGACAGATTTGCTAAGGAGCAGGAGGCTGAAGGTATCAGAGCAGCTGGTGAGGCTGAAGCTAAGGCTATCGAGGCTAAGGGTCTTGCTGAAGCTAAGGCAATCGAAGCTAAGGGTCTTGCTGAGGCTGAGGCAATGGAGAAGAAGGCTGAAGCTTACGCTAAGTATAACAAGGCTGCCATGGCTGAGATGCTCATTCAGGTTCTCCCTGAAATCGCTGGTAAGATTGCTGAGCCTCTTGCAACAATCGACAAGGTTACAATCATCGGTGGATCTGGTGACGGTGCAAACGGTGTAGATTCAATGGCTGGTAACGTTCCAGTTGTAATGGCAAGAGTTTTCGAGAGCATGAAGGAAACAACAGGTATTGATCTTGCAAACCTTGTAAATGCTGAGTCTTACGACGCTAAGGTTAACCGCAACATTACAGTTTCTGGAGCTGATTCAGTAAACGTAGTTGTTGGTGAGAGCGCTGAGAAGTAATTAAAAATGCTTTCAAACAAAAAGACTGGTCTGAGATTATCTCAGGCCAGTTTTAATTTGCCTTTACTTGGCGTTTCTTCTTATAAATTGAAATGATATAAGTTGCAATCACGATAAGTATTAGCACAATGCTGAATATCTGATTTGAAGTAATAGTCTGCTCCATGTGATCATATCTCAGGAAATCCAACAGGAACTTAATAACAGCAACCATTATCAAAGTAAAATACGATACCCACTTCTTCCCTCTCAGTGAAAAGCACACCACAAATACTATTAATCCTGAAACAATTTCCAAAAGCTGTACTGGAAACTGTGGAATATCCATCACATGTGGATATCTGATACTCATAAAACCATCGTACTCAATTCCACCACAGCATCCGCCTACAAAGCACGCAATTTTTGAAAGGCCGTAAACAAGTGGCAACGATACTACCGAAGCATCAATAAGCTTGCCGTTAAGCGGAATAATCTTCTCAAAGATAAGAGCTGCCACCACAACTCCAATTAACCCGCCATAAGCAGAAAGTCCTGCCTTAAGAACTGAAATTCCAGGGTACGCATAAGCGGTATAAAGTTTTCCAAAAATCAGGGCACACACCATATAAAGCAGATAAAAAAGAAGTATCATCTTGTCCTTCTTAATTTCATCTTTAAGTGACACGTAAACAAACCCCATTCCGACAAATATCGAAAGAATCAAAAACACACCATATAAATGAAGTTCTGGCATCACAATCGTCATCTGTTTTATTTACCCCTTGTTCCAATTACATAAGAGATTCTACTTTAATTCTCATATATTCGCCATACAAAAAGAGCAGACCCGAAGGTCTGCCCTTAATACTTTTGATAACCAACGCCTCAATGCTTATCCCCACCAGACAGGCGCATAAGCTTCCTGCTAGTTACGCGAGCGAAGCTTTCCGTGAAAGCGATTACATTTGCGCTTTGCAAGTTACGCGAGCGCAGCGGTTAACTTATTTGACTAATCTCCCATACCTGTAAGCAGGCGCATAAGCTTCCTGCTAGTTACGCGAGCGAAGCTTTCCATGAAAGCGATTACATTTGCGCTTTGCAAGTTACGCGAGCGCAGCGAGACGTTATGTCCGCAGCCAAAAGCGCAAATGTTAAGCGCTTGCTTTTACTGTATTCCAAATCTCTGTATATCTCTCCTCGATTGTTGCTGATGAGAAATAAACCTCAAGAGTTGAGAAGATTTCTTCTGTTGGATAGTAGTAAACATTACCTGAAACCTCTGGATCAAGCATAGCCTTAGCTGCTGTGTTAGGTGTTGAATAACCAACATACTCACAGTTCTCAAGAGCAATCTCTGGCTCATACATGAAGTTGATGAAGTCATGAGCACCCTCGTAGTTCTGGCAGTTTGAAGGTACACACATCATATCTACTGACCAGTTAGAATTCTCAGGAAGAACATATCTCAAATCGATCTCGTCGTTTCCAAGCTCTTCGATACGATCAAGCATAACGATGTGATCACCAGACCATGCGATTGAAGCAGCGAGTTCACCTGAAGCCATCTTATCCTTAAGGTTATCTACACCGTAAGATGGGTTGAGGTTTGCCTTCTGTGAAATAAGAAGCTGAAGTGCTTCTTCGAGCTGAGCCACATCCATTGAGTTGAGTGAATAACCAAGGTAGTTAAGAGCTACACCAATTGACTCTCGCATTGAGTCGTACATACCAATCTCACCAGCATTAGCCTCGTTAAATACGATATCCCAGATAACAGCTGGATCTGTCTCACCTTCTGGAATTGTAATCTTATTAGCGTCGTATACAAGACCTACTGTACAGTAGAGGTATGGAATAGCATAATCAAGAACTTCATTTGAAAGCTGCATATCCTCAGCATACTGAAGGTGATTAAACATTGGATCCATGTACTCTACTACATTTGGAAGAAGTGACCAGTCAAGTGGCTGGATTCTTTCTTCGTTAATGAGACGGCAAACCATGTACTCAGATGGAATAATTACATCGTATGTATTATCAAGGGTTGGATACATTGCCTCGTTTGTCTCGAATGTACGGTAAATTACCTTGTACTGTGGGTAAGCTGCCTCGAACTTTGCGATTGTATCTTCAGCAATATAATCACCCCAGTTGTAGATGATAAGATCCTGATGGTTGTCGCAACCTGTTACTGCGAACACGTTAAGTGCCATCATGAAGGATACAACAGCGCCTGCTACGATTCTTCTAATACTCTTCTTCATATCTTTACTCCTTATATAAACGGTTAGTACCGTTAATAACTTAAGATTTTGCCTTCTTGCTGTCTTTCTTGAGAGAAGAAAGATTTGATAACAGCAAGAGTGCGAAAATAACAATAAACAAAATAGTTGTAAGTGCATTAAGCTTTGGATTAACTCCGAGCTTTGTCTGCGAGTAGATTACCATAGGAAGTGTCTGAATTGAACTGTCTACATTAAATGCTGAGATGAGATAATCATCTACAGAAAGTGTAAATGTAAGCATCAAAGCGGACAGGATACCTGGCATAATCTCAGGGATAATTACAAGTCTTATTGTCTGCCACTGTGTAGCACCAAGGTCCATGGCAGCCTCCGATAAGCTCTTATCAACCTGCTTCATCTTTGGACTTATGGACAATATCGCAAACGGAACACAGAATGCGATATGAGCAAGAATAAGTGTAAGCTCACCCTTCTGAATGTTAAGAAACGAGAACAAAAGCATGAATGCGATACCAAGCACAAGCTCAGGCATGATGTTTGGAATGTAAGTTACATTCATGATTAAGTTCTGGAAACGCTTTCGAAGATATGCAATACCAAGACAGGAGATTACGCCAAAGACTGTTGCTACTACTGCTGCAATTGCTGCAATCTTCAAAGTAGTAAGAAGCGCGTCGAGAAGCTGACCACCATCAGAGCCCTGGAAAAGTCTTGCATAGTTATCGATTGAAAAGCCACCCCAGTTGAATGACTTTGGGATCTTATTGAATGAGAAAACAATAAGAACCGCGATTGGAAGGTATAAGAAGAACAATACCAGTCCAATATAAATATTAGGAAGTAAACGCTTTAGGAATCTCATATTGTCATACCTCCACTTCCTGCTTCTTTATCCTGATTTCGAAGGATTCCCATAGAGATAATTACGAAAATCAGGAGGATAAGTGACATTGCATTACCTGCCTGCTGAAGCTTCGTGCTTTCGCCTAAGATAACCATCTCAATCTGCTTTCCTACAGTGATGCCGCTTGGGTTGATGATATCCGGAATCATGTAGAAAGTCATGGAAGGCATGAATACCATCTGAATACCTGAAATTACACCTGGAAGGGACAGTGGGAAGATTACTCTGGAGAAAGTCTGGAAACGATTTGCTCCGAGGTCTGCAGCTGCCTGTGAAAGGTTTGAATCAAGCTTAACAAGAACTGAATATGTAGGAAGAATCATGTAAGGCAAGAAGTCACTTATCATTACAAGTTTAATTACAATATCAATTGTTGTTGAACCAGGTTCAAGAAATGCGATTGGCTGGTTTGCTGCTCCGATTGCGATAAGGAAGTTATTGAATACGCCTGTCTCTGAAAGGAAAGCACGCCATGCATATGTTCTAAGCATTGTGTTCATCCACATTGGAAGAACGAACAAGAGTAGCAACTTACTTGAAGTCTTGTGTGCTCTCTTTGTTCTCTCGGCGAGGATATATGCAAGAGGGTATCCAATTGCAAAGCATCCGAGTGTAGTCCAGAGTGCGTAGTCAAGACTTGTAAGGAAAGTCGAGAAATACATCTGAACATGAATCTTAAATCCATAGAAAGTTGTATCAATGATTCTTCCCTCGACAAGATGCTTGAAGCCATCCATTGTGAATCTGTAAGTTCCGTTATTATTCGCAAAGAATGCACGGAAGATAATAAGAAGCAATGGGAGAACAGTAAAAAGCACAATCCAGATAATATATGGATATGAGAGCTGCTTCATCGTGAACTTAAGTCCCAAAGCGCCATAAAGACTTGCGATAATTCCAAGGAAAAGAACTACAAAGAGCACATTTCCAAAGAGACCCTGTGCTACATACAAAGTCTTATCTGTAAGGTTATTATCAAGAAGCATCTTCTCTGAAATGAATCCTGAAAGAGTTACTACATGCATACCAAGTCTTGCAAGAAGAAGAATCATTACTGAAAAACATCCGAAGCTCTTCTTCTTTTTGTTATCGCTGTAAAGCTGGAATCCAAGTGCCAAAGTCAAAGCAGCAACACTTAAGATAATCGAAATTGTAAATATCCATGCGCCGAACATCTGGAAATCGAGGTTAACAGATGTCTGTCTCAACTGAACGTGAACACGTGGATTTATAAGAAGTGAGAACAAAGAATAAACTCTCTGCTTCTTATACTGAACATAAAGTTCAAACATTGGAACGAACATACCAACAAGTGATAGTAATGCAGAAAGACACATTACTATCGCATGGAGAGGCATGACGCTAATCCTTGCTTTTAATTGGCTCATTCCTGCTCCTCCGAATTCTCTTCATCGTCAAGCTTTACACCATAGCTTCCTGCATTTGGTGAAAAATCTGACTTGCGCATAATGTGGATATCATCTGGGTCAAATGTAAGACCTACACGCTGACCTGGAGTAACAGGGTCAACATCGTGAATCATCCATTCAACACCGATATCTGACTTAACAATAATCTCGTAGTGAACACCCTTAAATACGATGCTGTCTACAGTACCGTTAATGTAGTTCTCGTTCTCTTCCTTTACGTAGATATCCTCAGGTCTTACTACAACATCTACAGGATTTGCTCTTCCCTCTACCATCTCTGGGAAAAGCTTATCTACACACTCGAAAGTACTTCCTGCGAAAGTTACCTCGAGGTCCTTCTTCATGTATCCTGGGATAATATTTGACTCACCGATAAAGTCTGCAACATAAGCATTCTTAGGCTCGTTATAAATATCGATTGGTGTACCAATCTGCTGGATAACACCATCCTTCATAACGATGATTGTATCTGACATTGTAAGAGCCTCTTCCTGGTCATGTGTTACATAAACGAAAGTAATTCCAAGCTCACGCTGCATCTGCTTAAGCTCAATCTGCATGTCCTTACGCATCTTAAGATCAAGTGCGCCCAAAGGCTCATCAAGAAGCAAAACTCGTGGTCTGTTAATAATTGCTCGTGCAATAGCAACACGCTGCATCTGACCACCGGAAAGCTGATCAATATAACGCTTCTCATAGCCAGCAAGTCCTACTGTAGCAAGCGCCTTTGAAACTCTCTCTTTTACTTCATCCTTTGGCACCTTCTTAAGGTGAAGTCCAAAAGCAACATTATCGAAAACATTAAGATGAGGGAACAAAGCATAACGCTGGAAAACAGTATTAATCTGTCTCTTGTATGCTGGTGTATCAAGAAGATTCTTTCCCTCGAAATTTACAATACCTGTATCAACAGTCTCAAATCCTGCAATGATTCTAAGTGTTGTTGACTTACCACATCCTGAAGGACCAAGGAGTGTAATAAACTCATTGTTTCTAATATAGAAAGTAATATCCTTCAAAACCTGGTTATCATCAAAACTCTTGCAAAGACCCTTAATCTCAATGATATGTTCCTTGCCTGTCTTATCTTCAAGAAGCTGATTATTTATATTCTCACTCATTCCCTGATGCCCTCCATCATAAAAGTAGTAATAATTCTTAGAAACTTGGTGGTGACGATATCCAAATCACCCTGGCAGGTCTTTTACCCTGATTACTTAAGAAATGTGGCTTATCAGGTTTAATAAGAAAACTCTCACCCTTATGCGCTGTATATTTCTTTGTACCTATATTTACTGTTACGGTGCCATCAAGCACATATCCAACTTCTTCGCCCTCGTGTGGATTATCAGGATACGTCTTTCCGCCACCTTCGATTGTTACCATAATTGGTTCCATCTCATTCTTCTGTGCATTTGGAATAAGCCAGCATGTAGTATTCTTAAGATCCTGATCCTCTTTAACAGCATAATCACTGTCACCAAATACAACCTTCTCTTCTTCCTCTTCGCTAAAAAAATCAGATACAGTTGTACCAAGTGCCTCAAGAATATCCATTAATGTGGCAATTGAAGGAGACGTCTGGTCTCTCTCAACCATTGAGATAAAAGCCTTTGAAAGTTCGCAGCGATCAGCTAATTCTTCCTGAGTTAACATGTTCTGCTGTCTTAAAAACTTAATTTTCTCACCAATGTTCATTACATCACCCTCTGTAACTACTATACTTTACTCGCAGTTCACTATTACTGAACTTTTGCACCGATTTGTATTATATTAGGCGTCACTTTTCTTGTAAAGTATTACTTTACTTTTCTCTCATTATTTTTCACTTTTTCTAAATGTTATAATTACTATCTATAATTATTATTGCGTTTTTCAAAATTTTTTCGATTAATCCTGTAACGAATTTTGGTTTGAGTTGTCTAATTGTTGAAAGGAGGTGGAAGGATGAATGATTTCGATGAAATATATCGTGCTTACTATAAGCGAATATATTACTACATGCTGGATTTATCCAAGGACAAAGACATAGCAGAAGAAATCACTCAGGAAACCTTTTTCAAAGTCCTGAACAAAGTTAGCACATTCAAAGGCGAGTGCAAAATTAACGTCTGGATTACGGAAATTGCGAGAAACACTTACTTCAATTACCTAAAGAAGCATAAACGCGAGACTTCTCTTGATAATGAAGCTATTGATGAATCTGAAATCGGCAATCAGATGCCAGAGTCTGAAAAGGAACTTATGGACAAACTTTTATCCAAAGAGATTCATACAATTCTTCATGAACTTGATGAACCATATCGCGAAGTATTCTGGATGAGAGTCTTTGGTGAATTATCGTTTAAAGAAATTGGTTCTATTCACCAAAAGACAGAAAACTGGGCCAGGGTCACCTACCACAGGGCCAAATTACTTATTAAAAGCAAATTGGAGGAAAAATAATGGATACAAAATGTGATGTTATAAAGGATCTGCTTCCTTTGTATATAGATGACATTTGTAGTAAAGAAAGCCGCAGGCTTGTTTCTTCACATCTTGATAACTGCGAAGAATGTCTTAAATTATATAATCTTATGAAAACACCTATTTCTGTTGAAAACACTAACCCTGAGATTGATTTTGAAAAACAGCAGGTTGAATCTTTAAAAAAGGTTCATAAGAAGCAAAAAACAAAGAAGACTATTCTTATTACAACAAGTGCTATTGCTGGTGTCATTGTAACTGCAATTTTTATAAGAGTGCTTTTCGCATTTGGTATTATTGCTTTTATAGGATTAGATGCAATGCTCACAAAACCAGAGGTTCATAATGATCCTAGTGAATATAACCTCTATGTTCATGCAGATCCGTATGATTTTGAGACATTTTCTGGAGATCGTGCAGCAATCTTTCCAGCAGAAATTACATCTGATATGAATGTAATTGAATTTCAGTATACATACTATAATCCATGGGATGCTCAATATGTTGTTTATCTAACTGTCGACTACACTGACGAAGCTTATGCCAATGAGATGTTAAGACTTCAAGATCTTGGCATTGAAAGATACACTGAATATTATTCTGTAACTGATGAACCTGCTGGCTATGACTTGGTTGCAATGAATTCAGATTACTATCAGGGATTTGTATATGCAATGATTCCTGAAAATTCTGATGGCAACAGAATAACATATGTTGGAATCTGGTTCTGTAATTACTTCTTAGATCTTGATATTCACAAATATCTTCCAGATGAATATCTGCTTACTGGATTCGATGCTACTTCTGGTAACCCTTATGAAGTAGCAAACGTACATCCGGGTAAGTAAACAGAATAAGGTCATATCAGATTTGATATGCCCTTTTAGTTTGCCAAATTATATCAAAGCAACCAATAAAAGAGCCTTAGAGGAAATCCTCTAAGGCTCTTGTTAGTACTAAATAAATCTTAAATCAAAGATTACTCGATGATTGTAGAAACTGTACCTGAAGCAACAGTATGACCACCCTCACGGATAGCGAATCTGAGACCCTGCTCCATAGCGATTGGAGTAATGAGCTCTGCAGAAATTGTGATATGGTCACCAGGCATACACATCTCAACACCCTCTGGGAGGTTAACGATACCTGTAACGTCTGTTGTTCTGAAGTAGAACTGTGGACGGTAACCTGTGAAGAATGGCTTATGACGTCCACCCTCTTCCTTAGTAAGAACGTAAACCTGACCTGTGAACTTTGTGTGTGGGTTTACAGAACCTGGCTTAGCAAGAACCTGTCCTCTCTGGATTTCCTTACGGTCAATACCACGGAGAAGAGCACCGATGTTATCACCAGCCTCAGCCTGATCCATCTGCTTACGGAACATCTCAACACCTGTGATTGTTGTAGCCTTTGGCTCTTCCTGGAGACCAACGATCTCAGCAGCGTCACCAACCTTAACAATACCTCTCTCGAGACGGCCTGTAGCAACTGTACCACGACCTGTGATTGTGAATACGTCCTCAACAGGCATAAGGAATGGCTTGTCTACTGGACGCTCTGGTGTAGCGATGTACTCATCAACTGCAGCCATAAGCTCAACGATTGGAGCGTAAGCTGGGTCATTGATATCTGTTGATGTACACTCGATTGCAGCAAGAGCTGAACCCTTGATGATTGGTGTATCGTCACCTGGGAACTCATAAGAAGAAAGGAGATCTCTGATATCCATCTCTACGAGCTCGAGGAGCTCCTCATCATCAACCTGGTCGCACTTATTCATGAATACTACGATATAAGGAACGCCTACCTGACGAGCGAGAAGGATGTGCTCTCTTGTCTGAGCCATAGGACCATCAGAAGCAGCACAAACGAGGATAGCACCGTCCATCTGAGCAGCACCAGTGATCATGTTCTTGATGTAGTCAGCGTGGCCTGGGCAGTCTACGTGAGCGTAGTGACGTGTCTCTGTCTGATACTCAACGTGAGCTGTGTTGATTGTGATACCTCTTGCTCTCTC
>JAZLLF010000025.1:0-36792 GCA_045598005.1 Saccharofermentans sp. | reverse complement strand
TGTTTTGTCAGATTATAGCCATTCCTAGAATTTACCTTTACATTCAACTCCTTGCTATTCATCCCCTGCTTACTCGCTCGATTATAGATACGTTTAGCCCGAAGACTACATACTCGCTCCTTGAAGTAGGGGAATTCTTGCTTGATTTAGTTAAAACAAGATTATCATCATTCCATGGATATTCAGGCATGCTCCCATACTGGTTTTGACAATAATCAAGAATCATTTCTTTGTCAGTCACGTGTACACCCTCTTTTGTTTAATAGTGCAATTATACCTTTCGAAGAAGCAAAAAAGGAACCTCCTTCAAACTCTTGAAGAAGGTTCCCCTTAAAAACTACTTTCTACATCAAATTGTAGCAACCATACCAATAAGTGCAAGGACTACTGCAATGATAATAAGTGGAACAAATACAATGGCAAGACCAAAACCTACTACGGAAAGGATTGCAAGAAGTGCGCATCCGATAAGTCCACATGCAAATCCAACTACTTTTCCACAAATCTTAAAAAGAAATCCACAAAGCTTAATAAGTGCTACAAACAATAACAAAAGAATAATAAATACCATTTGAATCACCTCCATCACTATTTAACAGGATGATAATTCAAATTTTCTTATCCATAAATCATCAATATAGATTATTAAGAACTGTAATTCACCAGATTAATGAATTAGAAGTTAACCCAGGCAGTCAAAACCCTCTTTAAATCTTGTCATCATCTCATTTGTAAGACTTAACTGATCAGGCTGGAGAACCACTTCATCTCTTGTGCACCACTCTGCTACAGCAAGTTCACTTTCATCTCTTGTGATAGTATCGTCGCCATCAAGCTCGCAGTAAAAACCTGCAAGAAGATCATCAACGACACCCCAAGGCTGAGACTTGTAGTAGCGAAGATTTTTCACCTTAAGGCCTGTCTCTTCCATAACTTCTCTTGCTACTGTCTCTTCTAAAGTCTCACCAATCTCAGTAAATCCAGCTACAAGAGCATAATAAGAGATTCCTCTGTTGTACTTTGTAAGAAGAATCTGATCCTGTTCTCTTGTCGCGCCCTTCTTAATTACACCTACAATTACAGCAGGAACTACTCTTGGGTAAATAGTATTGCCACATTCAGGGCATACAATTGCGCGCTCCTTGTCACTTCTTTTTGTCAATGAACCGCAGCGACCGCAAAACTTGTTATTTCGATACCAGGAAGCGAGCTGCTTTCCTGTAAACGCTTCGAAAATGCTCTTCTTGCTAATATCGCCAAACTTGCGCACATTACGTACACGCTCGTAACCGAATCCTTCCGGAATAGTGATTTCTTCATCCTCTGCCAGAAAAAATACATCAGAATCCATGGAAAACAAATACTCGAGTTTTGAAGGCTTCATATCAAAATCCGAAAGTCTTGGATAAATCTTTCTGTTACTGCCATCTTCTTCTGATGTCATCTTTACAAGAATGGCGCCATCTTTATCGAAATGAATAACAAGGCAGTCACCCGAAGGTTCCTGCCCTAATTTATACTGATTATCAAACACGTGAGGATGAATATCCTGAATCATAATTATCTCCGTTTATTTTATACAAGATCAGCAACATCGAGAATAAGTCTCTCACTCTTCTCCCAGCCAAGGCATGGGTCTGTAATTGACTTACCATATGTACCTTCACCAATCTTCTGGCATCCATCTTCAAGATAAGACTCAATCATAAGGCCCTTAACCATCTTGGCAATTTCCGGATTCCATGAACGGCTGTGAAGTACATCCTTGGAAATTCTGATCTGCTCCTCATATCTCTTTCCCGAATTGTTGTGATTTGTATCAACTACAATAGATGGATTTACAAGTTCTGGATTCTTATGGTAAAGCTCAAGTACATTCTCAAGATCTTCGTAGTGATAGTTAGGATGACTTCTTCCGAACTTATCTACATATCCACGCATAATTGAATGTGCAAGTGGGTTACCGTTAGTTGTAACTTCCCATCCACGATAGATAAACTTCTGAGCACTCTGTGCAGCAGAAATAGAGTTCATCATAACAGACAAATCACCAGCTGTTGGGTTCTTCATACCAGCAGGAATACCAATACCACTTGCAACAATTCTGTGCTCCTGATTCTCTACAGAACGAGCGCCGATTGCAACGTAAGAAAGAAGGTCTGATACATATCTGTGGTTTGCAGGATAAAGCATTTCCTCAGCACATGTAAAACCTGTCTCTTTTACAACCTTAGTATGAAGATCTCTGATTGCAATAATACCTGCGAGCATATCCTCATTCTTCTCAGGATCTGGCTGGTGAAGCATGCCCTTATAACCAACACCCTTTGTTCTAGGTTTGTTAGTATAAACACGAGGGATAATAAGAACTCTCTCTTTTACCTTCTCCTGAACATCACGAAGTCTGTACATATATTCAAGAACAGCATCTTCTCTGTCTGCAGAACATGGACCAATGATAAGAATGAATCTGTCGTCCTTACCTGTAAAAATGTCTGCAATCTGCTGGTCTCTGTCTTCTTTAATCTTCTTAATATCTTCAGAAAGAGGAAACTGCTCCTTAAGTTCCTTTGGAACAGGAAGTTTCCTGATAAAATTCATCTGCATTTCCATATCTGAATAATCTCCAGTCTTTAATCATTCCTGTCAATTATACTAGCGAATTCTTAAATAGTTAACTGAAACTTTCAACAAAAAAGAAGCGGTTTTCACCGCTTCTTTTACTTATTCTTCCTTCTTAAAACCTCTGAAATATTCAGTAATGATTAATACACTTACTGCAATAATAACAGTTCCGGCAATGGAGAGTTTAATAAATTCTCCAGAACCCTCACCAGTTGAAGGTGTACCTGGTCTTCGAGGTGTCGGTGTAACACTTCCTGTTGGAGTTGGAGTCGGAGTAGACTTTGTCTTAATTGTTACTGTCTGTCCTTCTGAATCAATATCCTTATGAACGGCAATCAGAATTCCAGTACTTACATCATATAATTCTTCAAATACTACAAGATCTCCAGAAAAACCAATTGTGTTGATGCTGAATCTTACATTCGCACTGCCATTAGATTCAGTTGGCGTGAAATATACTTCAGAACTTGCTGCAGAAACATTGCCTCTGTAAACAAGACCTGTTGTTCTATCCATAATTACGCCTTCAATGCGATATTCACGACCAACTTCAAGATTAATATATTCAACAGTATCTATAAGTTCTGTTGATGAACTTGCAGTTACTTCCTTTAATTCTCCATCAGCTGATGTTGCAGTCGTACTTAAAGATGGAACACTCAGTGTCTGACTTGATGAATTAAAATCTTCATGGTTTCCAACCAGATGATTGTTACGGAACATTCTTTCGAAAGCGACAATAGTTCTTCCTGCAAAGCAAGAGGAATTAACTGTAATTGGTACCTGAACCATTCCAGAAGAATTCTCAGGAACAAACAGATGAATAGCAACCAGAGCCTCACCGTTCTCATCTAATAACGGCGTTCTTGTAACTGCATCATATAGTGTCAACTGCAACTTATATGTTTCACCAGGAATAACACCACGATAATTAACATTATCCAGTAACTCAACATCTGTTCCATATTCAATAACTCTTAAATCAGAGCTTGAAGATGAGATAAAACGTGTGCCATAAACTGTATTTTTATTCACAAAAAATCCAGTTGCACTATTAGATACAGTTACATCAAGATTTGTTAATTCAATAACGAATGGATAAACATTAGGATCAAGTTCATAACCTTCTGGAGCTACAGTTTCAAACAGCAAATAACTGTCTCTTGATAAGTCAGTAAGAGAATAAATTCCATCCTGATTTGTATCTCTGATTTCAGATACAAACTCATCTATTTCAGCATTAAAAAGTCCATCCTTATCAACATCACGATAAACTTCAAACACAGCCTCAGTCAGAACAAAATCAGTATTATCAGCATCCACTTTTGTTAATGTAACAGAGCCAAGAGCATCGTTCTCATAAGACACTTCATATACTTCAGGACTGATAACAGAAACAGGAATAACCTCATTACTTAATGAGTAGTATCCATAAGTTTCAGCTTCTCTTATAAGATAGTTACCAACCGAAATATTCTCAAAATTAATAACTCCATCACCATCATCATCTCTAACATTAATAGCTGTATATTCATCTTCTGAATCAATAATTCCATTACCATTAAAGTCCTTATAAAGATTAAATGAAGTAAAACCAATAGCTTCACCAGTAACCTTGTCAGTTTTATTAATTCTGATTACAGCATTTACATAGTTATAGGCATGAACAGTCAGAGAATTATTCTCGCCCGGAGCAAGATAAACAATTGCATTTCCAGTCAGTTCATCACGAATATCACTCTCAACTACTGATCTTACATGATCAGGTGTAACCTCTTCAATCTCATACCAGCCAAAAGGGAGATTATCAAGAGAACCATGACCACTGCTGTCAGTAATAATATAGTTTGCTGCAAGTCTTGATTCGGATGGAGCAGAATAAGAAGTGTCACCTCTGAAGTACACATTAAATCGTAAGCCTTCAACGACACCATAATCTGATTCCTTAATAATCTCAAGTGAACCAGTATCAACCTTAAATTTTACATATCCTGAGACAGGATCAGCAAAACCACTTTGAACAAGATCCTGACTAGGCGAATTAGGACCCCAGCTTCCATCTGAACTCCATGCCACAGCACCGTTACCATAGAAGCGGTTATATCCATACAAATATGCTTCAGTAACACCTACAGGAACTCTTACCTTTAAAAGGTTTCCTCCAAGTCCAACTGCTGAACCAGGGATTACATTACGATTTGAATCAACAACTGTAAATGTCCAGTCCAATAAATCAGCCTTACCAGTATTTGTAAGATAAAAGAATCCATCACTACTTCTTTCTACTGCTGCCATTGCATTTGCACCCTGAATATTAGGTGCCATAAATGAAGGTATACCACCATAGTTTTTTACACTATTGGCAATACCCTGATAGTATGTCTCAAAAACATCACCAGTATTACCAGATGTTGTATGAATTGATTTGCATGGTGTGTAGCCACTATCTGGAGCCACATGATTAAAGTTTGCATCTCTTTCTCCAACTACAGTTTCCCAAATCAGAATCTGACATGCTTCATAAATCTGTGTTGTAGTAGATGCACCACTTTCTCTAATCGGATCACTGAAATGCCCATAGTATCTGACATCACTTCCACCATCAACAGATCCAGTGTATCCATATGCAAGGATATATCCGATAAATCTTTCAATCTGTGTACCTGAAAGGAATCGGTTACTTAAACAGTTACGTATGTAATTAGTGTCCCTTGAAGATGCTGTTGAATTGTTGGCTCTGCCGTTACCTGGTTCAAGGCAGTACATTACTTTTCTGTCAGCCTTTGTATACCATACTGCAAATCTGTTATTACTTGCGCCCTTATGCCATCCACCCTGAAGCGTGATATCTCCATGATTTCCTCCAAAAGCAAAAATAACACCAATATCCTGATTGCCTGTCAAAGCTGCATTTACAGGCATCGAAAAAAGATTACTTAAAATTGCCATAAGAATCGTTAGTGACAGTAATCCTAACGCTATTTTTCTGTTTTTTAATTTCATGTTTTCTCCTTTGATTATCCAATGTATAAATAGAAACCAGGGCCGTGAGTCTGATTTCCAGAAGTCCTCTCATCATTAACCCAAACGTTAAAAGACACTCTGTATCCATTTCCGTTTGCAACCAGTTCGTTCATAATCTCATTCACATACCTCTCGAAAGTGGAATCGCTTAAGGTAGCATCCAGTTGAATCGGATTACGATAGAAATCCCAGTTACTGCTGTTAATAACCGTACAGCCATAGGAACTTGCAATACGCGTCGCTATAGTTATGTAATGCGATGAATCCGGGATATATTCTGTCTCCCTGGAAGTAGCTTCTGTTGTGGTTTCTCTTACTGTGGTTGAACTTGTTTCTGTTGTCCTTGAAGTAGAAGCAGACGTCTCGCGACTGGTTCCTGTTGTTACTCCAGTCGAAGTCTCATTAAAACTCGTCTCACTCTGCTTTGTGTCTTCGGTATCAGAAATTAAAGTCGTAACTTCTGTTGTTTCTGTTGCCACTGAAGTAATAACTGATTCCTCCGTTAATTCTGTTACTATTTCGGTGGGAATTTCCGATGATGAGTCAGTCTCATTCGGCTTACAGCCATAACCTGACAAAGTCATCAGAAGCAGCATACAAAACACAAGACAGGACTTTTTACACCATTTCCGTTTAATGTACTGCATAAGGAATTACAATATTTCCATCCTTTCGAGAGAATTGATAAATATTGTCAGAAAGAACCTCCCCTAACACCTCATCGAGACTGTTGGAGCGCTTAACCATCTCAAGCATTGCAGAAAGCGGATTGCTCTCGAGTGCCTTCATAATCATTACTTCATTTACAGAAACCGGGATAATATAAATATCTGTACCAAATTCATCAGCAATGTCATCAAGATAGTCTGGATACAAAATTGCATTTGCAGCACAGAACGTGTAATCGTTTGTAATCACATAAAGCTTTCTGTCATCAGGCATGGACTTTAACGTCTGACAGATTTCTGCGTCTTCATTACCTTCTCTTCTCATTATTTCCACAATGATTTCTTCCATACTTCTGACTTTATATGGAAGAAGCTCTATCGTATTCTCATAAGCAAGGTCATAAAGCTCATCTTCTGAAATTTCCAGAATTTCAAGCATCGAGTAATTTATAAGCGCACTTGTTACTCCGCTAAAATCAAATCCAGCTACAACGCGATACACAATTGAAAGATCAAGAAAATCGCGGTGTGGCAAATCCTTAAGAAGTTCCTGATTACGTTCTGTGTTAATTACCTCGAAGATAATTCGATCGCGTGCCTCCTTAGGATTTGCAAATGGAGCCACATTTAAATGTGTATCTGCCATTTTAAGTCCATATGCCAGTGTATCTGCAGCTTCATTAACTACCTTGTTGATATCACCGTTTTTCAGATATTCCTCATAGAAATCCTCAGCGTACAGCGTTGGCGCAATCGTGCATTCATCTTTCTCACTTTTAATTCTCACAATGCTGAATCCGTCAAGAACCTTGTTAATCTTCTTAACCTTACTGAACTTAATCTCATACTCGTCACGTTTGTTACCGATATAAGAAATCAGATCAGACCTCAAAACGTTCTTGAACTCCTCGTAACTAATAGCCATTTTTAATCCTCCTCGGCTTTTTTGACAAACAAAAAACCGCGCCGGTTACCCGACACGGTTTCTATCTGTTAACTTGATTTTATACTAATTCCAGAAACGTCTTTCTACAATAGCAAAAAAGTCCCGTTTTTTACGTCAAAAAGAGGCTTATTTATTCTGTTGGAACGACGAAAACGCCTAATTTACCTACCTTTACAGAAATTTTAAATGAAGTCCCACCCTCGATTAACTTATTACTAACCGGGAACGTATTACCCCATAAAATATCTGCATCATTAAGTGAATAATAAAGACCTTCCGTTGTTACACCTGAGACCTTAACATCGTAAGGAATGAGAGAGACAGTTATCTGATTGGAATTAATACCGTTTATCTCAATCTCCTCTTCACCACACATTGGAATAATGTGTGAAACGCCATCAGTTACTGTAAGGTTATATCCTTCAGAATGAAGGTTCATCGCAAGATTGATATTAGCTGTAACGTGATCTATACGACCAGTCAAAGAACATACAAGTAAGATTTCATCTTCAACAGGGATGCTTCTTAAAGCAAGCTCTGCATCAGTCATATCTTTCTCAACAGGAAATACTTCAAGTGGAATTCTTCTTGAATCTATGAATCTTTTACCTTCATCTGAAATAGAGTCAAGATCACCAACAATTCTTGAAGGAATTATCTCAGCAGCCATCGCATAATCAACGCCACTATCAGCGCAGATTACATAATCTCCGGCTACAATCTCATTGCGCAAGAATTCAACAGAAATATCAGGACCACCTGCGATAACAACAGTTCTCATATTACTCCTGCTGCGCAGCCTCTAATAAATCCTTAATTGCCTGACCTGGATCTTCCTTACCAAAAACAGCACTTCCGCAAACAAGAAGTGAAGCACCAGAAGATACAGCATCTTTAATTGTAGATACTTTAACACCGCCATCTACTGAGAGAATTGCATCAGAACCACTGTTCTCAAGTCTTCTTCTAAGCTCAACAAGCTTCTCAGTAGTACCTTCGAGGAATGCCTGACCACCAAAACCAGGACGAACAGACATCAAAAGAATCAAATCTACTGCACCCTTCATAAGATAAGGATAGATTCTTTCAATTGGCAAATCAGGATGAATTGCAATGCCAGCCTTCATACCATAGCTTCTGATTAATCTGATAAGATCAGTTGGATCGTCATCGCATTCAATATGGAAAGTAAGATAGTCAGCACCAGCATCAGCAAAAGCCTTAACATACTGTCTTGGATTTGTAATCATAAGATGAACATCAAAAATTAAGTCACTCTTATTTCTTACTGTATTAATTACTGGAATTCCAACAGAAATATTAGGAACGTAATGACCATCCATTACATCAATGTGCAAAAATTCACACTCCTTCTCAACCTTTGAAATCTCATCTGCAAGATGACCAAAATCTGCAGCAAGAATTGATGGAGCTATTCCAATCTTTCTACTCATATAACACCTGTTTTCTTAATTATTTACGGACGCCACCCGTATAATTATTGCGCTGGCTGTACAGGAATTCATAAAACTCCTTATATCTGTCATATCGTCCCTGATCTATTCCATTACCTAATAAATCACGAACTGCGCATGACTTCTCAGCGATATGTCTGCAATCTGAAAACTTGCAACCGGATGAAGCTTCCTCGATTTCTTTATATCCACCAATTACGCTTTTATATTCTACACCCAATTCGAACAAATCGAGAGATGTAAATCCCGGAGTATCTGTAATAAAACCGCTCTCAAAATCAAAAAGCTCAACATGCCTTGTTGTGTGCTTTCCTCTTCCAAGACGCTCACTTATATCTCCAACTAACATGGCATCATCGCCAAGAATGTGATTACACAGGGTACTTTTGCCAACACCTGAAGGTCCTGCAAAACTTGTAATACCTTCCCCTGTTATTTCAGCAATAACATCTCTCGAAAGCCTGTTGTTAGAAGATGACTTATAACACAAATAACCAGCCTCCGAATAAACCTTATAAAGGTTATCCGAAGCCTCACTATCAAGATCACACTTGGTAAAAACAATAACTGGTCTTATATCCATGGTTGAACAGATAATAAGCATCTTATCAAGAAGCTTCAAATCTGGTTCAGGATCTTTAACAGCAAATACAAGAACGAGGTTATCAATATTTGCAAGAGGTGGTCTTACAAGAGAATTTTTACGTGTTAAAACCTTCTCAATTACAAATGGAACATCAGGATCACCCGAAGGTGAAATTCTGACACGGTCTCCAACAGCAGGAAGCACCTTGTTATGTCTGATGCCACCTCTTATCTGACAAAGTCTTATATCATCATTAGAGACACGTACAGTGTACGTGCCTCCAATTCCTTTTGTAATTATACCTTCACTAAAACTCATTATTACCTCATCCTTCCGGATTTACATCAGGCGTTTCCGGAACAGGAGTATTCGTAGGATTAGGTGCAAATACAGCCGTATATGACCAAGTTACAGGCGGTGCATTAGGATCTGAATTAGCTGCCGGTGTTGGTACTGCAAATGTAAATACCGGATCATAAGCAACTATCTGTCCATTTGGATTGAGCCAGTGTACAAATGTATAACCAGCTGGAGCACTTGCTGTAAGAGTTACTGTATCACCAGGAGAATATGTTCCTCCACCAGTTACAGTTCCACCACCACTAGCCTGAGCCGAAATAATTACTGATACAGGTGTTGGGGTTGGTGTACCTCCACGCTGATAATCTTCATATGTTCCTACAATAATACTGATTGATGATCTTCTTGGAAGACTTGTGCCTGCAACAGGATCAGTTCTGATTACAAACTGCTGATCCTCAGGAAGCGAAAGAACTTCAGGAGCTGCTTCGATTCTTCCGATGATAAGATTTGCCTCTTCCATCATCTCGCGAGCCTCAGTAAGGTTATGACCAACAATATTTGGTACCTCAGAACTTGTAGGCTCCTTTGCATAAATAATTACAATACTGTCACCTTCCTGAACAAGAGAACCTGCAGCTGGCTCTGTTCTGATAACTGCATCAGGATCAAACTCTTCACTTACTTCTGAAACGATTGTTACTCTGTAGTGCTGATTTACAAGAATTGTATAAACGCTATGGTAATCCTGACCTGAGTAGTCCTCAAGAACAACTGCATCAGATGACTTTGTAACAGTAAGTACAATCTTATGAATACTGCTTCCAGAAGCAATTACCATACCCTCATTAATGCTCTGAGCAATTACGATGCCTGGAACAAGTCCCTCATCGTTTGGATTCTCAGGATTAATCGTATAGTACTGAATATCATATTCAATCTTGTTGTCATCCAGAATCTTAATAACATCATCAACCTGCATTCCACAGTAATTATCTACTGTAAAATCATTGTTTGTCTGAATATTTGTGGCATTACGAATAGACGAGACAACAAGGGTTCCAAGTCCAATAAGTACACCAACAATTACTACTACGACAAGAATAAGCAGGATATTGTCACGGAATCTGGAACGTCTTCTTGCCTCAGCTGACTTCTCAAGGTCGCTAATCTTATCATAATTAGGATCCTGTCTGAATGAGACGTTCTGAGGTGCCTTGTCATTAACAGGTTCATCATTACTGATTACACCATAAACACCATTTGGATCAACCATAAGCGCATCAAGTTCTGTGACCATCTGGCGCATTGAAGAATAACGCTTATCTGGAGTCTTCTGCATACACTTTAGAATAATTGAATCAAGTCCTGATGGAATATCAGGTACAAAAGAAGATGCAAGAGGAGGTCTGTCCTGAAGATGCTTAACAGCGATAGCAACGTTAGAATCTCCATCATAAGGAACACGGCCTGTAATCATCTCAAAGAGCATAATACCTACAGAATAGATATCAGAAGATGGACCTACATTACCGCCACGAGCCTGCTCAGGTGAAAAATAATGAACAGAACCCATAGCACCACCTGAAGTCATTGTAATAGTATTACCAGTTGAAGCTCTCGCGATACCAAAGTCTGTAATCTTTGCAATTCGATCTCTCGAAATAAGAATATTCTGAGGCTTAATATCTCTATGGACAATACCATTCTTATGAGCATATTCAAGTGCCATACCTACCTGAATAACAATAGGTACTGCAACATGCCAGTCGAGATGACCATTCTGATTAATAAGTTCCTTAACTGTAATTCCTTCAACGTATTCCTGAATAATGTATCTGAAATTATTCTCATGACCTACGCCAAAGACTTTTACAATATTTGAATGGTTAAGTGAAGATACAGCCTTAGCCTCTGTATCAAAACGGCGAATAAACTCTTCATCAGCTGAATATTCAGGCTTCAAAATCTTAATGGCAACCTTAATTCCAGTTCCCATATCTACAGCAAGATAGACATTAGCCATACCGCCTTTGCCTATGAGCTTTGTAATTCTATACTTATTGGCAAATATCATGCCTTCAGGGCCTAAAGTACTCATAGATAAGCTCCTTTATAATTAGTGTTCAGGCTATTACGGAGTAACGTGTGTGAGAAGCGCCGTAATATTGTCTGAACTTCCGGCTTCGTAAGCCGCATTAAACAGATTATTCAAACATCCTTCGAGATCGTTATGCTTCCTTAAACAGTCAGAAATCACACTGTCTTCAATTGCAGAATGTATTCCATCAGTACAAAGAAGCAACATATCTCCGTAAATTATATTATACCCATAAAAATCCGGTGATAAAAACGTATTATCGCCCAAAGACTTTACAAGTTTGTGACGACCAGGATGATTTTTCATCTCTTCGTATGTAATTGACGAACTACGAAGGAGTTCTGCTGCAAATGTATGATCAGATGTAAGCTGTGTCATGCTTGAACCATGAATAAGATAAACTCTGCAGTCACCAGCATGTGTAATAAGAACACGTCTTCCCTTGATTATTACAGTAGTAAGCGTTGTTCCCATTCCCTCATACTCAGGATTATTTATTGCATACTTAAGAATATTCTTGTTAGCTTCCTCGAAATAGTAAGCCATCTCATCCTTAAGTTTGTTCTCATCGGAAGAATCAATCAAACCAGGCTCTTTATCAAGATACTGGGTTATGGTTTCAACCGCAATTTTACTTGCAATCTCTCCGCCAGTAGTTCCACCCATTCCATCAGCAAGAATCATTACTCTGGATTTTCCATAATCCCTGATAACATAGTTATCCTCGTTGTTGCTTCTTACATTTCCAACTTCAGAACGTGCAAGTGATTTCATTAGCAATTCTCCTTATCTTCGAGGCCACGTCTAAGCTGTCCACAGGCAGCCATAATGTCACTTCCCATCTCACGGCGAAGTGTGGCATTTAAACCACGTGCTTCAAGTGCCTTACGGAAAACCTCAATTCTCTTTGGACGACATCTCTTATAAGGACTTCCATCAAACTCATTTGCTGCAATAAGATTAATATGGCAGTTGATTCCCTTAAGAAGTCTCGCGAGTTCATCGGCACAGGCTAGAGTGTCATTTAATTCATCAAAAAGAGAATACTCAAAAGTAATTCTTCTTCCTGTTGTATTAACGTAATCACGACAGCACGAAATAAGTTCCTTCAATGAATAATGAGCAGGAACTGGCATAAGCTGTCTTCGAAGTTCATCATTAGGAGCATGAAGCGAAATAGCAAGATTAACCTGAAGCTTAAGTGCAGTAAACTCCTTAACCTTAGGAATAAGACCGCAAGTTGAAACAGTAATATGTCTTGCACCAAGCTTAAGTCCATCAGGATCTGTCGCTTTATTAATGAAACCAAGGAGATTGTCATAATTATCAAATGGCTCACCGATACCCATTACAACAACACTATGAATCTTCTCTCCAACGTGCTTTGCAGATAAAACAACCTGTCCAAGCATCTCACCTGAAGTAAGAGATCTTCCAAAACCTGCATGAGCTGAGGCACAGAATGTACATCCCATCTTACAGCCTGCCTGAGAAGAAATACAAACAGAGAGACCTGTCTTATAACGCATAATAACAGTCTCAATAATGTTTCCATCTTTAAGAAGATAAACAAGCTTTACTGTTCCATCTATCTTCGATACAAATTCATGAATAACAGTCATACTGTTAAAACTGAAATCAGCATCTAACGCCTCGCGGATATTCTTTGGAATATTAGTCATCTCATCAAGATTAATCACACCTGAAGAAATCCACTTATAAATCTGGTCCACACGGAATTTAGGGTATCCCTTCTCCTGACACCATAAAGCGATATCGTTCTTTGTTAAATCAAGACAAAACTTTTTTGAATCAGAATCCATTATTTCCTCCGTAATCTTGCAATGAAGAAACCATCACATTTATCAGTATCAGGAAAAAGTGTAATCATTCCAGCTTTTGCAAGCGCTTTACGATCATCATCCAGAATTATACCTGATGGGATTAAATCAGTAATATCGTCAGCGTAAAATTCTTCGTGCTCTTCAAGAAACTTTCTTACCTGAAGTTCATTCTCTGCACAGTTAATAGTGCAGGTACTATAAATAAGACTTCCGCCATTCTTTACATAAGCTGATGCTTCACAAAGAATCTTATACTGCTTTGGAAGAAGTTCCTGAATTCTATCGTAAGAGATTGTGAGCCTGATATCTGGCTTTCGAGAGATAAGTCCAAGACCACTACATGGAACGTCGCATGTAACAATATCAAACTTTGTATCAGGATTAAGTGTCTGGCCAAGATTAGTGCTGTCAGCAACTTTGCAGTTAATTGAACTGATACCAAGTCTTGCTGTGTTCTCTTTAATAAGCTCAAGTCTGCTGGAATTAACATCGAGAGACGTGATACTGCACTCATCTCCGCAAAGCTCTGCAAGATGAGTACTCTTTCCTCCAGGAGCGCTGCAGCAGTCAAGAATAGTATCGTTCTTACAAGGATTTGCAATTATTGAAGCAAGCATAGCAGATTCTGCCTGCACAAAAAACTCGCCATTTAAAAATGCCTTACAATTGTCAAGAGGAGTGTTTCCAACAGAATTAATTATCAACGCATCCTCAATAAAATGTGCGTCACTTACTTTAAACCCATCATCAGAAAGTGACTTTTTAAGAGAAGACTTATCAATTTTAAGAGTATTTACTCTGATTGAAAGTTCAGCTGTATTAAGAAACGCCTTACCTATACTTAAAGCACGCTCTTTGCCGTAGCACTTCTTAAAGACGCCAAAAATCTCACTTTTAAGTGAAGTCGCAACTTCCGGCTTATAGATTGAAATATCCCTTTTCTCTTCAGGTAAATCAGAAAGGCTTCTTAAAACGTGATTAACAAAACCAACTGAAGACTTCGCATACTTTTTACAAAGGTCAACTGAAGATGAAACAGCAGCATAATCAGGAACTTTTTCAGAAAAAAGAATCTGCCATGCACCGAGACGAACGATAGTTGCTGTTCTTGTATCCATGGAAGCAACGCTCTTTCCTGAAGCTAATTTCACAAGGAAATCAATAGATTCAAGATATGTAATTGTTCCATAGAAAGCTGCTCTTACAAAATCAGAGGCATTGCTGCCGTTAAGTGCAAGATTGGAGAATGCCTGCTTATCAAAACAGTCAAACAAAAGCTTATAACAACATTCACGATCGTCAATATTAGACATTTACACCCCAAAAATCATTCCAGGCTTATAATTATGTGCACAGTCAGATGCCTTAAGTCTCTTACCACCTTCAGCCTGTACTTCCATAAGTTTCAGGAAGTCCTGTCCACACTTAACAATCAAATCACCCTTATGAGCCTTAACTACAGTTCCAGGCACATAAGCTGAATCATTCCAGGAATCCTCAGAATCTTCACTGGAGATAATGAGAGTATCATAAATCTTAAATTTCTTACCATTAAACACTGTCTGTGCTCCAGGCCATGTGCTTAATGCACGAACTGTATTATGAATCTCAAATGCACTCTTATCCCAACTGAAAATACCCTGCTCAGGCTTAATTGGAGGACAAAGCGAAACTTCTGCTTCGTTCTGCTTAACTGGAGTTATTTTTCCATCTACATAATCTTCGATTGTGTTAATAAGAAGATCACTTCCGCTAACAGCAAGCTGCTCCATAAGTGCATCTGTGTGAACATTAATATCAATAGGAACTTCTACCTTTGTGAGCATATCACCTGTATCCATTCCAACATCCATCTTCATAATTGTAACTCCAGTAACAGGATCACCATTAAGGATAGAATACTGAACAGGAGCAGAACCTCTGTACTTAGGAAGCAAAGAAGCATGTACATTAATGCACTCATATTTAGGAATATTAAGCATTCTTTCAGGAAGAATCTTACCGTATGCAGCTGTAATAATAAGGTCTGGCTTCGCCTCGAGAATTCTCTCATATGCTTCATCAGTTCTCATTGAATCAGGCTGATACACTTCAATTCCAAGTTCAGTAGCAGCTACCTTTGAAGGTGGAGGTGTAATTACATGCTTTCTTCCTACTGGCTTATCTGGCTGCGCTACAGCAAGCACAACATTAAAACCATTGTCACAGAGCTTCTTAAGGCATGTTGCCGCAAACTCTGGTGTACCCATGAATACAATACGTAAATTGTTCTTATCCATCAAAATAATTCCCTATTACTGCTTCTCAATATTTACTTCGCCATTAATAGCCTTGTCTGCGAAAAGGATACCCTCAAGATGGTCATACTCGTGGCAGATGCAAACAGCAAGAAGCTCTTCAGCCTCAAGCTCAAATTCCTTACCATTACGGTCGAGAGCCTTAATAACAATCTTTGCAGGACGCTCAACATTAGCACTCTTTCCTGGAAGTGAAAGACATCCCTCACAGAAAACCTGTGTTTCCTCACTTCTATATGTAATCTCAGGATTAATAAACTCAATCTTTCCATGCTCATCGCCAACATCGACAACGAAAATTCTTCTAAGTACGCCTACCTGTGGAGCAGCAATACCAATACCACGATTCTCGTAGTACATTGTCTCTGCCATATCATCAAGAAGTGTAAGGATACGAGGAGTAATCTCGTCTACTGGTCTTGATTTCTTACGAAGAACTGGATCTCCCTCAACAACAATATTTCTAAGTGACATATAAACACCATCCTTTAATTTTTACCGTACTATTTTACCACAACTATTTACTTTTTCTTCTTATGCACGTTTTTTGCGCTTCTTACAAGAATCTTCAAAGTCTCTTTGATGCGTTTCTTTGTATTATCGTCAGTTGACTGATAATTCTTTACAACTGACAAAACAGATTCAAATTTCTTCTCACTTAAGTCAGTAAGAGTTAAATCCTCGCCACCTGTAAGAATCTGATAGAGAGCATCAACAAACTCCTCTCGCTCTTTCCTTTCGAGCTGACTTAACCAGTGTGTAAGAGTGTTATCCAAAAACACGCTCTTTGGATCTACTTTTTCCAGTGTTACAAAACCATCTCTTGTTAAAAGCCACGACAAAATCTCGTGCTGCATTATCGCACTGTTTCTAGACTTTACAACAGAATACTCTGTTATATGCTCCAGAATCATTCCAACAATTGAAAACTTTGGAACGTATGTAATTACCTTATCCTTAACTGAAAGGAATTCAGGTGTATTAAGAATATCTTCTGTAAATCCCGGACCATCAAAGTTATAAACCGAAATAATACGCTTCTTTGTCTCGTCATCTACATAAGCTGATGAATAAATAGAGAGATTTCCTCCCTTTGAGTGTCCACCAACGTAGAAACTTCCTTCCTTTATTCTTTTTGTAGCATTAATGAGATACTTACTTGCGAGAGTCTGAGCCATAATCGGAAATTCAAAACCCATATTAAGGTCCTCTTTCCAGCTTACGAGATTATCGTCAGTGCCTCTGAACGCCAGGAAATAAACCATCTCACCCAAATCGTAGACAACAGCCGAAAACTGAGACTCTTCTTCCAGATCAATCGTATTGACGTAGCCACTTAATTTAATGTGCTTAAATCGCTCACTCTCATACATTTTACGGATAAGAATCATATCATCGTCGTATAAGACTTTATCGTTAAGCTCAGGATCAGCAAGCAATTTAAAACATGCCTTCTCCAGCGTAACAGTTCTTCTATATGCCTCAGGAACTATTCCCTCAAAAGGCTCATAAGAAAAACGCGCCAGTATTGCAGCATCAATATCGTTAAAAGGAGACTTGTCAAAAGACAAATCTCCACGCCAGTCTAAATAATCAAAAATTGTAAATTCACTCATATCAACCCCCGGAGTCCGTGTCGAAAGATATTGGATACAGTGAAGGATCAAAATCCTTCATCATCTGAGCAAACACGGCATTCATAGAAGCTTTATTAATAGATTTTATCACGAATACCATTCGATAACGTCCACGCAATTCATAAATTACGTGAGGAACAGGTCCAAAAAGTTCAAATCCATACTTTTTATCCTGGAAACCAAGAAAATCTCTCAGGTATTTATCAAGAATAGCGGCACGCTGAACAAGCGCCTCTTCATCAGCAAGCGAAAGCACTATCTCACCAGTAGCTTTAAACGGAGGAAGATTCATCGTTTCTCTGTAGTAAATCTCACTCTCATAGAAAGCAAGATAATTCTGACTTGCTGCATATCTTAAAAGCGGATTATCCGGATTCATACTCTGGAGGAAAACAGTTCCCGGAGTATCACTTCTTCCAGCTCTTCCTGCAGCCTGCGTAATAAGCTGAAAAGCCCTTTCAGAAGAATGGTAGTCAGAAGAACTTGCAACAAGATCAGCACCCAGAATACCAACAACACTTACATCAGGAAAATCATGACCTTTGGCAATCATCTGAGTTCCAATGAGAATTGATGCTTTATGTTCTCTAAAGGCAGAAATAATTTCCTCATGAGCACCCTGCTTCATCGTGGTATCCTGATCCATTCGAAGGACTTTCTCATTAGGGAAATCCTCCTTAAGAACGTCTTCAAGCTGCTGAGTTCCAATTCCAACTCTTGTAAATACTCCACCCTCACAGGTTCTGCATCTGAAATCCTCAGTTCTAATCGTATAACCACAATAATGGCATATTAAACGACGTCTGGAATTGCGCTTATCATTATGAACTGTCATACCAACAGAACAGTTAGGACAGGATGCAACTTCACCACAGTCTGCGCACACCAAAGTTCTTGAGTAACCTCTTCTGTTAAGAAACAAAATCACCTGCTTATTGTTAGCAAAGGCCTTTGCCATGGCAATTCTAAGTGGCTGTGAGATTACATTTGAACCAGCAATTTTGTACTGTTCCTTCATATCAACAGTTATAACCTTAGGAAGAACTGCATCAGGATTTGCTCGCTTGGTAAGTGATATAAGTTCATAGTATCCTTTGTTAGCAGCATAAAAACTGCTTACTGAAGGTGTCGCTGAACCAAGCACAACTGAAGCACCATTGATTTCTGCACGCAGAAAAGCAACTTCCCTTGTGTTATATCTAGGGAAAGTCTCTGACTTATATGAAGTATCGTGCTCTTCATCGATAATAATGAGTTTTACATTTCCTATAGGAGCAAAAATTGCACTTCGTGGACCAACAACAATTCTGGCCTTACCCTGACGAATCTTTTCCCACTCCAAAAGTCTTTGCTTATCAGAAAGTCTGCTATGAAGTACCGCTGCAAGATTTCCGAATCTTCCTCTTATCCAGTTAACTGTCTGAGGTGTAAGAGAAATCTCAGGAACGCAGAAAATAACATTTCCACCTGCATCAAGAATTCTGCCAGCACTATTAAGATAAACCTCAGTTTTACCACTACCGGTAATTCCATGAAGCAGGAACACTTTGGATTTATCGTAAGACTTTGAAATCTTATCTACCGCATTCTCCTGCTCAGGATTAAGTTCATGAACTGTCTTAAAACTCTCATCAAGATCAGTTACTTCTTCTGTCAGGTCATCAATTGATAACTCCTGCTTATAAGTCTCAACCAATCCCTTGTCACATAAAGCCTTAAGCTGATTTGAAGACGACGAAGTAGACGCCAGAAGCATCTTCTTTGAAACTGGACTATTCTCAAGAAGGAACTCCAGCATTCTTATATGATTTATTGAACGAAGTTTGCCAGATTCAAGAACAGCTTCAGTCTCGTCTTCTGATATAACTCTGACAAATGTCTCTTCAGGAAGATTCTTACGGCCAATTACTGAAGGAACCATTATGGATATAAGGTCACCTCTGGTACATAAAAGTCTCTTACGAAGTGGCTCGATAATAGACAACTGATCACTATTTAATACAGGGAGTCTGTCGTACATGCCTTCGATTGATTTAAGTTTTGAGACATCAGCCGAATCAGCATCCTGGACACTATTAACTACAGCTATCTGTGACTTATTGCCCTTTCCAAATGGCACATAAACATAAGACCCAGGAACAATCTCTCCTGAGAGTTCATCTGGAACAAGATAAGAGTAAAGCTTATCAGTTTGTCTTACGCATTCACGCAGCATTATCTGAGCAATTAACATTTATCTTCCTCTCAATTACAGAAGCGAGAATAAATCCATCTGTGCAGACTCTGGCATTCCATCAAGAAGACCATAATCAGCAAGCTTGGCAATAGCGGATTTTCCAATACCGCCACGAGTCATCAAATCTTCACGGTTTGCAAAAGGCGCTTCATCTCTTGCCTTTGTAATACCTTCGGCCATATTCTCAGAAATAGTATCAATAGCTGAAAGTGGTGGAAGGATTTTACCAGGTGCCACCTTAACAAAATTAACAGCATGAGAAGTTGCCAAATCAATAGGAAGGAATTCAATTCCTCTGTGATACATCTCCTCTACAATCTCGCAAAGATAATATTCAGACTTAAGCTTAGGGTTAGGATCCTGATGACGAAGATCATCAAGGAGCTTTCTTCTTGCTGTAAGCTTATCAACTCCCTTACACATCTCGTCAGCACTAAATTCATCACCACGAATAGTTAAGAATGCGCAGTAATATTCCTCAGGATAATAAACCTTAAACCATGCAACTCGAAGAGTTGAAATAGAATAAGCAGCAGCATGCGCCTTAGGGAACATGTACTTAATCTTCTTACATGAATCGATATACCAGTCTGGTACATTATGCTCACGCATCAGTGCTTCTCTTTCAGGAGTAAGTCCCTTACCTTTACGAACCTTCTCCATAATATCGAAAGACTCAAAGTTAGGAAGTCCCCAATAGATAAGACTAGTCATGATGGAGTCACGACATCCAATTACAGAATTAAGGTCGCAGATACCACTTCTAATAAGATCCTGAGCGTTTCCACTCCATACATCAGTACCATGAGAAAGACCCATGAGCTGAACAAGGTCATAGAATCTTGTTGGCTTGGCTTCCTTAATCATGCCTCGTGCCATATCAGTACCGAGCTCAGAAAGACCAAGTGTAGCAGATCCCGCATCAGTTGCTTCGAGTGGGAATCCGAGTGCATCTGTGGATTCAAGAAGACTCATTACCTTATCATCAGGAACAGGAATTGTAGTTACCTCAACATCAGTAATATCCTGAAGCATACGAAGAACAGTTGGATCCGCATGTCCAAGAATATCAAGTTTAAGAATAGTATCGTGCATCGCATGGAAGTCGAAGTGTGTTGTTACAGGTGACTCATCGATTTTATTAGCTGGGAACTGGATAGGTGTAAATTCATATACATCCATCTCCTTAGGAATTACGACAATTCCACCAGGATGCTGTGATGTAGTTCTCTTAACACCGATAATTCCTTCAGACATAAACATAAGCTGAGCATTTGTGCATGTCATACCCATCTTCTCTGCTGCACTTTTTGCAACGCCATATGCGTTCTTATCAGCATAAGTACCAATAGTACCAGCTCTGAATGTATGTGTAAGACCAAAAAGATACTCAACATATTTATGAGCACGTGGCTGATATGCACTCGAGAAGTTAAGGTCGATATCAGGTTCCTTATCACCATTAAATCCAAGGAATGTTTCAAATGGGATATCCTGACCGTCCTTGTGCATCTTCTCACCACACTCAGGACAGTTCTTAACAGGCATATCAAAACCTGAACCAAACTTACCTGATTCATCAAATTCAACATAGCAGCACTTAGGACATCTATAATGAGGCATAAGTGGGTTAACTTCTGAAATACCACACATTGTAGCAACGAAAGATGAACCTACAGATCCTCTTGAACCTACGATATATCCATCACGGTTAGACTTCTTAACAAGTCGGTAAGCAATGTAGTACATAATCGCAAATCCATGACCGATAATTGAATTAAGTTCCTTCTCAAGTCTTGCTCTTACTACTTCATTAAGCACACCATTATGACGATAAAGTCTGTTTGCTCTAGTAAATGCAATATCTCTTACATCAGCGGCAGCTCTTGAGATAATAGGCGGATATGTACCATCTGGGAAAGGCTTAATACCATACTCAATCTTATCAGCAATAAGATTTGTATTAGTTACTACAAGTTCAAAAGCCTTGTCTTCACCTAAATAAGCAAACTCATCAAGCATCTCCTCTGTATTTCTGAAATACAAATCAGGCTGAGTATCTGCATCAGAGAAGCCCTCAGACATAAGGAGATACTTACGATACATACCATCTTCCTTATTAAGGAAGTGGGAGTCAGTTGTAGCAACGCAAAGCATTTCAAAATGGTCTGCAACATCAACAAGAATCTCATTGATAATCTGAATATCCTTAACGTTTACTGGTACAAAATAAGGATCATTCTTCTTATTCTCTTCTCTTGTCATGAACATGTTATTGCAGAGTGGCTGAACCTCAACATAATCGTAAAGACTAAGGATATCCTTAAACTCTGGAGAAGAATAAAGAACTGATTTTGTTATGTCAGAATTCTTACCATTCTTCTTATATGTATCAAGAACAAAACGGTAAATCTCACCGCGCTCACATGCACCACCAATAATTACAGAAGAACTGAAATACTTAATAAGGCTCTTAGGTGTACGAGGTCTAAATCCAAAATAATGTGTATGTGATTCAGAAATCATACGATACATGTCATAAAGACCAAGATTATTTCTTGCAAGGAAAATAATATGGTATGCAGGATTCTTCTTGGATCTGATTTCTTCAACCTTAAAATGACCGATACGCTCATTAAGTAAAGATGGATCAGTCTCGTTCTCATTCTGCAAATATTTAACTACAAAAAGCGCAGCCTTATGTGCTTCATCAAGAAGCTCATAATCAGTTTTTACATCAATTCCGAGTTCATTTACTGCATCAGAATAACTTCCATACTCCTTCATGGAGTACTTCAAAATATCTTCAACAGAAATAAGAGGCATAAGGAACTTATGTCTGTAATAAACATGATCTTCAATGTTGATTCCATAACCAGCACGTCTTAAGAATGCCAGTGTATTGAAAATATCTGGACCACAAATATAAGAATCACCAATAAACTCAACAAGTTCACCCATTCTGAAGTATGAGTCACATGGATCACCCTTACCCTTATATGGAATATCTTCAACTTCAGCGTAGAAATCAGCTACATGCTCAAAGATAATCTCTTCAGGGATTACCTCATTCTCATCATCAGAATACTCACCAGTTACTTCGAGTTTTCTGTTAATGATATGACATGAATTATCGACAATTGCCTTACTCTTGGTTGTAATATTCTCATCACGCAAAGTCTCAGGTATTTCTTCTGGTTCCCAAAGACTCTTATCAATATCCTTAGCCGAGAACTCAATAGCACTCTCATCAGACTCACCTTCCATCTCAGGACGAATAGGCTTATAGCCCTTAAGTCTGTACTTTGTAGCAGCAACATGAGTTATCGTATCACTACATGAATCCTTACCTGTTGTAGTAATAGAAATTGATACGATATTTCCGATATGGCTTATATGCGGATTATTCTCTGTATACTTTGGATTAATGAAAGGCAGATTATAAATAATAGTAGGACCATCATCTACAAGATAACCTTCACAGCCAAGAATTGACTTAAATGGTTCTTCTGTCTCACCAACTTTAAGTTTCTTAGCTTCGTTATATGCTTCAGGGAATGCCTGAACAACACCGTGGTCAGTAATTGCACATGCTCTGTGACCAAAGGAAGCTGCCAGCTTCATAATAGATGCAGGATCTGAAACTGCGTCCTTCTCACTGTATTTTGAGTGGACGTGAAGTTCTACTCGCTTCTTATCAGCATAGTCCTTACGCTTTGCTGGTTTTTCTGCCTCAAAAATACCAGTTACCTTAATACCGAATTCATTTCTGTTATAGCCAGGTTCACCCTGAAATCCTGCAAATCCACCCTTCTTAAACATCTTCTCGAAGGCATCACCTTCTTCAGGCTTAATAAATGCATATGCACTTATTCCTCCTGTGCTGTCCATAATAATGAAATTTGCAATAATAACCTTACCACTCTTACTGAGCTTCAAATCATCAGTAAGGCTCATACGGCCAACGATGTTAACGAGTCGCTCAGACATGTTAACGTCCTTAATAGGGAAAGTCTGGATACCACTTTGTACTCTTCCAAAAAGAGCATCGGAATTCTTTTTACGATAGTTCTTATCGCCACTTTCCTTATTCTGTTCACGGGCTTCCTTCTGCTTCTCCTTAGCCTTAAATGCCCAGGAATTCTTATCAACCGGTGCCTCTTCCTTCTTACTGTCTCCCTTATCCTTTGGGGGTTCTTCCTTCGCTTCCAAAAGCTCAGGTGGAATATTAGGAACAAAAGGAACATAGTCATCATTCGAAGAATCAGGTGGTTCTGGAATACTATAATTATCAGAAGGCGCATCACTAAAAGATGTATCAGTAGAAACAAAAACATACTGATTAATTTTGAATGTGAATGCACTCTCAACAAGATCTTTTGAAAAACCAGCAATTGTATCTCTTACATTATCGTCAATAAACGCAAGAATATAATCCTCGACAATAATCTGCAAAACAGAATTATCTATTCCGAGTGAAATATCCTTTGTATAGTAGTAACCAAGCTTCTCAAGTTTTTTACCAAAGTAATCTGAAAGAACATCAAAATATGGTGAAGCACTGTCTGGAGAAACAGATAAAAACTGCACTTCAATATCACAGCCGGAAGCAAAACTTACAGCATCAATAAAATTGTTAAAACAACTCTTATCTTCAGGTATACCAGCTAACTGAAGTTTTATAACAGACTTATCCTTATAAAACTCCATCTTCTCAATACTTACATTACTTAACTTCTCAGCATATTCCTGTGGAAGATTAAGTAATCCTACAATTCTCTTCATTACAACTCACCTTTACCAAGCTTTATAACTTCAGAAACAAATTCATCAACAACAGTATCAGCAGATAGCTTTCTAATAACTTCACCCTTACGGAACATAAGAAATTCATTCTTACCTCCCGCTAATCCGATATCTGCTTCTCTTGCTTCACCAGGGCCATTAACAACGCAGCCCATTACAGCAACTTTCAAATCGTAAGGCAATGTACAAATTCTCTCTTCGATTTTTGAAGCAAGTTCAATAAGAGGAACTTCTGTTCTTCCACATGTAGGGCATGAAACAAAAGTAATACCACCCTTACGTAAATCAAGCGCCTTCAAAATTGAAATTCCTGCAGCTACTTCATCAACAGGTGATCCTGTAAGTGAAACTCGAATTGTATCACCAATACCTTCAGCAAGAAGTGCTCCAATACCTACAGCAGATTTGATAATACCTTCTCTTACTGTACCTGCTTCTGTAACACCTACATGAAGTGGATAATCGCATTCCTTTGAAAGTCGTCTGTATGTCTCAATTGTAAGTCTTGGACTTGAAGACTTAATGCTGATAACAATGTCATCAAAGTTAACATCCTCTAATAACTTAACTGAATTAAGTGCACTGATTGTCATGTTCTCTGCACATACACCACCGTACTTTTCAACTAATGACTTCTCTAGTGAACCAGAATTAACACCAACTCTGATTGGAAGATTACGCTCCTTACAAACCTTAGCAACTTCAGACAACTTCTCTGGTCCACCAATATTACCTGGATTAATTCTAATCTTGGATGCACCATTCTTAGCTGCTTCAATTGCCAGTCTGTAATCAAAATGAATATCAGCAACAACTGGAATAGGTGATGCCTTTGTTATCTCCTTAAGTGCCTGAGCAGCTTCCATATCAGGAATTGCAACTCGTGTAATGTCACAACCTGCATCATGCAGTTTATAAATCTGATCAAGTGTGCTCTTTACATCACCAGTCTTTGTATTGTTCATTGACTGAACAGCAATAGGGTTACCACCACCTATTAAAACTCCTCCGACATTAACAACCTTTGTCATGTAAATGCACCTCCAAAATAAACGATAGAATTAGTCTATCACGAATTATGAATTTTAATGTTACAGTTTTCCCTAAGCACAAACCGTGACCGATTATTTGGACAAAAAAACGGCACTCCATTTAAGGAGCGCCGCGTTAAGAAAAATCAATATTGGTTATATTAGAAAAGCTCTACAGAACCAGCATCGTTACCATCAGCAACGATATAAGCCTTACCGTCATCAGCCTTGATGTAAAGAGCAACGTTCTTAACATCCTTTGTAGCTTCCTTAGCAAGCTTCTTCTCTACCTTCTTGAGAACGTCAGCGTATGCAACGCTCTTACCGTCAGCAGACTCGATCATGATTGTCTTAGGAGCTGCAACCTTAACAGCCTTCTTAGCTGGAGCAGCCTTCTTTGCAGGAGCTGCCTTCTTTGCTGGAGCTGCCTTCTTTGCAACTGGAGCCTTCTTAGCCTCAGCCTTTACTTCCTTCTTAGCAGGAGCTGCAACCTTAGCTGGAGCCTCCTTCTTAGCAGCTGGAGCAGCCTTCTTAGCTGGAGCAGCAACCTTAGTCTCAACCTTTACTTCCTTCTTAGCCTCAGCAACTGGAGCCTTAGCTTCAACTGTCTTCTTTGTAGCCATAATAAAATCCTCCGATTTCAAATAAAAAACTGTTTTGTTATGAACCGATTAAAGTCTATATTTTTTGCATATTTTCATCAATATTTAATTTAATCAATGTTATTGATAACTTTTCACAAAAAAATTTAACCATAAAATTGACTTTATCGATAATTTGAACACATTGCATTAAAATCGCAAAAATTGCATCGAAAAAAGCTCAAAAAAACTCTTCAGAAACACACACAGATTTAACTGATAACTTTTCGCTTCCAGATACCACTTTTAAAGAACAAAAAAGATACAAGAGAACCGAAGACTGTCGCTATCGGAATTGATGCACCGATACCAATTACACCATAATTTAAAACGTATCCCAAAAGATATGCTACAGGCATACGAACAATAAAAGCAGATAAAACATTAGTTACAAGTGCAACCCAGCCATTACCTGTTCCCGTTGACATCGAATTAAACGAAATAATACATGGAAGAGTCGCATACTCAAAACTAAAAACTGCAATATATGGAAGGCCAAAAACAAGAACATCAGAATCAGCACCAAACAGATAAAAAATCTGTTCTGGGAAAAGCCTTACAGTTGTAAAAACCAGTGCACTTACAATGTAGCAAAGTCCAAGACAGCAATAGATTGTTTTCTTTGCTCTCTCCTCATTTCCCTTTCCCATATTCTGAGATACCATCGCAGAAGCAGATGAACTAATAGCTACACTTGGAAGAATTGCAAAACCGTTAAAGTTCATTACAATACCAGCAGCTGCTCCTGCAGATACACCACCAAGATTATTGATAAAAGATGTAAGCATAAGGAATGAAAAATTAGTAACAAGCTGCTGAATACTTACAGGTATTCCAGTCTTAACAAGATTAAAGAATTCATTCTTTATAAACTTGAACGAAGACAGTTTAAAATCAAACATAAAGTCATGGGATTTAAGATATACAATGCACGCTATCATTGAAAATCCCTGAGCAATAACTGTCGCTGCAGCTGCACCTGTAGCACCAAGTCCAAGCTTTGCTACCATAACAAGATCAAGAATAATATTCAAAATAGCAGCAGTGATAATAAATATCATTGGAGTCTTACTATCACCAAGGCCTCTCATAATTGCACTTAATGCATTATATCCATAAATGAATATGATTCCCGAAGCACAAACATAGAGATAACCGCTTGCCTGTGTGAACGCTTCAGCAGGTGTATTAAGAGCACCAAGAAGTTGCTTATTAAAGATTAAGAGGAACGTCATAAAAGTAATTCCCAACCCAAACAGAGTTATAAGAAAAGTACTTATGACACCATTAATTTTCTCTCTCTTACCAGAACCAAGATAATTACCAATCATAATGGTTCCGCCAACAGAAAGACCTGAAGCAAAGTTTGTTAATAAAGTGAGTACTCCACCTGCAGTATTTACAGCAGAAATTGAATCTGTACCACCAAAATTACCGAGAATAATAAGATCTGTAAGGCTATAGATAGACTGGATTAAATTACTGATAAAAAATGGTATAGCAAACCAAAGAAGCTGCTTCATTACATTTCCTTTTGTAAGATCATTTTCAAACTTTGCCATAAATCTGTCCCCTTAAAATGTTAATGAAGTTTAATCCATATTTCGAAGTGAATATATTAATTCTATTGCCATTTTGTTTATTTTTCGCAAGAAAAAACGCTTCCCTCGTTTACTGAAGAAAGCGTCTTAATATGTTAGTTAAAATTATCTGAAAATTCCCTTAAGTTTTTGGAAGAAACTGTTACGCTTAGCGTAGTTCTTCTCAGTAAGAGTAGAATCAAATGAGCGAAGTATTTTCTTCTGCTCCTCGCTAAGTCTTGTTGGAACTTCAACAGAGAACTTAATCTGATGATCGCCTCTTATAGTTGTAGAAGCCTTATCAAAAATTCCTCTGCCTCTCAAAATAGCAGTATCGCCATTTTGTGTACCTTCCTTAACCTGGTACTTAACAGGACCATCAATTGTTGGAACCTCGATTTCAGCACCAAGAGCAGCCTGTGCAAAAGTGATTGGAACTTCACATGATGTGTTACGACCGTTACGCTGGAAAACATCGTGCTTTTTAACACGGAATTCAACGTAAAGATTTCCGTAAGGACCACCATTTCTTCCTGGCTCACCTTCACCAGCAATAGTAATCATATCGCCGTTATCTACACCAGCAGGAACCTTAATGTGGATAGTTTTTCTGATTCTCTTTCTGCCCTTACCGTTACAGTTAGGACATGGAGTTCTGATAACAGTTCCTCTACCAGCACAAGAAGGACAATCCTTGGTTACCATTGTCATACCAAAGAGAGTCTGTGACTGCTGCTGAATTCTTCCGGCACCACGACATGTCGGACATGTCTCAGGTACTGTACCAGGCTGTGCGCCAGAACCCTTACACTTATCACACAAGTCTTCCTTATCGATAGTAATATCCTTCTCAAGTCCGAAAGCAGCCTCCATAAACTCAAGAGACATTCCGTACTTAAGATTTGCTCCAGATGAAGGACCATTACGACGGCCTCTTGAAGAACCACCAAATCCTCCACCAAAGAAAGACTCAAAAATATCAGTGAAGTCAACGTTTGTATAACCGCCATAGCCGCCACCAGGTCCACCACTGCCATCGACAGCAGCATGACCAAACTGATCGTACTTACGGCGCTTATCGGCATCAGACAAAACGTCATATGCCTCATTAACTTCCTTGAACTTTGCCTCAGCAGCGCTGTCACCCGGATTTAAGTCCGGATGATACTGCTTAGCCATTTTACGATACGCTTTTTTGAGTTCGTCGTCGGAAGCACCCTTGCTTACGCCTAAGACCTCATAGTAATCACGTTTCTCTGCCATTATTAGAAGTCTCCGCCTGCATTCTTAAATCCGTCATCAGAACCAGCATCGCCCTGGTTACCTGTGAATGGGTTAAAACCTTCAGCGCCTGCACCCTGTGCACCATATCCAGCGAAATCCTCTGGGTTAGGCTGTCCCTGTCCACCTGCTGCAGCATAAAGCTTCTCAGATACCTTATAGAAAGCCTGTGTAACAGCCTCTGTCTCAGTCTTCATAGCTTCTGTATTATCCTGAGCGATTGCATCCTTAAGTCTTGTGAGAGCCTCCTCTACTGGAGCCTTATCCTCGCTTGACAACTTGTCACCAATCTCACCAAGTGTCTTCTCTGTCTGATATACAGTTGACTCAGCGTGGTTCTTAGTCTCAACCTTCTCCTTACGCTCCTTATCCTCTGCAGCGTGGAGTTCAGCCTCCTTAACAGCCTTCTCGATATCCTCATCGCTCATGTTAGAAGATGCTGTGATTGTAATCTTCTGCTCACGACCTGTTCCCTTATCCTTAGCAGATACGTTAACGATACCGTTAGCATCGATATCAAATGTTACTTCGATCTGTGGTACACCACGTGGAGCTGGAGCAATTCCATCAAGGATGAAGTTACCAAGTGACTTGTTATACTGAGCCATCTCTCTTTCGCCCTGGAGAACGTGAACGTCAACCTGTGTCTGTCCGTCAGCAGCTGTAGAGAATACCATGCTCTTCTTTGTAGGGATTGTTGTATTTCTCTCGATCATCTTTGTGAATACGCCACCCATTGTCTCGATACCAAGTGAAAGTGGTGTAACGTCGAGAAGGAGCAAGCCCTTAACATCACCTGTAAGTACAGCAGCCTGGATAGCAGCACCGATAGCTACGCACTCATCTGGGTTGATTCCCTTAAATGGCTCCTTACCGAAGTAGTTCTTAACAGCATCCTGAACTGCAGGAATTCTTGTTGAACCACCAACGAGGAGAATCTTATCGATATCAGAAGGTGTAACACCTGCATCTGACATAGCTCTCTTAACAGGATCCATTGTAGCCTGTACAAGACCAGCTGTAAGCTCATCGAACTTAGCTCTTGTAAGAGTAATATCCATGTGCTTAGGACCTGTTGCATCAGCTGTGATATAAGCAAGGTTGATGTTAGATGTTGTTACACCAGAAAGCTCAATCTTTGCCTTCTCAGCAGCCTCACGAAGTCTCTGCATAGCCATCTTATCGTTTCTAAGATCAACTCCGTCAGATGACTTAAATGACTCTACGAGATAATCAACGATCTTGTTATCGAAGTCGTCACCACCGAGTCTGTTATTACCAGCTGTAGCCATAACCTCGAATACTCCGTCAGAGATATCAAGGATAGATACATCGAAAGTACCACCACCAAGGTCGAATACGAGAATCTTCTGATCTGATTCCTTATCAAGACCATAAGCAAGTGCAGCTGCTGTAGGCTCGTTTACGATACGAAGAACCTCGAGACCTGCAATCTTACCAGCATCCTTTGTAGCCTGACGCTGTGAGTCTGTGAAGTAAGCAGGAACTGTAATTACAGCCTGTGATACTGGCTGTCCAAGATATGCCTCAGCATCGTTCTTAAGCTTTGTAAGAATCATTGCTGAAATCTCCTGTGGAGTATAGTTCTTATCGTCGATTGCTACCTTGTATGAGTTACCCATCTCTCTCTTGATAGACTGAATTGTCTTATCTGGGTTTGTTACAGCCTGACGCTTAGCAACCTGTCCAACAAGTCTCTCGCCATCCTTTGCGAAAGCAACAACTGAAGGAGTTGTTCTGTTTCCTTCTGGATTAGGGATTACTACTACTTCAGATCCCTCCATAACTGCTACACATGAATTTGTTGTACCAAGGTCAATACCAATTACCTTTGCCATTTTATAATTCCTCCAAAATTTCTTTCTTTATTACTTCTTGCTCTCGAGAATCTTATCTACGATACCGTACTCGAGTGCTTCCTGAGCTGTGAGCCAGTGGTCACGATCTGTATCCTTCTCAAGCTCCTCAAGTGTCTTACCGCATGAATCTGCAAGAATTTTATTAAGCTTTGTTCTTGTTGCCTTAATGTGATCTGCTGCAATAAGGATTTCAGTTGCCTGACCCTGAGCGCCACCCAAAGGCTGGTGAATCATTACTTCTGCGTTAGGAAGGATACATCTCTTACCCTTTGTACCAGCTGCGAGAAGTACAGAACCCATTGAAGCTGCCATACCCATACAGATTGTCTGTACATCAGGCTTAATAAGCTTCATTGTGTCGTAAATCATCATACCGTCAGTAACAGATCCTCCAGGGCTGTTGATATAGAACTGAATATCCTTATCAGGGTCTTCTGCCTCAAGGAACAAAAGCTGAGCTGTAATAAGGCTTGCTGTAACATGATTTACTTCGTCTGAAAGAATAACGATTCTTTCCTTAAGAAGACGTGAGTAAATGTCGTATGCTCTCTCTCCTCTTGATGAGGATTCAATGACTGTAGGAACTAAACTTGCTCTCTCAAAATCCATAGTTTTTATCTCCTTATAAATTTAATACTTAATTAGTTTGCTACCTGTACAACTGCGTGTCTTACAACACGGTCCTTGTAGATATAGCCCTTCTGGAATACAGCAGCAATTTCCTGCTCTCCCAGTGAATCATCATCTACATGCATTACAGCTTCGTGAAGATTAGGATCAAACTTTGTGCCTCTCTCGCACTCAATAACTTCAACACCAAGCTTTGCGAGAATGTCAGAAGCCTGCTTACCGATCATCTCTACACCCTGCATAACCTTGTCTACAGAATTCTCATCAGCTGACTTTGCTGAATCAATAGCACGATCGATGTTATCCAAAACCTGAAGCCAGTCCTTTGTAACTGATGCTACAGCACTTGCATAAAGGTCTTCCTTCTCCTTTGTGCTTCTCTTTCTGTAATTCTCATATTCAGCGAAAAGATTAAGATAACGCTTCTCAAGTTCTGCAGTAGGATCTGCTGTTACTTCAGCATCAACATCCTCGTCATCCTCATCAATCTCTTCTGCTTCTACTTCCTCGAGAACTTCCTCATCGAGTTCCTCGTTCTCTGGAATCTCTTTTTCTTCAGACACTATATATACCTCCTGTCTTATTACTCTGTTATTTTCTTAATCGTATCGTTAAGCTTATGTCTCACGAAATTCACCTGAGATATAACCTTGGAATAATCCATTCTCTTTGGTCCGATAATTCCGATGTTTCCTGATACTGTATCTCCCAATCGATAAGTAGTTGTTATAAAACTACAATCATCAAGACCTTCAAGAGCAATTTCCTGACCGATACGAATCATGTAAGAATCGTTATTACTCTCACCTGTTGATTCCATCTCATTTACATAGCCGCCAACCATACCATCATGTGACAATGTACCGAGAAGATCTCTTGCTCTTCCAAGTTCACTAAAATCTGGAAGGGAAAGCATTCTGTGTTCGCCCTCAAGATACACATCCAACTTATCAGCCTGTTTGATTGCCGTATAGGCCTCATATGCAATCTGATTAAGAAGCGAATCTGGAATTCCAGCCTTCTTTACAGAAGATGCTACTGTAACAAGAGTAATCTCTTCCAATGGCTTACCAAAAAGATTCTTCTCAACAACGCTTGAAATCTCAAAAATCTGCTCATTTGTAAGGAAGTTTGGAATTCTTACAACCTTATCCTTAACAATACCTGCAGAAAGAACAACTACAACAAGTGCCTTACCTGGCTCAATCATGAGAATCTTAAGCTGCTGCAAAAAGCTTGCTTTAAGTGCAGGACTGACTGCAAGAGAAACGAATCCTGTTTTTTCAGATAATGTATTTGTAGCTGTTTTAAGAAGATCTGAAATGTCATGAACGCCTTCTGAAATACTTTCAGAAATCTCTTCCTGCTCCTCCTTAGACAAAACATCAGGATGCATAAGATAATCTACATACTCACGATATCCTTTATCAGAAGGGATTCTTCCTGCTGAAGTATGTGGCTTCTCAATTAAGCCCATCTTCTCAAGTTCAGCCATCTCATTTCTAAGGGTAGCGGAGCTTACTGTAAAGTTATGTCTCTCAATTAATGCCTTGGAACCAACTGGCTCATATGTTGAAACATAATCATCAACAATTGCCTGAAGAACCTGCTGTTTTCTGCTATCAAGCATCAATTCTGACCTCCGCTTTCATAGAATTAGCACTCACACCATCTGAGTGCTAAATACAATATACTCTTAAGGTCAAAAATAGTCAAATAAAATCAAAGTGTAAAAATGAGTGAATTTTGAGTGAAAAATTACACAAAATCCTCAAATACAAGGTTAGCAAAATCAAGGCCAAGAGAAGTCAGATAAATGTGACCGTCATGCTCTTCCAAAAAGCCTCTGTCCTTATTCACCTTAATAATTTCAGAAAAGCGATTCTCAAATGGAACTTTAAAGCGCTCAAAGTAGGCCTTCTTATCAATACCATAAGTTTTGCGCAAAGAAAGAAGCGCGAACTCGTCCATCTTATCCTCATTATTAAGTGCTTCTTCCACATTAATACCCATAGGATTTGAAATATATTCAGAAATGCTGTCAGGATGTGAGTATCTTATATCACCAAGATATCCGTGAGCTCCTGCACCAAACGCATAGTATTCTGCGCAGTCCCAGTAAGAAAGATTATGCTTACTCTCAAAACCATCGCATGCACAGTTTGAAATCTCATAAGAATGGATTCCTTTACTGTTAAGAAAACTTCTTAAAGAGTGATACATCTCTCTCTCATACTCTTCCGGAACGAATTCATAGAGTCGTTTATACTTCTTTTCGAAAGGGGTACCCTCCTCAATTGAAAGAGAATACATACTAACATGCTTTACTCCAAGGCTTACAAGTGTATTGGCATCGTCCAAAACATCAGCGACAGTCTGATTAGGAACACCCTCGATAAGGTCTCCGGAAATATTCTTAAAACCTGCATCCTTTAAAATTCTGATTGCTTCAATTGCAGTCTTTGAATCATGGAGGCGCCCGAGTGTATTAAGGACACTGTCGTGAAGTGACTGCACACCTACTGACACACGATTAAAACCAGCCTCATAATAAATTGCTGCGCCTTCCTTTGTAAGAGAATGTGGATTAACTTCAATTGTTATCTCAGCGTCAAATATATCAATTCTGAATTTGCGAACAATATGTTTAAGAACGTCAGCAATTAACAAAGGATCAACAGAAGATGGTGTGCCTCCACCAAAATAAATAGTATCAACATCATCTGAATTAACATCTTTAATAATAGTAGTCGCTTCAATCTCTTTATGAAGCGCAGCAAAATAATCCTCCTGAAGGTCAGAATTCACTTCAGAATAAAAACTACAATATGGACACTTTGCTTCGCAAAATGGTATATGAACATAAATATGTCTTGCCATTAAAACGACCTCGTATGATGACCCTTAACCGGAGCAGGTTTATGAACAGCTGCTTCGAAAGCATTCTTAAACTTTATAAAAGACGGAGATACATTAAGTTCAGGATTCATGTTCTTAGATATCTCATCAGCCCAGATAGCCTTATAGTGTCCAATCGCAGGATATCCTATATCAATTATATCTTCGTAGTTTTCACCACAAACTATTTTACATAACATCTCCCATGTTCCGCAAATACTATCTTGAACATATTCATCCAAATAACTTAAGTCTGCTTCAGGATATGAAAGTTCAATCGCTTCCTTATCCCCCAAAAGCCATGCTTCAATTTCTTCTGTGCAAAGCCCGATAACAGACTTCAAATGCGGCGCATATCTTTTACAAAGACTATGAAGTCGTTCTCGTAAAACTTCAGGATCGTTATCATCTGAATCCATTATTACTACAAGAATATCTGAGTTTCTATCAAGAGCTCGGTTATAAGCTCTTAACTTCGCTGGAAGAAGATCTAGTAAAGCACCTGCAAATCTTGGAGGCTTCTCATCGGGATTCTTAGGAAAATTTCCGCAGCCACGATGTGGTCTTATTCCAACATCAGCTTCAACTCCGAAATTACGAAGAATTCTTGATGTCAGACGACGAACCACTACAGCTCCTGATTTATCCTCTGTAAGAATCTCAATTCTCATTACTATAACCACCATTACGATCTAAGTGACCACCATACCAGATAGCACCCATTCCAACACCTTCATTAAACATGGCATTGATAATCTTATCTTCGCCAGCGCATCTTATCGATACATCGTGATACTTAACATCTTCCGTAATGTCTCCAAGGAAACCATCGCTTATATTCATCATTAGCGACTCCCTTTCGAAAACCCAAATCTCGTATGGAGACATGCTTTCCACAATGTATGGACTGTGTGTAGAAAAAATTATCTGATTATATGGATGTTTCAAAGTAAACGAACGCATCTCATTTGAAAGGACATCTACCATATCATGGTACAGATCCTTGTCTGGAGTTTCGATAAATATAGTTGAATGTGGATCCTGATCACGGAGAAGGAGCATATAAAGGAAGAGTTTATCTGGGCTCTCATCAAGCTGCTTTGGAAGATTCTTCTTTATCTTCATCTGTGGAATCTTTGAAACAATATCACTTATTACTCTCTCGTAATTATCGTGATCAGTCTTCTCCATATACTCAAGAACGTTATTTACATTAGATCCGCTACTGTTTAAATGTCTGTGACCTCCAGGAGCGTTGCCAGCCTTAAAATAAGTACTGAGTTTCTCTGACGAAAAGCTACAGAAAAACCAGCGCTCAATCTCACGATAAAGGCTACTTAATTCCTTATAAAGGGCAATCTTTCCATAGACGCCAAGTGCCGTCATATGGTAATCAGAAATCTCAGCTTCACCAGAAGTCTTGCCATCAGGATTTAAAACAAAACCTGAACCCTCATTAAGAGACAGGAGTTCTTTTACTACAATTCCGTCATCTTCTCTTACTGACTTAAGGATTTTCTCGCTTTTTACTGCAGGGCTTCCAAATTCATTAGGTGCAATTGTCAGTTCATACTGCAAAAACTCAGAGCGTCTGATCTTTCTTCCATTTGAAACAATTACATTTCCGCTTAATCTGAAGAACACCTTAAAAACAGAAGGCTTGGATGAATCAATCAAAAGATTTGAAAAGCCTGGTCTTCCTTCTGAAGTAGAAGCCAATGCAACATTAGTTGTTACAGCCTGCTTTATAAAGGCCATAGCCATAATGAAACTTGATTTACCTGTATTATTACGACCAATAAGAGCATTTAAATTATGAAGTCTTATCGACTCCTTCTTCGAGCCATCGCCATTTCCAATTCTAATTGAATCCTCAATCAAAAGACCGATTCTCTCATCTGTAAAAACATCAAAGTTAGTTATTTCAACACCAAGAATCATAACGTGACCTCCAAAACAAAGCTCATCTTATATTATATTCTTTTGAAACTAATTTTTCTTCTTAACAAAAGAAAAATCCCTTCATTACTGAAAGGATTTTTAAGCGTTAAGCCATTGATACATAACTTCTGTCTATTTTAATGACTGCTGTATGATCTTTATACTTTGCATGTAATCTTTTGTTAATTTCAGAAATTACATCCTCATCTTTAATTCCACATGAGTAAGGAATAACACAGTCAAAAATTACATTAGTGTTTTTCTCTCCTGGAACAATTCTTAAGTCATGAATTGATAACGATTCATCAATCTCATTAACCTGATTTTTAAGGAACTCTCGCAGTTCTCCAACACGCTCATCGGCA
>JAZLLF010000024.1:0-3556 GCA_045598005.1 Saccharofermentans sp. | reverse complement strand
CGTCTCTTAGGATCTGTTGAAAGTGTTGTCTTACCTGTACCAGAAAGACCGAAGAAAATAGCTGTGTGCTTACCGTCCATATCGCAGTTAGCTGAACAGTGCATTGAAGCCATACCCTTAAGTGGGAGATAGTAGTTCATCATTGAGAACATACCCTTCTTCATCTCTCCGCCGTACCATGTGTTGATGATAACCTGCTCACGTGATGTAACGTTGAATGCTACACATGTCTCTGAGTTAAGACCGAGCTCAGCAAAGTTCTCAACCTTAGCCTTTGAAGCATTGTATACGATGAAGTCTGGCTCAAAGCTCTCGAGCTCAGCAGCTGTTGGCTGGATGAACATGTTCTTTACGAAGTGAGCCTGCCAAGCAACCTCAACGATGAAACGAACTGACATTCTTGTATCAGCATTAGCACCGCAGAAAGCATCAACTACGAAAAGTCTCTTATCTGAGAGCTCCTTCTTAGCGATGTCCTTAACAACTGCCCATGTCTCTTCTGTCATTGGGTGGTTGTCGTGCTTGTACTCATCAGATGTCCACCATACTGTGTCTCTTGAAGTATCATCCATAACGATGTACTTATCCTTAGGAGAACGTCCTGTGTAGATACCTGTCATTACGTTAACTGTGTCGAGCTCTGTGTTCTGACCAACTTCGTAGCCCTCAAGACCAGCCTTTGTCTCTTCTTCGAAAAGCATCTCGTAAGAAGGATTGTAGACGATCTCAGTTGTTCCAGTAATACCGTACTTTGTCAAATCAATGTTTGCCATTTTGAATTACCTCGTCTCATATTATTTATGCGAATATCACTTCGCACATTTCAAACCGATACTATTCTACACTATAAATCCCAAACTTAGATAGGTATTTTTGAAGAATATTTATTTTTTATTGAAAAATTTTTGTTCTTTATATATAATCATCTCTGCTAGCGGGTGTGGCGGAATGGCAGACGCAGCAGACTCAAAATCTGCCGACCTTAAATCGTATGGGTTCAAGTCCCATCACCCGCACCATTACAGCCAGTTTTTACTGGCTGTTTTTTTATGCTGTAAATTTCAATTTCTCAAAATTCATTTACTTCTTTTCGGAACTTGAAAATCATTTAACCAGCAGAACAGGCACTTTTCGCGCATAAAAAAAGCGGAAACCGAAGTTCCCGCTTAAATCTTAATTTCAAATTATTACTTTGCAGCAATGTATCCAAGCTTTGTAAGAAGCTCAGCTGTGAGCATTCCACCACCAGCAGCACCACGAAGTGTGTTATGTGAAAGACAAGTAAACTTGTAATCGAAGATATTATCCTCACGAAGTCTACCAACAGATACACCCATACCATTCTCATAATAAGCATCAATAGCTGGCTGTGGTCTATTGTCTTCCTCACAGTACTGCAGGAACTTCTTAGGAGCTGAAGGAAGCTCAAGGCGCTGTGCCTCACCCTCGAACTCATTCCAAGCCTTAATCATATCTTCCATAGATGGCTTATTCTCGAAAGAAACACTAACTGCAGCTGTATGACCTTCCTGAACAGCAACACGATAGCACTGAGCTGAAATCACAGGATTCTTTGCAAGCTCGATATGATCTTCTGCAAATGTACCCCAAACCTTAAGTGGCTCCTTCTCAGACTTCTCTTCCTCACCACCAATGTAAGGAATCATATTGCCAACCATTTCTGGCCAGTCCTTAAATGTCTTACCAGCACCAGAAATAGCCTGATATGTACAAACAGAAATCTGCTTGATGCCATATGAAAGAAGTGGTGTCAAAGCAGGAACATATGACTGAATTGAGCAGTTAGGCTTAACAGCAATAAATCCACGCTTTGTGCCAAGTCTTGCCTTCTGTGCCTCAATAAGCTTTGCGTGATCACTATTGATTTCAGGGATAATCATTGGAACATCCTCTGTCCATCTGTGAGCAGAGTTATTTGAAACAACTGGTGTCTCAGTCTTAGCAATTCTCTCCTCGAGAGCTCTAATCTCATCCTTCTTCATATCAACAGCACAGAAAGTGAAATCTACCTTTGAGCAGAACTCTTCAATCTGATCTGTACCATAAACGATCATATTCTTTACATACTCAGGCATTGGTGCATCAATCTTCCATCTGTCACCGCAAGCCTCTTCATAAGTCTTACCAGCAGATCTTGGTGAAGCACAAACTGCAACACACTCAAACCATGGGTGATTATTAAGAAGCGAAATAAAACGCTGTCCTACATAACCTGTAGCACCGATAACACCTGCTCTAATCTTCTTTTCCATATATCATCTCTCCTATATAAACTGTCCGTCATAGGTGGACATTTGTTTTTCAGCGAAAACATATTATCACAACAGTTTTTCGATAACAAGTTTTTATCGCAATAAATAATAAAAGTAAATATGTTAAAATATATGCAAATTGACAATGAGGCAGAAAAATGACTGAACTATTCCCTATTCTTGAACAATATTCCAACTATATGCTGGCAGTTCTTGGAAGATCCGAGCTTACTGTTAAAGAGTATAAATATGATATGGTTCAGTTTTTCCGTTTCTGGAAAAAAGATAAGAAAATGGTTCCTGCTGATGCTGTTTTCGATGAGATAGATATTTCAGATATTACTGTTAAAGAGATTAGTAAAGTCACTACTGATGATCTTCTTGTATTTCTTATCTGGCTTAACAGAGAGAAGAATCTTCAGAATTCTTCAAGAGCAAGAAGAATCGCTTCATTAAAGAGTTTCTTTAAATACTGTCATTCAAAGAAACATTTGATTGATACAAATCCTGCTTACGACCTTGAAACTCCAAAGCAGCCAAAAAGAAATCCAAAGTATCTTACTCTTGATCAAAGCACAGAACTTCTTAAAACAGCTTACGCTGCACCAAGACAGTCCAATGAACGTGATTACTGCATGGTAACACTGTTTTTAAACTGTGGAATGCGACTTGCTGAACTTCGCGGAATTGATATCGATGATATTCATGACACAACCTTAACTGTAATTGGTAAAGGTAATAAAGAAAGAACAATATATTTAAATGATGCATGTCTTAGTGCCATAGATGACTGGATGAATGTTCGTTCATTAATGAAGCCAAAACTTGGACATGAGAAAGCACTGTTTTTAAGTAAACGTGGAACCAGAATTTCAGATGACATGATTCAGATTGCAATAAAGAATCTTATGGCTGAAGCTGGAATTGATACGAAAGTATATTCAGTTCATAAACTAAGACATACTGCAGCTACACTAATGTACAAATATGGTCAGGTTGATATAAGAAACCTGCAGCTGATACTTGGACACAAAAGTGTATCTACGACACAGATATATACTCATGTTGATGATGAGCAGCTTCAGAAGGCAATCGATTCAAATCCACTTGCAAAATTTAATCCTGATAAATAAGAAAAAGGAGCCGTCTCAAAAAGGAAGTAAATCCTGATTGGGGCGGTTCTTATAATGTTCATAAATGCAATCAAATCAGTCAAAAAACAGAACGTTTGAGGTCTGAAACGCTCGTTTTGTCAATTTAATGTAGAAATAAGCATAGTAATC
>JAZLLF010000023.1:0-144118 GCA_045598005.1 Saccharofermentans sp. | reverse complement strand
TGATTGCAGCCTGCGCAGCAGCAAGTCTAGCAATAGGTACACGGAATGGTGAACATGATACATAGTCCAAACCAATCTTGTGGCAGAACTCAACAGATGAAGGATCACCACCGTGCTCACCACAGATACCTACGTGGAGGTCTGGGTTAACTGGCTTACCAAGCTTAATAGCCATCTCCATGAGCTTACCAACACCTGTCTGATCGAGCTTAACGAATGGATCAGACTCGAAAATCTTTGTGTCGTAGTAAGCTGGGAGGAACTTACCAGCATCGTCACGTGAGAAGCCATATGTCATCTGTGTAAGGTCGTTAGTACCGAAGCAGAAGAACTCAGCTTCCTTAGCGATATCATCAGCTGTAAGAGCCGCTCTAGGAATCTCAATCATTGTACCTACTGAGTACTCAAGAGCAACACCAGCAGCAGCAATCTCAGCATCAGCTGTCTCAACAACTACCTTCTTAACGAAAGCGAGCTCGCTGATCTCACATACGAGTGGGATCATGATCTCTGGCTTAATAGCCCAATCTGGATGAGCTGCCTTAACCTCGAGAGCAGCACGGATAACAGCCTTTGTCTGCATCTTAGCAATCTCAGGATATGTAACTGCAAGACGGCATCCACGGTGACCCATCATAGGGTTGAACTCGTGAAGTGATGTGATGATAGCCTTGATATCCTCAACTGACTTGCCCTGTGAAGCAGCAAGCTTAGCGATATCTTCTTCCTCTGTAGGAACGAACTCATGGAGAGGTGGATCAAGGAATCTAATTGTAACAGGATATCCCTCGAGAGCCTCATAGAGAGCCTTAAAGTCACCCTGCTGATAAGGCAAGATCTTATCAAGAGCAGCCTCTCTCTCTTCTACTGTATCTGAGCAGATCATCTCACGGAAAGCAGCAATTCTGTCTTCCTCGAAGAACATGTGCTCTGTACGGCAAAGACCAATACCCTCAGCACCGAGCTCACGAGCTCTCTTAGCATCTGCAGGTGTATCAGCATTTGTTCTAACCTTAAGTCTTCTGAACTTATCAGCCCAATTCATAACAATACCGAAGTTACCATCAAGCTTAGCGTCAACTGTTGGGATAATACCATCATAGATGTTACCTGTTGAACCATCGATAGAAATGTAATCACCCTCATTATATGTCTTACCAGCGAGTGTAAACTTCTTATTATCTTCATCCATGTTGATCTCGCCACAACCAGATACACAGCATGTACCCATACCACGTGCAACTACAGCAGCGTGTGATGTCATACCACCACGAACAGTGAGGATACCCTGAGCAGCCTTCATACCTGTGATATCTTCAGGAGATGTCTCAAGTCTTACAAGGATTACCTTCTCTCCTCTTTCAGCCCACTCTACAGCGTCATCAGCTGTAAATACAACCTTACCACAAGCAGCTCCAGGTGAAGCACCAAGACCCTTACCAGCAGCCTTAGCAGCCTTAAGAGCAGCTAAATCAAACTGTGGGTGGAGAAGTGTATCGAGATTTCTAGGATCGATCATTGCAACAGCCTCAGCCTCAGTCTTGTGACCTTCCTTAACGAGGTCAACAGCAATCTGAAGAGCTGCCTGAGCTGTTCTCTTACCGTTACGGCACTGGAGCATATAAAGCTTCTTGTTCTCAACTGTGAACTCCATATCCTGCATGTCGTGGTAGTGATTCTCAAGGAGATCACAAACCTTAATGAACTCTGCATAAGCCTCTGGGAACTCCTGCTCCATCTGAGCGATAGGCATTGGTGTACGAACACCAGCAACTACGTCCTCACCCTGAGCATTAATAAGGAACTCACCCATGAGCTTGTTCTCACCTGTAGCAGGGTCACGTGTGAATGCAACACCTGTACCTGACTCATTATTAAGGTTACCGAATACCATAGGCATTACGTTAACAGCAGTACCCCATGAATAAGGAATATCATTATCTCTTCTATAAACATTAGCTCTTTCGTTATCCCATGACTTAAATACAGCCTCGATAGCAAGCTTGAGCTGTACTACTGGATCTGATGGGAAGTCCTTACCAATCTGATTCTTATACTCAGCCTTGAACTGCTCAGCAAGTGCCTTAAGATCAGAAGCTGTAAGTTCTACGTCGAACTTAACACCCTTCTCTTCCTTCATCTTGTCGATAAGTTCTTCAAAAAACTTCTTACCAACTCCCATAACTACATCAGAGAACATCTGAATGAAACGTCTGTAAGAATCGTATACGAAACGCTCGAAAGCAGGATCTGGGTTACCAGCAATCATAGCTGCAACAACTTCATCGTTAAGACCAAGGTTAAGGATTGTATCCATCAAACCTGGCATTGAAGCTCTAGCACCTGAACGTACTGAAACGAGAAGTGGGTTCTTAAGATCTCCAAACTTCTTGCCGTTGATCTTCTCCATCTCATCAACGCCTGCCATAGCCTGAGCCATGATCTCATCATTAATCTTACGACCATCTTCATAGTACTTTGTACAAGCCTCAGTTGAAATTGTGAAGCCCTGTGGAACTGGAAGTCCAATCTTTGTCATCTCTGCGAGGTTCGCACCCTTACCTCCGAGAAGTTCACGCATGCTACCGTTACCTTCGGTAAACATATAAACATACTTTGTCATCGTGAATATCCGCCTTTCATATTGTGTTCTTGTTTAAAGTTCTTCGCGAAAAACTTTGCATATAAGAGCTTATGCCCCCTCTATAGCCTATATAGTATATAAAATGATTTTCATTTCTTCCACCTAAAACGGCATTAGTTAACAATTTATTTTTATTTATTAAGATGAGTTATTCTTTTATGACTTTATATCGCCTTTCGCGCACGAAAAAGGCACTACCCGAAGGCAGTGCCCATAAGTTTTAAAACAAATTTCAAATTAGAAATCGAACTTTCCGTTAAAGAACTCGTCGAGCTTCTCGATTGGGAAACGGATGTTTCCTGGCTCGTACTCAACGTTCTTCATTGTGTCACGCTCACGAATTGTAACGCAGCCATCTTCCTTAGAATCGAAGTCATAAACTACACAGTAAGGTGTACCGATCTCATCCTGACGACGATATCTCTTACCGATTGACTGTCTGTCATCGAAGTCGCACATGTACTTCTTTGAAAGCTGTGCGTAAACCTTTGTAGCTTCCTCTGAAAGTTTATTAGAAAGTGGAAGAACTGCAATCTTCATTGGAGCGAGGAATGGATGGAAGCGCATTACTGTTCTTACATCTGGCTTCTCTGGTGTTCCAATATCTTCTTCATCGTATGCAGAACAAAGGAAAGCGAGTGTTACACGGTCAGCACCAAGAGATGGCTCGATAACGTATGGAACATACTTCTCATTCTTTGCTGGATCAAAGTACTGAAGATCCTTCTTTGAGTACTCCATGTGCTGCTTAAGATCGTAATCTGTTCTATCTGCGATACCCCAGAGCTCACCCCAACCAAATGGGAATGTAAACTCGAAGTCTGTTGTTGCATTAGAGTAGAAAGCAAGCTCCTCAGGAGAATGGTCTCTTGTTCTAAGCTCATCAGCCTTAAGGCCAAGACCTGTAAGCCAGTTGTAGCAATAGTTCTTCCAGTATGAGAACCACTCAAGATCTGTACCAGGCTCGCAGAAGAACTCAAGCTCCATCTGCTCGAACTCACGTGTACGGAAGATGAAGTTACCTGGAGTAATCTCGTTACGGAAAGACTTACCTACCTGGCAGATACCAAATGGAATCTTTTTTCTTGATGAACGCTGAACGTTAGCGAAGTTTACAAAGATACCCTGTGCTGTCTCAGGACGAAGGTATACTTCGTTCTTAGAATCCTCAGTTACACCCATGAATGTCTTAAACATAAGGTTGAACTTACGAACATCTGTAAACTCGTGACCACCACACTGTGGACATGGTACGTTTCTTTCCTTGATGTAAGCAACAAGTGCTGCATCATCCATACCCTCAACAACTACGTCTGTGATGTTGTTCTCAGCGTTAAAGTCCTCAACGAGCTTATCTGCTCTATGTCTTGCATGACACTGCTTACAGTCAATAAGTGGATCAGAGAAGCCACCAACGTGACCTGAAGCAACCCAAGCCATAGGGTTCATAAGAATTGCACTATCAAGACCTACATTATAAGGATTCTCCTGTACGAACTTCTTCCACCAAGCTGCCTTTACATTGTTCTTGAGCTGTACGCCCAAAGGACCGTAATCCCATGAGTTTGCAAGACCACCGTAAATATCAGAACCTGGATATACAAATCCAGCTGTCTTTGCAAGGGAAACGATTTTTTCCATTGACTTATCAAGAGTCTTCATTTGTTATCCCTCCGAATTACTCCTCGTCTGAAGCGTCAGAAGCCTCAACTGCCATAGCTGCAAGTGACTCTTCCTCAGTCTCAACAACGATAAAATCATCTACATTTGTAGTTTCTGCTTCTTCATTGGAAGCAGCTTCCTCAGCAGCGATTGCCTCATCCTGCTCCATAGCCTGACGCTTGTAAGCTTCCTGCTGCTCACGTGCTCTCTTCTCAGCTGCGATAGCCTCACGAGCTTCCTTTGTAAGAGGTACTACGTACTCATTCTTCTTAAGAACCTTGTGAACGCCTACTACCTTAGCCTGTGCAATCTCACGGCAAGCAAGTGATACTGCGTTTGCAGCCTCATCACCAACCATTGGCTGTGCACCTTCAACGATCTGATTTGCTCTCTTACTAACAAGAACTGCGAGCTCATAAGCACATGTAGCCTTGTCAAGTAACTGTTCCATAGGTGGATCTACTAACATATTTATACCCTTCTTTCTTTAAATTATTTCTTACTTTTATCTATAAAAGAGATTATTTATTCAAAATATTCTCTACAATAGCTTCGTTATATTCTCTCTTGCACTTCTCAGCTGTAATAATCGATAAGATTTTATTAGCTGCTGTCTCAACATCATCATTTACTACGATATAGTCAAACTCATTTGCTCTAGAAATCTCAGAAGAAGCTTCAGCCATTCTCTTATTTACAACATCGTCTGACTCAGTTCCTCTGCCGCGAAGTCTTGTCTCAAGTTCTTCCATTGAAGGAGGGAGAAGGAACACTGTAACTGCTTCCTTAAACTTATTATCAAGTGCAAGACTTCCTGCAATTGTTATATCAAGAAGAACATCCTTACCAGCATTACTCTTCTCAATAAGTGGTCCAGCTGGAGTTCCGTAGAAATTACCAACATACTCGTCGTATTCAATAATCTCACCCTGATCAAGCAACTCCTTAAACTCTTCCTTTGTTCTGAAGTAGTACTCAACCCCGTCTGTCTCACCAGGTCTTGGTCCTCTTGTTGTAACAGATATTGAATGAGCTGCATCTGGAAGCAACTCACGAAGTCTTGCAACAACTGTTCCCTTACCTACTCCTGAAGGACCTGAAATTGAACAAATAATACCTCTATTCATATAGCGCCTCTTATACTTCAAGTCTTGATTTAAGTTCAGAAACATCAAGAGCACTTGTTACTACATGATCGCTATCCATCATGAGAACTGCCTTGCATTTCTTACCACCACACGCATCAACGAGCATACCACGATCTCTTGCGTCCTGAATAACTCGTCTTATAGGAGCTGAATCAGCGGCTGCAACACAAAGAACTCTCTCAGCTGCTGCAATATTACCTGAACCGATATCAAAGAACTTCAATTTAAACCTGCCTCAATTATCAATCTTTAAACAAGATTCTGAATCTGCTCTCTCATCTCTTCAACAAGATTCTTCATAAGAAGAACTCTGTTTGTAATCTCAAGACTATTGGCCTTGGAACCACATGTGTTGATCTCACGATTAATCTCCTGTACAAGGAAATCCATCTTCTTACCTACACTGCCCTTTGAAGACAAAATATCCTTAGCCTGCTTAAAGTGAGAGATGAGTCTCTTAAGTTCCTCATCGATAGCACACTTATCAGCAAATACTGCAACTTCTGCAGCAAGTCTTGCTTCATCGTAGAAAGCTGCCTTCTCGTCACCAAGAAGTTCCTCAATACGTGCGTTAAGTCTTGCTCTGTAGTCAGCTACAACTGATGGTGCATGCTCAGCGATCTCATCACGAAGTCTTGAAAGTTCAGCGACCTTGCCAAGAATATCCTCACAAAGGTTATTACCTTCAGTAAGACGCATCTCCTTCATACCATTAATCGCTTCTTTGATAGCTGACTCCAATTCGGAATAGAGTGCATCCTCATCGAGCTGATTCTGCTTAACTGTAAGAACGTCTGGGTAGTTACTAAGTCTTGATGGTGAAAGATCGCTCTCAATACCAGTAACTTCTGAAATACGTGTAACTGCAGAAGCATATGCCTTAACAAGACCTTCGTTAAGTACTACCTCTGTAGCTGCACTCATTGAATCATCATAAGAAATAAAAACATCAACCTTACCACGAACAAGTTCGTCTGAAATGAGCTTTCTAACCTTGCTGTCAGCAAAATTAAAAAGTCTTGGCATTCTGATATTGATGTCACAGTAACGGTTATTAACTGACTTAAGTTCAACCGTATATCTTCTTGTATCGTAAATCTTCTCACCGCGGCCGAAACCGGTCATACTGTATGGCATAAGCACCCCGAACAAATAATAAAGATACAAAAAGTCCACTCGCGAAGTTATTACTTCGCTCGAGCAGACTCGAATTCCATATAATTATAAAATATGGGGTAAAAAATAGCAAGAAAAATCGTGAAAACGCCTGATATCATTGAGTTTTCAGACTTCTGACTTTCTTTGACTTTCATCTGGTTTCAACGAATTTTTCAACGATTTTTGACATATTTCGAGAAGAATTCAAAGAACGCAGGAAAAATCAGATTCTTACAACGCTGATTACATCCTTTACGCTGCTGATTTTTGAAATAATGGCATCAACCTGCTCCATACTTCTTACAGTAATCGTAATAGTCATTTCAGCAATCAGATCGCTACTTGTATTTGTATTAAGTTTCTCAACATTAATATGGTCTTCCTTAAATCCACTAAGGATATCAATAAGAAGGAAGTTACGGTCTGTAGCTGTAATTCCAAGTTCAACCTCGAATACTCCTGCATTCTCAGTCTTATCCCACGAAACATTTACAATTCTAGATGCACGCTCTCTGTCCTTATCAGAACGGTCCTTGTACTTAAGAACATTCTCGATATTTACGCAGTTCTTTCTATGTACTCCTACACCTTCATTCTGAGTAACATAACCAACAATCTCATCACCAGGAGCTGGATGACAGCATCTTGCAAGGTGTACAGCAACATTTCCAAGATTTTCTACAATTACGCTGCTTTCAGCCTTACGAATCTTCTTATTCGCATTCTGCTTTGAAGCAGGTGCTGGCTGATTATTACCAGCATTCTTTGGAGTAGCTGCAACCTTTGGAGTTCTAAGCTGATCTCCCTTACCAATCTCTGTTGGAAGTTCATCAGGACTATAGTAAACAACCTGACCATCCTGAGTTGTTCTATAACCAAGAGCAAAACGCTCTTCTTCTGACAAAGTCTTAATATACTCATCACGAAGCTTTCCAAAAACCTTACCTACAGTAAGCGCACCATAACCTATAGCCGCATACATATCGTCGATAGAGTTGAAGCTGTACTTCGAAATAATAATCTTTACACTTTCAGGAATAAGAAGCTGCGCTGCAGAGAATCCATTACGCTCAATCTCACGCTCAAGCTTCTCTTTACCATCGATAATATTCTCAGCACGTGCTTCCTTTTTAAACCAGGCATTAATCTTTGATCTTGCAGATGCAGTCTTAACCATCTTCGCCCAGTCACGGGATGGGCCCTTAATCTTATCAGAAGACAAGACTTCAACTACATCACCAGTTTTAAGAGCATACGAAAGCGGTACGATACGACCATTTACCTTGGCTCCGTGCATGTGGTTTCCAATACCACTATGAATGTTATAAGCAAAGTCAATCGGACATGAACCTTCTGGAAGTCTTACAACCTTACCCTTTGGAGTAAATACAAATACTTCTCCTGGAGCAATGTTAGTCTTAAGAAGGTCAAGGAAGTCAGTAGGATCATCGGCATCCTTCTGAGCATCAAGGAACTGTCTTACCCATGTTATACGCTGATCGTAAACATCTTCCTTAAATGACTTTGAGTTACCTGCTTCCTTATAGTGCCAGTGCGCAGCAATACCATACTCGGCATCTCTGTGCATACTGTAAGTTCTAATCTGCACCTCGAAAGTAGTCTCATCGAAGGATGTACCACCAGGTCTTTTTACAGTTGTATGAACTGACTGATATCCATTCTCCTTAGGGTTACCAATGTAATCCTTGAATCGTCCTGGAAGTGGAATATACATCTCATGAACGATACCCAGAGCAGCATAACAGTCTGTAAGAGAATCAACGATGATTCTGCAGGCAAACAAATCATAAATCTGACTTAAGCTCTTATCCTTATCGTGCATCTTCTTATAGATGCTATAGAAGTGCTTAGGTCTTCCGTCTACTTCGTAATGTGAAATACCATATGCTTCGAGTTTCTCGGAAATCTCACCTACAACAGTCTGCATGAAAGCTTCTCTCTCAGATCTTTTTGCAGCGATAAGATTTACAAGTTCATAGTAACCATCGTGATCAAGATATCGGAGGCACAAATCTTCAAGTTCCCACTTAATCTTAAATACGCCGAATCTCTCAGCAAAAGGAACGTAAATATCAAGTGTCTCTCTTGCCTTCTCAATCTGCTTTGCAGGAGTCTGATACTGCATTGTACGCATGTTATGAAGACGGTCTGCAAGTTTAATAAGAATTACTCGGATGTCCTTAGTCATCGCAACAAGCATCTTACGAACATTCTCTGCCTGAACCTCTTCCTTTGTTACATAAGCAATTTTATTAAGCTTTGTAACACCCTCTACAAGAAGTGTCATTGTAGGGCCAAAAAGAGTTGTAATCATGTTAGAGTCTGCTTCAGTATCTTCAATTGTATCGTGAAGAAAAGCAGCAGCAATTGATTCAGCATCAACTTCAAGTTCAGAAAGAATTGCAGCAGTAGCAATAGGGTGAATTATGTACATCTCACCAGTTCTTCTAACCTGCTTGCGGTGCGCTTTATAAGCAAAAATATATGCTCTTGTAATAAGATCTGTTTCCTTAGCAAGATCTTCATCTGAAAGATGGGCGTGCTTGGCATAATTCTCGAAAGTCTGGAGAATTTCTCTAAACTGTTCCTCGATATAATCAGGTATCTCCGGAACGTCGTCCATATCCAAAAGATATTTGTATTCTTCGCTTAATTCCAAGCCGTTCTCTTCCATAGACTTCTCCCAAGCCTTAAAGCTTACATATATTTATTTAAACGCAAATACGTTTCTGTTTCCGATAATTTTACCTTCTGAGCGCTGTTTAAAAAGCGGAAGCATACTCTCTCAGAGCCCATAATACCGAGAGTCATAATGCCTGCCTCTTTAAATACATCAAGACATCTTCTTACCTGGAAAGGTGTCATCTTAATTCCACTGCCAATTGTTATCATTCTGGTAAGAAGCTTCAAATCCATTGTGGAAATACCGTTCTCACACTTGCCATAAATAACCTTATAGCATGCAGTAAACATATCCCTTGTTGGAATGAAACCTTCTTCCATAGAGCACTTTGCAAGCTTACTTATCTGGTCAAGCCCCATTCCACTCTGATACAGATTCTCACATGTATCCGCCTTATTCCAGATAAACGAATCCTCATAATGTGGAACAATATCTTCAAGATACAGACTAAGCATCTTGTTGCCACGATAAACATACTCATTCATCGTATAAGCAATATCAACTCTGTCACCTACATTAATAACATCCGAATACTGTCCAAAATTAAATCCGACAACAGAGAGTGAACCAGGATTATTAGGATTTACTCCATCGACAAGCTCAAGTCTTATATGAGCACCATCACTCATAAATGCCTTCTCCGCCACAACAAGATTGTGCGTTGAAAATATAGGCTTACTGTTACCAATACCAAAAGGCTTCAAAACAGAAAGCTCATCAAGTGTCTCAAAACACACCTGCGCAAAAGGAATTCTTGCACTAATCTCAAGAACATCTTCTTCATCTGAAGAAGTATCTTCTTCCTTCAAATTCTGCTTTGAACGAGCATTCTCCTCGATTGCCTTCATGAAGGCACCAAGTCCACTCTTACTTACAACAAGACCTGCTGCCTTACGGTGTCCACCAAAATTTACACACTTATCAGAAATCTCAGTAAGCGCATCGAAAAGGTCATACTCTCCGTAAGCTCTTCCTGATCCCTTTACGTTCTCACTATCAATTGAATCATTAGTAAATACAATCGCTGTTCTTCTGAAATAAGAAGCAAGCTTACCTGCTACAATTCCAAGTACACCCTGATGCCAGTTAGCACCATAAGCGATAACAGGTCCAACTGTATTAGTTAAAAGCCACTCAGAAGGCCTGTTAGGATCTTCAATCTGAGCAACTGCTTCCTTAAATACAGTACTCTCAATCTGCTTACGCTCATCATTCTGCTTGCCAAGCTTATTTGCAGCTTCAGTTACAAGCTTCTCATCATCTTCAAGGAAAAGCTTCAATGCATCAGAAGAATCATAAAGTCTTCCAGCTGCATTAATTCTAGGAACGAAATTAAATGAAATAAAAGTCTCATCCAGTTTCTTACCGCCATCCATAAGAAGCGAATTCATGATTCTGACTCCAGGATTAACAGGAGTCTTCATGCTCTTAAACGCCTTCTTAATAATGGTTCTGTTCTCACCAACAACCTGAACGAGATCAGCAATAGTTGCAATACCTGCAAGTTCTATTGCCTGTCTCCAGATTGTACCTGTCACCTTATATCTGCCGTCTCTTCCCAAAGCTTCAACAATCTTAAGGGCAACGCCGGCACCGCAAAGTTCAGGACATGGATAAGTGTTATCAAGGCGCTTGGCACAAATTACAGCATCAGCATCAGGAATCTCATCCTTAACATTATGGTGATCTGAGACAATAACCCTAATTCCACGCTCTTTTAAAACCTTAACCGTATCAAAATTAGTGATACCGCAGTCAACAGTAATTAATAAATCAGGAGTTTTTTCAAATACCTTATCAATGATATTCTCAGTAAGTCCGTAGCCATGCTCCGCTCTATGAGGAACAATATAATCAACCTGACAGTTATGACTTCTGAAATAGCGAACAAGAATTGACGTTGCAGTAACGCCATCACAGTCATAGTCACCATATACGAGAATTCTTCCATTAGAAGAGATAGTATCAACAATTATATCTACAGCTTTACGCATATCCTGAAAAAGGAAAGGGTCATGCCAGACTCCATCACCTTCCAGGAGAAACTTCTCTCTCTGTTCCTCGGTTCTTATCCCTCGTTCATCAAGAAGTGCGTTAATTAAAGCGGCAGTGTCCTTCTCATCAAAGGATACCGCCTCATGCCATTTCTTGGTAGTTAACAACATAAGCACAAAACTCACTAATATTTTTGTACTTATTTTATCAGATAAAAATCAAATTAAAAAGCCGATATCTTGCGATATCGGCCTTGAATCTCGTAGTAGAAATTAGCGCTTACGCTTTCTAGCTGCCTCAGACTTCTTCTTACGGCGAACAGATGGCTTCTCATAGTGCTCTCTCTTACGAACCTCAGCGAGAACTCCTGATCTAGCGCAAGAACGCTTAAAACGGCGCAATGCACTATCAAGGGACTCATTCTCCTTAACTCTGATCTCTGACATTTATACTCACCCCTTTCGTGCATAGCATAATTAACTCGACCATTATACAAGAGGTTTTCTTAATCGTCAAACAGAAATAATATTTTCTTTCGAGCAGAAAACCTATCGTTTTACATATAGATTAATATGATGCAGTCTGTATAATAACAGTTGAGTTTATAAAAGAAGGTACTATGTATGAAAAAAGTTATTAGTTTAATCCTTGCAACTGTTATGGCATTTGCAGTTTTTACAGGATGCTCAGCAAAGAAGGATGATACAGTAGTTAGAATCGGTTCCCTTTCAGGACCTACTACAATTGGTATTCTCCCACTTATGAATGATTATAAAGACGCAGAGAATAGCCCATATGAATTTACTATGGCAACACAGCCAGATGAGATTGCAGCTGGTATCAACAATGGCTCACTTGATATTGCTCTTATTCCAGCAAATCTTGCAGCTTCACTTTATAACAAAACAAACGGTGCTGTTACAGTTATCGATATTAATACACTCGGTGTAATAAGCTGTCTTTCAGCAGATACTTCTATTACTTCCGTAGCAGATTTAAGTGGCAAGTCTGTAATTTCAATCGGTCAGGGTGCTACACCTGAGTATGCACTTAACTACCTTCTCGAGAAGAACGGTGTTACTGACTGCGAGGTTACTTTCATGACTGATGGTACTGAAGTAATCGCAGCACTTGAAGAAGACCCAACAAGAATTGCAATTCTTCCACAGCCAGCAGCAACTGCAGCAATGGTAAGAATCGAAGGTGTTACAACATGTTTCTCATTCACAGAAGAGTGGGACAGCGTTACATCTGATTCAAGACTTGTAACTGGTGTTACTGTTGTTCGAACAGAGTTTTTAAACGAGCATGAAGGTCTTGTAAAGTCTTTCCTTGAAGATCACGCTACAAGCGTTAATTCATGTCTTGCTGATGTTAATGCTACAGCTGCTCTTGTAGTTGAGCAGGGCATCGTTGCTGCAGAACCTGTAGCAATCAGAGCGATCCCTCAGTGCAACATCGTGTGCATTACTGGCGAAGACATGAAGGCTGCTCTTGGCGGTTATCTCCAGACACTCTTCGATCAGAATCCACAGTCTGTAGGTGGAGCAATGCCTGCAGATGATTTCTACTACGTTGGATAAGCGCTGGCGTAAAGTTTTAATAGTTTTTATCTGGCTGGTTATCTGGCAGGTTGTTTCGATGCTTGTAAACAATAAAATCCTGCTTGTCGGACCAGTTCAAACCCTGATATCACTCTGCCACATGGCAGTTACAAAAGCTTTCTGGCTTTCTATGGGGAGTTCTGTCCTAAGAATCCTGGGAGGCTTTTTACTTGGAGTTTTATGCGGATTTATTCTCGCATTTGCCTCCTACAAAATAAAGCTTATGGATGAATTCCTAAATCCATTCGTTCTTACAATCAAATCAATTCCAGTAGCAAGTTTTGTTATTCTTGTTCTCATCTGGTTTGGTGCACCTAATCTTTCGCTTATTATTTCTGCTCTCGTGGTATTCCCTATCGTATATCTAAGCACGCTTGAAGGTCTTAAGAGCCTGAAGGCTGATTTGCTTGAGATGGCTGCAGTTTTCAAAATGAGAGCATTAACAAAATTTAAATACATTTACCTCCACGGACTTAAGTCTTTCCTTTTAAGCAGCTTAAGTCTTGCAACAGGTATGGCATTTAAAAGCGGCATCGCAGCAGAAGTTATCGGAAGACCACGATGGTCAATCGGCAACGGCATCTTCTCAGCAAAAGCATATCTTGAGACAGGCGAAGTTCTTGCATGGACTATCGCGATAATTATTGTCTCCTACCTTTGCGAAAGGGCAATCGTCAGCATCTTAAGGAGGTGTCTTTCAAAATGAGTAACATTTCAATAACCCTCAAGAACATCTCCATGACTTACGGTGAAAATAATGTTATCAGAGATTTCTCTCATGAATTCAACTCTGATTCATATGTAATTAAAGGCGCTTCCGGAATTGGAAAGACAACACTTCTTAGAATAATTCTTGGACTTAATAAATCTACAGGTGGTGAAGTCATAATCAACAAAAATGGCACTACCATGAAATTATCTGAGGTTAACTTCTCTGCTACTTTCCAGGAAGACAGACTCATAGAAGATATCGATGCTGTTTCAAATATAAAGATAGTATGCCCTGATATTTCAGAAGATTTAATCAGAGAACACCTTATAAAGACTGGCCTTACTGAAGAGTCTATTCATCAAAAAGTCTCAGAATTATCTGGTGGTATGAAACGACGCGTCGCTATCGTACGCTCAATTCTATATAAATCCGACGTCCTCATTTTGGATGAACCATTAAGCGGTCTTAATACTGATCTTGCAGATAAAGTGGTCTCATATATCAAAGAAAACACTAACGGACGTTTATTAATAGTTTCTTCTCACAGTAATCTGTTTGAGTCTTTCTGCAAAGAAATCGTGATGTGATTTCAGACATAACAAAGGGTTGGACAAAAGTCCAACCCTTCTTAAACTCAATATTCAATACTATCAGTACTTTGGCTCAAGGAGTCCATAGTTGCCATCATTTCTCTTATATACTACGCAAACAGAATTTGTATCTGAATCAAGATATACGTAGAAGTTATGACCAAGCATCTCAAGCTGGAGAATTGCATCTTCTGCTGTCATAGGACGAAGGTCGAATGACTTTCTCTTTGTAATACCAGTCTCCTCTTCAACCTCATAATCGAAATCAGCTGAATTATCTTCTTCAAGGAAGCTGACAATCTGTGGATAATCCTTCTTCTGCTTAATGAACTTAGTCTTCTGCTTTCTAATCTGCTTCTCAAGCTTGGCAATTGTCTGATCAACTGCAGTAAGGATCTCTTCGTCACGTGCCTCGGCTCTAATGATCTTACCATTAAGCTTGATTGTTATCTCAGTAACCATCTTGCCGCCTTCTGGTCTGATCTTGATGTTAAAGGTACCTTCATCACCAAAATACTTGTCGAACTTAGACATCTTATCAACAATCTTAGTCTCAAGTCTTGTACCAATCTTAATACCGTTGCCCTGTGTCGTGATCTTCATAGAATCACATCCTTCCTGTGTAAAGTTCTTAGATATTTCTATCTAATTAGATTATAAATCAAAAAATATTAAGAAACTGTTACGAAAACGAATGATTTTTAAGAACACCATTTTTACGGTATGAAAAATGCTCCCGAATTTAACTTCGGGAGCACTAAGCAAACAAAATGAATAATTACTCTACAGGAGTTGCAATTGTAGGATCAGCTACAACTTCTGGAGCTGGCTCAACAGCCTCTGCTACTGGTTCCTCAGCAACAACAACTGCATTCTCTGCAGGAACTGGAGCTTCTGGAGCAGGTTCTGCAACTACATCAGCTGCAACATCAGGCTGGCTGTTCTCATTTGCAGAAGCAAAGCATGCGCCACACTTAAAACAGAATGTATGGTGAAGTGCATTCTCTGTCTTACAGTTAGGACAAAGCTTAAGTCCCTTCTCATAAAGGATCTTTACATTCAAGCCACTGATTTCCTGATAAAGTCTCTTGATTGCATCACATCTTGTGTTGATGTCCTTAGTATTATCAGCATTTATATCAACATACTGCTTATAATAAAGACGTCCGATATCATCGTAATATCTGTTAATCGTTGTCATCTTCTCATCGATTGACTTCTGGTAATTAGCAATATTCTTTGCCTTAGGATCAAAAAGAGCCATACTTAAATCCTCCTTCAAAAGTAAGAAATAACAAAACGATTATACACCACTTTTTGTAAAACGACAAAGAAGCAAAAGAAGGGAACTTTAAGGCAAAAAGAGAGCCGTCTCAAATGAGACAGCTCTCAGAATAATTAATCAATTTCAGTTAAAGAATTAATTATGCAAGCTCAGCGAAGTACTTAATTGTACGAACCATCTGTGATACATAAGAATTCTCGTTGTCGTACCAAGATACAACCTGAACGAGGTTATCCTCACCAACCATTGTCTGTGTTGCATCGAAGAGTGAACCATATCTCATACCGATGATATCAGATGAAACGATCTCGTCCTCGTTGTAACCGAATGACTCTGTAGCAGCAGCCTTCATAGCAGCGTTGATCTCGTCCTTAGTAACTGTCTTCTCAACTGTAGCTACGAGGATTGTTGTTGAACCTGTAGGTGTTGGAACACGCTGAGCTGAACCGATGAGCTTACCGTTGAGCTCTGGGATTACAAGGCCGATAGCCTTAGCAGCACCTGTTGGGTTAGGGAGGATGTTAACTGCACCAGCACGTGATCTTCTGAGGTCACCCTTACGCTGTGGGCCGTCGAGGATCATCTGATCGCCTGTGTAAGCGTGGATTGTTGTCATGATACCTGACTTGATGCCAGCGAGATCATTAAGAGCCTTAGCCATTGGAGCCAAGCAGTTTGTTGTACATGAAGCAGCTGAGATGATTGTGTCATCAGCTGTAAGTGTCTCGTGGTTTACGTTGTAAACGATTGTTGGGAGATCGTTACCTGCTGGAGCAGAAATAACTACCTTCTTAGCACCAGCTGTGATATGAGCTGAAGCCTTCTCCTTAGATGTATACAAACCTGTGCACTCGAGAACTACGTCTACACCGATCTCGCCCCATGGGAGCTCTGCAGCGTTAGCCTTAGCATAGATCTTGATTTCCTTACCATCTACGATGATTGAATCCTCACCAGCTGATACCTTATCAGCGAGAGCGTACTTACCCTGAGCTGAATCATACTTCAAAAGGTGAGCAAGCATCTTTGGGCTTGTAAGATCGTTGATAGCTACTACTTCGTAACCCTCAGCACCGAACATCTGTCTGAAAGCAAGACGACCGATACGACCAAAACCGTTAATTGCAACTTTAACTGCCATTGTTGTTTCCTCCTAAAATCCCCATAAGGGGTTTAATATTACGTTATGTGCCTTGTAGCACCTGTTAAATTTTACAACGAAGTCCGTCTATTTACAACAAAGCCACATGTAAAAATACTGTAACATTTCCATTTAATGCGATTTTTTTCAAAATTAACCACAAAAATGCCTTTAAATGATTTTCGAAATTTTCAAAGATTTTTATTTGTTTAAGAAATAACGCTTATTCAGCCAATCTTCTTACCATCACTAAAAGCACTTCCAACCACTTCGCCAAGTGAGTAATACTTATGGTTATGTGGATCATAAGCAATTGGCTTAAGTTTCTTGGGATCAACTTTTCCATCGGTAAGTACGCTTTCATCTGCGTTTACATTGACTATCTCACCAATTAAGATTCCATTTTCGAAGGAGCGGAATTTACACTCAAGTGCCATTGGAAGTTCCTCTATAAGAGGAGCATTTACAAACTCACTCTTAACATCGTGGAATCCGGCGCGTGCAAATTTATCAGGAACATCCTTTGCAGAAACGATTCCAACGTAATCGCATGGAATAACCGTATCTTCTGTTGCCATACTTACAGTAAACGCACCTGTTTTTGCGATGTTTTCTGTTGTCTTATGCTCAGACATACTAATTGAAATCTCATCAAAATCAGTAATAATTCCCCAGGCAGCATTCATTGCGTTTGGAACACCATTCTCATCATATGTTGATACAATCAAAACTGGCATAGGATACATAAGTGGCTTTGAGCCAAAGTTTACACGTGACATTTTGCACCTCCAATTAAAATTTAAGTTTAATTACAAGAAATCCATCTTCATGTGAAGCATCAATTGTTCCGCCATTTTTCTCTGTAAGAAGCTTTGCGATAGAAAGGCCAAGTCCAGTTGAATGTCTTGCAGATTCTACTGTGAAAAATCTGTCAAAGAGTTTTCCAACATCAACAGCAGTCATGTTGCTGGCTTTGTTTTTGAAAATAATCTCCCCTGTAGTTTTAAGTTCTACGTACAAGTCTCCCTCAGAATACTTAAGTGCATTTCCAAGAATATTCGAAAAGATTCTCTGCAATGATTTATGGTCAAGAACACGTTCTATTCTCTCTTCCGGAATAACTACAACCGGTTCAATTTTCTTATCAATAAATGCTCCGTAAAGACCTGCAAGCGAAGTCTCAAGTTCGCTGTTTAGAGTAAGATTTAACGGCGCAAACTCATCGATTGTAGAAGTTACAATAGAATACTTAAAAAGTTCTTCTGTAAGAGACTTAAGTGCCTCCACTCTTTCTCCTATTATCGAAATATACTTTTCAACTGCCGGTGTTTTTTCTTCCTGCTCCAGTAAATCAAGATATCCATTTATAGCTGTAAGAGGTGTTCTTAAATCATGCGAAATATTAACAACGGCATTTTTGAGTTCATCATTACCCTTTATATATTTGATTTCTTTACTACGAACATTCTTAAGTTCTTTATTAATAGTAAGAGCAAGTTCACGAATATGCTTATCGTTACTATTAACCATAATTTGTCCATTCGTCTCTGTCTTAATAATCTCCGCAAAATCTGAAGCGATGTTATCCAAAGATTTTTGCATGGAAACAATCTTCACAACGAGAGCAATGATAACAATGATTAAAACGGCAATAATTAAATACAAAAACAATTCCACTGCAAATACCCTTACAAAAATATATAGGACAGAGCCGTAGCTCTGTCCTAATAATATCATTTGAGATTGTGCTTTTTAAAGACTGCTGCGCCTAAGAGTGTAAATACAGCTGTTTCAATAATTACACCTGCATAATACTTCTCCCAAACTATTCTCATGTAGCTGCCACTATATGGATCAAATGCATCAGATTCTTCCTTTGTCTCAACAGTCTTTAAATGAACACTATTTGACATTCTGTACGGAACATCGCACGCATCAACGATTCGATAAAATGTCTTAAGCGGTCCCTCTGGAATATAATCTGGATTTGGGACTTCAACATAAATCATCTTGTCATAGTCAATGGTTGTATATGTTGGATTAGTAGTATTCGCTGCATTATCAATCACTAATCCAATGCTGGAAAAGGCAGCAAATAAAATGATTACTGCAATAATCGTAATTGCCTTCTTCTCAACCAGGAGAACTATTGCTGTAGTAATCGCTACAATAAATAAAATAGCAAGCAATTGATAGCCCAAACTTAGTAATTCAATTTTTGTATTAAATGCCACAGAGAAATAATCTTTATATCCTCGTGCGCCAACTTTAGAAAATGAATAAAGAAGCAATACAACAAATGAAACTGCCCACATTATTAAAGAACCCACATAAGTAGTAATAATACCTGCGAAATAAATAGAAACTCTGCTATGGCCAGCCATTATCTTATTACGATGCATGCCACCATCAAAATCGCTTCCTACAACAAAAGATGTTACAAATGCAATCAAATAGATGAAATAACTGTCAATCATTTCAAGTGCAGTTGAATAAACTGAGAGATCAATATCCTTTGGTGACAAACCAACTTCAATAGCCTTCATCATATAAACTGTGCCAATCAAATTAAGCACTATACACACCCAAAAGATTTTGCTTTTGAAGAGTTTAGAAAAATCTCCACGTAAAAGATTACTCATGTACTTCATCCTCCTTCTTATTCTCTCCAAAAAGGCCGAGATAATAGCTCTCAAGCGACTCTGTCGTTGGATAAAGAGACTTAAGTTTTAGTCCTTCATTAATCATATCTGGAAGGATATCGTTAATATCAATATCTCCGTATACCTCAACTGATTTTTCAGATTTAACAACATACTCAAAACTATTCTTATCAAGAATCTTAACAAGACCATCCACACTATCAACTTCGATAGTAACTGCCTTACGACACTTACTCAAAAGTTCTTCAGAAGATATCTCTTTTACGATATGTCCTTTATCAATAAATCCATAATCAGTTGCCACCTTTGAAAGTTCATCGAGAATATGACTTGAGATAACAAATGTAATGTCTTTCTCTTTATTAAGTTTAAGGATTACTTCTCTAATCTCAATGATTCCTGCAGGATCAAGACCGTTCATTGGCTCATCAAGAATAATAAGGTCAGGATTACCGCAAAGTGCCATTGCAATTCCAAGTCTCTGACGCATTCCAAGAGAAAAATTCTTCGCCTTCTTTTTACCTATATCACTTAATCCAACAAGTTCAAGAAGTTCATCTATTCCATCCCATGTAGGAACGCCAAGATAACGGTACATCTGCTTAAGATTTTCTTTCGCGGAAAGTTCCAACGTCAGTGCTGGATACTCTATTACAGCGCCAATTCTTTTACGTACTTTAGCAATCTTGCCGTCTGTATTCTTTACGCCAAAAAGCGAATAACTTCCTGAAGTCGTGTCCTGAATACCGCAGATAGTTCTCATAAAGGTTGTCTTACCTGCACCATTCTTTCCAACGAGACCATAAATTGATCCCTTAGGAACTCGCAGGTTCAAATCATTAAGAACTTTGTTCTTGCCATAATTCTTAGATAAATTATTAGATTCAATTAAATATTCCATATAAGCCTCTTACTTAATCTCTTTACGTTTAAAAATCAAATAACCCAAACCTGCATTAATAAATACAATCAATAAATCGTATGCCATATACCAATATGTAGTTGGATAATGAAAGCCACCAATAAAAATATACTGCGCTGGAATTATGATAGTACATGCTGCTTTACATGCAAGTTTCGCTGGATCATTTTCTTCACGATAATCAGGATTTGGAACAGTGCGATACTCTACAATCTGAGAATCATCATCCTCACTTATTAATGTCTCTTCAATAATTTCAGGACTTGAATAACCAACCATCATAAGACCTGGAACAACAAAAGTTAGCAAAAACAATGCGCCTATTACTATTAATGAAATAACTACAGCGCGATTGCTGATAACCATGCTGAAGAGATGACAAAGTCCCGCATACGCTGCAATAAAGAGAAAACTTGCAATTAGGAACCACAACCTGTAAATAGGTTCAAATATGAATTCGTCAGAATCTGGAATAGCAAAACCATAATAAATTCCTGCAACCGGCAGGAAAGAAACAATCCAAGTGACAGCCATAATTAAAGATGCAGAAACTGAAACAATCAGATTAGAAACATACACCTCAAATCTGCCATATCCTTGCGAAAGTTTATTACGAATCATGCCACCTTTAAAATCCGCAAGAGCATAGATTGGAACAAAAATACCAACAACAAAAACAAAGAAAAACAGCTGGTCACCGGCAATCTCATCCATATACTCTACTTCTGTTCCAAATGTTGTTACAACACCCAAAACAGTAGTAACAATCGTAAAGATAATTGATGCCCAAAACAGTTTACTTCTAAATAATCTTCGAAAATCAAACTTCAATAAATCTTTCATTCTTATACTCCACTCATTACTTCAAGATAATAACTTTCAAGCGATTCCTGAGACTTCTTAAGGGAATTAAGCTTTATACCCTGCTCCAAAAGAACAGGACTAAGTTCCTCAATTGTAAGTTCGTCAAAAACCGTAATTGTATGCTCGTCACTAACTTCATACGAAAGACTCATATTCTCGAGGATAACTGCTGTCTTAGCGCTGCTACTAACTTCTATTACTGTCATGCTTCTATTATTTTTTGCAATATCTACAGCACTTATTTCCTTAACGATAACGCCACCTCTTATAAAGCCAAAATGTGTTGCTACCTTCGAAAGTTCATCAAGAAGGTGCGAAGAAATCATAAACGTAATACCCTTCTCTTTATTAAGTTTTAGGATAATGTTACGAATATCCATCATACCTTCTGGATCAAGTCCGTTCATCGGTTCATCGAGAATGATAACTTCAGGATCACCAAGAAGTGCCATTGCAATTCCAAGTCTCTGCTTCATACCAAGCGAAAGATTCGTTACTAGTTTCTTTTCTTCTCCCTGAAGTTTAACAAGTTCAAGACACTTATTAATCTCACTATCGTCAGTAATTCTTCTAAGAACACACTGGAATTTCATATTCTCATAAACGCTCTTATTAAGGTAAAACCCCGGAGTTTCAATAATCACACCACACTTTTTACGGACGTCATTTATTTCTTTATTATCGCCACTTACGCCAAGGAGTTTATATTCACCACTATTAGCAGGAGTAAGATTTCCGAGAACTCGCATAAGCGTCGTCTTACCTGCTCCATTCTTTCCAATGAATCCATATATAGCTCCCTTAGGAACGTGAATGCACACATTATCAAGAACCATTTTTCCGGAATATTTTTTACAAATGTTATTACATTCAATTGCGTATTCCATAAGTACCTCCACCTTTTCATGTGACCTTATATTAACAATAGTCATTTCGAAAAGAGTTGAGGAATAGTTGAGATTAAAAAACCGTTTTCTAAAACAACTTAGAAAACGGTTAATGCTAACACTTTTATCCCCAAAAACATTCACTCAACACTCTTCATCTTAAAGCCAATTCCCCACACTGCCTCAATATAGTCTTTGCCAGAGACAGTTTTAAGTTTATTTCTAAGATGGCTAATATGAGTCTTAAGCGAACTCTCAGTACAGTCTTCAGTTTCAGAAGAAATTCTGTCAATAATCGATGACTTTGTTACAACCACCTTTGGGTCAGTCATAAGAAGTCTTAAAATTCCAAACTCAGTCTTTGTAAGCTGTACAGGACTTCCTGCAACACTAATAGAAAACGATTCAGCGTCAAGTACAATGTCATCGTATTCAAGGCGATTCTTATTACTTGCCTTTGCTGCGCCAACCATCTTAAGGCGAAGTTCTATTCTTGCAAGAAGCTCTCTTGTATCAAATGGCTTGGTAAGATAGTCCACTGCGCCTTCCATAAGCATATTAACTTTACTATCAACATCGATTTTGGCGCTTACAACAATAACCGGAGTATTACCGATTGAATCCTTAATCTTTGGAAGAACATCTTCACCATTAAGCCCTGGAAGCATCAGATCAAGCAAAATAAGATCTGGCATAAAACCATTTCTTAACTTCAAAACAGCTTCAGTACCAGTAAATGCACGCTCACATGAAAACCCATTCTTCTCAAGAAAGGTTTGCTCCATGTCTCCGATTGCTACATCATCATCAATAATAAAGATAGTATTCATAAAACCTCGTTAATCTGGGATAGTCCCCCAAAAATCATATCATTATCACAATCGCATTTACAGTTTATAAAAATATTTACCAAAAGGAATTTTATATATCACAAATGCCATTACAAGAGAGTAAATAACAACAAATAAGTATACGATTATTGAAGTTGATACAGAATTAATCTCAACTACCACTTCAACAACTCTGAGTATTATCGGATGAACAATATATGTTATAAGTGAAGCTCCACCAAGGCTGCTGCAGACTTTCATAACCTTTGGCGACAACTTAAGGCGCAAAACAAATGTGAATATCACTACACACAGTAAAACCAGTAAAGGATCATCATAAAACTTATTAGCAGCAAACAGCGAATTAGTTTTTGATCCGATATAAATCTGAAAGCCAACAACAAAGACAGTCAGACAAAACAATAAAACAGCATGCAGTTTAACAGGTAATTTATTAGTCTTCTCCTGAAGGTTAATAAGCATTGATCCGAGAAGCAAATACTGAATCCAGGTCCACAATCTGCAAATCTGATATATATCATAAATTGATGGTAACACCCCAAAATAACACAAGATTTGTATTACAAATGATCCTGCCATAAATATCGCCCACAAAACAGAAGTTATCTTTTCATTCTTTTTCTTCAGCTTTACAAAAATAAAGCACAAATAGTAAACAATCACCTGGGCACCCAAAAACCACATATGCCATAGGCTGCCAGCCTGAATGAATGTTTTAAAAAACTGTAAGACAAATAATCTCGGAACATCGGAAAGTGAATACTCGTTAACAAAATCATAGAATGGCAAAAATATCAGAAAACCAATTACATTCCAGATTAAAAGTAGTCTTAAAATACTAACTGTTTTCTTAAAACAGTATTTAAGAGTAATTTCCTTATCCTTACGAATAATTAAAAAGCCTGTAATCACAAAGAAAATAGGAAGAGAAAAAGAACAGAGATGATATAAAACTGCGTTAGTCAACGAATAAAACTTACAGAATGAATGCAACCCAATCACAGCGATTGAAGCAATAATTCTTAATAAATCCAAATTCAAATTGCGTTTTTCAGCCATCTTTCAACTTCGTCCTAAATTAGATTAGCTTTTAATTTCTCAAAACTTATTCTTGCTGACTACCTGAGTGCACTCTTCAATAGTAGGAGTCTTAATCCCAATACTATTAAATTCTTCCTTAATCATAAGAGAATCAGGAGGTAATATCCTTACCCTAAGTAAACTTCTTTTGTTCTGACGAACAAAGTAAAGTTTATTTTGCTTATCTTCCCATGTAATAGCAGTGATTCTATTCTCTTTGGATGCATCTTCGATATATGCATTTCCATCACTGATAATTATATCAATAATGGAATTTTTGTAGTCACGCTGAAGTTTTGATAATCTTCTGGAGTTCTTTCGCATAATGAAAATAGCTGGAACCAGCATTATAAAATCAAGAATTAATATGGCAGTAAAAATAATGTTTACTATTGAAGGAAAGATATTACTCAATCCAAAAAGGCTAATAAAAACTACAAGACCCCAAACCAATACTGGCAGGTAATTCTTCAATAATTCTTTATTAGATACTTCATTAACTGATGCCAGAACAGAAAACTTTTTATCCATAGTTTTACTTAATAGTTGCAACTACTCGCTTAATATTAATTCCCTGATCTGCAAACTTCTGCTCGAACTCAGTTCTTACATTCGAAGCATCCCACTCTGAGTTATGAAGATCTCTTGTGTACTCTGAAAGTTCAAATCCGCACTCCTTAAACTCCTCAACAGAGAAGTCAAAAAGCTCGTCATTATCTGTCTTAAAAATTACAGAAGATCCAGTCTTCATAAGTGCCTTATACTGCTCTAAGAAAGTACGATAAGTAAGACGTCTCTTAGGCTTATTCTGACGAGTCCATGGATCAGAGAAATTAAGATAAATTCTATCAAGTTCACCATTCTCGAAATAGTTATCAAGAAGCTGAGCATCAGCATTCAAAAAGAAGAGATTAGGAATCTCAAGATTATGGGCCTTCTCGATTGCAAGAAGGCAGCAGGATGAATCCCTTTCGAGAGCAATATAAAGTGCATTAGGATTTCGCTGTGCCATTTCAGCAGCAAACTTTCCCTTGCCGCATCCTATTTCAAGATACATCTCGCAGTCAGCAGGAAAACCACAGACCTCACGCCACTTGCCCTTATTAAGCATAGGAGTTTCAAACCAGCGTTCACTACATGCAGCCATTCTCTCTGGAAGGTGCTTCTTTGCTCTCATTCTTGCCATAAATTAATTCTCTCCATTCTTTAAAGCCTGAAGTTTTTCACAAACGCGAACTGACTCCATTGCATCTTTTGTATAGTAGTCGCCTCCGATATTATCACAAACATCCTGTGTCAAAACAGCTCCACCGCAGAATACCGGAACATTAAGTCCAGCTTCTTTCAAAGCCTTAATTGTCTTTTCCATAAATACTACAGTAGTTGTCATAAGAGCAGAAAGTCCAACTGCAATTGGGTTATGTTCCTTAACGGCTTCAACAATAACTTCTGCCTTAACATCTTTGCCCAAATCAATCACATCAAAGCCGTAACTCTGGAGCACTACCTTTACGATATTTTTACCTATATCGTGAACGTCTGCTTCTACTGTAGCAATAACGATAGGTCCCTTCTTCTCGCTATCGTCGCCAGAAACAAGCTTGTCCTTAATCTCGTCGAAAACAAGTTTTGAAGTCTCAGCAGAAGTCATGAGCTGTGGAAGGAAAATCTTTCCCTTATCGTAGTCCTGGCCCACTTTATCAAGAGCTGGAATAAGATGCTCAGAAACGACATCAAGTGGAGCAACATCACTCATCTTTTTTACTGCTTCAACCGCGTTATGCTTCTGTCCCTTTACAATTGCAATAAAAAGATCAGAACCTTCAAGTGCCGCCTCGCCATTTGAAGGAGCGGCTGTCGTAGGAGCGCTAGCAGCAGCTGTTGTAGTTACATCGTTAACGTGTCTGCTAATATAATCTTCTGCATTTAAATCAGTATAGTTAAGAACTTCAAATGCATCGATTGCACCCATGAGTTCCTTATCGAGTGGATTTAAAATTGGCATTTTAAGACCTGCATAAAGTGCCATTACAAGGAATGTTCTATTGATAAGTGGTCTATTAGGAAGACCGAAAGAAACATTACTTAATCCAAGTGCAGTACCAATTCCAAGTCTTTCAGTTACAAAGCCTACGCACTTGGCAGTTTCTCTTACTTCCTTCTGCTGAGCACTTGCAGTAAGCACAAGTGAATCGATAATGATTCTTTCCTTAGGGATACCATACTTAGCTGCCTCGTTTACGATATTCATCGCAATCTCAAAACGCTCTTCAGCTGTTGGTGGAATTCCCTCTTCGTTGATACAAAGACCAAGTACTACACCACCGTATTTCTTTACGATTGGGAATACTGCATCCATTACTTCCTGCTTACCATTAACAGAGTTAATAAGTGGAACACCATTATAGATACGGCATGCCTTCTCAAGTGTTTCAGGATTAGTACTATCAATCTGCAAAGGAACATCGATTACTTCCTGGAGATCCTTAATAAGTTCACACATAACTCCAGTCTCATCGATACCTGGAACACCAACATTTACATCAAGAACATCTGCACCTGCTTCTACCTGAGCGATACCTTCATCTACGATGTCGTAAAGACGATGCTCAGCCAAAGCAAGCTTCATCTTCTTTTTACCTGTTGGGTTAAGTCTCTCACCGCAACGAATTACACGTGGTCCAATTTCAACTACAGTTGTAGTACCTGTTACACGTGTCTTAATTGGCTTAGGATCAAAAGCAAACTTATGTGAAGCAGCTACTTCGCAAGAAGCTTTAATATGGTCTGGTGTTGTACCACAGCAACCACCAAATCCGGCAATTCCTTTATCAATTAGCTTACCTATATATTCACTAAATTCTTCTGGCCCAACAAGGAATACAGTCTCACCATTTTTAAATACTGGAAGACCAGCATTTGGCTGAACAAGAATTGGAAGATTAGCAACGTCAAGCATTCTTTCTACGATTGGCAAAAGCTCCTTAGGTCCCAAAGAGCAGTTAACAGCCATCATGTCTACGCCAAGACCTTCAAGAACTGTTACTACCTGAACTGGAGAAGCACCTGTAAGCATATTACCATTCTCAGAATAAGTAACAGAAGAAATTAGAGGGAGATCAGAATTCTCCTTAACAGCGAGAATTGCAGCCTTCATCTCGTAAAGATCAGTAAAAGTCTCGATAATAAAACCATCAATCTTACCTGTAGCTGCAGCAATTCTAGCCTGCTGAGCAAACACTTCATAAGCGTCCTCAAAATCAAGGTCACCTAATGGCTTTAGAAGTTTTCCTGTAGGAGCCATATCGTAGAATACATATGCATCCTTACCTGTTACTTCCATAGCGTTATACGCATTATCGATAGCTGCATTAATGATTTTTGTAAGCTCAGCTTCATTATCAATATGGAAACAATCGGCACCAAAAGTATTTGTTGTAAGACAAATTGAACCTGCGTTTAAATAATCTCTATGAATTGCAGTTACAAGCTCAGGATTTTTGATATTAATCATTGCGGAGTTCTCGCCAGCTTTTACTCCACGAGCTTGAAGCTGGGATCCAAAACCACCATCAAAAACAACAAACTCTTTACCGATTAATTCTCTAATATTTCTCTTACTCATATCATTCCTCTGATTTAAATCCGATGAATCCAGTCATTGATTTAAAAGGATGCATCAAATTGCATTCATCAAGTTCTATCCCTATTTTCTTTATCTCTGGCATAAGGTCAAAGATTTCTCTTTGAACCTCGAGTGGAACATCGCCATAGCCAGGAGCAAATCGGAAAGTCTCATCTCCCAAATTAAGTCTTTCCTGAAATCTGTTTGTCTCTTCCTCGATATAAGCGTTGGCACACGCATCAAATAAAATCATCTTGCCTGAATCAATATCAGCTAACTGAGAAACTCTCTTATCAATAGCAGAACCTAACGTTGACACAAGAATACAAACACTATTTGAATTCTTTGCTCTAAATAATTTCTGCAAAGAATCATATCCAATATTAAGAGAGGCATCTACTTCTAGATGCCCTTCACTATTCTCTTCTAATTTAAGAAATCTGAACACAAACTGTGGGCGGGCAAAACGCTTAACTTCGCTAATACTAGACTGAACAAGTTTTAATTGTTCCTCGGTAACCTCGCCTTTAAAATTCAGATAACTTATCGCTCTTTTCTCAAGATGAGTAAGTTCAATCAAATCATCTTCTCCGTAAGCTTAACGCCACCAATTACGTGATAGTGAACGTGCATTACTGTCTGGCCACCATCAACGCCACAATTGTTAATCACTCTAAATCCAGTATCAAGGCCACGAATCTTAGCTACTTCGTCAATAGCCTTAATTACTTCACCCATATACATAGCGCCTTCAGCTGAATTAGCCATATCACGAATATCTTCAAAATGCTTCTTTGGAACAACGAGAACGTGAGTTGGAGCTACTGGGTTAATATCGTTAAAGCAGTAAACCTTGTCTGTCTCGTATACTTTTGATGAAGGAATCTTACCTTCAATAATGTCACAGAATAAGCACATATTAGTAAACCTCTTTTTGAAATTCATGCGTTTTTACGCGTAGTGATTATACCACGTAAAAAGGTAGGTTTTAAGAATTAGTTTATTAATATGATATTCATTACTTATATGCACTTAAATTTACAAGGACTTAGATTATAGTTTCCTAAACTAGCACTTAGCCCAAATCATTTATCCCTTCGTTTCTTTAAGCAAATCTTCTGCACTCACACCAAATAGCTTTGCTAAAGCCATTAAGTTTGTAGTGCTTGGATCTGACACGCCACTTTCCCACTTAGAAACCGCCTGACGACTTACCCCTATAGTTTCCGCAACAAATTCCTGAGTCATTTTACAATCCAACCTGTGATGCTTCAGCACTTCACCAAGAGTTTTTGCGTTTTCTGCTTTTTCTTTTCTAACAGGTTCTGACTTTATATATTTTCGCAATGCCTTAACAATTAACACCAAAAGATAGATTAAAAATCCGATTACTGCCGCGTTAATAATAATCCATGGCAAGATTAGAATATTGTTTGTGTCCATTTATGAACCCTCCTTTTGTTAATGCTCATAAAGTAACAAAAACAAGTGGTTGCATCCACCAACTATCGCGCAACTTTAAGGTTGCGAAGCATTTTTCGCGGTAATTCATTCCGTTTCTAGTCGTTATTGTTTTTCTCTAGAACTGTTATAATTAGCTAAACAATGTACAAATGACATTGATATTGCAAAACAACGTGCAATGTCGAGAATCTACGAGTAAACGAGCAGCTTTCCAATAAACGAACATATATGTTTGTAGTCAAATTATAAGGAGGCAACAATCATGGATAAAAATGAAAAAGAATATATGATAATGGATGGTTGTAATACTCCATCTGACGATTATATCCCAACTTACAAAGAAGATTTAGAACTAATAGAACTATCTATTCGCAATGGAGACAAATTTGATTCCAACAGTAGACTATATAAGTTAGGAAAGGAATTGGGCTTACTTAATTATTGATTCTTATGAACAGCAATGAACTCACAATCAGATTAAACAACGTAAAAGATTCATATTACGGTTTCGTCGTTGCAGTACTAAACTACACAAAGAAAAAACAGTCCAGATTAGATAAAGTTGTCTCCTATATGGACAATAATCCAAATGTCGTTTCATCTGATATTCTTGGCTTTATTTCCGATTAGGATGATTTCTATGAAGATGCTTCATCAATTACTGTCTGAACTCTATCTTCTATAATCAGGATTACTTCCTCCAAAGATTTATCACCATCAAAATAAGAAGGCATTTCTTCGTTAAATATTGCCAGAACGTTTGGATCAATGTTCTGATTAATATGTGATGTGTCGAGCAAATCATAATACCAATCAATTAATGCTCGGTCAGTTTCTTCAATGGGCCTATGTAGTTCATCCGACAACCACTCATCATTTCTATTTATATAATTCAAATTCACTTCAGAGCCACAAGTAAACGCCTCTTTATTAACAGGATCAGCTGTTTTACAGTTAAAATCCACTTGTGGAATACATGACTGAGTTTCATAAGAAAGAAGTGTTTTAATAAACTCCCACGCTCCTTCAGGGTTTTTGCAACTCGCAGAAATTGAAGCTGAGGAAGCAATCTCCAAAGTAGGATACAATTCACCGCTATAAGAAGGCATTCCAGAAACACAAAAACGATTGGCACCATAGAACTTTTGATTATTAACAAAACTACTGAAATATCCATCAAAATGCCCTAGGTCATATTGAAAAGATGAATTATACGAATCAGGATATTGAACTGCCAACGGAATTTCAGGAAGAGAATTACAGTATTCAACAACTCCATAAAAATCATCAACATTTAGGTTAATTACATTATCAATAATTATTCGGTCAGCAATAGTTTCAAGCAATTCATCAAATACCTGCATTCTTAAAAAATACCCAAACAAAGGATCACAACCATTCCATTCGTTCTCCACTAAATTCTGGTATTCTTCGAAAGTGAATCCAGACAAATCACTATGTGCTTCAAACTTCCCATAAACGGCATCAAGACAGATAGTTATCGGAATCTGAAATGTTGGTTCATTGTTACGCGCATTTTCAAAAACACAGTAAAAATAATCATCAACATCTATTCCACTATCACCGTTAATATACGGAGTTAAATCCAAAAGGAGATTAGGATTGTTAATCAGGGAATAATCATCACTATTAAGAAAAATATCCGGGCAATCATCAGACATAAGAGCAATACTTAAATCAGTAGATAGCGCAGTGTTAGCATTCATCATATCTTCATAGTAATCCATTAGATTGGCACTCGAAGAAAATCGATATGAATAATCATCCTCATCAAAATAATTACTAATAGAAAATATATCTGTTAATTCAACATAGTAAGTGTCACTACTTAAGTTAAAAGAATAAATTGCTTCAGCTATATTTCTCGAAATGCTTCTTTCGACATTAGCAGCTTTAAGAATAGTTTTGCCATCTCTAAAATCAACCTCAGACTTTTTGAATTTTACAACTTCATAAGTATTTGTATTACCATCTAAAGTAATCATTCCAGCAAAAACAAACGAATCCTCAGTAACATCAATTATTCGCATTTCTAATTGCTGCATTTCCCAGCGATTACAATTACTGTTGTCGAACGAGAACAAAACATCATTTTCATATGTTTTAGGATTTACCGAAAGAACTCTGTACCCATCTGTCATGCAATATCTGTTTCCGGCTGTTGAGTACTCAATACCCAAATCAGATTCACCACGAACAAAAGAATCACTGAAATCAATTTCTTTAATAACACCTGTATTGATATTAAGCTCGAAATTTAAAACAGTTCCTTCAAACGGATTACAAATAAGAAGCATTGTTTCATCACTTAACATATATGAATAGAATGAATCATGAAGTGAGTAACCATTAAGCTCGCTGGTATCTATCCTTTCGCAGGAAAAATCCTGATGCATCTTGATGATTGTCGCTACATTTTCTTCTCTGCCAGAAAAATGGAACAGCAATTCCCCATCTACTACAAAAATATTTCTCAAAGCTCCTGAATTAATATTCAAATAATTATTGAATTCCACAAGTTCTATTGGCTCCCCAAATACTTCATCTTCAAAATTCAGAGAGACAAAATAGAAACTCGCAACCCACGAAGCAGTATCTAACGACTTTATTACTGCGTAAGTAGTTCCATTGAGCTCTACTACATATTCAGTTGAAACTTCATTAGGAAGCCCTAATTCACGAGGGAGTCTTTTAATATTTAAAGTATCGTATTCACCATTATCATAAAGTCTATACAGCGTATCATGAACTACGGTTCCGCCATTTTTCCACTCAGAATAGTTTTTTCTAACAAGAACGTAGTCATCCGTCACATTAACAACATTTATATAATCAAGGCAGTTCGTGTCATCTGCTATAGGATAGTAATTTCTTGATGAGTCATACCAACCCTGTGGAATTTGATTTTCTCCCCAAAATCTACAAGCAACAGTCACAAACACAAATGCAGCTACCAACAACAAAGAGACAAAACGTTTCATAATCGCCAACTCCAATTTCAAGATCTCAAGGATTCATGAAGATTAAACTTCCCCACTTTATAGGAGGCATACTAACAAAACATTATGACTTTCATATGACCTAAGGCCCCTTCGGCTAATACTGATATAATGTTGATGGATAGATAATAGAAAAAGTCATATGGAAGTCATATCACTTTGCTAATATCACATATTAGGGAGGTGCAGGATGTCGCTGAAATTTTTAATTGTTGAAGACTCTTCAAAAATCAGAGAATCCCTATGTGATTTTTTCGTTGCTAAAAGTAATGGTGATATTAGTTTCGATCAGGCGCCAACAGGTGATAAAGGACTTGCTCTGATAACGAAAAACTCTTATGACTTAGTTTTCCTTGACGTTATGCTTCCTGGTGTATCTGGATTTGAACTTTGCAAAGCAATAAGAAAAAACAGCGTATGCCCTATTATTTTTATCACTGCTTTAGGAAGCGAAGACAGTGTCCTTAAAGGATATGAATTAGGCGGAGATGACTATGTCACAAAACCTTTTTCTCTTAAGGAATTATATGCAAAATCCGAAGCATTAATAAGGCGATACAAAGGATTTACCAAAAAGCTTCCTCTTACTGTAGGAAACATCAAAATGGACGTTCTTTCCATGCAGGTTTTTGTTGAAGGCAAAGAGATTGAACTACCTCCTAAAGAATACTTTATCCTAAAGTTATTTATGGAAAACAAAGAATGCGTTTTTTCAAGACAATCAATTCTAGACCATGTTTGGGGATTGGAATTTGATGGCAACGACAGACTAGTTGACAGTCAGATAAAGAAACTACGCAAGAATCTCGGAAATTCAGGAAAACAAATTAAAACCATTATTAGTGGCGGATATAAACTTACAGAAAAGGCCGGTTTATAAATGAAACAAAATACAATGATAAAGAAACCATCTTTTATACATAGTCTATTAAGTTGCGCTGTAAAAACTATAGCTGTCACTATCGTTGTCGTTTTAATAGTTGGCTTCTTTGTGAATTATTATTATTCACAGATAATTATGAACCCAGCAAAGGATGCTGAAGAAAAGTTCAACGAAGCACTGATGGAATCCATTTCAATTAACTGGAGAAGCAACGGCCTTCCACAAGATAAATTATTTTTACTAAGAGAACAGGTACTTTTACTTTCTGATAATTATAATTTAAGAATATGCGTTCGTGTTAATGGTAAAAAGATTTTGGACGATGAACGTTCTGCAGTTATTTATAGAACTATTGAAGGACAGAGGGTTCCGTTCTTTTTGCACGAGGAATCCAGTTTTTATAATTCGAATGATTTCATAACACTTTCCGATTTTACAAACGAACACGAAGACTGCGAAATTTTTATTGAAGATGGATGTGCATACAGCGATTACACATTTGAGCCATTGATATTTACTGCTTTTAGAGATAGTGATTCCTTTGTTTATTCATACGAACCTACTGTTAATTGGGAATACCAGAGTAGCGAAAACGAAACCAGAATATTAAAAAGGCGCCTTGGCACTAGAGCTTCTACAAGACCTGACAGAACAATATACATGGTGTTTATGGGCACAAATTCAACAGATACTTTTGTTGAAAGCAATGTTACTGAATTCCAGCACACTACTGATGCTGGGCAATATTTAACTATTAAAATAAAAGCCGATTATTCTGCTCTTGAAAGCAAAATCCACGCTGAAACTATAAGCACAATGAAAAAAGCATCACTGTTTGCTATCGCTTTCATTGTATGTGCTTCACTGCTATCTGCATTTGTTGTTTATACAAAAGAAAAGAATGTCTACGAGACTTTTGAGTATCGTCGCAAAACTACAGATGCCATGGCGCACGACTTAAAAACACCTCTTGCTATCGCATCAGGTTATGTTGAAAACTTAAAAGAGAATATTAACAACGATAAAAAAGAGCATTATCTAGAGGAAATCAGCCAGAGCATTCAATACATGAATTCTCTTATAAATGACATTCTCGAGTTCTCAAATTCTCAGTACTACAAAAAGGACGATGGCAAAGAAACATTCGATGTTCGCGCAGAGATAGAATCAATGATTTCTTTTCTCGAGCCTGTTTATAACGCTCGTAAACTGGAATTTAAAATTGATGGCAATAATGAGATTAGCACCAATCGCAAAATCTTCAATCAGGCTCTTATGAACATCATCAGTAATTGCGTTAAGTATGCTAACGAGGGCAGCTTAATCGAAATCAATATTTCTTCTCAGATTGTTATCTCAAATGACATTGAAGAAGACATCGAGAATGTAAACATCCTCAAGGAGCCATTTGTTAAGCACAACACTGAACGTGGCGAAAATGGCGGTAGCGGTTTAGGCCTTGCTGTTGCTGATAGTAACCTTCAAAAACTTGGCTTTAGATTGATACTCGAGTCTAAGGATAAGAAGTTTATTGTTAGAGTAAAGTGATTTGATACTTGTAGCATTTTACGCAAGAAAAGGAATGAGTATAATAGGGTATGATAAACATTTAAACTATTCGAGATTTATATAATGCTCATGCGGTTGTTTGGACGCAACATTTCATGGAGCGACTAGGAAATAGGGATATTTCTATCTATGACGTTTCAGCTTGTGTAAACAACGGTAGCATAATCGAAGATTATCCTGATGACTATCCTCATCCAAGTTGCCTTATATTTGGATTGGATTTAGGAAAGTCATTTCTGCATGTGGTTGTTGGATGCGATGAAAACAGGTATATATAATCACTGCGTACCATCCGACTACAGAAAAATTTGAATCTGACGGAAAAACCAGAAAGGAATAAGACTTATGTGCATGTTCTGTAAATGTAATGAAACCAAAGAAAGCATTACTACTCATGTAGTTAATTACAATAATTGTGTAATTGTCATAAAAAATGTTCCTTGTATTGAATGTACACAATGTGGTGAAACATACTTTACCGATGATGTTGCAAGACACTTAGAGAAAATTGTGAATATGGCAAAGCAAATCATGCAGGATGTATCTGTAATCGATTATCAAAAAGCAGCATAAACTCATATAACTTAACACCCACATAAAAGTGGGTGTTTTATTATGGCAAACTAATATTGAGAAATCTCTCACCTCTCGTTTAAAACAGTCTGGCACCTATCTTCAATATCTAAAAAAACTCAGCCTCTCTCATCAAGCAAAGTCTGTACTCTATCCTCAATTATAGCCTTAACTTCTTCCAATGTCTTATCACCTGCAAAATATGCCTGAATTTCTTCATTCATAATCGCAACAATCGCTGGATCCAAGTCATAATTGATACAAGCTCGATCTAAAATATCCTCATATTCGTATAGCAATTCCATAGAGACTTCATCAATTGGCATAAGTAAATCCTCAGCAATAATCTGATTACTTTGATTACGCGAATTTATTGTTATTGCAACTGTTCTTTCAAATGCCTCGACATTTATCGGATCGCCATATGCAAATGATAAATCTGCAATCCCAGCCTTGCATTGAGATTCATAAGATATCAATTCTTTTAAAAACTCCCAAGCACCATCTGGATGTTCACAATCCGCAGAAATCGCTGCAGAAGATTTAATCCTAATAGTTGGTTCAATGTTGGCAGAACCAGATGGAAAACCAGTTAAAACCACTGGATTTCGGCCATGCAGAAGACCTCTATCAGTAAAACTCGAGAATGTTATGTTGTCATGGCATGTCATAGAAAAATTAGGCATCGGCATTTCAGGAATCTCTTCTGCATTGGCATAAACAACTCGCAGAGGTATTTCTGGAAGATTAGAACAATATTCAACAATTGCATTAAAGTTTTCATTATCCAGAGTAATTCTATTGTCGACAATAATTTCATCAGTTATGCTATTAAGCAAATAATCAAAAGTTTCCATTCGTATCATAATTTCTGCTATATAGTCATATCCATGTGCTACCGTTTGAATCTGTTCTACATAATCTTCAAAAGATAACCCATATTCATTCGTAGGAATAAATTTTCCAAAGGTGCCATTAACATTAATAACAACAGGCAACTGATAAACAGGATTACCATTTAAAGAATCTGCAAAGATTGAACTAAAGTATTCATCAGTATTAACACCATTTTCTCCTGTAATAAACGGAGTTAAATCCATTAAGCAATTCGAGTTATTTATCATAGAATAAACAGCAGAGTTTAAGAATATATCAGGAGCTCCACCGGACAACAAGCTTAAAGCAATATCAGTTGATAATTGATTACGTCCTTCCGTTTGTGTCTCAAAAGATTCGATGGCTTCACCTTCACCTAAATACATATATCCATAGTTCAAAACTGAAAAGTCATCAAACAAAACCAGATAGTATTCTGGATTATTCTCGTTAAATCTATATACAGCTTCTGCTATAACCGGGGTTATTCCAACATCCAAATTAACTGCTGTCAAAATCTCCTTGCCATCTCTTAAATCAACTTCAGATTTTTCAAGGCGTATAAGTTCATAGTTATAACTATATCCACCTTCTTTCTGAACTGAACCTCCAAACACATATGTGTTTTCATCGACATAAATCAGCGACAAAAATCTTTGCTGCAATTCCCAACGATTGGCATTGCAATCATCAAAGCTAAACACTTTTTCAAAATCGTTTAATTCAAAATTGTATTGATATAATCCATAACTATCCTTGTTAAAATAACCATTCCCAGCATATGAATAATTCAATTCTCTATTACTGAATACATTGCGAAAAGCAGTAGTGTCCTCAATACACTCAATACTGTCTGTAGATAAATCAATTACAAAAAACTTCGAAGAACCGGAAACTGGATCACCTACCAACATCATTTTATTGCTATCTACCATAAAGCAATCGCTAACAGAGACGAGAAAGAATGATTCTAAATACTCAAGAATATCTATTTTTTCACAGGTGAAATCGCTTCTCATTTTTATGATTGTTGCAACATCACTTCCACTAAATTGAAAAATCAATTCATCCGCATTTTTAATTACATTAATCAACGGACCCGTATTAATTTTCATTTCATCATTGATACATTCCAGTTCAATTAAATCCTCGTATGATTGATCATCAATATTAATCTTAAGCATGTAATAATTATAGGTGTAAGTAATTGGATTTAATCTGCTTACAATCGCATAGATTTCACTATTAAATTCAATTACACTTTCAATTCTTTTTTGACCCGACACATTAATATTTTCCAGCAAATCTTTTAATGAAAATTCTGAATAGTCACCTGAAAAAGACAATTTAAATAATGAATCATAATTTACTTCTTCACCAGAAATAAACTCATAATAGTTTCTTCTCGTAATCACATAATCATCAGTAACTGCAACCGTATCAAACCCATACAAAGCACTCATTGAGGATATCGGAAAATATGCGCGTTCTGTATCATACCAATCACCAAACTCAGGAAGTTTCTTTTGAGCTTTTGGTTTATTACATGAAACCAAACTAAGCACACTAACTAATACAAGAAAAATAGCAGTAACTTTTTTAAAAACCTTCATAGAAAGCCTCCTTGCTGAAAGTAAAAACATATTAGCAAGTTAATATGACCATCATATGACCTCTATCAGTTAAGAATAAGTAATCGCATTTGTGTTGAACATCTGCCTCAAATAGATTAAGCAATGATATTACATTCCATAGTAACAATACAGGAACTATTGTTTGATAGTATTAAATGCACTATAATTAACACGTATTAATACGTGTTAATTATAGTAAGAGGTTTAACAATGAAAAAGATGTATTATCCAGCAATTTTTCACGCAGCTGAAGATGGTGGTTTTTGGGTCACTTTTCCTGATTTTCCAGAATGCATGACACAAGGAGATAATTGGGAGGACGCATATGTAAAAGCAACAGATATATTGGGATTTTCAATCGATGAAAGGTTGAAAAACAAACTGGAATTACCAAACGCCACTTTACCAATGGATTTGAAGGTTGAGCAGGGCGACGTCTCGTTCATTGTTGAGTTCGATCTATTAAGATACAAAAAAACGCACAACAACAAAGCTGTGAAGAAAACCCTCACAATTCCCGAGTGGCTTAACGAGATTTGCATAGAACAAAACATAAACTTTTCTCAAGTTCTTCAGGAAGCACTCATCGAGCGTATTTCGGAAACACCTCTTAATCTAACAAATCTTACAGATGAGGAGATTGATACTGAGTTTCAAAAAGGATTAGATGCCGTTAAAAATGGACAAGTTTTTACTTCACAAGAGGTTGAAGCGGAAATGAATCGACTTTACGGAATATGAGAATAATCTATTCCATCTATGGAAGCAGGGACATTACCAAACATTTAAATAATTAGCAAAAGAGGACTAAAACAAAAATGCCATTAATGCTTACGCAATAATGGCATTTTTCATTGTAATCAAATATCTAGATATCAGCCGTTAACCTGTGAAGCCAAAACCTCCGAAGCCTTAGAAAGCGCGTCAGCAATCTTAGATGCATCCTTACCACCAGCCTGAGCCATGTCTGGACGACCACCGCCGCCACCGCCACAAATCTTAGCTGCTTCACGGATAATGTTACCTGAGTGAGCACCAGCTGCTACTGCATCCTTAGATGCCATTGCGATAAAGAGAACCTTATCACCTGCTTCTGCTGCGAGGAATACGAATCCATTAGAAAGCTTGTCTCTAATCTGATCAGCCATATCTCTAAGTTCTGCTGCATCAGCTGCATCTACCTTTGCGATAACTGCATCAACTGCGCCAATCTTTGTTGCATTCTTAATAAGATCGTCAGCTACGTTACCAGCAGCTGCCTTCTTAATAGCTGCAAGTTCCTTCTCAAGATTCTTGATATCAGCAAGAACTGACTCTGACTTCTTAACAATCTGATCCTTATTAACCTTAAGTGTTGAAGCAACATCAGAAATTGTTGCGCGATCTGCCTTCATAAGCTCATAGCAAGCCTTACCTGTTACAGCCTCAATTCTTCTTACGCCAGAAGCTACACCAGCCTCAGAAATAATTCTGCACTGACCAGCCTGTGAAGACTGTGTTAAGTGTGTACCACCACAGAACTCTACTGAGTATCCATCACCTACTGATACTACTCTTACTGTAGCGCCATACTTTTCTCCGAAGAGAGCCATAGCACCAAGCTTACGAGCTTCTTCAATTGGCATTTCCTTAGTTACGATTGGCATATCCTCAAGGATTACGCTATTAACGATATCCTCAACTTTAGCAATTTCCTCTGCTGTCATAGCTGAGAAATGTGTAAAGTCAAAACGGAGTCTTTCTGAATCTACATAAGAACCCTTCTGCTCTACGTGATCACCAAGAACGCTTCTTAAAGCAGCCTGGAGAATATGAGTTGTAGAGTGGTTACGACATGTTGAGAGTCTTCTCTCCTTGTCTACTGATGCCTTAACAGAATCACCAGCCTTGATTGAACCACTGATTACTTCGATTGAGTGGAGATACTTAGAAGTATTGTCCTTCTCAACGTTAGTAACAACAGCCTCGAGGTTATCGTTTGTGAGCTTACCGTTATCACAAACCTGACCACCCATTGTTGCATAAAGAGTTGTCTTATCGAGGATTACGATAGCCTTGTCACCAGCAAATACTTCAGAAGCAATCTGGAGAGCACCATCCTCGTCAACCTTAAGAACGTACATAACCTTAGCGTCTGTATCGAACTTCTCGTAGCCCTCAAATGTTGTTGAAGACTTATCGTTAAGAAGCTCATCAGGGAGCTTATTGTAGTTCCAAGCTGTATCAGCAACGTTCTCCTTAGTAGCCTTACGAGCTGTCTCCTTCTGAATCTTCATAGCAGCCTTGAAGCCCTCTTCATCTACTGTAAGACCACTGTCTGCAGCAATCTCCTTAGTAAGATCAAGTGGGAAGCCGTATGTATCGTGAAGCTTAAATGCATCCTCACCCTTAAGAACTGTAGAACCAGAAGCCTTAGCAGCCTCGATCATATCGTTAAGAATAGCTGTACCTGCCTCAACTGTTCTAAGGAAGTCATCCTCTTCCTTATTGATAACAGCCATAATCATTGTGTACTTCTGCACAAGCTCTGGATAAGCATCCTTATTCTGATCGATAACAACCTCAGCAATCTGAGCGAGGAACTTACCACTAATACCAAGAAGCTTACCGAATCTTGCAGCTCTTCTCATGAGACGACGAAGAACGTAACCAGCTCCTGAGTTAGATGGGAGTACACCATCAGAAATCATCATTGTTGAAGATCTCATGTGGTCTGTGATTACACGGATAGCAACGTCATCCTTAGCATTTGCGCCGTACTGCTTACCAGCCTTCTCACAAACTGTATCGAGAATTCTTCTAACTGTATCAACCTCAAAGAGATTCTCTACCCCCTGCATAACACAGGCAAATCTCTCAAGTCCTCCACCTGTATCGATGTTCTTCTGAGCAAGCTCAAGATAAGAACCATCTTCCTGACGGTCAAACTGTGAGAATACAAGGTTCCAAATCTCTACGAATCTATCACACTCACAACCTGGACGGCAGTCTGGCTTACCGCAGCCATACTGCTCTCCACGGTCGAAATAAATCTCTGAACAAGGACCACATGGACCAGTACCATGCTCCCAGAAGTTATCAGCCTTACCAAGTCTTGTAATCTTCTCAGCTGGTACACCAACCTTCTTATTCCAGATTTCAAAAGCCTCATCATCCTCTTCATAAACTGAAGGATAGAGTCTGTCTGCTGGCATCTCGAGATTCTCTGTAAGGAACTCCCATGCCCATGGAATTACTTCATCTTTAAAGTAATCACCAAATGAGAAGTTACCAATCATCTCAAAATAAGTACCGTGTCTAGATGTATGACCAACGTTCTCAATATCAGGAGTTCTGATACACTTCTGACATGTTGTTACTCTCTTTGATGGAGGTGTCTGTGCGCCTGTGAAGTATGGCTTCATAGGTGTCATACCTGCGTTAATAAGGAGGATTGAAGGATCATCCTTAGGTACAAGTGAAAATGAAGGGAGTCTTAAATGTCCCTTTGACTCGAAGAAAGACAAATATCTTTCTCTGATTTCATTTAATCCAAGTGGTTCCATAATAGTTGAACTCCTGTCTTGTTCTTATATTTACTAAACTAAAAAATTATAAAACGAAAACCAACAATATGCAATTATTGTAGAAACTCTTATTTAATCGCTTCAAGTGATTTAATAAGCTGATTCTTAAATTCCTTCTTAAGTTCCTCGTCATCTATCTCAATTGAGACAAGACCTGGGAATGTGTAAATCATGTAAAGAATCGGATAAAGCGTAGGAACAATCTTCGAAGATCCACCTGATTCAATAAGTGGAGCCTTAAATGCAAACTTAATCTCTCCGTTCGAAATGTTGTCCTTAATTACACTCGAAATCTCAACATCATCAGAAAAAGCACTATATGCTCTTAAGCACTCGCTCTCGCCAATAAACTTAAAATCCATTGTTACAACTCTGTAGTCATAACACGAAAAAGCATTTACCGTATGCTCGAGATAAGTCTTGATTGTCTTATTGTCACATCCGATATATTCTTCATTTCTGTTAACAAAAACATTCATTATTCTGTCAACTCTGTACTTACGGATTGAAGACTGAAGATTACCAGTTTTTGCATACTCTTTGTTATTTACGGCGATAAGATAGTAACCATTCTTCTCCCAGTCAAGTTCAAGCGGAGAAGCAACCACCTCATACTGTCCTCGAAAGCCGCCTGCAACAAGATAACCATATGTAAATCTTATAGACACCTTATCTCCAATACAGCTTCTTATAAGGTTAAGGTGATTTTTTGTCTTCTGTGTAATGCTGCCCTTCTTACCATGAGATACAAGAGCTCTATAATCGTTAAAATATGAAGGGTACAGATTCTCAATCTTCTGACAGATTCCAGAATCCACAAAGGAAGTTGTATTAATGGCATCGACAATAAGCTTTGCCTCATCAGGAGTCATCTCGCCCTTAAGTTCAGATCTCACATAGTTATTACCTTCAAGCGAAATCCATTCGCTACCTGGCTCAACAAGTCCCATCTTCTCAACATATTCGTTAAGTTTCTTAATATCAGCATAGATGGACTTACGTTCAAATTCATCACCAGTTACGTTCTTAAGGTGATTAATAATATCAGCCATTCTTATAACCACACTGTCATCGTATGCATTAGCATATCTTAGGAAATAATCATAAAGTATGAGCGTCTTTATCTTTGCATTCTCTGAATTAGCCATACCAACCTCCCGATGTGTCATTTGTTCGTATTTTATCATACGTTGTGCTATTAATAGTACATTTTTCTCGAAACGAAGTTAATATTTTAAGAGTATGAGCTCTGTTTTTTGGCAAAGTAAAACCCTGCACTGCAGGGCTTTTTACTTTGAACGAAATAATAAACATACCGAAACCGTATATTGTCAGAAATTACATATAAACTTTATTCTTCATCTCCTTCCCGCTTTTCTTGTTTTTACCTGTAGCAGTTTTAATCGAAACTGCATAAATCTTATGAATCGTCTCAGCAACATCCATAAGTTCTCCGAGATTACTGCTTCCAATCTCACAAAGAGCCGCAAATCTCAGATATTCAATTACTCTTCCAGACGCATAATAACCTTCTTCAAGACATCCAATAAAACGTTCACGTCCAATGGCACCCGATGCTGTATTTGCAGCAAGATTTACCTGCATCGTATCTCGAAAGATCATATCAGCAAGTGTTGCATGACCCTTCTGTCTGATACCAGCAGCAAAACGGTACATAGCAATTGCAAAATCCTGAGCAATCTCATTAAGTCCTCGTCTGTCCTGCTGTGGCTGATTTGCTGAAGCTGAATTAGTAATAGCAGCAGCGTCATTTGTGTTTACTTCTTCGGCTGAATCATTAAAGATTTCTGCAATATCTGAATCTGGATTTTCAAAAAAATCCTCAGCCGGACCAACAGTCTCATTCCCCTGAGACTTCACTTCAGTAGTTTCATCATTCATAGATAAAACCTCCTTAAAATATGATTTCTGCCGGCACCTATAGAATATCAGGAATCAAGGCGTTTTTGGCACAAAAATTTCGACAAATGCATACACGTTGTCGAAATACTCAAAGAACCGTGATACAATGAGTAACTGTATTATTTTTATTATTAATAAGGGGAAACTTATGAAGATTCATAACAACATAGCTATGGCTATCCCAGATATCCTTCTTCCTAAGGAAGGTCTGGACCTTAAGAAATGGGCTGTAATTGCCTGCGATCAGTACACATCAGAGCCTGAATACTGGAACAACGCAGATTCATTTGTAGGAGATGCTCCTTCTGCTTTAAGAATCGTTCTTCCAGAAGTATATCTTGGAACAGATACACCTGAGCAGATTGAAGACAGACTTAAGAATATTTCGAAGAATATCGATTCATATATTGAAGGCGGTGTTTGGGGAGACGCTAAGGAAGGCATGCTTGTGCTTTCGAGAAAGACTCCTCTTCACGAATCACGTAAGGGTCTTGTTGTAGCAATGGACCTCGAGCAGTACAGCTACGAGCCAGGCAACAAGGAGAAGACACGTGCTACTGAGGGTACAGTTTTAAGCAGAATTCCACCACGTGTAAAGATTCGTGCTAATGCAAAGGTTGAACTTCCACACATCATGATTCTTATTGACGACCCTGAGGATACAGTTGTTGGTAAGGCATGGGAGCAGTCAGTAGCTTCTGGAAATAAGCCTTGCTACGATACAGATCTTATGGCAGATGCAGGCCATCTCACAGGATACTTTATCGGAAGTGAATCTTCTGTTTCTGACGGAATCATCGATGCACTTTCTAATCTTTTGGCTAATACTCCAAGTGGAATGCTTTACGCTGTTGGTGATGGTAACCACTCACTTGCTTCAGCAAAGGCACACTGGGACAACATCAAGAAGAATTTGAGCGACGCTGAGCGCGAGAATCATCCTGCAAGATTTGCACTTGCTGAGATTGTAAACATCCATGACAAGGGTCTAGATTTTGAGCCTATCCACCGTGTTGTATTTGGTACAAGCCAGGATAAGTTTATCGAGGATATGAAGGAATACTTCAAGGATAACGGTCTTGTTATTTCTGAGACACCTGTAGAAGGTATGCAGAGCCTCGTTCTTCTCGATGAGAATAAGGACACATATATTGGTCTTTCAAATCCACCTCACTCTTTGAGCGTTGGTTCAATTCAGGGTTTCATCGATAAGATGGGATACGAAGTAGACTACATTCACGGCGAAGACTCAACAAGAAAGCTTGCAACAGCTGGCAACACAGGAATTCTTCTTCCTGACGTATCAAAGAATGCGTTCTTCGATACAATCGCAGCTGAAGGCGTTTTCCCACGTAAGACATTCTCAATGGGTGAAGCTTTCGAGAAGAGATTCTATTTTGAGGCAAAGAGGATTGACTAATGGGAAACGGTAAAACTGTTACTATCGTTGGTGCAGGCCTATCTGGACTGACATGTGGTATGCGCCTTACAAAGGCCGGTTTTAACGTGGTTATAATTGAAGAACTTACCTTCCCTGGTGGACTTCTTGCTTCAAGCAGAGTTGGCAAGGAGTACCTGGAACTTCTTCCTCACCACTTAAGAAAGACAGACAAGTCACTTCTTGCTCTTATTAAGGAAGAAGGCCTTAACGATGAGATCGAATGGGTCGATTCCCTGTGGTATGGAAGAGCTTCTCGCAAAAAGGTGGGTTATTTCAAGAAGGGATTCATATCTCTTATTTCCGTTCTTATTCAGGAGATTACTGATAACGGTGGTCAGATTATTTATTCAACTTCGGTTTCTGAGATTACAAAGGTAACTGATGAAGAAGGCGACTATTATAGTGTTTCCTGTGTACTTAACAATTCTGACAGCACTGATTTTAAAAGTGATTACGTTATTTACACCGGCTCATGCCGTTCGTTTGTAAATGTAAGCCACGGTCTTCCTATTTCGATTAATGTAAGAGATCAGCTTATGAATATCACATATAAGTCAGCACTTTGTCTTATGATGGTACTTAAGAAGAAACATTCTGAGGTTTATATTCAGAACTTCAACGATAATGAGCCTTTTGTAAGAGCAGTTAATCACACAAACATAACTGGTCTTCGTAACTATGGTGGTAACGTCTGTTATCTCGTTGGAAGCTGTAATGTTTCAGACAGCATCTGGGTTGCCTCCGATCAGGAGATTATGAAGACTTATTTTGACAGTTTCCATAAAACATATCCACTAATTAAGAAGAGTGATATCAAATCCTGGAGACTTACAAAAATCAGATATGCTGTTTCAGAGAAGTATCCTGATTCAGACCTTTTCTCACCTCTTGATAATCTTTATGTCTGTTCCTCAGGTCTTACTGGCACAACAAATCTTCAGGTGCCTGAGAACCGAATGGATAAGATAGTCAATTTATCAAACGATATTTGTCAGAGAATTATAAATTCAGCAAAGGAGAAAGCTATTAATGAGTAATTCTGTTTTTAAATCGCCAACAAAATTACTTTGGCCACTCATCTCACTTATTCCTATCTTCCTGGTAGGAATACCTTTGATGGGAACTACAGATGCGTTTAACGTATTAAGATGGTTTCTTGTTCTGTTTGTTTTTGCACTTATTGCACTTCCAGTTTCTGTTTTTATCTTTAAAGGACACAGAAGCGGTGGATTTTTCTTAAGTACAATTGTAGGTCTTCTTTCAGTAGGACTTATCGTCTGGACACTGGCATACATGAAAATTCCTGTATTTAATTTCTTTGGGATTCTCCTTGTAATGCTCGCTGTCGCAGGTGTCTCTTACGGAATCAAGCCTCTTCGTGATGGACTTATAAAGAAACTTTCTGAAGATAATGTCATGATTGAGATTGCATTCGAAGAAACAATCTTTGCCTTATGTCTTACTATCCTTTGCTTTTATAAGGGTATGTTCCCAGACATCAATGGTCAGGAGAAGTTCATGAACTATGGATTTATCATGTCCATGTTAAGATCTTCTGTTCTTCCTGCAAATGATATGTGGCTTTCAGGCTATTCAATTAACTACTACTACTTCGGACAGTATATTTACACTTTGCTTTTTAAGGTATCAGGAATCAAGACTGGTGTAGGTTATACAGTTTCAATGTGTTCTGCAATCGCTATTCCTTTCGCGATGTGCTACTCAATTGGAACATACATGATTGATACTGCAAGAAACTGCGGACTTCGTGCTTCAAAGTATTTTTCACATATTGCAGGTCTTCTCGCAGCTTTCTGTACAATGATTTTTGGTAACTCACATTCATTCTTCTACGATACAGACGGACTTGGAAACTCTTTCCTTGCTTTCCTTCAGAGAAGAGGACATGAAGTTGGTAGAATCGATAACTTCTTCTATCCAGACAGTACAAGATTCATCGGTTACAACCCTGATTCCGCAATGATTGAAGGAATTCAGAATGGTGGTGACTATACAATCGAAGAGTTCCCATTCTATTCTTACCTCGTAGGAGACCTTCATGCTCACGTTGTTTCAACAATGGTAGTTCTTCTCATTATGGCTGTCTGCATTGCTGCTATTAACAGAATCAGTACTCGCCCTTATGGTGAACCAAAACTCAGTGTTAGTTACCCATTGTTAATGCTTTCAGATGATGCCCGTAAAAACTATGTTATGAGCGAGATTACAAGCATCCTCACACCTGAAATCATTGCATGTGGTGTTCTTCTCGGATGTGCGCAGATGACAAACTACTGGGATTTCCTTATTTACTTTATCTTCTGCTCAATGACACTTCTCGTCGTTATGACACATAACTCTAATGTATTTTCAAATGTTTTAGGCGCATGTTCATTCGGTGCAATTGTTGCTTCAATCCTGATTGGTTATCTTAAATTTGGTAATTCGCCTTTCTTACATGTTATCATTCAGGCTGTAATTCTTATCGTTGCAGCAGTTCTTGCTTTCACATTTCCATGTGCACTTTCAAGAACTTCTTTCGGAATGAGTTTCATCTTTACAGCAGCACACATTATTGCACTTTCATTCAACTCAAACTTCGACATGATTTCTAATACACTTGGTAAGTGTGTAAATCATTCTTCACTCTTCCAGCTCTGGATTCTCTGGGGAACACATGTATGCATTGGTGTTGCATTTATTGTTTTTACAATCTGCATCAAGAACTATACATATGCTACAGGCAAGAAATCAAAGTCTTCTGCAGGTAGTGTTTACGGAGCAGCTCCAAGTGATTATCCAAATCCAATTGCAAGATTCTTCGGTGAGCGTAACATCGTTGATATCTTTGTATGTGGTATGGTCGTAGTAGGAATTCTCCTTCTTATTGCACCTGAAATATTCTACGTACGTGATATTTATACTGGTGGTTACCTCAGAAGTAACACAATGTTTAAGTTCACTTATGCTGGATTCATTATTCTTTCAGTTGCAATGAGCTATGCTATTATCAGACTTTTCTGGACAGTAGGCAAAAAGGGTGGCTACAGTACAGTAGCATTTATTGCATCAATTGTTTTTGCACTTATGCTCTTCGTTCCTGCTCACTACACAATCGCAGCTCTTAATCAGAGATGTGGCGGTAACCTTACAAAATCCAACTACAAAACTCTTGATGGTACAGCTTACGTAACTTCATACTCAAGCCCTAACCTTGACTATGCTGAAGGTAACCTCATTCCTTACATGGAATGCGTTAACTGGTTTAATAATAACGTTTCAGGAGCTCCTGTTATCCTTGAATCTTACGGTGACAGTTATACAGACTATAACTTCGTTTCTGCTTATGCTGGCCTTCCTACAGTTTGTGGATGGCAGACACACGAGTGGCTCTGGAGATTCCATGGAATCGTTGATGAAGAGACTGATCTTCTCATTTCTGACCCAGAATACGATGTATGGGCTATGTATCTTACACCAAGACACAACGATATCCAGCAGGTATATACAGCCGAGAATGCTGATCAGGTAATGGAGATTGTTAATAAGTACCACGTAAGATATATCGTTCTCGGTGACCTTGAGAGAGCCAAGTTCAATTACGATAATACTGAAGTAATTTCTTCATGTGGAAACATCGTATTCAGCTACGGTAACCTTATTGTTGTTGAGACAAATCCTGCTTAAGAATTTCTTCAAAATATGACCATGGCTCTGCCATTTCAGGACAAACTTTAAATTCCATTTGCTCACCTGTAACAGGGTGAGCAAATTTTATTTTGCCTGCAAAAAGTCCAATATTACACTTTATTCTGCTTCCGTATTTACCATCACCAGCAAGAGGATGCTTTCGAGAAGCAAACTGAACGCGAATCTGATGTGTTCTTCCTGTATCAAGATTAACTCTGACAAGAGATAAATTCTCTTTCAAATCTTCACCAATAACTTCATAGTAAAGTTTTGCTTCCTTAACACCCTTACGGAGTGATTTAACAGGAAACACTTTATTTTTACGCTTGTCGTGAAGAAGATAATCCTCCAGCGTTCCTTCCTTTTCTTCAATAATGCCAGCAACTACAGCATAGTAAGTTTTACTTAAAGAAGAACTTGCCTTCTCCTGTATCTTTCCATCTTTTGCAAGTAGCATAAGGCCACCTACTGGCTTATCAAGACGTCCACATGGCTTACCACCCATATTCTCACTGTCGTCGCCAATATTTTTAAGAACAACCTTAAGATATTTATCTTCGTAAAAGCAAGTATTCATAATCAGCAAATATATGTCGTAACGGTCTCTTTTCCACCGTCAATAAAAACTTCAACTACACCTACATCCTCAAGCGTCACGAAAGCAGGTTCAGAGGCATACGCCTTATCCCATATAAGTTTACCTTCAAAAACAATACGCAAACGTCCAGACGCATATTCAACAAATCTGCTCTCATCCTTAAGAAGACCACACGCTTCTTCTACAGGGAACATTGTAAGATTATCATTTAAATCAAACTCAAGCTGACGTGGAATAGTAAACGCACCTGCCTGCTCCTGCCCTGGTCTTGCGGATCTGTTCCAGTTATACATCCACGCAATAAGGATACGTCTTCCCTCGTCGTCTTCGAAAGTCTGTGGGGCATAAAAATCCGGCCCAATCTCAATAGGGAAAATCTTATCATTACCATCTTCATCTTTATCGAAAGTAAAACTACTGCCGTCAAAATCGCCTGTAGCAAAGCATACACGATGTGGAAGTGCTCTTGTTGAACTGAACATCAAAACCCACTTATCTTCAAGTTTAAACAGATCAGGGCACTCGATACATACTCCGTATCTACCATCTGAAATCAGTTCGCCAACATATTCCCAGTTAAGAAGATCCACAGACTTATAAAGCAGAAGCTTACCAATATTATAGTGTCCAGCTCCCACTACCATTCTGTATTCACCGTTATACTCAAACACCTTTGGATCTCTGAACTCTCTGTTATCACCAAATGGTGATTCCTTAATAATTGGATTACCCTCATACTTATGAAACGTAATACCATCGTCGCTCCACGCAACAGACTGTGTCTGCTTCATCTCATGTGATACAGATGTATAGAACAGATATAATCTGCCATCCTTCTCAATAGCTGAACCAGAAAAACATCCACCATCATTCTCATATTCCATGTCAGGATATAACGCGATATCCAGTTCTTCCCAATGAATCAGATCATCGCTAATCGCGTGTCCCCAATGCATCTGTCCCCATCTTGGAGCATATGGGTAATGCTGAAAGAATGCATGATACTTTCCCTTAAAATAAATAAGTCCGTTTGGATCATTCATCCATCCTTTTTTATTATGAAAATGGTAGTACATAAATATACCTCAGTTAGATATTCGAGTTTTTAAGATTATACAATAAAGGGCGCATACCCGTAAGTAGCGCCCTTCAATTCTAATTAATACCTGTTAGTTATTAAGCTTCAGCTGGAGTTGTCTCAACTGCATCTCCACCCTCAGCACTAGTCTCATCTGTATTACCATCAATAACCTGAATGTCACCTGTTGTCTCAGTTGTCTGACCACCAACCTGGAAAGTTACAGGGATAGTACCATTAATAACTCCCATTGGTGGAAGGAGAAGTGAATCTCCACCATTTGGTCTGTATGTTGCAGGATCAAGACCGTTATAGTTGATAATGATTGCAATACGTGGATCTGACTCGTTAGCAAGATCATCAATACCGTAAACCTGATTGAAGAGATCCCACCATGTTCTGAATCCAATGTAATCGTTAGAGAATGTAAACATACCGATTGGAGCAGATGGATCTGGAGTTGTCTCAGCAGTTGTTGCAATTGTTGTTGCCTCTGTCTCTGAGATTGATGTCTCCAATGTCTCATCTGAAATCTTATCTCTGTTACATGACTTAACGATTGCAGAAATAATAACGATAAGTGCGATAAGAAGTACGATTACGAAAGCAAGGAACATGTAACCATTACGATTAAGCTTAAATGCCTTACGTGAATTGTTACCTCCACGTCCACTTCCGCTTCCAGAATAAGTAGATGACTGTCCAGGTCTTCGCTGTGTACTTGTTGGAGTACTTGCAGGACGTCTGTTCTGCTGTGGCTGTCTTGGTGCAGAACCTGTCTGTGGTGCTGAAGAAGCTTGTGTCTGCTCTGAGTAATCATAAGAAGCAGGTGCTTCATCTCCACCAATTCCAAGAATTGCATTGATCCAGTCGTCATCGCCACCAGCTGGCTGAGCAGGCTGTGAATAATTATCCTGATACTGTCCCTGCTGATACTGGTAAGTAGCTTCAGGTGCATTGTTATTTACAGGATTTGCATAAACCTGACCTTCAGTTCCAAATGACTGATAAGGCATTGAATCATTCTCATTCATAACATCTTCCTCATAAATATTAGTTGCAGGAGCAGGAGCTTCAACAACTGGCTGAACAGGGATAACTGGAATAGCAGGCTCTGGTGCTGCCATGTTCTCGTTCTCAACGTACTGACCATAAGTATAAACATTATCATTATCAGCACTTACTGGAGCCTCAGAACTTACTGCATTTACAGGTGTATCAAATGTATTGCCCTCATAAAGTGGCATATCAGGAATATCGTTATTTCCTTCCGTTTTCTTTGGTTCATCAGAGAATGTAATAGCACCATTTGCGAAAGGCAATGAGAAAGAATCATCAGATGAAGGCTTCTTCTCTTCTGGTTCAGCATCAGCTGCTGGGAAATCTACAGGAAGCTTATCGTCTTCCTTAAGTTCTGGCTTGCTTGATGCAATCTCAAACTCTGGTACAGGAATCTCTTCAACAACCTTTGTCTCAGGCTCCTCCTTAACAGCATCATTGCTACTTAAGTCATCACCAAATACGAAAGGTGCAGCATTCTGCATCTCAGTGCTGTCTCCAACACTATATGGATCAAAAGATGCTCCAAAATCAGCCTTAGAAGCATCAACACCAACATTTGCTGGAGTCATATCAATAAATCCACTGTTATCTTCAAATACAACAGCTGCAGGAATCTCATCAGGAACTTCCTTAGCTTCTGCTGCCTTCTTTGCCTCATCTGCCTTATTAGCTTCCTCATTAATCTTTGTAAGCTCTTCGAGAGCAGACTTAATAGCTACTTCAGCACTTGATGCTGTAACTGTTGTAGCAGGAACTCCATCCTCAACCTTTGTCTCAACAACAGGTGTTTCTTCTACTGGAGCTGAATCCTTCTTAAGAGACTCTTCAAGAGACTTAAGGAAATCCATATCAAATCCAGAAGATGCCTTTGTCTTATCAGCCTCTGATTCCTCAATCTTTACCTCTGTTACTGAAACAGGCTCCATTGGAGGATTCTCAGCAGGAATATCAAATGGATTAATACCTGATGTAACAAAAGGAACCTCACTCTCAGTAACTGGAGCAGGTGCTACTGGCACAACAGGAGTTACAGGTGCAGGTGCAGGTTCAACTGGTGTCTCAGCAAATAGATTCTTAAACATCTCTTCTGCTGAAACTTCTACAACTGGCTCATTACTTACTGAATTATCAAGGAATTCAATACCTGAAGATGCAGGAGCTGAAGAATCTACTTCGATGCCCTTATCAGCTGAAGCAACCTGATTTACAGAAGGAGCAACAATATCATTTCCACTTCCATCACCAAATACAACTGATGGCTCATTAGCTGCCTGTGACATTGTAAAACCAGCAGCAAAACCAGCATCAGCAGCGGCCTCTGCAGCAGCACCAACAACACCACCTTCGAAAGTAGAAGTGATGCTCATATTTGTCATATCTTCTTCGTCTTTGTTCTTACGCTTGAATCCAAACAAACCACGCTTCTCATCGCTTGTTACACTCTCAACGAAAGAAATTGAGAACTGCATTGGAACGTTTGGCATTCTTGCAGATGCCTGTGTAATAACAACACCTGCAGCATCGCACTGATCCTCAGCATCATTAAGAATTCTAAGAAGTTCTCTCTGACCTAATGCATCGTAAACTTCTTTGTTACAAAGGATAATGCAGTCATCTGGTGTAAGTGTGAAATAATTAGACCAAAGAGCGTTAGCTGTCTTTGATGAACAGTAATAAAGGAAATCAGCAACTCTGTTTCCATTACTGTCAATTGGCTCCATTGGAATTCCAGCATCTGTAAGTGGGAACAAAGTGTCGTCTCTATAAAGGAAAGCAAGACCACTTCCGATTGTAACAGCGAAAGCCTCAGCATCTCTTACGATAATACCTGAGAAATAAGGAGCTCTCTCCTCACCATCCATAAGCTTCATCTTACCTGTTACATCAACAGCAGTAGAAAGGAAGCCTTCAATCATGCCGTCAATCTCTTTACGGCTGAACTTAACTTCATTACATGTATTTCTAAGCTGTGGCTCATAAGGTGGCATCATGCCAGGCTCATAAGCTGGAATTGTTGGATGAGCAAATACAGAGAAGAAAAATCCTCTCTCTTCTTTATCAATTGTAATATCAGCCTGTCTGGTCTCTCTCTTACCAAACAAACGGCCATCAATATAAAAGGAATCTGTAATATTCTTAGATGGAAAATATTTTGCAGTAAGGGTACTTGCAAGGCGTGTTAAAGTAGCCATTAGTGTCCTCCATATAATTATTCACATCTAATTATAGCACAATGATTTTTAACACAAATATTTTTTAATAATTTTATTAAAAAACTAAAAAGAAAAGAGAGCATGTCTGCTCTCTTTTAAAATAATCCACCACCAGTAAGGTACATAAGACCCGCAAGAATCCAGAAACTCATTACAATCAGAACAATTATTATCCACACAACGCGAAGCACCTTCCAGACACCTTTACCTATTATCTTGGCATCTTCCTTTGCACGTTCTGACTTTGTCATCTGAGCAACATTAACAGAAGTAGCACGGTACAGATAAAGACCGCACTTCTTACATACTGTTCTGTTCTCATTCTCTGTTCTGCATCTTGGACATTTCATGTGGCTATTTTATCACGCTTTCTATGTATCTTCTGTGAAAAATTTTATCTTTTTCATTGCAAAATGTTCAGGTTCCCTGATAAAGCTATGAATATCCTTGGTGCAAGGACATCTTTCATAGCGGTTTCCTTCAAAAATACGCTTGCTCATTCCACCTGCACCAAACGATAAAACATCACGCTTATCAGTCATCATTGCAACATTATAAAGGCACTCTGTACCCTTTTTGGCAAATCCAATATTCTCAAGGCCGTGACCTGTATCTTTTTGTCTGTACATATAATATGGAACATAACCTGCATTCATAAGAAGTTCATATCCTTCTTTTACAGCATCATCTACCATGCCACGTTCCATTTTAAAATCCATGACATCATCTCTGCTCATCTCCGCTCTTCTTTTCTTATAAAGCGTATGCACAGTTATGTTCTCAGGATCAAGATCAATCAAAGTCTTAACAGAATAGATAAAATCACCTGAGGTCTCATACTTAAGACCTGCAATTAAATCCATGTTAATAACTTCAAATTTCTTACTTCTTGCAAGTTTATAAGCATCAATTATATCTTCTGCGCTGTGCTTTCTGTTAAGCTTCGCAAGTGTTTCTGAGCGCATTGTCTGAGGGTTAATACAGATTCTTCCAACACCCGCGTCCTTCATCGCGTCGAGTTTAAACTCCGTTATTGTATCAGGACGTCCCGCCTCGCATGTAAATTCCTTAAGATCAGCTATCGGCAGATTGCTTCTTATATCTTCAAGAAGCTTTGCGAAAACCTTATCTTCGAACACAGTAGGCGTACCGCCACCAAGATATAGCGTTTCAATATTTCGGCCAAGGCTCTTCCCTGCTACCTTAAATTCCCTGGAAAGCGCTTCCTCGTACTCTGAAAGCATATTAAGATGATGCAAAACATCCTTCGAAATAAAAGAACAGTATTCACATCTGGAAGGACAGAAAGGAACTCCTACGTAAACATTAAGTGAGTCCAAGGATATGCTTTCGAGAAGTGTATTCTCAATTCTTCCTGTAATCGAAGCAAGTCTTGCCTTGTCCTCGCGTACAAGATACTTCTTTATGAGGTTCTCCTCACTATAGTTTTCTTCTGTCGCGACAACTGTTGGTCTTATACCTGTAAGACACCCCCATGGAAAGCTTGTATCTGTGAGGTTACTTAAAAAGCTATAAAGGGATCTTTTTACAGCTCGTTTTACATCAATCGGTTCAAGTGTATCTTCAGTTCTTTTATCACCTTCGAGATAAGTGAAAACCTTCCCCTCTGATACTTCACTGATAATTCTAAGCTCCAAAGAACCATCAGCAGTCACAAGACTTCTGTCGCGATCTTCTTTAATACCGCTAAAGAACAGTCTTAAAACATCACCGATTCCATAAAACGAATCATGTCCTATAAGCTCAACTACAATCATGCGCTCTCCCTAATATAGTTAAAGAAAAAATCTACATAAATATCCATTGGAACTTCATATGTGGCTACACCGTCTTCCTGTCCATTTGCCACAAGGAAAGAATTATTCACGTTATTGGAGGCTTCAAGAACAGCCTCTGATACAGGATCTCCAACAAATATATCGTCATACTGTTCTGATGCAAGAAGATCACGGTAAACTTCAACCGGATATCTAACTTCAGAAGGTAAGTCGTAACCACAGTTTTTTGCAATATCTATCACTTTGGCTCTTATATCAAAATACACTTCGATATATCCAGCATACCTGAAATCAGCGCGCTGTGAATGAATACACGCAAGTGTTCCCAGAATATTGCAGTCAGTCTCGCTTGCATAACCCTTCGCATGTGCTATTTCGTGGCAGATAATAATTGGTGTTTCTGTAATATCAAGATATCCTGTACTAATATTTGCTTCGCCAAGCATCATATCGTAAAAGCCAACGATTCCTGTATAACGCCAGAGTCTGCTAAGCATTACCGGCTTGGCTCTTACATAATTGGGTGACATATTTAATCCGTACTCATCAGAGAACGCATTCATAAGACCATTTGCGTCGTAAACGCATGTTTCGAAATTACTCTGAAAATGCGAAACGCCATTATAGTCTTCTCCCATCTCATGTCTTGAATATACCATTCCGTTATATGCCCATTTTAAAGCTTCACAGTATTCTTCGTAGGTATGTTCATCTCTTCCAATCTGAAGTTTATATACAGGGCTTGTTCTTCGAAAGTTTAAACCATGCATCATCTGAAATACGAATAAAACTACTAATGCAATGATTAGAAGAGTTCTTACAAAATAAGCAAAGTTATAAAGTGCCTTCTTTATTCCATTTTTCTTTATTACCTGAATAAATTTCACAATAAAGAAAACGAGAAATACAATTACAAACAATCCTCCTACAACAGCAAACATCTCAGTAAGCGATGTAAAAAATATATTTGCCAGATTTGTTGGAAGAAAAGAAATAATCGGAAATATCTTAGATGAATAGAATTCCCCAGCTTTATAACTTACTAACTGCGGAAACTTCGCAACAAAAATCAGTGCCACAATAATTACTACTGTGGACAACAGCATCCTTCCCCATTTATGGGCTCCTTTGTTCTTAAAGAATTCCTTAAAACTCATACCTTACCCAAAAGGAAGAATATCGCATACAAAACACCGTAGATAACTGGCTGATGTACGATATAAATAATAAGCGAATGTCTACCAAGAAATGACAGAGGACTTAATATTTTCTGTGCTTTATCTCCTGCATTTGGGAAAAGACTCTGCTTTTCAGGGTAAAGAGTACGGCCCATGACTACTCCTGAAAGAAAAACACCAACCCATGGGATAAGTGGCATATAATCAGCAACAGGTGGCTCACCATTAATCTCGAATCCAACTGGAATAAGCATAAGTGAGTCATACTTATAATCAAACATTGAAAGCTCATTGTTCATCATCATAATATAAAGAGCAATGAATCCAATAATTAATGTCATTACATTCGCTGGAATCTTTGCCTTCTTCTCAATAAATGTAAGACCTGCATAGAGAAGAATTGAAATCGAAAGTAAATGCAAAACATTAAATAATATAAGACAGTAAATTCCAAAGAATTTTGTTGCAATAAATGTTCCTATTGTGAAAGCAGCAGCTACAACAAGAAGCTTTAATCCTCTTAAGAGATTGTTTCTTGAAAATGTGCAGCATATTCCTGAAAGACCTACAAACAGCACAACAATTATTGGATGTACAAACACCCAGAAAGAAGCCTTATGAAGATAGTTGAATACATCTACACCAAATTCATATCTGACATCATATGACATATGCATAAACATCATCATTATGATGGCTACGCCTCTTAAAGCATCAAGTTCAAACGCTCTTGTTTTTACTGTCTTTTCACTCATGAAAGCGAAATCTCCTTATCCCCAGATAAACATGCACCAATTGCAGTTGCGTATTCAGAATTCTCAGGGATTACCATATTTACTTTATAAAGCTCACTAAATCCCTTCATTGTAGCTTCACATTCCTTAAGTACGGAAAGCTGACCAGTAAAGACAATATCCTTAACACCTACATTACGTGAAGATAAAACAGACATTGTTCCAATAGACTGATAAACAAGATTAAATATACCTGCAATCTTGTCCTCTTTTTCAAGATCCTCTGCAGCCTTACCAAAATTTGAAGCAGTTGTAGACATAGGAAGTCCTGGAATTTCAGCATTTGAAATGTCACCAATCGTCAGGTCTACTTTATTAATCTCTCCATGAGTTGCAACTTCTGATAATTTAAGTGCATCTGAACATCCAATCATTGAATTACCAAGTCCAACAATTGTTCCTCCACCTACGCCGGAACCAATAATGTGCTTAACAGTATTCTCATTGGCGTAAAGGTAAGCTGTACCAGTACCCATACTTACTACAACAGCTTCAGAAAACTTGGAAACATAAAGTCCTCCAAGACCAGTTGCAATAAATTCTTTTATCTCAAATGTTGGTATTCCAAGCATATTCTGATCTGAAAATGCAGATCCTACACCTGTCATATTGATTCTATCAATATCTTTAATTGATAGATTATTATCATTAATCAACTTTCCGAGTGCACCGAAAGCTGAAGTTACAGGATCATCAGCTTTAATAATTGCTTTATAAATTAATTCTGCACCTTTCATTCCAACAATCTTAGTTGTGCTACCGCCAATATCAAGGCCTACAGTAATGCCCATCATTTCACCTTCTTTAAGTTTTTCTCATAATTATACTTCAATTCTACAATTATTCTATTTTTTTGCAAAAAAAGACTTCGCATAATGCGAAGTCTTAATTTAATACTTAAATGATTCTTCTATTAAACTGCCATCTCTGTACCAGTTACATGGAATACTACTGACTTACCACCAGCGATTTCTCCAGCATAACCATTCCAACTTGCAGAAGATCCTTCGTGCGTGATTGTAACAGAAGCAGCTGGCTGGCTTGTACCATGACATGGAATCCAAAGAGTTCCCTTATATGTTAATACGAGTTCACCAGGATTTACGTAATTATCAACAAAGTACAAAGTATATGAAAGAAGTCCATTAGCATCTACACTACCATCAAGATATACTCTCCACTTTGCATTACCTTCACGCATCATCTGCTCCATTGAGAATGGCTCTGCATCATCCACGAGGAATGCTGAATTGTTATCTGCATCAATTGTGAATGTATGCTCAACTCCTGGATCAGTTTCTGATTCTCTTAAGATGTAATTCTCAATTGCCTTTGAATACAAGTAAGCATAATCAGCAGCATCGTTAGAAGTATATGTTCTATAGAAAGAATTCTTAACTGCAAGGATGAGTGAAACGAACAATCCCATAATCAAACAGATAATTGCGATAGCAATCATAAGTTCAACGAGTGTAAAAGCACGCTTATTCTTATTGATAATCTTCATAAAATCGTCCCTTCCTATTACCTATATTAATCGTACTGGAAACAGTAACGATGAGTTGGCTGATGATAGTATGCACTGTTAGGATCGTTATACTCATCCATCTCATGGATACAACGGAATGCAGGTGTAAGCCATTCAGCGTTACCACCAGCATAATAACAATATGAGAACTCACCAACATGATCACGTACACATGTTGTTGAACCATCTGGAGCAGTTGGAATATAGAAGAAAGCTGTTCTGTTATCTACGAGAGTAGAGTTGATGTCAGCCTCTCTTGCATTACCTGTAGCGCCTGGAACATTAATAGGCTCTGCTGATGTAGCACGCTTCCAAATATAAACACCAGACTGAATACCAGTTGTAAAATGAAGCTGGCTTGGTGTACCACCATTATAAATTCTATCCTTCTGTGCAAGATTAGAATTCAATGCAATAATATTAATAAGCTCAGCATAATGAGTAGAACCAACGCGTGAATAGATTGTACTATTTCTAGAACAATTCATTGTTGCGATAAATCCTTCCATAATCATTGTTGAAGCAAATGCCATGATTGCTACAGCAAGCATTACCTCAAGGAGTGTGAAACCCTTCTTTGTGTTCTTATTAAACTTCTTCATAGAATATCACCTCAAAAATTATATCCAGCAAGACGTACTTCATTTGCACTGGCACTTGCCTTATAATCAGCAAACTCTTGCTCACGATCAGCCTTGGATCTCTGTGTCGAATTTAAAATCTCGGATACAGAAATAAATAGTGCGCCAGCCAAAATTACAATAATCGCAACTACAGCAACTATTTCAACTAATGTAAAACCCTTCTTAGTCTTTAATGTTCTCTTCATAGCAATCTCCAATCTGGTGCATATGATTTATAAATATAAATTAACAAATTTATTATACAGCGTTTTGGCTTGATTTCAACATATTTATTCACATTTCCTTAAAGATTTTGACAAAATATTGAACAAACTATCTTTCACGCATTAAATATTCGGCAATATTCTATTTCCCTATTATATTACTCTTCTGCCATTGTCCTATGTCTTCAATAGTAATTTGCTTTTATACCTTAAAATCAATTTCCTCAAAAGCTTCTGATAGTATTTTGTGTTTTTATTCAGATGATATTTTTTGAATAAAAAAGAGCGGTGAATTTCTTCACCGCTCTAGTTATCACAATTTTTCTAATTATTAGATCATGTTTGCGATAGATGTGAGCTTGTTGTTGTGCTCCTCAACTGATGAAGCAGCGTTCTGTGCACGCTGGATGTATGTACCAACACCAATGATAAGTACTGCAGCAAGGATAACGATGATAGCGATAACGAGTACCATCTCAACGAGTGTAAAACCCTTCTTTGACTTAGAAATCTTCTTCATAATAATTTTCCTCCTTGGAATATTGAGTTTGTAGTTATATTATAGCATCGATTCTTAATTTATCAATACCTTTTTCACATTTTTTTCACAATTATTTCGAAATCTATTTCAATTGTGAAAATTCACTTATGCATCTTCACCTAGATCTTCACCCTGATCATCTGCACCCTGGTTGTTATTGCCTGCATCCTCGTCAAGCTCCAAGAAACCTGGGAGACCAGTAGCATTAGCATTTGCTGAGAAATAAGCAGCTGAGAATGCTGATGCAAATGGACGATCAGTTGATGTTGCATCTGCAAGTGGCATATAGAATCCATACCAAGCACTGTCTGGATTATCTACATAGAATGGCAATCCGATGAAACCAGCACCTGTTGGGTAAGAAGCAGCGCCAGCCCATGTAACATATGGAGCAGAGCTTGTTGCTGGAGATACTCTGTTAATAAGATTAGCTGAGTAGAAATCGATTGTTGCAGACATAAGCTTATAACCAGCAACTGTGTCTACGCGAATCTCAGAAATCTTAATGCAGCTAGGATTCTCATCCTTGATTACATTAAGAGAAGCAATGAACTCATCGTAACCAACGATTGATTCCATACCCTGCCATGTCATACCCTCAAGAATTGCATCAACTTCTTCCTGATTCTCTGTAACTCTACCTGTCTCAGGGTCGATGAGTGACTGATCACGGTTGTACTCAGGAACATTAAATCCATCAGTTGTTGAATAAACAACAGCTACACGCTTGATGTTAAGTGTTTCATCAGCAACAGAACCATCTGGAAGTGTAAATGCAGGAGACTGAACATTCTCTGTAGAAATACCTACGAGGTAAGGACAATCATTTGACTCGAAAATGTTCATGATGTACTGCTCTAAAGCCTCTGTATTAATAACAGGTACAAATGTTTCCTCAATATCAGAAATCTGACCCTCAAGAGCATGAATCTCAGAAAGCATCTCGTCGTTACTCTGCTGCAATGCTTTGTAGTAGTCAAGACGAGCCTGAAGCTGCTGCTTTTCAACCTCAAGATCATAGTTCTTAGCTGTTAAAGGTCTAATACCAAGCAAATACAATGCAAGGATAATGAGCAAAATGCCCATAACAATAATAAGATATTTTTCACGCTGTCCTAAATTACCCATTATGCGTCACTCCCTTCTGCTGCTGCTGCCAAACTATAGTAACATTCAATGCTAACGTTTCTCTGTGAAATACCAGAAATAGAATCAGAAGCAATGAAAGACGCAAGCTCTTCTGCTGTTACTTCAGTTCCGTCAATCTTTACAGATGTGAGAACATATTCGTCACCATAAGCTGCAATGTTTGTTACTTCGTAAGCTGTACCTGGTCTAACTGCGACTGTCTCGATACCTGAAAGAGCTGTTACTGTTACACCATCATCATAGAATCTTGTAAGAGATACATAGATATCAGATGTAAGGTTTCCAGAAATTGTGAACTGATAACAAGCGTCAACGTAAAGAACACCCTCTACATACTCTTCTGAACCTGTGTCTGGAACATATCTAACGATCTCAATATCAGGAGAAGCAAATACATCACTAGCCTGAATCTTATTTACCATATCAAGTGCGCTGTAGTAATTGAAAGCGTAACCAATGATTTCACCCTCAGTACCAGTAAAGTCATAAGAGTAGATGTATGCATCGTTTGGAATGTTGTCACCAAGAAGTTCAACAAGGCTAACAGATGATGAAGGAACCTCATCTACAGTCTTACGCATTGCTGAAAGTGTGTACAAATACTGTGTTCTTGATGTTACTTCAGCCTGAAGGCTTGCAGCCTCAGCGTCAAGAGCCTGATATTCAGGCTTTGCAAGTTCTGCCTTTAAACCATCTACATTACTCTTCAAACCAAGATACTTGAATCCCTGATATGCGAGGATACCAAGTGTAACACCTACGAAAATAAGTGAAACAGCTGCTACAGCTGCAAGAGCCTGTGCCTGTTTACGTGCACTAGCTGTAAATGCGGCAAAAAAGTTAATATCATTTTTAACTATGCCCTTATTTGAACCAATTAAAGCCATTTATTTCCCCTCCTTAGTCATGACGAATCAATGCGCCACAGCAGTTAACAAACTGAGGCAATGAGAACTGCTCCTTAGGACCACGAACAGTACTAAGTGTGTGCAATACCTCAACCTGTGTACCGAGCTGTCTTGAAAGTTCCTTATCAATCTTCTTATATTCAGCACCTGAACCATAAAGGAGACATGTACCGATGCTATCAATATGGAACTTTGAAATAGCAAACTGAGCTGTTCTTGAAACTGCATCTACGAGGCTCTTGAAATAAGCATTAACAGCACTCTGGAGTGATGGAGTTTCAACAAGTGACTCATGCCATACGTCAATCTCTTCAACTGCAACAGAAAGATCGGAATCACTCTTTGTAATGTTAAGTCTTCTAGCAAGTGAAGACTGTGTCTCTCCGCCACCCTGCATCTTCTTAACAGATTCAGCAACCTGACGAATATTGCTATGACCAAACTGGAGTCTTCTTGAAAGAACTGGGAAGCCCTTATCAAGGATTGTAATAGTTGTGACTGCGCCAGAAAGCTCAATGAGAAGAAGTGTTGACTGAGCAATATTAATGCTGCCGTTAACAGTTCCTGAAGCAAACAACTTTCTAACAGCGTTTGAGTTACAGTCCATAGCTACAGCTGTAAGATCAAGATTCTTAATGAACTCACGATACTCACCAATTGTATCTGTTGGAACTGCAACAGCTCTGATCTTAAGCTTCTCAGCGTTTGTCTCAGCATCCTTTGTAGTACCAGTAACGAGATACTCAATGTTCATATCCTTATTAGTACCCTGACCCATAACCTCATAACGTACCATATCTGTAAGCTGCTCAGCCTTTACCTTTGGGAGCTCAAGGTCACGAGTGTGTACAAAAGCACCATCAGTTGTAATGATACAGTTCTTGCTCTTAATCTCGAGCTTAGCAAAAGCATGCTTCAAAGCCATGATTACGTTAAATGAATCAGAAATTGCACCATCAGCGATTGCATCACTCTCAAGTGGAACGATACCAGCCTTATCAATTGTAACAACCTGCATTTTTGAGTTGTAGTCACCTACAGCCAACTTTACGTTTGAACTTGATGTATCAATAACCAAGTTCTTTGATCCGTTTAAATTATCTAAAAAACCCATTTAGTTAGTCTCCTTTCTCTGCATCACATAATAAACTTAGCCATTGTGAAGATAGGCATTGCGATAGCACCAACTGTTGTACCAACAAGGATAGCCATAACAATAAGCATGATAGGCTCAAGTGCAGAAACCATCTTTGCTGTAGCAGCATCTGCCTCATCCTCAAAATAGTCAGCAGCCTTATCAAGAATTGTATCAAGTGTACCTGACTCCTCACCGATAGCTACCATTGCATAAATCATTGGTGGGAACTCTGTAATACCCTTAATAGACTTTGAAAGTGATGTACCTTTACGGATCTCAAGTCTTGCATCAGCAAGTTTTTTCTCAAGAACCCTGTTATCAAGTGAAGCTGCTGTAATTTCTACAGACTGCAATACTGAAAGACCAGACTTAAGAAGAGTTGAAACTGTTCTTGTAAATCTTGAAGCGGCTGTGAGCTTAGTAGCCTTACCTACAATAGGAACAGTAAGCATGAGCTTATCCCACTGCATTCTTCCAGAATCGCTCTTCTTCCATGTTGTAAAACCAAACCACAAAGCAAAAGCAACGAGACCATAGAGCCACCAGTAATGAACAAGTGAATCAGAAACAGCCATTACTCCCTTTGTAAGAGCAGGAAGGTCACCACCGAGATCTTTGATTGTCTCAGCAATACCTGGAACAAGGAAAGTCAAAAGACCAACAGTAATCGCAATTGTAAGGAAGAACAAGATTTTTGGGTATACCATTGCGGATGAAACCTTATTCTTAAGCTTTGACTCCTTCTGGAAGTGAGCTGCAAGTCTCTCCATGATTTCATCAAGTCGACCAGATTCTTCACCGGCAGCGACCATACTGATCATAATCTGTGGGAGAGCATCTCTCTGCTCTTTAAATGCTTCAGAGAGAGTTTTACCAGACTGAATGCCTTCGTAAATCTCACCTACTACCTTACGTGCAGGCTTTGAATCTACCTGCTGATAGAGCATATCAAGTGCTCTGATAATTGTAATGCCGGCAGACAAAAGAGATGCCAGCTGTCTGGAGATAAGAACAAGTTCCTTCGTATTAAGCTTCTTACGAGTGATTTCCATGTTCAAAAGTCCAGGACCATTATCAAGTTCAATCTTAACAACATACTTGCCGTCAGCCTTAAGCTGTCTTGATGCATCAGCGATACTATTCGCTGTCAATACACCAGTTGACGTCTTTCCAGCACTATCAAGAACCTGATATCTGAAATTTGCCATATATCATTCTCCTCCTACTTTTTATCGTGACAAAAAATTATACGAAATCAAGATCACCGAAGAGTGGGCTGTTAGCTGGTCCACCAACGTTATTGATATATCTCTTAAGATCTTCTGGGAATCGGCATCTGCTGATAGCAGTTTCTCTTGAGATAAGCTTACGCTTTACAAGCTCTGCGAGATAGAAGTCCAAAGGACACATACCCTGCTGAAGGCTTGTTGCGATTGTACTATCAATCTGATATGTCTTACCTTCACGAATGTTGTTACGAACAGCATCGTTAGCAAGCATGATTTCAAAAGCGGCACAACGTCCACCAGCAATCTTAGGAACGAGTGTCTGACAGATAACAGCGATAAGGATTGAACCAAGCTGTACTCTGATCTGATCCTGCTGATGAGGTGGGAATACGTCGATGATACGGTTAACTGTATCTGACGCACTTGAAGTATGGAGTGTTGACATTACAAGGTGACCTGTCTCGGCAGCAGTAATAGCAGTACTAATTGTGTCGAGGTCACGCATCTCACCTACGAGAATTACATCTGGATCCTCACGGAGAGCAGCTCTAAGAGCGTTTGCGAATGACAAAGTATCCTCGTGAATTTCTCTCTGGTTGATCATAGCCTCACCATGCTCGTGAAGATACTCGATAGGCTCCTCGAGTGTAAGGATATGACACTTCTTGATGCTGTTAACATGTCCAACCATTGCAGCAAGAGTTGTAGACTTACCAGAACCTGTAGGACCTGTTACAAGAATAAGTCCACGTGGTCTCATAGCAATTTCCTTAAAAATTGCAGGAAGTCCAAGCTTCTCACATGTTGGGATTTCGTTTGTGATTGTTCTTGCAGCAAGAGCATAAGCACCACGCTGCTTATAGATGTTACATCTGAAACGGCTGAAATCTGCTACTACATATGAAAAGTCAATTTCACCACGCTCAGCAAGATACTGCTGTCTAGAACGATCAATCATAGACTTACACAAAAACTCTGTATCAGCCTGTGTCAAAACCTGATTGCTAAGTGGCATAAGCTCACCACTTACACGAATCATTGGTGGCAGACCAACAGTAATGTGTGTATCTGATGCGCCTCTTCTTACTGCCTCAGCAAGAATGGCATCCATTGTCAAAGAAAATTCCTCCACAACTATTTCCTCCTAAATTATGAATCTACTGAATATGCAACACGGTTGAGCTCGTCAACTGTTGTAATACCTTCAAGACACAAAGCTGCAGCAGAATCCTGAAGCATCTGTGTTCCTTCCTTAACAGCAAGCTGTCTCATTTCTTCTTCACTTGCTCTTCTCTCAAGGAGAGTCTTCATACCCTTAGTCATTACAACGATCTCATGGATAGCGATACGTCCCTTGTAACCACTACCATTACAATCTGTACAACCTTCACCCTTATAAAGCTTCTGACCAGGCTCAAGGTGGAACTTCTCAATCTCATACTCATCTGGCTCATATGTCTTACGACATCCAGTACAGATTCTTCTAACGAGACGCTGTGATACAACACCTACGAGAGCAGAAGAAACCATGTAAGGCTCAAGACCCATATCAATAAGACGGTTAATAGATGAAACGGCATCGTTTGTATGGATAGTACTAAATACAAGGTGACCTGTAATAGCAGCTCTCATGGCAATCTCGGCTGTCTCACCATCACGAATCTCTCCGACGAGAATGATATCAGGGTCCTGACGGAGGATAGAACGAAGACCACTTGCGAATGTCATACCAGCCTTAGCGTTAACCTGAACCTGATTAAGTCCAGGGATACGAATCTCGACTGGGTCCTCTACTGTAATAATATTTGTTTCTGGATCATTCTTCTCAGCAAGAAGTGTATAAAGAGTTGTTGTCTTACCAGAACCTGTAGGACCTGAAATAAGACAGATACCCTGTGGTACCTTAATAATCTTATCGATAAGAGCGTTATTGTGATCACTGATACCGAGATACTTTCTGTTAAGGTTACCATCGTTCTTTGCGAGAATACGAATAACGGTTTTCTCACCTGTGATACAAGGAAGGATAGATACACGCATGTCGACTTCCTGTCCGTTGATATCAGTCTGGATACGACCGTCCTGTGGAATACGCTTCTCGGCGATATTCATACCACCAAGAATCTTAATTCTTGTGATGATAGCTTCACGAGCATTAAGAGGGTTACTCATAATCTCCTGCATAACACCATCGATACGAATTCTAACTCGAACTCTGTCTTCCATTGGCTCGATATGAATATCTGATGAGCCAGCTCTGATAGCATATTCAATCATTGAGTTAACGAGCTTAACTACAGGGGCACTGTTTACAGCTTCTGAAACCTCATCGCTGAGTCCCTCAAGACCATCAGAACCGAAATCCTCATCGAGCTCCTGAGCCGCCTTTGCAGCACTCTCTCTACCATAATTAACTTTAATTGTGTCGATGATTCCTGATCTTGTAGCAAGCATAAGGATAATCTGGTATCCAGTACGGAACTGCAACTCATCCTGAACAAGAATATTAAGTGGATCGTCGATAGCAACTACAAGCTGATCATCGTCAAAACCAATTGGAACTACTGTGTTCTCTGTGCAATACTTCTCATCAAGAAGTGCAGTTGCCTTAGGGTCAACCTCGATGTTTGTAAGATCGATGATTGGGTAGTTATACTGGCTTGATACAGCACGGAGGATGTCGAACTCAGTCATGAGTCCCATCTCAGTAATAACTTCTCCTAAACGCTTTCCACTCTCTTTCTGAACGCTCAAAGCTTCAGCTAGTTCGGCTGCCGTAAGAAATCCACTCTCAATGAGAATGTCACCTAATCTCTTCATAAATAGCCTCCCTGTAAATATCTTTACATCAAGGAAAATTTGTCAAAATCACGGAAATTGGCATACTTTTCCTAAAATTATACAGATAAAAGCATACAACACGGACCTGTAAAAAACAAGTTTTTTTATCATTTAGGATTTCCGTTTTGTTTCAATTAGGAGAACATTTATGTTATATTTTATGAGTCGGAGGAACATATTATGGATTATTTTTCTTTTTTTTATATATTCTTTTCTGTGTTTATAACTCTCTTAGGCTTTGTAATTGGTAGTTTTTTGAACGTTGTAATCTATCGTACACCTATGGGTAGAACTATTTCGAAGGGACACTCTATGTGTATGACATGCTCTCACGAGCTTGCAGCAAAAGATCTTGTTCCAGTTTTTAGCTGGGTGTTCCTTGGTGGAAAATGCCGTTACTGTAAGGCACCTATTCCTTCACGCTATTTCAAAATTGAAACCTTAACAGGTTGTTTCTTCCTCCTTGCTTCACTGCTTCATATCAGTGCTTTTACATTCTTTGAAGTTGCTGCTGTATTGGGAATTATCAACTTTAGTGCTTTTACTATTTTCCTCTATCACTTCCTGTTCCTCATTGCTTCATGTGCAGTCATTGCCGCAATGATGATTTGGTATGACACTTCAAAGTGTTTCTTAAGACTTCCTGTTACTACCATTTCTTTAGCATTTGCTGCTCAGATTTTTGTATCACTTGCATCTCACGATTCATTCAAGCAGTTTTTACTTGCTATTGGTCTTAAATTAATCAGAGTATTAATTCTTCCAGCATTTTCAGTAGTAATTTTTACTATTTTCCGTAAGAAATATACACTGAATGAGATTTATCTTGATTTGACATTCTCTGGTATTCTTCTATTTTCATACTATCTGATGTTTATAAATGGCTGGGTTGTAACATCATGTTTTGCATTGCTTTTCGCTCTTTTAAGAGTTCTTACTATTGGCAAAAAGGCTAACAGATATGTGGGCATCATAGGTGCCGCTACGGTTGTTATTTTGCTTATAATAAGTTATATTATTATGGTTTAAACAGAACTTAATTTTTGGAGGTTTATATGTCAGGTCATTCCAAGTGGAACAACATTAAGAGAAAGAAGGAAGCTTCTGATGCAGCAAAGGGTGCTGTATTTACAAAGATTGCTAAGGAGATTGCTGTTGCTGTAAAGGCAGGCGGACCTGATCCTGATGGTAACTCAAGACTTAAGGATGTAATTTCAAAGGCTAAGGCAGCAAATATGCCTAACGACAATATTAAGCGTGCTATTCAGAAGGCCGCTGGAGCTGGTGAAGGTGATGATTACGAAGAGATCACTTACGAAGGTTATGGCCCAGGCGGAGTAGCTTTCATGGTTAAGACTCTTACAAATAACCGTAACAGAACAGCTGCTGATGTACGTCACATCTTCACTAAGTACGGTGGATCTTTGGGCGTTGACGGAAGCGTTGCTTTCCTTTTCGAAGAGAAGGGTGTAATCCTTATTTCCAAGGAAGAATACGAAGATGAAGATCAGGTAACAATGGACGCTCTTGATTGTGGAGCTGCTGATTTCGTTGCTGAGGAAGAGTACTACGAAGTAGATACTGATCCAGCTGATTACTATGATGTTAAGGATGCTCTTGAGGCTAAGGGTTATGAGTTCATGGATTCAAGCTGTGGCCCTGTTGCTATTACTCCTACTGAAGTAACTGATCCAGATATCATCACTTTTCTTGAGAAGATGCTTGATATGCTTGAGGAGAACGAAGACGTTCAGGACTATTTCTATAGTTGGGACAACTAATTAAATTTAAGGTGGTGCGATATGTCTCAGAATGAACTTAACCATTCTTCTGATTCTGTTCAAACTGAGTCCGGAAATCATGTACAGCAGCCACGCCGTGGCGTTCTGATTCCTGAACTTCGTGCTACTCTGCGTCGATTCGAGCGTTCCGGCGAGAATCGTACTCATCGTAATGTTCCGGAACTATCAATAGATGATATTATGAGCAGCGAGGCTTTGACACGTGATGCGTTGTCAAAGATTGCTGTTTGTGCGTTTGTAGGACCTTCCGGTACCGGTAAAAGTACAAGAGCTATTTCTGTAGCACGTTCTAATGATATTCATTATCTCATCGATGACGGTCTTCTTGTAAACGGAAGCCGTATTGTTGCTGGTACTTCTGCAAAGAAAGCTCCAACAAAGATGGAATCTGTAAGGCAGGCACTTTTTGTCGATCCTACAAGATCGGCAGTAATGCGAAGAGCTTTAGTTGAATCTGCTCCTACCGCTCTCATGATTCTTGGAACTAGCGATTCAATGCTTCAGAAGATTACTACTAATCTATGGCTTAATCAGCCTTCCATGCTTATCAGAATTGAAGATGTTACAACTGAACAGGAAAGACGTCATGCGCGTAATACCCGTATGACTGAAGGTATGCATACTATTCCTGTACCTAGCATGGAAATTAAGCATGAGTTTTCAGGTTACTTTGCAGATCCAATTAACAGAATCAGACAACGACTTGAGAAGGAGAATTCCAGCAGTCTTTCACTTGAGAATGGTGAGCAGGAACGTACAATGGTACGTCCTACCTTCTCTTCTTTGGGTTCATACTCGATTTCAGACGATGCACTTTTGGATTTGATCAAAATTGTACTTCTTGATGTACCAGGTTTTGCAAAAGTAGACACATTCAAAACTGAAAAGAGAACTATCGGCGTTGTAATTAACATAGGTCTTGCACTTTACTATGGCTTTGATGCACAGGATGTTTTATTTAATGTTCAGCAGAAAGTTGGAAAAGCCATTGAAGAATATACTGCAATTACAACTGTTGCAGTTAATGTGCGTGCCCTTAGACTTATTCACTCCAAGGAGGCTATATGATTGAAAAGATATATACAATTCCAGTTAATGAGTCTTATGAATCAGACTGTGAATGTCCGCTTTGTACTTTAAAAGCAAAAGCAGAAACAGATTATCTTGATTATTATCTTGGTCCATCTTTGATGGAGCCAGATACAAGAGTTCAGACTAATAAAACTGGTTTTTGTCCTGAACATATGGGAAAGCTTAACACCAGTGAGAAGAATCGTCTTGGACTCGGTCTTATGCTTCATACACATCTTAAAGATTTTGATGAAGATATCACTGAGCAGCTTAGAGCTGCTGCTCCTAATAAGGGTTCATTCTTTAAGGGGCGTAATACTGAATACAAATCCAAGCTGCTCTCTATTGCAGATAAAATCGACAAGCGTGTTTCAACTTGTCCAATTTGCGAGAAAGTAGACTACACTACGGAAAGATACATTGAAGTAATCATGTATCTTTATTCCCACGACAATGATTTCAGAACTAAGTTTGATTCAAAAAATCACTGTCTTCCACATACTTCCTTGCTCCTGAGAGCTGCCGCAGCAAAGTTATCGCAGAACGATGCTGCTGATTTTGTTGTATCAATTTCAAGAACAAATACAGCTGCTTTTAAGACACTGGAAGATGATGTTGAGTGGTTTACTTTAAAGTTTGATTATCGTAATAATGATAAGCCATGGGGTAACAGCAAGAATGCTATTCAGCGTTCAATGCGTTTCCTTTCAGGTAACAGAGGTGAGTTTGATGAGCGACAATCAAAGAAATAATTATGATATCGACACAAGTCTTGATCTTTTGACGCAACTTGATATCAGTGATTCAACTGATCCTATACATATACTTATTACACATGATTATTTTTCAACAGATTCTAATTATGGCAGATCAGTTTTAAAGAAATATATTCATGCTCTGGCAATCTCTGTTGAGAAGGACGTTTCACTGATTCTTGCAGACAAGGGAGTTACTCTTCTTGAAGATGATGAGCTACTCAATGATTTTATGCTTCTTTCAGATATAAAATCTATTTGTGTTTCTTCATCTTCAATTGACGAATATGGTGTTAATATTCCAGATTCAATTTCCTGCACTCCACTCACCGACTCAGAATTCATTAGTGAATTACTTGATTCAAGACCTATATCTCTTTAATTTTTATATTTATATTTTTTGCAAATTAAAAGGCTGTTTCATTTGAAACAGCCTTTATATTGTTTAAGTTATTATCTATTAATAATACTCGAATCCAACTACCTTGTAGTCTGAGCTGATAACAACAAGTCCATTTACCTGATCATCAGAGTTAGGATCTACACAGTAAGGAATGTTGAGCGCACCACCCTGTACATGCTTAACTGTTGCAGCCATGATTCTTCCGAGGAAGTATGAGTTTGTTGAGTTTGCATCAGCAAAATCTACTGTAGATGTACTATTCTCAACGCTATCGTAAAGACCTACATAAGCCTCTACCATTGAACCACGGTACAATGTCAATGTATTGCTTCCTCTACCAAAGATGTAAGCATGTGGCTTTGGATTTGTTGCACTGTTAGCCCAAGCACCACCACTAGTATCAACATCAGCAACGTCACGACCTGTTGAAGAATAGATACCGGCACGTCCGCTATCTCCACCAATCCAGAGAGAAGCATTAGGCTGAAGAACAATCTTGAAGAAGTCCTGTGGATTATCAGTTCTAACAAGGAATCTTGTCTCAAAGAGCTTTACATTACCAGTAACGAAAATAACGAATGTCTGTGCACCTGGCTCTGTAAGGTCAATGTCGATATAACCAGTCTGAGCACCGTTTCCATCAGGTCTGATCTCAAGATACTGATATTCTCCAGTAGCACCATTGATCACATAACCGCTAGGGCTTGCTGGAAGTGTGTGACCGTTTGTACCGTTGTTACCATTGATGCATGCCTTAAGTGTTGCAGCTGACAATGGAGTTGCAGCTCCAGCTGAAAGACCACCAAGACCGAAGATAGTAGCTTCAGCATCAGAAGTTGATGGATACTGCTTATTAATCTGTGAAACAAGACCATCAGAGATATAGTTATCAACTCTGTCAGCAAAACCATGTGCTGGTTCTGTACCACTTACACCAAAGCTATCAATAATAGATGACTCAAGAATAGCTGCAAGAGCTGTAAGTGAATTATCATCCTGAAGGTTATTATGTGTTCCGTTTGTAAGATATGTTCTAGCTGCACCTTCACCACCAGGAACTGGGTTAGTTACACCAGTTGTTGCATAATGATCACCATCAAAACTAGCTGAAAGGAACAAGATGTTCTCAGGAGCTCTGTCCTCATTATTGATTACATCAGAACGTGTCTTATCATTAAATGCAGCACCTGTATTGATAAAGCCCCAGTTATTTACGAGAGCTGGCTCACTACCGCCTGCCTTAATTGCATCAGTACCTGAACGCCATGAATTTGTTGGGTTAATGAAGAATACATTGTTAGCGTGGAAACCACCACCCTGAGCGTCTGTCATATTAAGAACAGCTTCTGTGCCCCAAAGTACAACGTCACCCTGGAAAGCAAAACCAGCACGTGGTGTAAACTCACCAAGAATTACGTAGTTAGAGATAGGACCTGTGGAACTCTCACCACCCTTAATCTCAGCGTCTCCTCTTACAAGAACTGTATTATCAGCTCTACCAGCACCACCGGCACCGATTACCATCTCAGCAGAGTTAAGACTTGCCTCTGTCTCTACCATCTGAGCAAATGCAGGCTGACTAGCAGCAGGAGGTGTCTTAAGGAGTGTAAGCTTTACAGAATCTGTAGCTGTACCGATTGTTGTTGTGAACTCAACATAAATAACGTTGCCTGCACCCTTTGTACATACAAATGTTGTGCAGTTATCATCTGCCTCAGTAAAGCCAGGGATAGCTGCGTCTGTTGTAATCTTTCTTGGAGCTGTTGTACCACAGAAGCTCTCAAGATCAGAATCAGGAATACGCTGATTAAGAAGCGCCTGATAGAATGCCTCGGCAGCAGATGTTACAGAAAGTCTAGCCTGATTCTCTTCCGCCTTATCATAGAGACGTGAACGAGTACCAGAAGTCATCATAATTGCACAAGTGATAAAAATCGCAGCAATGATAAAAATGAACAAAATAGAGATGAGGATTACACCCTTCTTGTTCTGCTGCGCACGTTTCTTAGCCATTGTACTTGTCAGCATAAAATTCCCTTCCTTATCTGAAAATATGCATAATGCGTCTTTTATATGTATTATCTTGGTTCATTATAAGGCACGTCACTATGAATTTCAATAAAAGATTTTGATTTTTTGACATTTTAGTTCACAAAATCTTCACAACATAGCTTGTTTTATATAGTTATTCTGCTATATTTCCTTCAATTGTGTCATTTTTCTCGTTTGTGTTCACAATTGGTGCCCCTTCGCATCCGAATTTCACAAATTCTTCCTTTTTGCTGGAGACTAGGAAATAATCATTCTGTGTAGCAAATCTGACAATTGATGCTGCATAGTATTTGCCACCCTTGTTCTTTTTAATTTTTGTTCTGGCAAAAAAGTCACCATGTATCTTGCAGGAATAAAGTGCATATATTGATTTACGAATTCGGAATTCATCAATTTCAGGAGAAAAAGCACCGCCACATACAGGACATGTCTTTGTGAAACCATCTACAAAGGATAAACAGTCAAGCATATTCGCTGCTTCTGATCCGACATTTACATATTCACGCTTAATGTCAGGATTAATCGCAGAATTCTCAATAACTCTCAAAACTTCACTTGTCTGATTGCATTCAAGTACTCTTTTGAAAATCTCAGCAGTATATCTGGCATCAGCTGTTGCACTGTGGAACATGTCTTCCTTAGGGATTGCATAATAATCTACTGCAAACTCCACACTTCTCTGCTTTCCACGCTCTCCTGCAAAATATGAAAACACTGGCTGAACATCAAGGAAATTTCTGTTAAGCATATAATCCATATCAAAGAACTTAAGATTCATCTTAAGCATATCTGGATCAGAATTTCCCCAGCCAACAAGCATTGCATCAGGACCACAAAACTCCATGAATCTTGTATAAGCCTTTTTAAAGCTTATTCCATTCATCAGATCTTCATCTGTTTTATGAGTTACCTTCTTAACATGATAGTGAATTCTTGTATAGCGCTGAGGCTTAATATCACACGAAAAGATACCGGCCTCACGGAAAGAGCCAGCTTCATAAATATACTTAACGGCACCGATTTCGATAATCTCGCCTGTAAGTGTGGAAACATCAAACCTATAATCTCTTCCAGGGAATGGCTGATTCCACTCCATATCAAAGATGACAAATTCGCTTCCATCTTTAATCTTCTCGTTTATCAAGATTAGTCTCCTCTATACTTTCATCTTTCACTTCTTCAGATGCTGACTTTTTTTAGACAGCCTTATTATTATACATAATACAAAGGATTATTAAAGAAATAAAAACAATTACTGTAGATACAAATCCTACAATAAGATCATTTCTGCTACTGATAATTTTTGCCTGTTGATGATCAAAGCCACCAGACTCAACATTAAATGCCAGAAGTCCATTCAGGTTAAAACTCTTTGCAACGTAAATTTTATTTGCCTTTGTATAGATAATTTCAAGGTCAGGGCTATATTTAACGGAAGTAATGACTGTTCTTGTTCCGTCATAAATCATCGAATGATTGCTTGAAAGATTAATCTCATTATTTCTGATTTCATTAATTGATCCCTTAAATTCTGCAAGTGCATCCTTGTCAGAAACTACAGCAGAAAGATCGAATCTTCCATAAAAGCCACCAGAAAAATCAATAGCAGCTATGTAGCTCATCTCATTTACATCAAGTTTAATGAGAAATGGTGAACTAACAGAAATGTTTTCTTCTGTTTCACCATAAAGAAGTCTGATGTTTGCATGCCCTACATAAGATGAGCTGAGATACACATCTGATACAAGATCATTTCTAGTGATTCTCAAATTAACTGTAGTAAGTGAACTTTCTGGAAGTGCCTCGTACATTCCGTCCCCCAGCGTTGCTGCACCACTTACATATACTGGATAATTCTCTACTAAATTAAATACATTATTAATATAAAGGGATCTTGCAACAGTATTAACTCTCTCGTGTGGTGGAATAAAAGAAGAAAGCTCGCTTAAGTCTTCTGAAAGAACTATATACTCCATCTTCCCGCTTTCGAAAATGTAATTGTCAGAAGCTTCGTTATAATTCCCCAAAACAGAATCAGCGCGAACGTCTGCCGTATTGAAGGAAGCTGGTGCAAGAACAAAGGCTGCATTTAAAGCTATTTCGCCAAGAATAAGAAGCATGAGGAAATAAGAAACGCCTTCTTTTTTATCTGCCATAGCAATAACAATACAGCCAGAAAGAATTGCCACAAGTGCAGATAAATACATGGAAACTGTGCCATGAACTATTTCTGAAGCAGAATTATTGGATAGGATTATATAGATAATAACAGCAAACACTGCTACATATACTTCTCCCTTTCGAAGCGTTGCTGCATTCTTAATGGAGATTGCAGACATAATAAGAATGAGGAACGCCATAAGCGCTACTCTTAAATATGAGAAAGAGTAAGATGCTCCTTCGAACACGAGAATTCTCTCGAAAGCGTCGTAGGACACACTTATATATAGTAATAATAAAAGGATTCCTGATGTGATTTTAAATTTAAATGGAATTACATGGTTTATAAAAAACAGAACAAGAAGCATTACTACAAAAGCTCCAACGCCAATTGCAGGCATTCTGTCCATAAGGCTTCCACCTGAAAGGTTGCCATCCAGAAGTTTATAAACTGAATCAAAGAGTGTGAACTTTACCTTACCTTCAGTAATTGAAGGTTTAATATTCCAGATAAATCGTGAAGACTTAAGAAATGGCACTATTATATATAAGGATAATAAAGAGCCTGAAAGAAAAGCAGCCAAAAGTCTCCTGTATGAATTAAATCCAGTATTTCTTGTTCCTATAAGAATCACAATAAAAATCAGGAGAAGAATTGGAAGAGCTGCTACAGCATAAACACCCGATAAAGTGAACACAAGAATACCAGCGATGGACCAAATGAGATTTTTAATTCCGCCATTTCTTACAAAGTTTAAAATCAGCAGGCAAACGCCTGGAAGAATCACAATTGCATTAAATAATGCCGTATTAAGACCAATTGTGTAGACAAGTGAAGAAACTGAAAAAGCTACAGAAAGAACTGTCGCTGGCATTCTTCCAAGACTAAATCCACGACGCAAAAGAAGAAATGTTAAAGCTCCAAGAATTCCATACTTAATAAGATATAAAGTAATGAGAAGCCATAGTACACTATCCGCGCCAAAAATAAGGCCACTTAAAAAGCCAATATCCATATGGAAAAACAAAATTTCACGTATAAACTGTGGGTAATAGAATGAGGTTTTATTATGAAAAACCTCATAGCCTGCATTTATATCTTCATAATCAGCATTAATTCCGTCAAAAAATGATACATCAAACTCACCATGACGCATTGTCAGTGTATTAACTGGTTTTTCAGGATCAAATGGAGAAAATGCATAAGATAAAGAGGCAAGCAAAATCAAAACCGTAATCATTGCGGCCAGAAGAGCAAGTGTAATATCACTGAAGGATACTTCAGCGCTTTTAATTACTGTTTTCTTAGTTATTCTCATCGGACTCAATCTGATTTACATCTTCCAAAGACTCATTTATTTCTTCGGAAACCTCAGCTACGCCACCCTCATCAAGTGGTACTTCTTCGATAATCTCAGTGTTCTCATCAGAATCTTCGCTGATTTCAGGAGACAGTAAAGCAGCTTCATGTCTCTTTCTTATAAAACTGGATGTTAATAACAACACTACAAACAGTCCAACACCACAAAGAGATATTATTCCACCCTCTTTAAATCCTGCTGGAACATATTTAAGTTCTACATAATGAGTACCTGCTTCAAGCATTACTCCACTTAATGCATCTCCAATACTTACAAGCTCAGAAGGTGCGCCATCAACATATACTTCAAGTCCTTCAGAATATGGAACAGATAAGAACAAAAGACCATCACTGTTTGCTTCGATAGTTCCCTTGATACTTGTGTCATCATAATAAGTTACTCTGAACTGTTCATCTGAAAGAACTGAAAGCATCTCTTCGTATCCAGCCTGATTAAGTTCATAAGCAAACAGATGAAGTGTTCCAGCAGGAGAAGCAGAATACTTGATAGTGCAGTCAATTGTATTTCCATCAAACTTACCAAGATAAATAATCTGATAACTTCTGATATCGAATGTTCTTGTCTCATCACCACAGGTAACCGTTACATTTCCCTGCTTTGAAGAATCAACATAAACATAAATATCGCTGCCCAAAGTTGCATTTGAGATATTAAACTCAATGTTTGTTTCAATCGAAGTATCTCTTACAGAATAGAGATAACCGTTACCTGAAGTTCCATCCTCACCTACATTTGAAGAGAAAACTGATTCAATTCTAAGTGGAGAATAAACATCAGCTGAAACACCCATTGCTCTTACAAGATTGTTTGTCTTAAAGAAAACATCAGGAATTGCATAATCAGGCTCATAGTCCACTAACTCAGGTGATACCATGTAACCTACAGAAAGAGCATCGCGGTTTCCATAGAACACTACATCCCCCTCCGAAAACTCCTCTTCGAAAAGTGGAGGCAGAGTTGATGTGGACTCGATAGTTGCAAGATTTCTTATTGCAAGCAAATCTGCAGTTACTCTTGTAAGACCAAAATTACGAAGTCCGTTAATTCCATTATTATGGAATCCGAAGTTACGCATGTACTTAACAAAGCTTTCGCGGGCTGTAGAAGAGAAAATGGACATTCCCTTTACATCGTATACAGACTGAATGCAGCAGATGTAGTTTGGATAAAGCTCAGTTCTTTCAAATGTGTTATGACCCTCACTGCCTTCAATCTCTTCAGCATGAGTATGGATAATATCACGGTTCTTGGAATAGAAATCGTATCCTGTAAAGCCTTCGTGCTCACTTACTCGTGCAACAGTAAACATTGAAGATGTGAAAATCTCAATTGCCATGGTAATAGCAATCAGAACCTCATAAAAAGAAGAACTCTTCTTACCCATCTTAATTGATCGTAAAACTGCACCCTGAATAATGATAAAGAGAAGTGTGAGTCCAATCTGCTGATATGATTCTTTACCCTCACCAAACTTCTCATAAAGAACAACAAAACATCCTGCGCCACAAATCACTGCAGTTATTGCCTGAATTGAGAACTGCTTAAGTGATCTGATTGTCATGTATGCCATAAGAACGAGAACAAAACTTAAAAGGAATGACTGTCTGTATGGGATCTGATTTGGGAAGTGGAATCCATGCCAGATATAGTCGAGAGTTCTGTTTGTAAAGCTAATATACAAAAAGAAAAGAACAAAGCCAAAGCCAATTTTATGTCTTAATGAAATTGTGCTCTCCTTAGGTGCCATAAAGAAAAGTGGAATCATAAGTACAATTATTACGCCACAGAAAACATTGGCCATACCATCTCTGATATTTGGATTTGCACTAACCATGAGTCTTCCAAGAAAATCAAAAAGATTACCAGTAAGATTATAGTCAATTGTAAGTTCACTGTTAGTTGCTGATGAATGCTGAAGGATAAGATATACAGGTAAAACCATAACGGCAGACATCATGCCTGCAATAAGGCTTCCCAAAGTAAACTTCCCTGCACATGCAAAGAATGATTTAAATCCGAGAGTCGATGAATCGTGAATTGCAAAATAGTAAACAACAGAAAAGAACACCAGGAAAAGACAGATAAAGTATCCGGCATAGAAATTAGAGATGATACAAACTGCAAGAGAAATCACATACAAAGTGAACTTATTCTCAAGCATAAGTTTACGAAGTCCAAGAATAACTAGTGGCAGTAAAACAAAAGCGTCACACCACATAATGTTCCAGAAATCTGTTAAAAACCATCCGCTTAAAGCATAAGATGCACCGAAAAGAACTGTTACAAAATCGTATCTCTTCTCATCTGATTCAGAAAGAAGCATTCCCATAAAAAGGGACGCAAGTCCTGCTCTTAGTGCAGTTACAAACGCCACAAAAACAGGGAGCGTCTTATAAGGGAACAAAAGACAAAGCAAATTAAGGGGGCTCGCAGCGTAATTTGCGAAAGCACCAAAATACTCAGTACCAAGTCCGGAATTAAAGGAATAGAAAAGTGATCTTCCCTCCAGAATCTTGCTTCTGAATTCATAAATAAAAGGCATGTACTGGTGATAAAGATCTACTGTAAGAACAGTTCTGTCACCAACTGGATAGACCTCAAGAAACGCAAAAACCACAACCATTACAAGGAATGGAAAAATGAACGACAGTAGTCTTGGGTCGCCTAAAAAATCTATAGCTTTTTCTTTTATATTTATCTTCTTATTCATAACTTATAGATATTATCACGATTTGTAGCATTGTGGTAACAAATGTGTAATTGCTTTTGTGTTAAAGTATAGTGAAGTAATTATATATAAGGGAGATTTTATGGCTTTAAGACTTAAAATAATCATGAATCCTTCCTCAGGACGTGAGGCCGCAAGAGCAAATATTGAAGATACACTTGCATATCTTGCTTCATTTAGCGTGCTTGAACGTGCAGATATTTATTACACATCAAAAAGATATGACGCGGTTCGTTTTGCTCGCGAGACGAATTCTTCTGAATATGACTATATTATCGCAGTAGGTGGCGACGGCACAGTTAATGAGGTTGTAACAGGGCTTCTTGAAGGCCATGTTGACCTCCCTCTTGCAATTTACACATCAGGAACAGTTAACGATTTTGCATCCATTAACGGACTCCCAAGTCAGCCTTCGGATTTTGCCAGAATGATTATGAATCCAACTTTCAAGAAAGTTGACTGTGGTAAGGTAAACGACTGTTATTTCCTTAACGTTCTTGCAGGTGGCCTTATGACTGAAGTTGCTTATAGTGTTCCATCTGACCTTAAGACTGCTTTCGGTCCTGCTGCATACTGGATGTCAGCAATGAAGGACATCCCAACAATCAATAACACAATAAATCTGACACTTAAGACAGCTGATAAAGAATATAATGCAGACGCAATTATGTTCCTTATTTCGAACTCCAAAAGTGTCGGAGGCTTCCGTAAATTAATGACAATGGCAGATTTATGCGACGGACTGCTCGACGTACTCGTCGTAAAAAAGATGGATCCTACCGAAATAATGCCACTTCTTGGTAAATTAATTATCGGCGATCACATATATAATGATAACGTTATTTACTTCCAGACCGACAATCTGGTACTTGAAACAAATGATGAAAAGCCTGTAATCCTCGACATCGATGGAGAACAGGGACCTGAACTGCCTTGTAAAGTTGAATGCATTCACGAGGCAATTACATTAATCGTTCCTTCGAAGGAGGAAGAATTGTGAAAAGAAAAGATAGTAAAGTAAGAACTCCCGAGTTTAAAAAGCCTGTGGAGACTACAACAAATAACAACGAATCTGCTCCTGTTGAATCTTCTGTTACAGTAACTGAAGATTTCATTGATGATGTGGCAGACGATGTTCCTGCTGTTCCAAAGAAAAAGAAGAAAGCAACTTTTGAAACTAGCGAGAAGCACAAGAATGAAGTTGCTCCAATCAAGCTTGAACTTGATGGAAAGAAGTCACCTACTTATAACTCTTCTTCTGATACAGGAATTACGGGAAAACCAAAGAAAGCAAATTCCAAGAGTATCCCTTTCGTAGTGGGTGCTGTTATTGTTGTAATACTTATCGTTGGACTTACACTCTTTTTCAGTGGTGGTATTAAAGAAAAACTTCAAAGCCCACTCATTATCAACGGACAGATGGTTGACAGCGCCGAGTTCAGCTTTATGTATCACTATATTCTTATTGATAACGGTGTTGACGTATTTGCATCAGATACAAGAGAAATGCTCGCATCCCCTTCTGAGGATCCAAATTTTGCTACACAGCGTGATTATTTCCTTAACATGACTGCACAGCAGATGCAGACAACAAAGATTTTGTACGATGATGCAATCGCTCATGGATATAGTGTCGGACCAGAGCACGAGACTTTGGCAAGAGCTTATATCGACTGGCTCCGTGGTAAGGCTTTCGAGCTTGGAATCCCTCTCGATACTTACATCAGAGGCGTATTTGGAAGTCAGGTTGATGAGCAGGTTGTTCTTAACACACTTGCAAAGCAGTATTTTACTGAAGACTACGCTTCAGGCGCAAAGCTTGAAGAACTCCAGGCATCAGCTGAGCAGGCTGAGGAAGCTTATCAGGCAAACCGCAATGCATACGATACTGTAAGCTACAAGATTTTGAGAATCACATACGAGCAGAGAGATCAGGCTTTTATTGATACAGCAAATCTTCACGCTAACCAGATTGTTGAAGAGATGGGGCACGATGCTTCCCTTTTCGAAGAAGTTGCTGCACAGTATTTTTCTGGAGAAGCTGCAAATACACTTGCACAGGAAGACTCAACTCTTGTAACAGATGCAAGATATGACGACTTCACACATACTGAGTTCAGAGACTGGCTTTTTGATTTCTCAAGAACTTCAGGTGATGCAATTGTATTCAACGATACTAACGGCTTCCCTATTATTCTCTGCTTTGTAGACCGTGATCGTCAGTCAGTTCCACTTCGTGATGTTCGTTTCGTTCATATCCGCATTTCAAATGGTGACGGCGAAGGCTATATGATGTCAGAAGCACAGTTCTACGCACAGCAGATTTACGATATGGTAAACAGTGAGACTGATATCCAGAGTGTTGAGAATACATATAACGATGGAATTCTTAACGGTGGTATCGAAGTAACTCACAGCAGTGATACTTATCCAAGTAAATTCGAAGGCATTCTCGCAAGCTGGATTTTTGATTCTGCAAGAGTAGCTGGCGACAAGGCTTTCCTTGAAACTTCTGACGGTTTCTATGTAATTTATATGGTTTCAATTTCTGATCAGCCAGAGTGGTACGACCGTGTAAACAGCTTTATCAGAATGCAGAATTACCAGGCATTTATGGCCGAGATGGAGTCTGAGTATAATTATCAGTTCGTTCAGTTAGGTCTTGATGCAATTCAGGATGTTCCTTAATTTCCTTGCGGAATTACTATACAAAATGCAAAGAGGCTGTCTCGTCTATGAGGCGGCCTCATATTTCGTTACAAAAACAGACATCAAAAAAACGGACCTCGTAAAAGGTCCGTTTCAAATAACTAATCTATTAATCAGATACCGCGTACAATAAGGACAATAATAGATACAAAAGTTAAAAGCATTACGAATGCAAGGAATAATGCAAGTATCTTTACCCACAACTTTCTTCTGGTTGGATTCATTGCTGATTACTGTCTCCTATTACAAGAATAATCTCAAGCGTTCTGCCCTCACGTTCAATAACGAACACCAGTTCATCACCTACGCTGTGGCTGTTACGCACATCTATAATATCAGATGACTCATGGATTTCAACCCCGTTGATCGCTCTGATAATATCACCAATCATGAATTCCCCATTATCTGCAGGTCCGCCTTCATCAATTACAGCGATATAAACGCCTTCAATTGCTCCGTAATAATCTGTTGAGGCAATCTGCGCAACAGAAATACCAAGATATGGACGACCAACAACACATCCGTTTGTAATGAGTGATTCAATAATCCACTTAACATTCGAAATTGGAATCGCAAAACCAAGACCTTCAGATGAACTCATCTTCGCATTAACGACACCAACAACTTCACCATAGGAATTAATGAGCGGACCACCACTGTTACCTGTATTTACTGATGCATCAGTCTGAATGAGACGCATCATATATCCATTGTTACTTATCTCTCTGTCCAGAGCAGAAACAATGCCAGTTGTAACTGTACCATCAAGTGTTCCAAGTGAATTACCAATGGCAACAACATATTCTCCGACACTTAAAAGAGTCGAATCACCGAGTGTAACACAAGGATAATTTCCCTCTTCCATAAGCTTAATTACAGCAATATCAGTCTGAACATCATTACCCATAATTCTTGCTTCAATCATTCGTTCGAAGCCTGGAATCTTGACATAAATCTTCTGATTCTCTTCAAGAAGAACAGAATCAATTACATGAGAATTCGTTACAATACATCCATCTTCGCTGATAATAAAACCAGATCCGGAAGATATGGTAGCTTCACTTCCATCGTCTTCGCCAACGATGAATACAGCTACAGTAGCCGGGCTTACAAGATCTACAATCTCAATTGTTGAAAGCGTTTCTTTGTTAGGATCATAAACACTTGCTGCATCCTCAAGTGTAAAATGCGGATCATTAACAAATTCATATGTGATGGCTGTTTCTTCGCTCTGAGAAACTGGCACTTCAAGTTTACCATCTGTCTTTTCTGTATATCCCTTAATGCCGGCTCTTCCTGTACTCAGTGCAAAAATATACACCGACTGAACACACGAAAACAAAAAGCATACAGCAAAAGCAACCAGCAGAATATTTGCCCATGCTGGATTTCTTACTTTCTCAACAATAATGGTTTTTGTTTTTTCAACAGGAGTTTCTTCCTCAGGAAGTTCTGGCCTTTCTTCCACTAAAGCTTCCTGTGGCATCTCCTCAATCAAACTATCCTCTGATGGATTATTCTCCATATTTACCTCTCAACTTTTGTACGAAGCTCACGCTCTCCACACTTAATGGCTTCGGCTCTTCCGGAAGATTTATCAATAACAAATGCCTTGAGATTTTCCTCATCGGAATAGTCGCAGACACACACAATAGTTACGTTCTCAGCGTAAATAATATCTTCCACATTCCATCCCTGGCTTTTAATGGCAAAAAGAAGTTTATCTGCCATATCGTATTTCACCTTTATCTCGAAAGCGATACCCTTACTTACCGCAATAACTCCACTGTCCTTAATAGCTTCGATAGCGGCATCCGTATACGCGCGAACAAGCCCTCCCTTACCAAGAAGGACTCCTCCGAAATATCTGGTAACAACAATTACTGAATTTGTGATTCCACCCTTCTCAAGAACAGACAAAATAGGAAGACCAGCAGTACCTGATGGTTCTCCATCGTCACTATACTTTTGCATATGCATATTGTTATCCAAAATCCATGCATAACAACTGTGTCTTGCATCCGGATATGTCTTGCGAACCTCAACGACAAACTCTTCTGCCTCTTCAGGTGAATAGATACGCTTCGACTGACCTATAAAGACAGAATTCTTAATCTCAAGTTCAGATTTACCATACTTCTCAAGGGTAACAAAGGAATCAGGAGCCAATTTATATAATCTCCTTATATCTCTGATATGCTGTCATAAGAAGTGATTTGTCCTGACTATAAGTAATAATCTCAAGTGCTTCTTCAATCTGAAAAAATTTTCCATCAGTAAAGCCTTCCTCAGAATCAGGAGTAACCTCACAATTATCAGCCCTCATAATGAACCATGAAACATTATTGTGAACTGGCTTCTGGCGTGTAACAGAATAAAACTCATAATGAGTCTTGCCACATGGCGCAAGAATTGAAGCATCAATTCCAGCTTCAATTTTAATTCTGGACAAAGCAACATCTGTAAGCTTTTCTTCACCTCTAATAACACCCTTTGGGAAAACCCACTCATGCTTGTCATTAAGCAGCATTAAAACTGAATCTTTATGAAAAACTATACCGCCTGAACAGTTACGGACAATCATACTGACCCCCACAATAATCGAGTATTTTAAGAATAATATAGCACAGAGGCCATAACTATTCTGTTAATAATAGTGAAATTTTCCATCAGCTTTGATTTTATTACATAATACTTATATAATGCACACATGATTAATACGAATCGCAATTACAAATTTAAAGAGTTCAACAGAAACCAGAAATTTGGTCCTGACAGAAGACTTAGAATCCTTACTCTTCTTCAGAGAATATTTATTGCGCTTCTTTTTTCGGCATGTACTTTGGGACTTGTTCTCACAATAAGTATTATTGGTAAATCCAGCACTCAGAAGGACAGACCTTTATTTGAATTTGGGCACGAAACTTCAGTTTCTACTGTTATGACTATCGAGAGTGTAGGAACTCCTACTCCAACAGCAGAACCAACTCCTCGCGAGCTATTACCACAAAACGAGCTTGCTGATGCTTACTGGGGTGAACTTGTTGAGTGTGAAAACCCGGTTGAATATGAGCACTACCCTGTAAGAGGTCTGTATCTTAATGCGGCTGTACGACTTGAAGAGAATATTGAACTTGCCAACAATTCAGAGATCAACGCTTTCGTAATAGATCTTAAAGAAGCTGAAGGTGTGTACTTTAATTCAAGTAACGCTTTTGCAAATGAAATTGGTTATGTATTTTCAGGCTATAATCTTCAGGAAGTATGTGACAGATGCCACGAGAACGGAATATGGGTAATAGGACGAATCGTTTGCTTCAAAGACCCAACTCTTGCTGAAAGATACCCTGACAGAGCAATCGCTGATGAAACTGGTAATCCACTCTTCTTCACAACTGAAGGTAACAAGGCATTTGCTAACCCATACGATTCAAGAAACTGGGATTATCTTATCGATCTTGCAATTGAAGCTATCGGTATGGGTGTAGATGAAATCCAGTTTGACTACGTTCGTTTCCCTACTGGTAATACTACAACAGGAGCTTCACCTTACTATGGCGAAGAAGGTACTGTTCCTACAAAGGCTGATGCTGTTAACAGATTTCTTCAGACTGCACGTATCAGAATTCAGGATACTCTCGGAGTTCCTGTTTCAGGAGATATCTTCGGTATCGCTGTAACAAGTTCACTTGATGGTCAGATACTTGGTCAAGACTGGGCAACTGTTGGATTTACCGGTGTAGACTCACTATGCCCTATGATTTATCCATCTCACTATGCATTAGGTACAATCTTAAACAGCGTAGAATATGACTGTCCTGATAAATACCCATACGATATTATGCTTAACGCACTCCTTTTGGGTAGCGATTACTACTTAAGACCAGGCTATAGTGAAGTAAGACCTTACATCCAGTGCTTTACAGCATATTATCTTGGTGAGGGTCATTATCTTGAACATAGTTACGAGAGCGTTGATATTCAGATATATGCGCTTCAGCGAGCGGGATTGTCTGAATACATTTTATGGAATGCACTTTGTCTGTATCCTGAAGGAAATTATGACGGCGCAACGCACGAATTGTGATATAATTTATTAGTTGTTTAATTGGTATTTAATTTTAGGAGGTCTTTTTATGATCGACATTAAATTTCTCCGTGCTAATCCAGATGCAGTTAAGGAGAACATTAAGAAGAAGTTCCAGGACGATAAACTCGCTTTGGTTGATGAAGTAATCGAGCTTGATAAAGAATACCGTGAGTCAAAGACTCGTGCTGAGTATTTGAGAAGCCAGAGAAATTCCAAGAGTAAGCAGATTGGTATGCTTATGGGTCAGGGCAAGAAGGACGAAGCTGAAGTAGTTAAGGCTGAAGTAACTTCTATGGCAGCTGAACTCGAATCTCTTACTGTTAAGGAGACTGAGCTTTCAGAGAAGATCGATAAGATCATGCGTGTTATTCCTAATATCATTGATCCATCAGTACCTATCGGTAAGGATGATTCTGAGAATGTAGAGATTGAGAAGTTCGGTGAGCCAGTAGTACCTGAGTTTGAGATTCCATATCACGTTGATATTATGGAGAATTTGAATGGTATCGAGCTTGATCCAGCAAGAGATACTTCAGGTAATGGTTTCTACTACTTAAGAGGCGACATCGCGAGACTTCATTCAGCTATTCTTTCATATGCTAGAGATTTCATGATTGATCGTGGATTCACATATTACATCCCACCTTTCATGATTCGTTCTTCAGTTGTTACAGGCGTTATGAGCTTTGCTGAGATGGAGAACATGATGTACAAGATTGAGGGCGAGGACCTCTACCTCATCGGTACTTCAGAGCACTCTATGATTGGTAAGTTCATCAATACACTTACAGACGAAGACAAGCTTCCACAGACTCTTACAAGCTACTCACCATGTTTCCGTAAGGAAGTTGGTGCTCACGGTATCGAGGAGCGTGGTGTATATCGTATCCACCAGTTCGAGAAGCAGGAGATGATCGTTGTATGTAAGCCTGAAGAGAGCATGGACTGGTACAACAAGCTTTGGCAGAACTCAGTTGATTTCTTCAGAAGCCTTGATATCCCTGTAAGAACACTCGAGTGCTGCTCAGGAGATCTTGCTGATCTTAAGGTTAAGTCATGTGACGTAGAAGCATGGTCACCACGTCAGAAGAAGTATTTCGAAGTTGGTTCATGTTCTAACCTTGGTGATGCACAGGCTCGTCGTCTTGGTATCAGAATCCGTTCTAAGGATAAGAGCCAGGGTAACTACCTCGCACACACACTTAATAACACAGTAGTAGCTCCACCAAGAATGCTCATCGCTTTCCTTGAGAACAACCTTAACGAGGATGGTTCTATCAGAATCCCACTTCCACTTAGAATGTACATGGGTGGCAAGAGCATTGTCGAAGTTCCTGAGAAGTAATACTAGTAATACTTAAAAACCAAGAAAGACTCCCAATCGGGAGTCTTTTTATTTGCTGTATTTCCACATATATTCAGACAATAAAAAACCCGGCTTAATAAGCCGGGAATAATAAGCAATTAATTATCTTACATTAAGCTCTCTTAACGAGACCAGAACGCAAGCATCTTGTGCAAACTTTCATAGTCTTAGGGGTGCCATCAACTACTACCTTAACGCTATGTACGTTAGGCTGCTGAGTTGTAAGTGCACGACGTGAAATCTGCGAACGTGTAATGCTTATCTTTCTGCCAAAAAATGTATCCTTCTGACAAACTTCACACTTAGCCATGGGGAACACCTCCTATCAATCTTTAAAACGCTAGAAAATAATATCACAGTTATAGGTAATATGCAACTACAATTTACACTTTTTTCTAATTATTAGGAAAGCCAATTAAAAGTGCACAAATTCACTTAAAAACTAACTGAAAACTCTCCTGATTGTAATGATTCTGCTGCATATATCACTGTCAGAATTAAAAGACACGAGTCGTATCGTTGTACCTGCCTTTGATACCATGAGAAGCGTTCCAGTATCAGTACAGATAGCCATCTCAAATACTTCGCTGTCTGGTCCAGCTTCTTCAAACGGAGCGCCAAGGAACAGTATATCTCCCGGAATAATATCTTCGATAATTAGTGCCCCCGTTACAACGTCGTAGTTAAGTGGAACCTCAGTTCCTGTATTCATCTGCTCTTCAATTGTACGTGGCATTGGAATACCATTTACACACGAACAGACATACACAAGGCCATTTACGGATAATCCATTCATCGATATACCATTACTTACATACATCGAATTAACAAAGCTTAACGCTGAGCTTACAAAGTATCTGCAGGATACTGCCTCGATTTCTTCTCGTGGCCCAATCTCAATAACACCAGATGATCCAATCCAGCCAATCTGACCGCCAGGAAGGAATACCTGATATACACCGTCTCTTTTAACATCTGCATATAAAACAGTGTTCATCATTACCTTCGTAATAAGTGTACCGTTACTTGCATGTGTCATTATACTTTTTGAGTTCTCAGAAACGATAAGCTTATATTCATGAAGGTCAGGTTCTACAGAATCACGCTCTGAAATAAGCACATTAGTCTGAATATATCCGCTGATACCATCAGTTGTTTCTATTCTCGAATAACCATTGCCAGAATCAATTTCAAGAATTTTTACTGGCTCATTATAAAGAACTTCCGTAATTCTTGGAGATGAATTGTCAGGCTCTTCAAGAAGCGGTGCAACACTCATATTCACAACATAATAAGAATCGTCATATACAAGATTTACGGGCTTTTCAACGAAGAGTTCGATGTTAGTTCCCTTAAAAAATCCTGGTAAAACATTTGGAAGAATAAAAAATACAAGTGAAAGAATAAAGATACCAACTGCAGCAGCAATTACAAAACGTAAAACAACATTACGCTTACGTCTTCCAACAGAAGCTTCATTACTTGCAAGTCCCCAGGTATCATACATATCCTCAACCTGGCCGAAATCACCTTCATATTTATTAGCGTCATTAAGAAAAGAAAGACCACCTTCAACGTGTCTTACCTTCTTCTCCTTACTAGGGAAAAATGGCTCATCCTTCTTATCCTTAAACCAGCCACCAAGTTTCTTTATACTATTATCGTTATTTTTCTTCATATCACTAAATATCAGTTAGCATATTTACAACTGCACAAGCCATATCACCCTCGTGAGTAATGCTAATGCTCATTGATATTAAACCATATTCATTTACTTTATTTAATGCTTCGCCGTAAAGCTTAAGTTCAGGTGCACCATTATCGCTAAGTACAACCTCAAAATCCTTAAACCCAATATTTTCAGTGCAGATTCCTGTACCAAGAGCCTTGGAGGCAGCTTCCTTCGCAGCAAATCTTGCCGCATAGCTTTCTGCCTTCTTAAGATCAGAATTATGTGACATGCAATAAGCATTCTCGCCTTCAGTAAAGCACTTCTCGAAAAAGGAAGATCTCTCATCCTTAAGATGCTTGGAAATTCTGTCTATCTTTACAAGATCTACGCCGGTTCTGATTCTCATAAAACATTAGCCCTTGAAAGTTTACCGCTAATTCTTACATCACTGTCAGCAACAAGAACTTCCTTTGAAGAAATAGAAACTACAACTGTAGGAAGATTTCCTGCGATTCTTGCTTCAAGAACGCTATTAATTGCTGAAGCCTTACGCCAGTCTCTTGTAATCTCAGCTGCATATTCATCAATTAAAAGGAATTCACATGACTTTATGAAATCCATCGCATCTTCATCAAAAGAAGACACTTCCTCTGCCTTCACATAAGCAGCTCCGATACCTTCAATAATTGCATATTTAACAAGAATTACAGATAAATAAGTCTTACCAGACTGAATCTTATCACTATAAACATAAAGCTTTGAAGAATCCTCAGTCTTACCTTCGAAAATCTTCTTCACTGCTTCGAATACACTCTTACGATGCTGCTTGTCACCGAAATAATCGTGCTTATATGCCTTAAGTGTATAGTTCTCGTAGTCACTCATACCACAATAGTCATAACACTTATTGAGTTCATAAGACATGCACTTTGTGCAGACAATCTTAATTCCACCTGCTGTTGAAGTAAAACCAGTATCTTCACACACGTCACAGCATGGAATTTCCTTATCAAAATCAGGATCAATCTTATTATCCTTTAAGAATGCATTACGCTCTTCGTAAAGTTCAGACTCTCGCTTCTCAAGCAAAGCAGCAGGTTCACTGTCGTCTTCAAGCACTGCAAATATCTTGGATTTACGAATCTCAAGCACTTCCCTGTCAATCTCTTTCAAGCGAGGAAATCTGCTGTAAACAGAATTAATTCTGTCTTCCTGCATAATTGCTCTCTCGGCCTTCAACGAACCCTGTCTTTCTGCAATTAAAGATTTAATTGTCTGCATCCATGCCTCCAAAGAGATTCAAAATCTCATCATTATCAGCTGAATCGTCAGCTTCTTTCTTAACTTCAGCAGAAGGAGCAGTCTCTTCCAAAACTCCCATCTCGCTTCCTGTCTTCCAGCTATTACCAGAAGACCATTTACGGGAAGATTTGAGTTTATTCTCCTCATGTCTTTTATTCTCATAAACTGAAGCCTGATCAATAGACTTAATATCAGCAAGATACCACTCTTTAAGCTTCTCATCTACGTGCTTAAACAGTATTGTCTTCCTGAAATTGTTGCAGCGATAGGCATATTCTGCCATATCTGCCTTATATCCATAGTTTAAAACCCAATTCTCGATCATCTCTATGGCAAGACCATCAAGATGAGTTCTTGTAAGTTTACCCATAAGCTTAATGACATTGTCGATCTCACTTCGTGCATCAAACATCTTCTTAAGCTTGTCAGGTGTAGTATATCCCTTCTTATACCACTCTTCTGCGAGTTTTTGTAAGAAATTTATACGATAATGGGATTTTTTATTACGTGCCTCTTCGAAAAGGCTGTATACAACTGCAGAATCAAATTTATATTCGTAAAGGCATGTATCAATAAGTCGATAATTGATATTCGCCATTTTCCCAAGATAAAAGGTCTTATTAATGCTTCTGGCAAGAACATCACGTGCTTCATCCTTAGACATCTGAGCACCTTCAAGAGTATCGCCCTTGGCAATCTGAGCCTTACAGTAATCATCTACCTCACGAAGCTTTAAATCTGCAAGCACAAAATTATCTTCTCCCTTTTTCAAAAGAAGATCAGCACTAATAAGCTCAGCAAGAGCTTCCTTCTTCTCCTCACCTGAAACTACGGAATAATCATCCAAATCCTTGAGAGTAAAAGAATCTTTTCCAATAATCATAAGAAGCCACATGTATAAACATATGGCTTTCTTAGAAAGTTCCTGAATATATTGAGTTATGAAAATATCAGGCACTGGTGTATCTGATAATAGCAACTCAGAATTATCTGCTTTAAAAGACATTTATATCTCCTATTAATCTCCGCCTTCAGCAGGTGGATCTGTCGGATCTGTTGGAGGTGGTGGAGGTGGATCTGTTGGATTAGTATCTCCTCCTCCAGCTGGCTGTGTATCACCACCAGGTGCAGGTGTTGGAGTAGCAGAACTTGTAACTGTTACTGCACCAGTTGATGGATTGAACTGTGCCTGTGTACCATCTGGCTGAAGTGTACCAACCTCAATCTGTGCTGAAATAGCACCGTAAACTGTAGGTGCAAGATCTGTACGACTAATCTCATTACCATTAGCGTCATATCTGATTACCCATGAATTTGCAGTTACACCATCATGTGAACCACGAAGTGTGTTTCTTGTACCAACAGGAAGAGATGTATTCTGAATATACTCTGTTCCAGCTGATGATCTTGATACAGCCTGTCCGTGGAAAGTAAGGTACTCACCATTAGGGAAAAGATGTCCGTAAATCTCTACTGTGATCTGGCTGTTATTAGGGTTCCAACCAGCAATGATATAGATTGGATACTCACTTGAGTTAGAGAATGCGAAATCCTGGCTACCCCAGTCAACAGCAGCGTCAGTACCTGGCTCAGCATAAGAAGATGGCCACTGGTGCTGATGTCTCTCGATAATACGAAGATCAGACTTAATTACTGACTGATAAAGAGTAGTTGATACCTGACAGATACCGCCACCAAAATCAGTCTCTGACTTACCATTTACAATTACACCAGCCTCACGATAACCTGTTGAAGCATTACGTGGACCAACAACATCGTTAAATGAGAAAGACTCACCTGGCATAAGACAAAGACCATTAATCTTATCAGCTGTGATTCTGATGTTATGGTTTCTGTTCTCATTTGCTGTTGTTGTTGTAGATGTAGATGTGATTCTACCAAACTCTTCAAGAATCATCGCTGTTGTAAGTGTAGGAACAGCAACTTCTGCATCTACATCAATGATTCCAACATATGTGCTACTGTCAAGAAGTTCCTTTACATCGTTAACAGCCTTCTCAATGTCAACTGTATATCCCTCTTCAGAAGGAGTATATTCAAACTGGCATGTCTCCTGGTTGAATCCAGTAATCGCAGCCTCTATAGCCTCATGATCATATGGATCAAGAGCACCATGAACAATAGTAGCGATCTCCTCTGAGTGGAGTGTATATGCTGAATTATAGTTAACTGGATTTGTCTTAAGTGCTTCACGCTGATTATACATATCAACAAGAACACTAATCTCTTCTTCACCTGTAGGTCTTAAGAACTTATAAGCCTCATCGATAACTTCACCAGCGTTATTTGTAATAGGAAGTGAAGACAAATCGAGTGGAAGAATCTCATCGTCAAGATTAAGACTGATATCAATATCAATTGGAGCTTCAGGCTGATTTGCAAGAACAGCTGAAAGAGCCTCGTCCTTAGTCATGCCGGCTACGCTGATGTTATCAATAATAATTCCATCGTAGAATTTATCTGTAATAAGAGCCTCACGAATCTCTGATTCTGTCATAGCAACAACAGAGCCGTCAGCCATTGTGATATCATACTTTGTCTCAAAGAAACCAGTCTTCCAAAGAACTGCTCCTCCGATACCACCTGCAACAAGAACAGCTGCTGCAATTACAACTGGAACCCATGCTGGAGTCTTTTTCTTCTTGCCTGTTGACTTATTTGAAGATGCTCTACTAGATGAAGATGTTCTTCTTGGAGCGCTTGATGCAGCTGAAGAAGATCTTACAACCTGTCTTGTAGAACCACCTGGTCTTGAATTATTTGCACCTGTTTTCTTCATATAACTATCGCCTCGAATACACAAATATAAGTGCGCATAAACGTACACATAAAATATACGCAAAACCATGTTTACATTCAAGTTACAATTTGCTCAAAATTCTTCTTTTTTTGATTCTCGCTAATTATGCATACAAATAGTAATTATTTTTTAATTAATGTTATAATAAGAATGAATATTCGGTTTTGAGGTTATTAATGACAGGTAAACGATTAACAATTCCACATCTTTTTAAGCTTATTTTCCTTATTGGTATTGTAGGTGTGGTACATGCTGCCTATATCACCAGCTTCTATGCATGGTTTGGTTCAGCGATGGAAGATCCTATCATGAACAACTTCGATGCTTATAAATCGCTTATTCCTGTAATTACAATTGCAGCTTTTCTTCTTGCAGACTTCCTTCAGATGCCAAGATTTTTCCGCAAGAAAAACATCGATATCGTTTCTCAGACACTGAAATTCAGTTTTATTCTTACTCTTATTACGCTTTCGGCGAAGGACCTTACTGAGCAGCGTGCTTTCCCACGAAGCGTTATTCTCATAAGCTTTGTGCTTCTTATCATGTATGTATTTACATGGGAAATGATCTGTAGTTTCATAAGCCACAAGATGTATGACAAGAGCGAACTTGTAATTATCGGCTCCAATAAAGCAACAATGGATCTTGTTCGCGACAAGATTTATCCAACTCTCAAAGGCATGGACCTTGATTTCAGCAAATCAATCAGATATTCAGACAGATCAGCAGTTCGCTCTGCAATCAGAAGAAATGCAGAGATTTTCCTCTGCCCTGACGTTCCGGAAGATGTTAAATCTGAGATTATTCTCCTTTGTGCAAAGAACAAGACTGTTGTGTATGTAGTACCACAGTTTTATGAGATTAGTCTTTATAAGTCCAGAATCATTAATCTTAATGACCTTATGGTAATGCTTATTGATCGTATGGGTCTTACTTTCGAGCAGAAGATTGTAAAGAGAATTATGGATATTCTGATTTCCCTTGTAGCACTTATCATTTCTGCACCTATTATTCTTATCTGTGCAATTATTGTTAAGTGCAGTGATGGCGGACCAGCATTCTTCTCACAGGAGAGACTTACAATCAATAACAAGCCATTTAAGATTTATAAACTTCGTACAATGAAGCAGAACGCAGAATCAGCTACTGGTGCTGTTATTTCAGGTAAGGATGACCCAAGAGTTACACCATTTGGAAAATTCCTTCGTAAGTCCAAGATTGATGAGATTCCACAGTTCTTAAATGTTCTTCTTGGTGACATGAGCGTAGTTGGACCTCGTTCTGAAAGACCTGAATTCGTATCTAACTTTGAGAAGGAGATTCCTGGATATACACAGCGTTTTGCTGTAAAGGCTGGTATTACAGGACTTGCACAGGTTGCAGGTAACTACGATACAACTCCACAGGATAAGCTCCGTTACGATCTTCTTTATATTAAGAACTATTCTATTCTTCAGGATCTGAAGATTATGTTTTTGACAGTAAGAGCAATCTTTACACCTAATCTTTACAACAGAAGTTTTGAAGACAACAAGTCTACTTTTGTTTCTACAAACAGCAAGGGTGAAGTTAATGAATAATTCTGATTATTCTGTTCTTATGTCTGTCTATAAGAATGACAATACTGATTTCCTTAAGCAGAGCATCGACAGTATTCTTAATCAGACTGTTCCAACTGATGATTTTGTAATCGTAATTGACGGTCCCATCTCAGATGAGATTAGTAATCTTCTTAATAACTATCGAGAGATTTCAGGTGGTGTTATTAAACTTGTTCCGTTTAAGGAGAACAGAGGACTTGGCAAGGCGCTTTGTGACGGTATAACGTACTGTACTCACGATATTGTCATGCGCCAGGATGGAGATGATATCTCACTTCCAAACAGAGCCGAGATTCAGCTTAAACTTATGGCTGACACTTCTTCAGATATCGTAAGTGGAACTGTATCTGAATTTGAAGATGATACGTCTGTGATTAAAGGCGCAAGAGTTCTTCCTTCTACTCATGAAGAGATATTAAAATTTTCAAAAAAGCGTAATCCTTTTAATCATCCAGCAGTACTTTTTAAGAAAAACGCTGTGATTGAAGCAGGTAACTATAGCGAGGAGTATCACCTTTTCGAAGATTATTATCTCTGGATAAGAATGCTCATGGCAGGCTTTAAGGGAAGCAACACACGTGAAACTGTTGTATATATGCGTGTGGACGGCAAGACGATGCTTAGAAGAGGTGGTAAAAAGTACGCCTCTGATATGATTTCTTTCCATAAGTGGCTTCGCAATAAAAAATGGAGCAGCACCCTGGATTTCCTTACAGGTGCCGTTCCACATTATATTGTCTGCATTATGCCTTCATCCTTCAGAGGACTTATCTATAAATTCCTTCACTGATTAGAATAGATGCTCTTATAAGCTTTAAGTGTTGCCTTTGCGCAGTTCTCCCATGAGAAAAACTCTGCTCTTTTTAAAGCCTTATCTCTTTTGTTAACTGCAGTTTCATCGCTTTCTTTAAGTTTAAATGAAGAATCAACTGAAGATATTAGCGCATCCTTAATAGAATTAATGTCATCAGGACTACATAAGAAACAGCAGTCTGATGCAACTTCCTTAAGTGAAGATACATTTGTCGTAACTGTTGGTACTGAACTTGCCATTCCTTCGATTACAGGGATTCCAAAACCTTCATATCTTGAGATATAGGCAACAGTATCTGAAGATCTCATGAGACTTTTCATCTCATTATCCTCAACAAAGCCCGTGAAGATTACATTCTCCTTCAAAACATCATCAGAGGATACAGTCTTAAATATCTCATCGTAGTCCCAGCCCTTTTTACCAACGATAATGAGTTTAAAGCCAGAACCAGATAATTTACAGAGTTCGCTATAAGCTTCTTTAAATCCTCTTATCAGATTAGGAACGTTCTTACGAGGCTCAAGAGTACCTACATAAATAATATATTTATCATTAATACCGAACTTCTTAAGAAGATCATCATTTGCAGGAACAGAATTAAAGAAACTTTCATTAACGCCCATGTAAGTTACTTCAATATCAGGATTCTTTGGCTTACAAAATCTTGGAATATCCACCTTGGAACTATTGGAAATAGTAAGAAGTTTGTCTGCCTTCTTCGCAGTATGCTTTATATACCACTGAAACATCTTACATTTCCATGAAACAAGATACTCAGGATAAATAAAGTAAGACATATCATGGAAAACTCCAACAACCTTAGTCTTAGCGCTTATAAGCTTCAAAAAGTAAGGCATTGTATAGTTTGGACAGTGAAGAATATCAGCATTTATCTTGCGAATTCTCCATGGAAATACAATCTGCTCCCAGACAATTCTTAAGTACTGCTTACGCATTATCTTCGAATTTACAGGCACCATATGGAAATTTGGCGCATAAACACCAAACCCGTCAAGGTCATCATTCTGAACAAACAGAAAATACTCGTTCTCCTTATCTTCTTCCTGAAGACCTTTAAGAAGACCGAGCATATATCTGCCGATTCCAGTTTTACTCTTTGGAGTAGCTGTAAGATCGATTGCGATTCGCATTAATTATTCCTTATGAATTAGAGGAGATCCTCTCTACCCTTTTCCTTAAGTCTGTCTACCATGAGTTTTACGTCCTGAACCTTGGACTTATCGCATACGAGAAGAGCACCATTTGTTGATACTACAACGATATTCTCAACTCCGATAGCAGTAATAAGCTTATCTCCACAGCTATCAAAGAAAACACTGTTCTTACAATTGATAAGCTCACTCTCTCCAATTGTTACGTTACCGTTCTCATCTCTATCGAAAACATTATCAAGAGCGTCCCATGAACCAACATCATTCCATCCAAAATCAGCTGGGATTACATAAACACCCTCTGCCTTCTCCATGATACCGTAGTCAACTGATACCTTCTCAAGGTTAGGATATACACGTGCAATTGCATCTGTCTCCTTATCAGTTCTCAAATCATCGAAGATTGCTTCCATATCCTCATACATCTTTGGAAGGAGCTTCTTAAAGTAATCAAGAATAACGGATGCCTTCCAGATAAACATACCTGAATTCCAAAGATATGTACCTTCAGCTACATACTGCTTTGCAATCTCAAGAGCAGGCTTTTCTACAAACTTAAGAAGGCTATAAACTTCTGGATTAACCTCTGAAGCTTCGCCTGAGAAATTAATATAACCATAACCTGTTGATGGGAAAGAAGGCTTAATACCGATTGTAACGATACGATCTGTCTTCTCAGCTACATCCATTGCAAGTTCAATGATTCTCTCATATTCCTTGATATTACCAATATGGTGATCAGCAGGAAGAACTGCCATAAGAGCATCACCATAGAGTTTCTTCATTGTCATTGCAGCATAGATAATACATGGGGCTGTATTTCTCTGAACTGGCTCAACAAGGATATGGCTTCTGTCTACTTCATCAAAGAGAACCTTATCTGTAAGCTTAGCCTGTCTCTCATTAGTAACAATAAAAGTATTAGCTCTTGGAATAACACCATCGTAATGCTTAATTGTCTCGTTAATCATTACATCATCACCTGTAAGCTTTGAAAGCTGCTTTGGTGATTCCATTCTTGATACAGGCCAGAATCTAGTTCCGCCACCGCCAGCCATAATAACTGCAACACGTTCCATATATGTCACCTCAATTTAAATTATTAATCTAACTTGTTGAATTATACCCCAAATACGATAGAATTATCCACATGGACTATTCATTTCTTGTAGCATCAGATGTTGACTATACACTTCTTATGTCAGGTAACCCAGTGTCACCTGCAAATAAAGCTGCCATCAAAGCGCTTCGCGACTTAGGTGGTGCATTTACACTTGCAACTGGAAGAACATCTTTTCTTACAGGAGCTTATATTATGGATTTAAATCTTGATGCTCCGCTCATTACAAGTAACGGCGCAGCAATTTACGACCCTAAAGCACGTAAAGATATCTATTCTTCTCTTATTCCTGAAGATGTAGTAAGAGAATTTATGAAGGTGTTCTTTAAAAACAACACAAATGCTACCTGCTATAGCCCTGAAGCTATCTTTTATGCTCCAGGAAGCACAAGAAGAGAATTTATCGATAACTATAATAAATCTCTTCCTGATGAGTATAAGGCACCGCTTAAAGACTTAACTCCTGACATGATTGATGGTCCTGTTCCAAAGTTCAATAAGTTCCTTTTTATTAATCCTGATAAGGAATCTCTCGATTTTGCATATAGTGTTAAGGATTTGGAGATTGTAAGTTCAGCTCCTGGCTTTTACGACATCATGTATAAGGGGGCAACAAAAGGTGACGGTCTTTTAAGAGTTGCTGATTATCTTAATATCCCTCATGATATGACTTTCGCGCTTGGTGACAGCGATAATGACCTTTCCATGATCATCGACAGCAAATATGGAATTGCCATGGGAAATGCCAACGAGAATATAAAGCAAAACGCAGCCTATATTACTACAGACTGCGCAAGTGATGGTTTTGCCAAAGCTATTATGGAATTTGTTATTCCTACTGTTTTGAAACTTAAGAAGTAATCTCCTCTATAAGCTTACAAAGTTTACCTGTAATCTTGTCCCAGGTGTAATTCTCTTCAACGTACTTTACACCGTTATCAAGCATTGTATTTACTATATCTTCGTGAGAATAAAGGTAATTAAGTTCACCTTCAAACTCATAGTAGTTATTGTAATAAAAGGCACCGTTACTTTTGATGCAGTGCGCCTTAAGTACAGGACACTTACCGTTTACGATAACCGGAGTTCTAACGCTCATTGCTTCAAGAACAACCATTGAAAGGCTTTCAAATTCAGATGGAAGCACGAGCGCTCTTGCACCCTTGATTCCGTTAAATTTGTCATCATCATTTACAAAACCAAGATTTACGATGTTCTCATCTTCAGGTACATCAATTACGGCCTTTCCCATAAGAACAAGCTTCACGTCTCTTTCAGGATTACGCTTACGGTATTCTCTGAAATAATTAAAAAGTTGTGGACAGTTCTTGCCTTCATCGATTCTTCCAACATAAACGATGTAATCATCAAGGTTATACTTCTTTTTAAATGCTTCCCCATCAATTACATCAGGGAGGTCCACGCCAACTCCGCCATAGTTGTACTTAATATTGCTGTTTCCATACTTCTTAACTACGAGGTTACGCTCTTCTTCAGTATTAAAGAAAAATGCGTCTGGCTTTTTGAAGATATCATCAAAAATGTGCATCTTCAAAAATGGCTCATCGTGCGCAAGTGGAAGCATAATGACCTTGTTATTTACTACCTTTATTCCCATAACACTTGGGTAATAAAGATAAGCAAAGAAGATAACTACAGTATATTCATCCTGATGAACCTTAAGATATTCAATAAGTGAAGGTACAAGTGGGCCCTGCTTATCAATCCATTCCTGCTCTTCCTGCTCCTTAAGAAGGCCACGCATAAATCTGGAATTAATCTCATCAAATGTCTTCTGATCACGTTCCTTTTTTACAGGAAATCTTTTTACATTAATGCCGTTAATGACTTCCTCATCGGCCACATACTCATTTTTCCATGTCATATAATCGATGGCCTTTGTAGTAAGGACATCAATCTTCTCGCAATATGGAAGCATATGCTCAGCAAGCTGACGGCAGTGAAGCTCAGCTCCGCCGTTTACCTCTATTCCATATCTTTGTACAACAAAACAAATCTTCATCAGGCCTTACCCTCAGTCATCTTAAGAACGCTTTCGAAATGCTCCATAAAAAGCTTCGAAATATTCTCATAGGAGAAATCCTTAAGTCTTTCTCTCTGGTTACTAATTATCTTCTCCGAAAGTGAAGAATCATTTAACACTTCATGAAGTGCAAAAGCAGCCTTCTTCATGTCTTTGCTTTGAAGGAGAATACCGCTTCCTCCAAGTGTCTCCGATATTGCAGAAGAATCATAAGCAATAATTGGGCTGTCAAAATACATGGCCTCGACAAGTGGCACACAGAAACCCTCATGCTCACTCATGGAAACAAAGCAGTCAGCAAGTTTATAGTACGCAAGAATATCCTTAAACGGAACCTGTCCAGTCATAATGAAGCTGTCTTCAACACCAGCTACACTTGCGTAGTTCTTAATTCTCTCAGAATATCTCTCTGTACCGTTATCAGAGCCAACAAGAATAAGTCTGATTTTATCTTCAGGGTACATCTTCTTATAAACAGAAAGAAGCTTTACAAGGTCGTGCTGACACTTGTTAGGAGCAATTCTTCCTACGAATACGACATTTTTTACACCGTCACTATATTTACTGATAACTTCTGGTGTTGGCTCCTTCTTATAATCATCGAAAGGAATAAGAATAGCTTTAACAAGCATTGGGCATGTAAATCCAAATTCCTTAAGATCATTACAGTTATAGGAAGATACTCCAAGAACAGCATCAAACGTATCTTTAAGGGACTTAACCTGATTTCTTCCATCTGTACAAAGCATGGCAGTCTTACCGTTATAGTCAGTAAAAAAGTGTCCTGGCGTGATGTTATGGTAAAGACAGAATTTACGGCAGTTAATGCTCTTAATCCATTCATTAAGCTTTGTTCCAGTAGAAAGATGATAAAGAATTACATCATCAGGCTTAAGATTTTTAAGAAATCTTACTTCCTTTGCTGTTCCCTTTGGAAGTCTTGTATCGATAAATTCAGCGTATATTTCAGGGTTAAAACCGCTCTTTTTAAGAAGACCGTCAATTGCAAGGCAGTCATTACTTACTGCATCACCGAAAGCAAGTGTTGTAAGAATCTGAATAACTCTCATCTCTTACACCTCACTTCTTTCTAACTCCAGAAGGCGTGCTTCGAGTTCAGAAACCTTATTAATTAGTTCCTGCTTTCTTAAATTTGCTCTGTATAAATCCTCAAGTGCAGTTCTTATCGAAGAATTTACACTATCCTGATTAGTAAATAAGGGTCTATACCAGAACCAGTTAAGCTTACGCATAAATCTTCCAATTACATTTGAAGGATTAGAGTTTAAGATGGAATTACTTCTTATATATTCCATATATGCATCCTGATTCTCACCGAACAATGGAACAGATTCAAAATCAGGCACACTAATATCAGTAGAAGTTGAATTCTTCAGATATTCTTCGTAACGCCTGTTAATTTCCTTTGTTGCATCAAATTCCATATTAGTTCTTTGAATCCTCAAGTGCCTTAATTCTTCTCTCAAGAGAATCAATTCTATCCTCTAATTTATCGTTCTCTTTATTTGTCTCATTACAGGATTCGATAATCTTATAGTAGTAATAATTAAGAGTATTCTGCTCTCTTACAACAGGAAGATAAACAAAACTATTGAGTTTACGGATAACTTTCTTAACAAACACTTTAATCTTATTACCTGTAAGGTATTCATAAGGCTCTATCTCATAGTGTGTTGAAAGATAATTAAGAGCCTCCGATGAATTTGAAGAGCTACTTCCCTTATCGCTAAAAGAAAGCGGAATCTGATCTTTTCCACTTGCCTTTATCTCTTTTCTGATATCTTCCATTATTTTCTCAACGTTTATTTCCTGCATTTTGTCACCTAACTTATAAGCAGCTTTCCAAAAACTTAATTGTTCTGTCTGTTATCTCATCCCAGGAGAAATTCTCCTTAACGTACTTACAGCCATTTTCTGCCATAACTTTGTTAATATCCTCATTATTCATAAAGAAATCGACGCAGCCTTCGTAGTCATAATAATCCTTAAAATAAAGACCACCATTGGTTCTCTTTGCAAAATCCAAAGTAACTGCACAGTCTTCGCTTACAAGAACAGGACGCCCGCAAAGCCAGCTTTCCATAATTACAAGAGAGAAACTCTCGTGGCTTGATGGCTGACACAGGAAAAGACTTCCATTCATTCCATCGTACATATCCTGTCTGTCAACGAATCCTAAATCAATTATATCGCTACCAGCACATGAAGGAATATCAATACTTCCGCCACCAATTAAGACAAGCTTTGGATACTTAAGTCCTTCATTTTTCCTGCGTGTAATATATTCAGTATGGTAATTAACAAGCTTATCCACATTCTTTCCAGCATCTTTACGTCCGGCATAGATAATGTAGTCACCATCAATATTAAACTTTGAACGGAAAGCTTCGCCATTACCCTTTATGGAAACATCAACTCCGGTACCAAGAACCTTCTGATTTACATTCTTTAAATCATATGTGTCATTAGAAAGAACATACTCAGGATAAGCATTATAAATAAGACCTCTCACCCTGCTGAAAGTTTCTTTAAAGTATTCCATGTAAAAGTAAGATTCATCGTGAAAACAGGGAATAACTACTGACTTTTCAGGAAAATTTCTACAGCCCTCAATTGTTGTTCCAAACATATAAGGAGCATACATAAAGAAAGAATACTCTTCCTTATGTTCGTCCATATACTTAATAAGATCCCTGCTTGTCGCTGAGTTTCTTACAAAAATCTCTTCTTCCTTTGAAGAGATTGAAATTCCCTTCATAAGTTTAAGATTAACAGCATCGAAAGAAGCGGAATCTCTCTTATCAGCCTTAAAGCGTCTTACAGTAATACCGCGGCTGTCTTTTGAAGAACCTTCCTTATAGAAGTTTTTGCCCCAGTCAGAAGCAAATTCCTTTATACATGTTGTAAGGATTTCAAGTTCAATTCCTGACATAAAGAGATGTCCGGTAAGTTCACGAACCAGACTTTCCGCACCACCCGGATTATTCTCACCATACCATGGAACAACAAATCCTATCTTCTTCATAATTAATCTTTATTAATCTTAACTGTCTTACCAAAAGTAAACTTGTGATCAAGTCTTACAACACCAACATCAGGAGTTGTTGCATAAGTATCAATCGAAAGAATCTCACGATGGTAGTCAACAGCAACTGATCTGTCATACTCGATTGCAAGGTCAACAGAGTACTTGCCAGGGATAAGGTTAAACGATGAGAAATCAATCTCTACTTCACCATCTTCAACGAGATCAAACTTTGTATACTGCTCCAAAAGAGTATTACTTCCATATACAAGAAGCTGGTCTGCTCTATAGAAAGCAAAACCGAATACTGCATCTTCAATTGGTTCATTTACCATAAACTTAATCTTAAGTTTAAGTGGATCACCTACATGGAATACGTAATTTTCATTACCTTCCTTGTCGTAGACACGTGCATCAATGATTTCAACTTTGTAGTTACCCCATCTCTTCTGTTCAGCAGCTGCCTGCTGTGCCTCTTCCTGCGCAGCAATCTGTGCTTCAATATCTTCAGGAGTATCCTTACTCTGAACAGCTTCAATTGTATTTAAAATCTCATCAGGGATAGAGAAATCCTCACCTGAATCAACTGCTTCACCCTTGGCAACAGCGATATCCTTAAGCTTCTGCTCATTACGCTTCTTTGCCATGTAATCGAGATAAATAGGATGAATAATTCTTGGCTTACCATCAGCCTTGAACTTACCCTCATGAATCCAGATTGATCTGTCACAGAACTCTTCAATCTGAGAAAGTGAGTGAGATACGATTACGATAGTTGTACCTTCAGCCTTAATTTCCTGAAGCTTTGAGAAACACTTTGCCTGGAAATTAGCATCACCTACAGCAAGAATCTCATCGATAAGAAGAACATCAGCATCTACGTTAATTGCAACAGAAAATGCAAGTCTCATGTACATACCTGAAGAATAAGTTCTTACAGGGTTATCGATAAACTCTTCAAGCTCAGAGAATCGGATGATTTTCTCGATCCTTTTATCGATTTCCTTCTTCGAAAGGCCAAAGATAGAAGCGTTAGTATAGATATTCTCTCTACCACTCATATCAGGATGAAATCCCGCACCGAGCTCGATAAGAGAACTTACACGTCCCTTAACTTCAACTGTACCCTTCTCAGGATACAAAATCTTTGTCATGAGCTTCAAAAGTGTACTCTTACCACAACCGTTATGACCGATGAGACCTACTGCCTCACCCTTTTTAATGTTAAGTGAAATATCGTTAAGAACAACTCTGTTCTCATAGCGGTTACGCTTCTGGAACAAAATCTTCTCCTTAAGGCTTGTTCCTTTGTCATAGAAAACCTTGAACTGCTTTGTTACGTTCTTAATAACAATCATGTCCTCAGCCTTATCAGGATTGAACTTCTCGTTTTTCTTATATCTTTCTTCAAATGCCATACGAAACCTCGATTAAAGTTCTTCTGCAAAATGCTTCTTAAGCTTTGAGAATACAAAAATACCTACTACAAGGAACAAAAGTCCCAAAAGGAAAGCCTCAAGAAGTGTAGTCAAATCAGGAACAGTCTCCGCATACAAAATGTCACGGTAAGCAATAATTACTGATGTCATTGGATTTAAATGGAAAAGATTTAAGTACTTTTCTGGAACAAGGTCTACATCATAAACGATTGGTGTCAGATAAAACCAGGCCATTGAAATAATACCAAGAATGTACTCAAGATCTCTGAAATATACTGTTACAGCAGATGTAATCATGGCAATTCCAAGCGTGAGCAAAAGTTCAACGACCATAATTACCGGCAGACACAAAATAGCCAGGATTGGCGGTCTTCTTCCAGAAATAAGTACAACTGCAAGTACAACAATAAAAGAGAAGAGCATGTTTACAAAACATGACATTACATATGAAATAGGTATTACTTCTCTAGGGAAATAAATCTTCTTTATAAGATCGCCCTGCTGAATAATTGAAACAGCACCACCTGTAATTCCAGCTGAAAAGAAAATCCAAGGAATAAGCGCAACGAAGAGGAAAAGGTAATAATCCTTAATTCCCTGTCTCATAATTACTGAGAATACGAGAGTATATACAAGGAGCTGGAGAAGTGGATTAATAAATGTCCACATAAATCCAAGCACTGATCCCTTATAGCGTCCTCGCAAATCTTTACGAACAAGACTTGCAATCATCTGACGATATTCATAAAGTTCCTTAAACATCTAACAAACCTCTTTTAATCAAGACTTCTATAGTAATCCAATACTTCACTAAGTGTCTTGTTTATATCATATATAGGCTCGAAGCCTGTATCATTCTTAAGTTCAGATATATCTGCTCTTACATGAATAAGTGCATCATCTGGAAGTCTTTCCGGAAGTGTTACCTTGTTCTTTGCTACTTCACTACTTTCAACAAGGAAACCAATCATGTCTCTGATATAAATGCTCTTTCCGGAACCGACATTATAAATCTTGCCACTGACACCCTTCTCAGCAAGAAGTCTATAGGCTCTTACTACGTCTCTTGCATCTGAGAAATCTCTCCAGGAATTAAGATTTCCGAAAGAGAATGTGTCAATTACTCCACGCTCAAGGTCAACAATTCTCTTGGAATAATCTGTAATTACAAATCCAGTCTTCTGACCTGCACCTATATGGTTAAATGAACGTGTGAAAATATACTCAAGACCGTATCTGTCAGCAATTAATCTTATAAGTACTTCCTGAGTATTCTTTGAAACATCATAAGGAGATGTGCCATTTACAGGGAAATTCTCATCAATAAGGCCATCCTTTGAAGATGAAACATCGTACTGATTAGCAGAACCAATAAAGAGAATTCTTGCCTTTGGACAGTGCTTTGCAACTGAAAGTGCAATATTTACTGAAATATCAACGTTAAGATGCATTGTAAGATTAATCTTCTCCCAGGAAATACTAGGAGCAGCCTGTCCTGCTAAGTTAAATACATAATCAGGCTTAACCTTCTCGAATAAATCACTACAAGACTTAAAGTCGAGCATATCAACTACGAATGTATTCTCCTTTGATGTATCTTCACATACATCAGCGCCAAATACTTCATAGTCATTAGCGATAAGTTCCTTGTATAAATAATTGCCTGCAAATCCGTTGCAACCGATAATTAATGCACGTTTTGACATAAAAATCTCCCGTAAAAAATAAAAAGAGGCCATACGAACAGCATTAATAGTCAATAAGACAAGCCGTTCGTATGACCGTAATTTTTGTTAATTAGAGAAGTCCAGCTTCCTTCTTAGCAAGCTGAAGATCGTGCTCAGCCATAATTGAGCAAAGCTCCTCGTAGCTTGTCTTAAGTGGGTTCCAGCCAAGCTTTGTCTTTGCCTTTGTAGGGTCACCCCAAAGGTTTACTACGTCAGTTGGACGATACCACTTAGGATTTACACATACGAGCATCTTGCCTGTCTTCTTGTCATATCCCTTCTCATCCATGCCTTCGCCCTTCCACTCAAGCTCGATTCCATCGTTCTTGAATGCAAGCTCTGTGAACTCACGTACTGTGTGCTGTACACCTGTTGCGATTACATAATCGTCTGGCTCGTCCTGCTGGAGAATAAGCCACATGCACTCTACATAATCCTTTGCATAACCCCAGTCACGGAGTGAATCAAGGTTACCAAGCTCAAGGTGATCCTGAAGACCACATGCAATTCTACCTGCTGCAAGTGTAATCTTTCTTGTTACGAAGTTATCTCCACGTCTCTCTGACTCATGGTTAAAGAGGATACCGTTACATGCGAAGATTCCGTAAGCCTCACGATACTCCTTGATCATCCAGAAACCGTACTGCTTTGCAACAGCATATGGTGAATATGGGTGGAAAGGTGTGTTCTCATTCTGTGGAACTTCCTCAACCTTACCATAAAGCTCTGATGTTGAAGCCTGATATACACGACATGTCTTATCAAGGCCTGCTGTATGTACAGCCTCAAGAATACGAAGAACACCGATAGCGTCTACGTCACCTGTGTACTCAGCTGCATCAAAAGATACCTGTACGTGTGACTGTGCTGCAAGGTTATAAATCTCATCTGGCTGAACCTTAAGAACGATTCTGATGATGCTTGATGAGTCTGAGAGATCACCCTCGTGGATTGTTACCTTATCGAGAATGTGATCGATTCTTGATGTTGTAGATACTGATGCTCTACGTACAATACCATGTACCTCGTAACCCTTCTCAAGAAGGAACTCTGCAAGGTATGAACCATCCTGACCTGTAATACCTGTGATAAGTGCTTTCTTCATAAATAAGCCCCCATATAATTAATATTTATTATTTATATATATGCATAACACCGAGATTATAACATATTATTCGCTTTTCAAGTACCTTTCGCGAAAAGTACAGCTTCTTTATACACCTTTGCTGCATTTTCCCAGGTGTATCTTGAAGCATTGGAAATAAGCTTCTGCCTGAATTCTGAGGTGATTTCCTTACTTAGCATATTAAGAATTTCACTGGATAACATCTCGTCATCGCCGAATTTTACAAGAGGCGCGAGACCATTTGTAATCTCTGGAAGACTTGATGTATCTGCTACAACACATGGTGTTCCACATGCCATGGCTTCAGTAACAGGCATTCCGAATCCCTCGTACATACTAGGGAAAACAAAGACACCTGCGTTTCTGTATAAAGCTCTCTTGTCTTCGTTTGACACGTAACCTGTCATAACGATTCTTTCCTTAAAAGGACTATTCTCAATCGCTTCAATAGTCTTTTCAGAATGCCAGCCTACTCCACCTGCTAAGACGAGCTTATACTCAGGAATTGTTGCCGCAATTCTGTTAAACGCCTTAATTAAGGCAATTGTATTTTTACGTGGCTCAAGAGTTCCAACGTACAAAATATATTTTGAAACATCCCACTTTTCCTTAAGAAAGGTCTGTTCCTTAATAGTTTCTTCAGAAGAAACAGCCGGAGAATAGTATTTACTGTCAACACCACATGGAGCAACGAAGATTCTTTCCTCTGGAATCTTCAAAAGTTCCATTATTTCTCTTTTCGAAAATTCTGAAATAGTGACAATTGCAGATGAATTGTCAGCAGACGTTTGAAGGTGTCTTTGTAAAAGCTTCCTGTTACGATCATCCATCGTTTCAGGGAATCTCTCGCAAACCATATCATAGATAGTAATAACTCTTTTGCCACTACATCCTGCTGGCGCAAGATAATTAAAAAATACAGTCAGATCAGCCTTTGACTTTGTAAGAGTCTTATAAGGAAGAACCTTACCAAGATTTCCCATTCTGATATAAACAGAAAGCGGAATTGGCTTTACAAAAGTAAGTTTTGAAGTCTCATACCAGCCTCCGATATGCTTATCGATAAAGGCTTTTGTATTATTTCTTCCAAGAAAATTAAACGCATGAAGCTCATAATCATCTTCTAAAGGAAGCAGGCACTTTAAGACATCGGCAGCATAATTGCCGATTCCTGTTAAGTTCTCTGAAGCCAATGGCTGGACATTAAATCCTATCACTTCTTCTTTTTCCCCTTAGACTTAATCGCGGTCTTCCCTGCGTATTTGTCGCTTCTTTTTGTACTCTCAAAAACAAGATATCCGTCATCGTGCTCGTAAATTTTTACACCGCCAAAAACAGAAATCATCTTATTCTTATACCAGTCGCGACGCTTTGTTACCATAAGCATTCTTCCGCCAATTTTAAGCCTATTAAAACCCTTCTCAATGAAAGTCTTTGCAACCTTAAAATCCGTATGGTACGGAGGATTACTTAAAATAATCGAATAATCGCTGTCCTCTACTGCTGTCAAAGCATCACCGCAGACGATTGTCGCGTCAGAAAAGCCAGCTCTCATCATATTCTTGCGTGCAAATTCCACTGCCTTAAAATCCACATCTGTCATTGTGACATTAGATGGATTTACGCCAGATGCGCAGGCGCTTAATCCTACAATTCCAGCACCGCATCCAAGGTCTAACACCTTGTCTTCAGACGTAAAATTTGCATGCTCGAGCATAGAAAGCGTCCCCTTGTCGGGTCCTTCCGGACTAAACAAGGAGACGTCTGTATCAATCTCTATTAACTTACCTGATAAATTTACCTGGTACATCAAATGCTCTTACTTGAGCTTAGCCTCTACGAAAGCTGACATCTGAGACTTAACTTCCTCAAGTCTAGCCTCTGAACCTTCTCTTGTAGATGCATAAGAACCGAAGTAAATCTTAAGCTTTGGCTCTGTACCTGATGGTCTTGCGCAAGCCCAGTCAAGTCCCTTATCGCCACCGAGCTCATAAAGGAGAACGTTTGACTTAGGCAGTGTAAGCTCTGTTGTAGTAACGCCATCAGCTGTAAACTCATATCTTACTGACTTCTGGTAGTCGCAAACAGCCTTAACAACTGGTCCACCGATGAGGCTCTCAGCATCAGCTGCGTTCTTAACAGCCTCAAGCTCTGATCTCATAACAGCCATTGAATCCTGAATCTTCTGGATTCCAGCCTTACCCTCGAGAGTAAAGCTTACAGCCTGCTCGAAGCCATAACCGTGCTTCTTGTAGATCTTCTCGATTCTGTCGAAGAGTGTCTCTCCACGATCGAATGACTGTGCAGCCATACCACATACGAGCATTGCAGCAACAACAGCATCCTTATCTCTTACGTTTGTTCCTGAAAGGTAACCATATGACTCCTCGAAGCCAAACTGGAATGCCTTATCACCGAACTCATCGTCAATCTTAATTCTCTCACCGATGTACTTAAATCCTGTAAGAGTCTCCTGAAGCTCTACACCGTACTCCTTACATACTGACTTACAAAGCTTTGTAGAAACGATTGTTGTACATGCGAAAGCCTTATCCTCAAGTGTTCCAGCCTGCTTCTTTGAATCAAGAATATAGTCAAGGAGCATAAGTCCAACCTGGTTACCTGTGAAGCACTTGTACTCGCCATCAGCTGTTCTTGCAGCGATACCAAGACGGTCTGAGTCTGGGTCTGTACCAAATACGAGTGAAGCGTTAACCTTCTTTGCAAGCTCGATACCCATTGTAAGAGCTGCTGGATCTTCTGGGTTAGGTGTTCTAACAGTTGGGAAAGCTCCGTCTGGTACTTCCTGCTGTGGAACGATATAAACATTATTAAATCCAACTGACTTAAGGATTCTTCTAACTGGCTTATTACCTGAACCGTGAAGTGGAGTATAAACAATAGACATATCCTTCTGTCTCTCGATAGCATCCTTATCGATAACAAGCTCTGTGAGCATTGCTGTATAAGCGATATCAACCTCTGGTCCAAATCTCTGGATAAGACCAGCTGCCAATGCCTCATCAAAATCCATTGTCTTGATGTTTCTTACATCAGCGTACTTATCCATGTTAGCAAGTATTGCATTTGCAGCCTCATTTGTAACCTGGCCGCCGTCCTCACCATAAACCTTGTAACCGTTGTACTTTGGTGGGTTGTGAGAAGCTGTTACCATAACTCCGCAGAAAGCACCAAAATATCTTACAGAGTAAGAACACATTGGAACAGGACGAAGCTCATCTGAAAGATAAGACTTAACGCCATAAGCAGCAAATGTTGTAGCAGCAATCTTAGCGAACTCAGGTGAGAAATGTCTTGAATCGTAAGAGATTACAACACCTCTCTTCATTGCCTCTTCACCATTCTCGATGATGTAATTAGCAAGACCAGCTGAAGCCTTAGCTACTGTATATACGTTCATTCTGTTTGTACCAGCGCCAAGAATACCTCTAAGTCCACCTGTACCAAACTCAAGATCCTTATAGAATCTGTCCTCGATTTCCTTCTCGTCAGAAATTGCGAGAAGTTCTGCTCTTGTTGTCTCATCGAAATATGGATCCTTGCTCCAAATCTCGTATGTCTCCTTATATCCCATGATATATACCTCCTCTGAAGATAATTCATTTGCCTATTAAATAAGGTGGGCCATATAGACCCACCTATAACTATAACATAAACCTTATACTTTTTTAGCGCTAAAATTCTTTTTATCTATAATGCAGAAAGCAACAAGTCCAAGAATACCAATTACTGAAACAATTGCACCAATTTTAAGTCCTGGAGGAGTGAAATTAAGCTCAATTGTATGAACGCCACTACCTGGATTTACTGCGATAAGTGCACCCTGATAGTCTGATACCTCAGCTTTTACACCATCAATTGTCACTTCCCAGCCATTCTCGTATGGAATTGTTGTAAGAACCATCTCACCTTCATTTAAGTTTGAAGTCATTACAACATGTCCGTTTCTTACCTCTGAAACCTCTACGGTGTTTGTAACATTCTCAAACTGTGAAATGAATGATTCGTGATTAAAGTAAGCAAAATTTACTGTCTGATAGCTGAAGCTGTCCTCATCGCTCATGATTGTAACAGTTACTTCAGTACCTGGCTCATAAGATCCAACTCTGTAAATAAATGAATAGAATGAACGTGCTGCCCATGAATCAACGATTTTTCCATTAATATAAAGCTTTCCAGCTGAAAGAATACGAGGCGCTGTAATATTTACATAAAGCTCATCTTCGCTTTCAGCAGTGATTGTATAATTCATGATTATTGGAAGCTCGCTGTTAATTCTGTATACGGTTCTGTCGTAATCGTAATCGCTGCACTTCTCATTACCAATAACGTCATTATCGAATTCTTCAATGCTTTCAGAAGTATCAGATTCAGGCTTTGTCTCACGAACGACATAATCGTTTAAATCAATCTCGTTTCCGTTAACAATCTCATATTCTACATCTTCAGCGCTATAGAAGTAGCCTTCTGTAAATGCATCAGGGAAAAGAGAATGGAACCAGTCATTACGGAATTCAAAGTAATTCTTATCCCCTTCGTCTGTCTCAAGTCTGTAGAAATCAAAATTCATGGCATTACTATTAACAGAGAAAGCAAGTGGTAAAACCTCTTCATTCCTATAAAGGTTAAGTCCAACTTCATATCCGTCTCCGCCAACAAATGAAGCACCTCTGTAAGGTGTAAATGTCACTGTATTTGCTACAGAGAAGAAGGCGTCTGTGTCTTCTGAAGCGCCTGTATAACTGAGTGCGAAGTAATTATAGTTAGATCTGAAACCAAGCTGCTTTAAGAAACGGTGGTAAAGCTTGTTGGAGGTTGAATTAAAGGAAGAAATTCCATGACCACCTGTGTAATTTGAAGGAGAATATCCGCCTTCTGATTTTATATAATTCTCGCGCTCCATTCTGAAAGTTGAAGGAGTTACTTCAGTAGCATCAGCAAGCTGCATTGTTGCAAGAAGAGCCTTTTCATACTCATCGTGTGGACCATAGTGAGTAGAAAGTGTGGATACACCACTTGAAAGAATTGGCTCAAAGAAACATGTCTCAACAACAATAAACAAAGCCATAAGGAATGGCAGAATAGTGGGCATATTCTGAAGTTGTGGATGCCAGTTCTTAACCTTAAAGAGAGAAAGAATTAATCCGCAGACAACAATTGAAATAAGTCTGAACAAAAATACTTCATCACTGTTCTTCAAATCACCAAAGCACTGTGAAATCAGGAGAAGTCCAAGAACAATTCCAGTTCCCTTAATAATCTCTGGAACAGGGATTTCGTTACGCTTCTCATAAACGCGAAGTGCAATTATAAGGAAGAATGGAAGGAATACAAAGCTCTCTCTGTGGAAAAACCAGTTAGGAGAATCAAATACCTGCCATGCTTCATCTATTGCAATAATTGAAAGTGACAGATAAATAAGTCCAAGTACGATTCCGTACAAAACCTTTATCTTCTTTTCGAAAAGGGTGCTTACAAAGAATAATGCAAGCGAACATGTTACGAAGATACTTAAGAAAAGAAATGGTGGGTTTACAGGAAGAATCTCGCTGAATTCTCCATTTGTACCGCCAAAGAGCTGATTAATGAATGTAATTACTGAGAATCTGATGTGGCTTGTTCCAGACTCAACTCGAATTGGGTCAGAATTTGTAAGCGTATCAAGACCTACTGGAAGAAGAAGCGCTGCAACTGACATCGCACATAAAACTGCACTCAAAACAAACTTTCCAATTTTTGTAAAAGCAGTCTTAACTGATTTAATTTCACCTTCCATATAAAGTCTTACAACAAGGTGGAAGAATGAATAAATACCAACCATATAAGCTATGTAATAGTTACTGATAAACAGGTAGAAAAGCGAGAAGATAATGCCAGCTTTCTTGCCGCTTTTTATATAACGCTCAATAAAGAACAAAAGAAGTGGAAGCATAAATACGCCATCGAGCCACATAATCTGGAACATGTAGCATACGGAATAAGAAGAGAAAGAATAAACAATTCCAAGCAAAGCGCCAATATATGAACTCTTATCCTGCTGTCTTTCTGTCATGTAAAGCGCCATGAAAGCAGAAGAAAGTGTTACCTTAATTGCAATAATAAGAAGCACACATACATCTACCATGTTGCTGTCAAAAAGGAACACAAGGAAATTTAATGGGCTCATGACATAGTAGCCATAAGTTGCCATCATATTCTTTCCACCACCGAGTGAGAAAGAATAGAAAAGTTCTCTTAATGAATGAGCATTAAGAACAGTATTTTTGAAAAGATAAAGAAAAGGAGCGTACTGGCCTTCGAGATCACTAACAAGAATTGTGTCAGTTCCAAGTGGATAAACCTGGCTCATAATACACATCAGCACAAAGCAGATAAATGTAATTCCAGCTGCAATTAATGGATTCTTCGAAGATTTTTCTGCTTTAAGACGAGGTTTTGGTGTCTTAACAGCAACCTGTGGGGAATTCATAACTTTCATAGCTTACTCCATTTCTATATGTCGCAAAGACTGCTTTTAGATTATAATACAAAAAATATATTATTTCATTTCTGGAGAAAACAGATGATAAGTCTTATTGTTCCTTGCTATAACGAAGAAGCTTCTTTGCCAATTCTTTACGATGCACTTTGTAATGTTCGTAAGGAGGTTTCAGACAGATCTTTTGAATTCATTTTTATAAATGACGGAAGCAAGGATAAAACAGCTGACATTATCCGAGACATGGCTTCTAAGGATAAGGACGTAAAGTACGTTATCTTTTCGAGAAACTTCGGCAAGGAAGCTGCAATGTATGCCGGAATGCAGAAGGCCAAGGGCGATTACGTTGCAATTCTTGACGCAGATATGCAAGATCCTCCTTCACTTCTTCCTAAGATGATTGAGATTCTTGATAAGGACGAGGCTGATATTGTTGCTGCGCGCCGTGTTACACGTGAAGGCGAGCCAAAGATCAGAAGCTTCTTTGCACGCGCTTTTTATAAGATTATCAACAAGATGACAGAAGTTGAGATTGCTGATGGCGCAAGAGACTTCCGTCTTATGAAAAGACCTGTTGTTGATGCAATTTTGTCTCTTGGTGAGAGACAGCGTTTCTCAAAGGGTATTTTTGCATGGGTTGGATTCAGGACTCACTGGCTTGAGCACGTTAACGTTGAGCGTGTTGCAGGTGAAACAAAGTGGAATTTCTGGTCACTTCTTAAGTATGCAATCGATGGAATCATCTCATTTACAGTGGCACCTTTAAGACTTGCTACATACTGTGGATTCATCTCCGCTTTTGCCGCATTCGTTTACATGATTTACTACTTTGTTAGAGCAATTATCTTTAAGATTTATAACGACGTTCCAGGGTACCCTTCCCTTCTTTGCTTTATCCTCTTTATCGGAGGCCTTATTCTTATGGCACTTGGAATTCTTGGTGAGTACATTGGACGTACATTTATCGAGATCAAGAGAAGACCTATCTATATCCCTGCAGAGGAAGATAAGAATAACTAATCAGCGCGCCATGTGCTTATAGAAGAATGTATCCTCATAATCGTATACGTAGAAGTTGCCTTCAACTATCTCGATACGGTTGTAGTTTCTTACGTCACCAAATGAGTAAATATCATCTGCTCCCTTTTTCCCTTCAAATGTGCTTGAGAAAATTACAAGGAACATCTGGAGAGCAACGCATGACATTACGGCAATAGTTACAGCCTTAAGTATAAACTTCGGTGTGAGATGAAGACTCTGGAATTTATCCTTTGTGTGGTATGCCATTGCATTTGAAAGATAGATTGCAAACATAATTGTAAGCACGAAGAATTCTGGCATTGCACCTCTCATGTTGAAATCATTCTGGTATGAAATCTTATAAAAAGGCATAACAAGAAGAACTCCTATTACCGTCCAGAAAAGTCCGTCCTTTATTCTCTGCTTTCCAAAAAGAATAAAACTTGGAAGTATCTCTATTACAATCACAAAAAGGTAGGCAAGCATCAGCTTTCCAAAACTTCCATAGAATGAGAGCGTTGTACCTTTAACAGAAGTTGCACTTGTATTTGCCATGTACATAGGGGCAAAAACAAGAAGCATTGTAAGTGAAGGCACAATATTCCCAATCGAAAAGATGTTCTTCCAGATTATCTTATTGTCGCCATTCCTGTTACTTTTCTCAAACAGCTTATAAACTGCAATTGGAATAATGCCGAATGTTGCCCATGGTGAATATGCAAAGCATGACGCAACTACAAGACCTATTGATCTTCTGTTATTCATAAGAAGCAGTAAAAGCACCATGATATAGCATGGAATACACTGGTTATAAACATTCAGGAGATTATTGATATTGCTTATATACACAATGTGCTGTGTATATCCTTCAAGCCACATCCAGTACTGCTTCTCTCCAAAGAACTCAAAATAAATGAACGGAATAATATCAAGGCCTGAGAAGAAGACAAGTGCAAAGACAGTAGAATAGTTCTGTCTTTTACAAAGCATTGCCATACCAAGAAGTATGAGGAAAATTCCAAATGAAGACCAGATTACAAGACTTACGTTTGCTGCCCCAAACCCGAAAACCTTACCAATAAGAGCTGGTATAAGCCAGAAAGAAAAATAATAAGAAAAACCAACCTTGGTATCTGCAAGATAAGCATTAACATCCGGATTTGTAGAATTTGAAAGGTCATAAATAACTGGCCACTTGTATGAGATCAAATCTCTTAAAATCGCTCTTCTGTATGCGTGATCATCTGCAGCCCAGATATACTCACCGATACCAAACAAAATAGTAAGAATTACTGATATCACAATAAGTGAAATCAGGTATCCACGAGTCATTACAAAACTCTTGTCAGAAGATACAAGCTCCAGATTATCCTTCTTTGAATCCTTGAACGCATAGAAACATGAAAAGCCGATTAATAATGCCGCTGGAATTGCAATGTAGATTTTAAGCCATGCAAAAAAGAACACCAGAATAGGTGCAATCAGATAAATCGCTGACATCTTAAAAAACAGGCTGTTTGAAACTGTAATTGTCTTTCCGCTTTTTATCATTAATGTCTTCTCTTTCAATTCGGATTGGAACTAATTAATTGTAATTTCTTTTGCTATATATGGCAAATGTTTCCTTCAATTATTGAAAACCTACTAAATTGATAGTATTATAGGTTTATCTCGTTTTTGGGAGGCTTAATATGAAGATTTCAACTAAAGGACGCTACGCACTTCGTATGCTCATTGACCTTGCAATTCATAAAGCTGATGGATATACAGCTCTTAAATCAATCGCTGATCGTCAGGAAATTTCAAAGAAATATCTTGAACAGATTGTTCCTATTCTTAATCGTACAGATATTCTTATTACAAACCGTGGTTTCCAGGGTGGCTATATGCTCGGACGCGACGCTTCAGACATCACTGTTGGTGAGATTTTAAGACTTACTGAGGGCAGCCTTGCTCCAGTTTCCTGTATGTCCGCTAACGGTTCAGTTAACTGCGAACGCAGCAGCAAATGTCCAACTCTTCCAATCTGGAAAGGACTTAACGATGTAATCAATAACTATCTTGATGGAATCACCATTCAGGATATTCTTGATCAGTCTTCTAATCCAGTTGACGATTACGTTATCTAATTCTGCTTTTTTAATTGTTTTTGTTTTTCTTATATGCAGGTGGCTTTTATGTCACCTGTTTTTTTGCAAATTAATACTGCCTGAATTAGAACACTCAGGCAGTAAAACAGAAATTAGAAAGATTTATCTTAATCCTGGAACAAAGGTGTAGATAAATATCTGTCACCTGTGTCCGGAAGAAGTGCAACGATATTCTTGCCCTTATTCTCAGGTCTCTTTGCAAGCTCAGCAGCAGCCCAGAGTGCAGCACCAGATGAGATTCCTACAAGAACACCTTCCTGTCTTGCAAAAGACTTGCCTGTAGCGAAAGCATCCTCATTCTCAACTGGAATAATCTCATCGTAGATTGTTGTATCAAGAATCTCAGGAACGAAGCCAGCACCAATTCCCTGAATCTTATGTGGTCCACCATGACCTTCTGAAAGAACTGGTGAAGACTTAGGCTCAACAGCAACAATCTTAATATCAGAATTCTGCTTCTTAAGATATCTTCCGACACCAGTTACTGTTCCACCTGTACCAACACCTGCTACGAAGATATCAACCTTACCATCAAGATCCTTCCAGATTTCAGGACCTGTTGTTGCCTCATGAATTGCTGGGTTTGCTGGATTTACAAACTGACCAGGAATTACACTGTTAGGAATTTCCTTCTGGAGTTCTTCCGCCTTTGCAATTGCTCCTGTCATTCCCTTTGATCCTTCAGTAAGAACGAGCTCTGCACCATATGCCTTAAGAAGGTTTCTTCTCTCAACTGACATTGTCTCAGGCATTGTGATAATAATCTTGTATCCTCTTGCTGCTGCAACTGAAGCAAGTCCGATACCTGTGTTACCTGATGTAGGCTCGATTATTGTTCCACCTGGCTGAAGTCTTCCTGATGCCTCTGCATCATTGATCATTGCAAGTGCAACTCTGTCCTTAACGCTTCCAGCTGGGTTAAAGTACTCAAGCTTTGCATAAACGTTTGCCTCAAGATCTCTCGCCTTTGAGAAATTGTTGAGTTCAAGTAAAGGTGTACCTCCAATAAGATCTGTAGCTTTGCTTACAAGTGCCATAATTAATATCTCCTTTTCCTTTAATTACATTAATTAATTATTCGCCTGACAGGTGTCTCTGATCGTTATTCCCTAATAACCTATCGGCTTTGTAGGTTTATTCTAACACCCTGATTTCTTTTGTCAATACCTTGGACGAAAAATATTTTCTAGTAAACCTATTGACAAACTAGGAATTGCGAATTAGAATGGGTTCATCGTAAAACCTAGCAAACTTATAGGAAATTTAGGTTTTGGTTTTGAAAGGATAGAAATTATGAAAGATTTATTAATTACACTTAACCGTAATAATTACAGAAATGGACGAATGTGTACCTGTTGTTGATCCACTAATAAAACAAAAATCTAACAACAAAAATTAAATTAAAAATTAAACGAGGTATATATTATGTCATATTCATACGCTAACAATTATAAGTTCGAGACAATCCAGCTTCACGCAGGTCAGGAAAATCCAGATCCAACAACAGACGCAAGAGCAGTACCTATTTACCTTACTTCTTCTTTCGTTTTCCACAACTCAGAGCACGCAGCTGACAGATTTGGATTAAGAGACGCTGGTAATATCTACGGAAGACTTACAAACCCAACACAGAGTGTTTTCGAAGAGAGAATCGCAGCTTTGGAGGGTGGTGTTGCAGCACTCGCAGTAAGTTCTGGCGCAGCAGCAATCTCATATGCTATTCAGGCAGCAGCACACGCTGGTGATCACGTAATCGCAGCTTCTAACATTTATGGTGGAACATTCAACCTTCTTAAGCACACACTTAAGGAATTCGGTATCACAACTACATTCGTTGATCCATTTGACTACGACGCACTCGAGGCTGCCTTCCAAGAGAATACAAAGGCAATCGAGATTGAGACACTTGGTAATCCTAATTCAGAAGTAGTTGATATTGCTAAGATTGCTGAGATTGCTCATAAGCATAACGTACCACTCATTGTAGATAATACTTTCGCTACACCTTACCTTGTAAGACCTATCGAGTATGGTGCAGATATCGTTGTTCACTCAGCTACTAAGTTCATCGGTGGTCACGGTACATCAATCGGTGGCGTTATCGTTGATTCAGGTAACTTTGACTGGATTGCTGCTGGTAAGTATCCATGGCTTGTTGATCCAAACCCAAGTTACCACGGCGTAAGCTTTGCAAAGGATGTTGGAGCTGCTGCTTTCGTTACATATATCAGAGCAATTCTCCTTAGAGATACAGGTGCTACACTTTCTCCTGTTCACGCTTTCGTATTCCTTCAGGGATTGGAGACACTTTCACTTCGTGTAGAGCGTCACGTTGAGAACGCACTTAAGGTAGCTAGGTTCCTTTCTGAGCAGCCACAGGTTAAGAGCGTAAGCCACCCATCACTTACAACAGACCCATCACAGCAGGCACTTTATAAGAAGTACTTTCCTAACGGTGGTGGATCTATCTTCACATTCGAGATCAATGGTGGCGCAGCTGAGGCTAAGAAGTTCATCGATAATTTGAACCTCTTCTCACTCCTTGCAAACGTAGCTGACGTTAAGTCACTTGCTATCCACCCTGCTTCTACAACACACTCAGAGGACAATGACGAGGAGCTTGCTCTTCAGGGCATCACACAGTCAACAATCCGTCTTTCAATCGGTGTTGAGCATATCGATGATATTATCGCTGATCTTAAGCAGGCTTTTGATAATCTTTAATATCACCGCACAAATAAAATCAAACCCCTTAATTGTTACATAATGCCAATCTAAAACAGTCTCAGAATTAATGTTCTGAGACTGTTTTGATGTTTAGTCCTATAAGCAAATAATCACTTTATATTCGCAACAATAATTCCACTCTTTGCAGCCTTAATTGCAAGATCAACTCTGGAAGAGCATCCGGTTTTTGAAAGAAGTGAACTTAAATGGAATCTTACTGTATTAACACTCATATTAAGGTTATCTGCAATCTCCTGATTGTTGCCACCTGCTACAAGTTCACGTAGTACATCAAGTTCACGCTGAGTAAAATCAGTGTTCTTTGCAAGTCCAAGTTCAACAGTTGGGACACTGTCAGGATATACACTCTCACCATTCATGGTTCTGTTAATTACATCAAGAAGTGGAGCCTGCTCAATCTCCTTATACCAGAAAGACTCAACTCCAATCTCTCTTGCCTTACGGATAAAACTTGCTTCAGGCATTGAAGTTACAATCATGATCTTAATTGATTTGTTAATATCCTTAACAGCCTTCGCAGCGTCAATTCCGTTAGAACCATCCTTCATTACAACGTCCATAATTACAAGATCAACTGCGTTGCACTTACAAAAATCAGCTGCCATTGAAGCAGAAATAAGATTTCCAACAAGGGTATATTCCGAAGAATTCTCCACAATCATGGAGAAAAGTTCTCTATGCATCTTCTCATCATCAACAATTAAAACACGATATCCCATTATGTCTCTCCTTCATTTGGAAGTTCAATCTGAAGCATAAATGCTCTCTTTATCAAAATCTTCATTATTCCGTTATTCTCTTCGACTTTGCGTCTCAGGTTAAGAAGTCCCCCTCGCTCACCTACTTCTTCCTTTGGAAGAATACCGTTATTAATAAACAGCATCTTGAGGTAGTCTTCCTTCTGCCTGATACTGATTCGAATCTTGTTACCATTTCCGTGCCTGAAGGTATTCGTTACAAATTCACTTAATGCATCAGTAAGAATATCCATGGCAAGCTGATTCTCTGGAAGCTCTCCAACACGCCTTACATCAATACCCGAGCACTTTGCAACGTAAAGTAAAGATTCGTAAGCACTATAGAGCTGATTCTCTTTGTCTCCGTTAACTTCTTTAAGAAGTCTGTTGTTCTTCTTCCAAAGATCAATAACATTCCTTCTGTCTTCTGAAGACCCACTGCTTCCTTCCGAAAGCACCTTCTTGGTCATAATAAGCACATGTCCAAGTTCGTCATGAATCTTTATCTTCGCTTCAAGAATCTCTCGTTCAATTGTAACATCAACAACTCTCTTTGAATAATCCCTGAGACGCTGATTAATCTCAGATACTCTCTCCTTTTCCTCCGAAAGTTTCTGAGTAATCAGATATTCTTCCGTAATATCACTTGCAAGTATCTCCACAAGATTCTCATTATCAGCTTCAATATTATTCTTCGAAAATGATATTACACGGCCGTCAGTTAGTATGAAAATCGGCTCGTTTCCAAGACTTACAGTCTTAACCTTTCTGTCAACAAAACCTCTTGTGATATTTGACCAGAACTGCTGACCGTCATCTATAAGTTTTCCGGTAAGCTGAACCGAGATATCACTCATTGAGTGGTTAACCATTCTAACAAGCCCATCATCATAGTAATAGCAGACTCCAACAGGCAGTCGGTTTATGCTTTCGATGATGGAATACGTGATAATATGCGTCTGCTGCCATTTCCTGTTGAAGTAAAGTCCAACTACAACGCTATAAACAATAAAGACCATAACGAGTAATATGAGGACAGCCGGCTGCTCATAGAACCAGTGGTAAACGCCCGTAAGTTCTCGCCCATCCCAAACAGCAATTACGCACGCTCTTATCATATGCGCAAGCCAAAAACTAAGTGCCACATTAAACGCTGACGATGCAATGTAATACCATTTATATTTTGACTGTATCTGCCAGACAAGGACGATTGCCATAAGCACACAGCAGATGATAGATATAGTCATCATAAAAAATCTCACTAAAGCAGGAAAATCATAAATCGTCATCTGAATTTTCCTCCTTGCAGCATGAAATCTTATACTCGAGACTGAGTCCATCATCATCAACGATTTTTATGGACGCACCATGTCCTTCGATTGCAGATATTAAGTTTTTGCTGTCTCCTTCATAGTCCGTAGTAATTCTCATGGACAATTCCTGATTCTCCACGCTGCCACTAATATTTACCATAAGACCGTGAACGTCATCGATTACTGCTTCGATAAAATTCTCGAAGTAATCATATGCCTTAAAGAAAAGTTCCGATGGAAGTTCAACTTCATCTTTACAAGGCATAATAAAACCATCAATCCCGCGAAGTGACAAATACTCTAAGGATTCATGTATGGCAAGATAAAGCTCCATTATCTCCATACTTTTTTTCTGTTTACCAAGAATTACGAGATTACTTCTTCTTTTTACATAAGCATTTATTACTGCCGCTCTCGAAATATTCTCACTAAAATCTTCATCTGATTTCTCGCTTCTTAATAGAAGTTCATCGATTTTAAGAATCTTTGGTCGCACCGTAACAGCGATCTCATCATAAATCTGGTTCATTGTACGGTAAGAAATGTCCTTCTCAATAAGAGCATTCTCTTCTTCAATAAGTGTATTCTCACCTGCGATAACTTCCTTGGCATCTTCAAGTTCTGCATTAAGTCTGTTAATTGTCGTAAAATCATCGGAATAATATAAAACTCCGCCACGGATACTCTGATAGTGAAGTCTTATATTCTCATCTACACTTTCTCTCGTTACTTCACCGCTTATGAATTTGACATCTTCGCGGGCAGCCCTGGTACCAGCGTACTTAACGTTACCCTCGTTATCACAAATAATCGCATTAATATTTGAATAGTTGAAAACCTTACCAAAACCATAGTTCATGCTGATAATTCCAATCTGCATAAAACTTTCCCAGATAGCAATTACAGCAAAACATATAGCATCGTTAACGTCGAATGCTGATATTCCGTTAATCTTTGGAGTTCCGATAGCAGAGCAGAAGATAACATAAGAAAGAGCAACAATAACAATGCAGCTTGGTATCCAGATTTTCTTTCTTATTGATTTAATAGTACATTTGCGAATAATATTTCCAACTGCAAGCACACTGAAAAATAGTACACTTGCAAGAATAAGATTATATCCCCAGCCGTAAGTATACCCGGCAAAATCCTCAAATACTTCAGTTTTAAATTTAAATACCTGCTGATGCAAATCATTTGTAAATACAAGTAGTATCAGAAGAGTTGCCAAAATCAGCAAATAATTCCACTTTCCAAGAGGTTTGGTCTCAACTCTTAAAATGCAGATTGAAAGCAGAAACGAAATGATCGGAATATAAATAATCGGGATATAAAATCCATACCAGAAATAGTGCCTCAAGACAGGAACTTCAAGAACAAACTTATATTTAATTAATCTGCATAGATACCACAGTGCGAGTGAGATACCAAGCGCAATAAACAGTTTACGCATGGTTCTGTTAAGAGTTCTCTTTGCAACAATAATTGTCCACGCTGAGATTACAAAGATATTAATTACCATAAAGAGACTTCCGAACAACGGACTCTCATAAAAAATGACATGACAAGCAGGACTTATAATAAGCACTATAAATGCGAATATCGCAATTCTAAGCATATCCCACTTGTTACGCATATTATTCGTCATCAATTAGCTCTGAAAGCTCGTCAAACAAGTCGGCACGCTCAAGAATCATGTTATAAATTCCATCCTCCGACAACACTCCGCGCTTAATAAAAGATGGAATTTTACCATTGGAATCATCCTCGAAATCCTTCTTCCACTGCCCCGAAGTATAGTAATCCATAAGTTTTGCTATATGCGGAAGAGCTTCATCGTAACGCTCGATTGCATCCCAAAAGAAGCCAAGTGCATCCTGTGCCTCATCGAAAGCTTCTTCCATCTCCTTAATTCTTGCAATCTGCTCCAAATCTCTAAATTCTTCCATATTAATCCTCTAAAAGGAATCCTCGCTCCTTAAGCATATTAATCGCGATCTTATAGGAATCTTCTGAAGGACACTCAATTGTGTGAATATGGATTCCATCTGTAAGTTCACAAAGGGAATGCGCCTTCTCTTTGCTACATCTGTCAATAAATTCCTTAACTTCAATTCTTGATGAAATATCTAATAAACCAGTGAGCTGGCCATAAACAGGATGTTCTACAATAACATCCAGAACTGTGATTCCACAATCAACAAATATATTAAGTTCGTCTTCTGTCTCACTATTTAAATGACAGCAGGCAACCTTATAAATAAGACTGTCGCCACTATTCATTGAAAGAACATATCCCTTAGGGGTAGCAAAAATAACTGTTCCCGTTGCTCTTAAAAGTGCAACGTCACCAACAATAATCTGACGGCTTACGCCTAATTCTTTTGCAAGAAAAGATGCACTTACAGGGCTGGTACTCTTCTTAAGTAAATCGAGTACTGCGCCTCTTCTTTCATCCCCTGTCATATATCCCTCCGTGTCCAAATCGAACCTTAATAGTATAAGTGATTTTTGATAGTTATTTCAAGATATTGACTATTCACTTCACAGATGTTAAATTCATGACAGGTGTCAAGACACCTATATTGATATAAATGTGGGAGGGCAATACAATGGCTAAGTATGCTGTTATTGTTGTAGACATGTTGAATGATTTCGTTACAGGTGCACTCGCTTGTGAAAGAGGAAAGGCAATCGTACCTGATGTAGCTAAGCTTTGTGAAGCAGCAAGAGAGAAGAATATTCCTGTTATCTTTTCAAACGATGCTCATATCAAGGGTGTAGATAAGGAACTCGAGTTCTGGGGTGATCACGCTATCGCTGGAACAAAGGGTGCAGAAGTAATCCCTGAGCTTAATGTATGTGACAAGGATTTTGTTGTACCAAAGAGACACTACAGCGGATTCTTCGGAACAGATCTTAATGTACTTCTTAAGGACCTCGGTGTTGATACAGTTATTATCACAGGTCTTCACGCTCACATGTGCTGCCGTCACACAGGTGCTGATGCATATCAGTATGGTTTTGACCTCGTAGTACCTGAGGAGACAACAGATTCATTTACAGAGGAAGATTTCCTCTATGGTCTTAAGTACTTCAAGGAGACATACGGTGCAAGAATCTGCAAGCTTGATGAGCTTCTCGCTGAATTATAATTTGTAAGATTTATTGTCTTAATTTATAACCTTAACCAAAAAGAGAGTCCTGATTAATATCAGAACTCTCTTTTAAATTTGAAATTATTTAATGCTTATCAAAGCTGAACTTCCATAATCTCGATAACAACTGGCTCAACTGGCTTATCTGAATAATCAGTCTTAACAGCTGCAATCTTATCTACAACCTCGATACCCTCGATTACCTTACCGAAAGCAGCATAGTCACCATCAAGGTGTGGAGCGTTCTCATGCATAATGAAGAACTGTGATCCAGCTGAGTTAGGAAGCATTGAACGAGCCATTGAAAGAACTCCACGCTCGTGCTTCAAATCATTAGCAACACCATTTGATCTGAACTCACCCTTGATGTTCCATCCTGGGCCGCCACGACCTGTTCCCTCTGGGCATCCACCCTGAATCATAAAGCCTTCGATTACACGGTGGAATGTAAGTCCGTTATAAAAACCAGAACTTGCAAGCTTAATGAAGTTCTCAACAGAAATTGGAGCGTACTCAGGAAGAAGCTCAACCTTAATATCGCCAAAATTCTTAATCTTCATTGTTACGATTGGATTTGCCATAATATATCTCTCCTTAAAATTTATTAGACAGTAAAAGGTCCCGGGAATAAATCCCAGGACCTTCATTATAACTTATTTTATCTGAAGTTACGAATTATTAATCCTTGATAACTTCCTTAAGGCCTGTAGCAAGACCAGCAAGTCCCTGAATCTCTGAAGGGATAATGATCTTTGTTGCCTTACCATCAGCTGCCTTCTCGAATGCCTCGAGGCTTCTGATTCTGATAAGAGCCTCATCTGCTCCAACGTCCTTAATCATCTGGAGACCTCTAGCTGTAGCTTCCTGTACTGCAAGGATTGCCTGAGCCTGACCTTCAGCTTCCTTGATTGCTGCCTGCTTCTTAGCCTCAGCTCTGAGAATTGCTGACTCCTTCTCACCTTCTGCAACACGGATAGCAGCTTCCTTCTGACCTTCAGCGATGAGGATTGACTCTCTCTTCTCACGCTCAGCCTTCATCTGCTTCTCCATTGCTACCTGAATCTCACGTGGTGGAATAATGTTCTTAAGCTCTACTCTGTTTACTTTGATGCCCCATGGGTCTGTTGCCTCATCGAGGATCTCTCTCATCTTTGAGTTAATGATATCTCTTGATGTAAGTGTCTGGTCGAGCTCGAGCTCACCGATGATATTACGAAGTGTTGTAGCTGAAAGATTCTCAATAGCTGTGATAGGACGCTCAATACCGTATGTATAAAGCTTTGGATCTACGATCTGATAGAACAAAACTGTATCAATCTGCATTGTAACGTTATCCTTTGTGATAACAGCCTGTGGTGCAAAGTCTGCAACCTTCTCCTTAAGAGAAATCTTCTTGGCAACCTTATCGATTACTGGCCACTTAAAATGAATACCTGTATCCCATGTTGTCTGATAAGCACCAAAACGCTCAATGATAAATGTTGTAGCCTGTGGTACTACCTTAATGCATGAAACAGCAATGATAATCAAAACTGCTACGATAATTACTGGAATCCACTCCATAAAAATAAACCTCCAAATTTATTACTTAATCTCTTCTACTACGAGTTTAACACCTTCCATTGAAACGATCTTAACTCGTGCCTTCTCTGGAATCTCGACTGAAGCCTTAGCACTCCAGACCTGACCCATTACCTTAACCTGTCCTTTGCCATCGATTGGATCAATCGCTTTGATTACAATAGCTTCCTGTCCAATTACTCGGTCAGCATTTGTTGGCTCCTTCGTCTTAGATTTAACATCAATCATTGGTCTTATGAGAACTATGCAAATTACGAAGCAGATAACTGATACAGCGACCATTACGATGATCTGTGCTGTAAGAGGTGCTCCGAAGAAATCCATGATTCCTGCAACAAGACAACCTGCTGCACACCAAATTGTTGTAAGACCTAACGTGAATGCTTCAACTACCAAAAATATTGCCATCAGGATAGCCCAAACAATCCACATGTCTAAACCAAACATTTGAACTTCCTCCTTTACGTTCGTTTGAAAGAATTATATCCTGAGCGATATTTCGCGCGCAATCTTTTGGGAACCAACTTATACAATTCTTAAACTTTGGCAAAACTTCGGTTTATTATTGACCCATTTTTACGCGTTTTTCTTCCCAGTTATAGTAAACTTCCTCCAAAGTAAGGCCTTCAGGTGGAAGTGTTTTACCTGCAAGTTTGCGGTCACCGGAAGTAAAAAGCATATTCATATCCTCAGGATTAAGTTTTCCTATTCCAACATAAAGGAGCGTTCCTGCAATAATTCTTACCATGTTATAAAGGAAGGCTTCACCCTGAACTTCAATCTCAATAATTCCATTCTTTCGCGCGAAAACATTTACTGAAAAGAGTTTTCTTACTGTCGTAGTCTGAGTTCCACCGGATGCACAGAATGCCTTAAAGTCATGCTCACCGGCAAAATATGCTGCAGCTTCCTGCATTCTTTTTATATCAGGAGTGAAATTAATGTAATGGGCATACCTTGAATTCATTGGGCTTCTTACAGGCGCAGAATAAAGCCTGTAGATATATCTTTTACCAAGAGAGTCAAATCTTGCATTAAAATCATCAACTACATAATATGCTTTCTTTACAGAAAGGTCTGGCGGCAGAAGACTATTAAGAGCGAAAGGAATCTTATCTTCTGGAATATAAAAAGGGACCTCCAGAGAACTGACATGACCGAGCGCATGAACGCCCGAGTCAGTTCTGGAAGATCCCGTTACTTTTATATCCTGCTTATAAAGCGCTGATACGGCTTTGTTAAGTTCGCCCTGTACAGAGCGGCCGTTGTCCTGAATCTGATAACCTACAAAATCGGTTCCGTCGTATTCACAAACAAGCGCAATCTTCATAAGACAAATCAGATAGCGCTATTGATACCGTCAATTTTATCCTCAGCACAAGCCATACCCATCATAGCTGCACCAACGATACCAGCGTCGTTACCCATCTGAGCAAGACGAATCTCTGTCTTCTTAACACCAGGTCCAAAGTAAGGACGTGACATTGTCTTCTCCTGAAGTGGAATAAGGAGTGGATCACCCTCGTTACATACACCACCACCGATTACGAGAACCTCTGGCATGAATGTATTGATTGCATTAGCAAGACCATCAGCGAGGTAATCTGTGTACTCCTCGATAACCTGCTTAGCAACTTCATCACCACGTCTCATAGCGATAAATGCAGCCTTTGCATTAGGATGTCCTTCCTCAGCGATTACATCCTTAAGACATGACTCTGGATGAGCAATAGATGCTTCCTCTGTCATTCTTGTAAGAGCTGTAGCAGCACCGTACTTCTCGAAGCAGCCCTTACGTCCGCATGAGCACTGGAGACCACCAGATACGAGTACTGTATGACCAAACTCTGAACCAGCCTGGTTGAAGCCTGAATAGATTCTGCCATTAACGATTACACCAGCACCGATACCTGTACCGAGTGTGATTGTAACTGAATCCTTAGCACCCTTAGCTGCACCAGCAACTGCCTCAGCCATACCTGCGCAGTTTGCATCGTTATCGATATATACTGGAAGGTCAACTACTTCTCTGATGAGCTTTCTCATTGGAGCCATAACGAATGGGAGATTGTTTGCAAATACAAGAACACCAGCCTTGTTATCAGGTGTTCCTGGTGAACCAATACCGATAGCCTCAATATCTGCTACCTTAAGATTAGCTTCCTCGATTACCTGCAATGCGAGCTTACCCATATCATGGATAATGTCTTCCATTGGACGGTCAGCATTAGTCTTAATGCTGTTCTTATTAAGCATCTTACCTTCTTCTGTTACGATTCCAGCCTTGATGTTTGTACCGCCAAGATCAATACCTACGTAATATGCCATAGGACGAACCTACCTTCCATTAATAATAATTGTTTTTGATGTGCGCTAAAACGCACTTTATTCTAACATACGAAAAGAAATTTGTCAGTTTAATATACGCTTGTTAACGAACTGTTCTTATCTGATTAAGAGGTCAAATACAACGATAACAACAGCACCAAGTGTTAACAGAATTCCGACTACTATATCGCGTCCACTGATTTTCAAAGGATTAAGCTTTGTTCTGCCAACATCGCCTCTGTAGCATCGTGCATCCATTGCAACAGCAAGCTCTTCTGCTCTTTTAAAACTTGAAATCAAAAGTGGGACAAGAACTGTGATATATCCCTTAATACGATTGATAAAAGATCCCGTATCGTAATCGGCACCACGCGAAATCTGTGCCTTCATAATTTTATCTGTCTCCTCAATAAGAGTCGGAATAAAACGAAGTGCAATAGACATCATCATGGAAAGCTCGTGAACAGGGAACTTAATCACCTTAAGTGGTGAGAAAAGACTTTCGAGAGCGTCTGAAATCTTAAGCGGAGTTGTTGTAAGCGTCAGAAGAACGCTCGTTGAAATTATGAGGAATATCAAACGGAATCCCATAAGCGCGCCCTTAAGAAGGCTTACGTCAGTTGCAGTGAATTTCCACCAGTGTAAGATCTCGTTTCCTTCCTTAATTGTAAAGAAATTAAGAAGGAAGATAAAAATCGCAAGCGGAAGGATAGGCACAACAGTTGACATTGTTATTCTTAATGGAATCTTTGCAGCAATAAGCTGAATTATTGTAACGATACCGATAACAATAAGTGCTGCTGGAGACTTAACCATAAAAATTGCAACAAGATAAAGCACGTACATAATTATCTTTACGCGCGGATCTGTATTATGAATTATGGAATTAGCTTCGAAGTATCGTCCAAGGCTTATATCTTTAAGCATGGCTTACCTCCCTCAAGGCTTCGAGAATTGAAAGTGCCTCTGCTTTTGGGTTTGCCTTTGAAGGCTTAAACTCAGCCTCTGGATATTCTTTCTTAAGCTCATTTTTAAGTTTCTCTGCAAATGCAAAAAGTCTTGGGAGCTGAAGTCCAACTGACTTTGCATGCTCAGCACTTGAGAAAAGGTCTGACGGATTCATAAGCGCCGCCTTGTGTCCTTCCTTAATTGCCAGAATTCTGTCGGCATAACGTGCTGCCTCATCCATATTATGGGATACAAGAATAATCGTAGTTCCACTTGCACGAAGCTCGTTAATCATTCTGAACATCTCTGCTCTACCGCGTGGATCAAGACCAGATGCAGGCTCGTCAAGAACAAGAATCTTTGGCTCCATCGCAATTACACCTGCGATAGCCGCACGTCTCTTCTGTCCTCCAGACAAATCAAAAGGACTGACTTCAAGCTTCTCTTCGTCAAGATGAACTCTTCTTGTAGCCTTAAGCACACGTTCCTTCTTCTCGTCTTCAGTAAGCTTCATTTTACGAAGTCCGTAGCTAATATCCTTAAATACACTCTCTTCGAAAAGCTGATATTCAGGGTACTGGAAAACAAGTCCAACGTTCTGTCTGATTTTAAGTATCTCTTTCTTATTTGTTGTTGAAAGAGTTGTATTCTCATCTGGGAAGATTGTCACTTCACCAACCTGAGGTCTCATAATACCGTTAAGGTGAGTAATAAGTGTTGTTTTTCCACAGCCGCTTCGTCCAACAATTGCAAATATCTCTCCCTCTTTTACGTCAAAAGAAATATCCTCAATTGCATATCTGCCATTTTTATCGTAAGAATAGCTGAGATTCTTTACTTCCAGAATTTTACGGGAATGTTTCTCACAGCTTTCTGTTTCTGAAGTTGTATCGAAGTTTGAAAAATCAAAGTCTCTGATTCTTCTTTTGATTCCTTCAATTACTGTATCTTCATTCTGAAGTTCCTCAGAAGATGGAGCAATACCTGTAACCTTGCAGATATTATCAAAAACATCAATAAACTCAGGCACGTCGAGCCCTGCTTTACGTACATCCTCTACTCTGCTGAAAATCTCAGCAGGTGTACCATGCATACTAATTTTTCCGCTCTCAATAACATATATTTCTTCTGTTCTTGAAGCTTCATACATATCATGAGTGATTGTAATTACAGTAAGTCCTTCTTCGCGATTCATTCGCTCAACAATCGTCAGGAATTCTTCTCTACTGTCTGGATCAAGCATTGCTGTGGACTCGTCAAGAATCAGAATCTCAGGCTTCATCGCAAGTGCGCCGGCAATTGCGAGCTTCTGCTTTTGTCCTCCGGAAAGATGAGCTGCCTGCTTCTTTGAGAATTCCTTAAGGCCAACATAAGAAAGCGCTGCGTCAACTCTTTCTCTTAATTCCGGATTTGGAATGCCAAGATTTTCTGGACCGAAAGCAACATCTTCCTCTACTATTGTTCCTACAATCTGATTATCAGGATTCTGGAATACATATGAGCAGTGCTCCCTTATATCCCAGAAACGTTCTTCATTCTTGGTATCAATTCCGAACACCAGAATGCTGCCCTTATCAGGCTGCTCAAGAACATTTATTAACTTTGCGAAAGTGGATTTACCTGAACCATTTGGGCCCAGAATTGCTGTATATGAACCTTTTCTAATTTTTACGGATAAGTCGTTAAGAACTGGCTTAACATCTTCCAGCTCCACTAAATCATCTGTCTTATATGCAAACATTACGTCAGATGCGTCAACAATAATGTCCTTATTTTCAATTGGTTCATTTTTCATCGCTTCATTATAGCAAGAGTTTCATCTATGTTCACTATTTTTGTATTGTCAAAAAAGCAAAAACTCCCCGAAAATATTGCTTTCGAGGAGAATTGTTGTAGTTTTGTGCCTGTTAGAAGCGGCCACCGCCACCGCCAGAGTGGCCACCGCCACCGCCTCCGGAAAAGCCGCCACCACCTCCGCCACCAGAGCTGGAGCTGACTGTTGTTACAGATACAGTCTGACGTATATACCTATCTTCATTAATATCGAATTCCCTTTGAATTCGATACTCCTTTGAAGGAGGAACCGGGTCCAACTTCTTTTTATGCGTAAACATGAATGTACCAAGGAAAGCCAAAGGAATTGCGAGAAGGAGCCAGACATTTGACATGAAAAATACACCTAAATTATCAAAGTCATACTTCGAAACATCAGTAAGGACCTCACTTATTGCCTCGCCGTATTCACCTGCCTGTAAATCAGACTTGTATCTTCTAAAGATTGCATTAGCATCGTCGTTAGATATTGCGTAGTAAGTTCTTCCGTATGTATAAAGCCAGAAGAATCTTCCGCCATCGTAATCGAGAGTCAGATCAACGAGAATACAGATTCCTGAATTATCCCTGAACTGGGTTGAAATTGCCTTGTTTGCATAGTAATCTCCAGCAAATTCCGCACAGTCTGAATCGGAATTTGAATAGTGATAGCCATTCTTCAATGTCTTATTCTTATTTCTTGTTGTAACGATAACAACATTGATGTTGTCTCGCTTCATAAGTTTTGTTGCAATTTCTTCAATCTCATCAAGCTCATCTGCTGTAAAGATATCTGCATCATCCTTAATTGTGACCGTCTTCTTTGGAGAGATGAACATCATTCCAAAGAATATAAGACATGCAAGTATAAATGCGCATATCGCGATAATTATTCCAATTGATAGATAGTTAAACTCAGCGAAAGCACTTTTAACGTATTTTTTTGTTCCTTTACTCATCCTACGTAACCTCCAAGTGCCAAGCCGACAATTATCTTAATAATCAGCGTAAATACTGCAAGACATGCGAAATATATAAGTATTTTCTTAAGTTTACTTACAGGTGGAACACCTGCAACTTCTCCAGTCTGACCATTCATTACGAATGTAAAATCCTGACCTTCATATTTATAATTCAAAAACCATACAGGAAGAAGTGCATAATCAACTCTCATTCCCTGAAGACTACTTCTGTCAGTCTTCTTTTTTACTGTTTTATATTTTCCTATTGTTGATGTAAATTCTTCTTCAAGATATTTCTTGAATCTGTCTTCTGCTCTCTTTGTAAGATCATCCGCCTTAAGATCATATGCATCAGCATAAAAACCTGGAATATATGTGTAGTCGTAATCTACCATCTTTGAAAAATCATATGGCTCGATTGCTTCCATAAGAGCAGCGTCAATCTTTGTCTCACCATCTAATGGCACATGTTCCCATGCAAAATTACCAACACGAATAAGATCATAGTATCTTGTTGTAGTAATCTGCTGATCGCCAGATGTTTTTGTCTCTTTTGTTGTTGCTTCGAAAACTCTATTCATTCTTGCCTTTGCATCAAAAAGCCAGAAAGGAACATAAAGACCAATCATCTTCTCAATATTCTTATCGGATGCAAATCCGAATGGTGCCAGACGACCACCCTTACACCACTTGAGAAATCCCTCTTTTGCTTTTCCTTTGCTAATAGTAAACGGAATAATGTACTTTGGCTTAAATTCTTTTGTAAGATTCTGAACTGACAAAGCAGGAGATCCACAAAATGAACAGAAAGTAGCACTAGTATTCTTATCAGTAAGAAGTGACGCACCGCAGCTGTTGCAGACAATCTCCTGCATATTTGCTTTATGCGTATCGGCATTTGAATTATCAGGAGATACTTCAATAATAGAATCTTCAGCTGCTTTCTCCTCGGTAAGCTGATTGCTTACTTCATCGTTCTTAAATTCGCCTGGAAGAAAACTGGAACCACAGAATTCACAGACAAGTTTCTGTGATTCTGCATCAAATAGCAGATTACCAGAACAAGCTGGGCACTTAATTGTATCAGCCATAAATTTTTCCCCTCAAATATATTTACATAATTATAGCAAAGTAAAAGGGGACGACAAAGTCATCCCCTCTAATAATTCTTAAATACTATGTGAATTCAGTTATTAAACGAACTCAAGGATAGCCATCTCAGAACCGTCACCACGACGTGTACCAATTCTTACGATTCTTGTGTATCCGCCCTCACGGCCAGCGTACTTAGGAGCAATCTCATCAAACATCTTGTTAACTGGGTTAACAACGTTGCCCTCAGCATCGTGGCTCTTCTGGAGCCAATACATCATGTTCTTACGAGCAGCAAGTCTTGAAGGAGCATCAACAGTAACTGTCTTTGTCTTTACTTCACGATCTACTACATCGTACTTGTTTCCATTCTTTGAAGTCTTAGAAACAAGAACCTTCTTACCCTTACCATCAAGCTTTGCAGCTGAAACAGTAACTTCCTTAGTTGTAAAGTTGTCCTTCTCCTTGATTGCATCAGAAACGAGCTTGTCAACAATTGCGCTGATTTCCTTAGCACGAGCAACAGTAGTCTCAACCTTACCGTTAATAACGAATGCTGTTGTCATGTTGCGGAGAATTGCAGTACGCTGATCAGCAGCACGACCCATTTTTCTATTAACTGGCATCTTAATTTCCTCCTAATTAGCCTTCTTTATCTGCGAGATGCAATCCCATCTGCTCAAGCTTCAAGATAACTTCATCAAGTGACTTCTTACCAAGGTTTCTAACCTTAATCATCTCATCCTCTGAACGTGAGATGAGATCTCCTACAGTATTGATAGCTGCTCTCTTAAGGCAGTTATATGTACGTACTGAGAAGTCAAGATCCTCGATGAGCTTACTGAGCTCAGAATTCTTCTCGCTCTTTGTCTCGATACTCTTAAAGCTCATAGTGTTGTCTGTCTCTGTGAGACCATTGAACAAGCTAAGGTGCTGAATAAGAATATCTGCAGCAGACGAAAGTGCCTCGTCAACAGCAATTGTACCGTCTGTCCAAACCTCGAATGTGAGGCTGTCGTAGTCTGTACGATCACCAACACGAGTGTTTTCAATAACATAGTTAGCCTTCTTAACAGGTGTGAAGATAGAATCAATTGAAATGATTCCGATAGCCTGTCCGCTAACCTTGTTCTGCTCAGCTGTGTTATATCCACGACCAGCACCGATTGTGAGCTCCATGAACACCTTTGAAGCACCGTTAAGGTGAGCAATTACGTGATCTGGATTCATAATCTCTACTTCATCGTCGTGAACGATGTCACCAGCTGTGAGTTCACCAGTCTTACCTTCAGTAACACTGATGCAAACTGTCTTTGGAGAATCTGTGTGGAGCTTTGCGCGGATACCCTTAACATTAAGGATGATCTCTGTCATGTCCTCAATGATTCCTGGAACAGTTGAAAACTCATGGAAAATGTTATCAATCTTAATAGCTGTTACTGCAGCTCCCGTCAAAGAAGAAAGCAGAACACGGCGAAGTGAATTGCCGAGTGTTGTGCCATAGCCACGCTCAAGTGGTGATACAACATATTTGCCGTAAGAACCATCTTCACTTAACTCTTTGCATTCAATGGTTGGCTCTAAAATATCGTTCATATTTTCCTCCTACTTGGTTAATGCTTTGAAAATCTCAGCTATTACTTGTTGTACAACTCGACGATAGCAACTGCGTTTACAGGTGTATCGATCTGCTCTGCTCTTGGAAGTGCGTTAACCTTACCGCAAAGCTTATCGCTATCAGCTGTGAGCCACTCTGGAACAATTCTTCCGCCTGTTACTTCGAGAACGTCCTTATATCTCTGTGAGCTCTTAGCGCTATCCTTAATCTCAATTACATCACCAGCCTTAACAGCGTATGATGGAATGTTGATGATCTTGCCGTTTACAACAACGTGTCTGTGGCTAACAATCTGCTTAGCCTCGTCTCTTGTACGTGCGAAGCCAAGTCTGAAAATTACATTATCAAGTCTTGACTCAAGGAGAATCATGAGGTTATCACCAGTTGTGCCAACCTTAATTCTCTCAGCCTTCTCAAAATAGTTTCTGAAAGGCTTCTCAAGAACGCCATATACGAACTTAGCCTTCTGCTTTTCCTTAAGCTGAGCACCATACTCGCTCATCTTCTTAGGTCTAGCGTTCTTATGTCTATTGGATTTCTTATCTATTCCAAGAAACATAGGCTCAATATCAAGAGCTCTACATCTCTTAAGGACAGGTGTCATATCTCTTGCCATCGCTATATCCTCTTTTCTAAATCTAAAAAACTATACCGTTACGGAATTATACTCTACGACGCTTAGGTGGACGGCAACCGTTGTGTGGAACAGGTGTAACGTCCTTAATCATAGTAATCTCAAGACCTGCTGTGTTAAGTGCACGAACAGCAGACTCACGACCAGCACCAGGACCCTTAACGAAAACTTCAACAGTCTTCATACCGTGGTCTACTGCCTTCTTAGCTGCATCCTCTGCTGCAAGCTGAGCTGCGAAAGCTGTTCCCTTACGTGAACCCTTCATGCCCTGCTGACCAGCTGATGCCCAAGAAATAGCATTTCCTGCTGTATCACTGATAGTAACGATAGTATTGTTAAATGTAGCGTGGATATGTGCGTGTCCGGCAACTACATTCTTACGCTCACGCTTCTTAGGCTTAGCGCTTGTTCTCTTTACTGCTTTTGCCATTTTGCATATCCTCCCTTACTTCTTCTTACCAGCAACTGTATGCTTTGGACCCTTACGAGTACGAGCATTTGTCTTTGTACGCTGGCCTCTTACTGGGAGTCCGAGTCTATGACGACGACCACGGAAGCATCCAATATCTGTAAGGCGCTTAATGTTTCCAGCGATCTCTCTCTTAAGATCACCCTCAACTGTGTACTTATTCTCGATCTGATCACGAATCTTAGCTACTTCGTCCTCTGTGAGATCCTTAACTCTCTTATCTGGGTCAAGTCCTGTCTCATTAAGGATGTCGGAAGCACTTTTCTTACCAATGCCATAGATGTATGTAAGAGCAATCTCAAGTCTCTTATCATTTGGCAAATCAACACCGGCAATACGAGCCATTTTTGTTCCTCCATTTGAGTAATTAATAATTGAAATCTATATATAAGACACGTGATATCAGGATCTCTTCGTGTTAGGAAGAGCAGCCGCCCCTCTAGTACGCGTTATATTTTAATTTCGCTTCTTCTTTTCTGTTCTTTGTTTATCGAGACTGAGCAGTGTCTCTCGCGACGTGGACAGGGCTAAAACTGTCCGCAGCCCGGTTATTCCAATCTCTTAGCCCTGCTTCTGCTTGTGCTTAGGATCGGAACAGATGATCATTACCTTGCCATGACGACGAATTACTTTGCACTTCTCGCACATTGGCTTAACTGATGGTCTAACCTTCATTGTTACCTCCTGCTGTTTTGTTCATCACAAATTATGCGCCTTTGAGCGCACGCTAATATATTTTAGCAGAATTTTTCCCATCCGCAAGTGTTATTTTCAATTTCTTGAAAATAACGCGAATGAGAATCAATTCAATTGCTATTCAGTTTTTTGAACTAGTTTTTTATTAGTTCTTACCTCTCCATGTGATACGGCCTCTTGAAAGATCATATGGTGAAATCTCAAGTGTTACCTTATCTCCCTGAAGAATCTTGATGTAGTTCTGACGGAGCTTACCAGAGATGTGTGCAAGTACTTCGTGTCCATTCTCAAGCTTTACCTTGAACATTGCATTTGGAAGTACGTCTGATACGATTCCCTCTACCTCGATGATATCCTCTTTAGCCATTTTTATTCCTCCTCATAAGTTGTCATGACTGGTCCGTTTTCTGTTATAAGAATTGTATTCTCGTAATGAGCTGCAGGCTTTCCGTCTGCTGTTACTACTGTCCATTCATCTGAAAGAAGCTCAACTCTCTCGCTTCCCAAAGTAATCATTGGTTCAACACAAATTGCCATTCCGACTTTAAGTCTTGGGCCTTTGCCTGGCTTTCCGTAATTTGGAACGTCTGGCTCCTGGTGAAGTGATGTACCAATTCCATGTCCAGTAAGTGGTCTTACTACGCCGTATCCGAAGCTCTCACAATACTCCTGAACTGCGTGTCCTATATCACCAACTCTGTTACCTGCCTTACAGAATTCAAGTCCCTTGAAAAATGATTCCTTTGTTACTTCACAAAGCTTCTTCACTTCTGGACTTACTTCGCCAACATAAAATGTTCGGCATGCATCAGAGTGATATCCATGTAAAATTGCTCCTACGTCAACAGAAAGAATATCCCCATCCTTAAGAACTCTTCTTGTTGAAGGAATTCCGTGTACTACCTCTTCATTTACTGAAGCACAGATTGAACCTGGGAAAGGTGGCTCGCCGTAATTCAAAAATGAAGGAATAGCATCATGGCTTCTAATGATATCGTAAGCAAGCTTATCTACATCATGAGTTGTTACACCTGGCTTAATAAACTTGCGGCACTCGCGAAATACTTCTTTAAGAATCTCGCCTGAAGCTTTCATGTATTCAAATTCTTCTGCTGTCAGAATTTCAATAGCCATAGGAAAACTCCTTTTTATCAGATGATACCCTTAGCCTTAAGGCCGGATTCAATCTGAGCGATACATGTATCTGCATCCTTACCATTATCACCTTCTACGATAAGATCCTTCTTAGCATAGAAATCGATAAGTGGCTGTGTGTTCTTGTAGTATGTCTCAAGTCTTGCTGCTACAGTCTCTTCGTTATCGTCAGCTCTCTGAACTACGTTACCGCCGCAAACATCGCATACACCCTCAACCTTAGTCGGCTTAAAGCGAACATTAAAGCTTGCACCGCACTTCTCGCAAACTCTTCTTGAAGAAACACGATCCTTGATGATCTCATCGTCTACAACGATTGAAAGAACTGCGTCGATTTTCTCATTCTTCTTTGAAAGAATCTCATCAAGAGCCTCAGCCTGTGCAATTGTTCTTGGGAAACCATCAAGGATATAGCCCTTAGCACAGTCATCCTCATTAAGTCTGTCAGCAACCATATTAATTGTTACTGAATCTGGAACCAACTTACCAGCATCGATATAGCTCTTAGCCTCAAGTCCTAAAGGTGTTCCACCCTTAATATTTGCTCTGAAAATATCTCCAGTTGAGATATGAGCAAGATTATACTTCTCACGAAGTACTGTAGCTGATGTACCCTTTCCTGATCCTGGGGCACCAAGAATAATAAGCTTCATATTTCTTCCTTCTTTCTTATAGATAAATATTACATAGATATATTTACCACAATTTCAAAATAAAACAACGGTCAAAGGCAAAATACCTTAGACCGTTGTTTAATATACTTTAATATTGGCTCTTAATCAAGGAATCCTCTGTAATTTCTTGTTACAAGCTGGCTCTCAATCTGTACTACGAGATCGTTAGCTACACCTGTAAGGATAAGAACTGAAGTTCCTGCGAACCATACATTCTCAAGTCCTGTAAGAACACCAACAAGTGTTGGAACGAGACAAACTGCTGCGAGGAATAATCCGTCTGCCCAGTTAAGTCTGTTTGCAGTCTTAAGGATGTACTCAGTAGTTGGCTTTCCTGGTCTGATACCTGGGATAAATCCACCGTTTCTCTGAATGCTGTTACTAATTTCAATTGGATTGAACTGAATCATCGAATAGAAGAAAGTAAACAGGATGATGAGAACAAAGTATGAGATGTAGTAGAAAGGACTACCTGTAAAGTTTCTGAACCACTCTACAACTGGACTTGTACTTGTTGAGAAGAACATAGTAACAATCATAGATGGGAGAGACAAGATAGACATTGAGAAGATAACTGGCATAACACCAGACTGATTAACTTTAAGTGGAATGTATGAACTCTGTCCACCGTAAAGCTTACGTCCTACTGTCTTCTTTGAGTACTGAACAGCAATACGTCTTTCAGCATTCTGAACATATACTACAAATACGATAATGCAAACTGAGATTGCTGTTACTGCGAGGAATACGAGAATTCCTACAAGAGCACCCAATAATGCATTTGGTACCTTACCGCTTACTTCTACTGACTTATAGTACAAAGTACTAGCCATCTGTGGAAGTCTTGTTACGATACCAGAGAAGATAATCAAAGATACGCCGTTACCAATACCCTTATCATTAATACGCTCACCGAGCCATACAACGAAACATGTACCAGCTGTAAATGAGATTACGATCAACATGGCTGTGAGCCACTTAGGAAGAACAGTAATCATAGCTGAACGTGTTGAGTAGCAGAACAATGCAGCCTGTAAAAATGCGAGACCAATCGCTGTGTAACGATTAATCTTAGCCATAGCCTTACGTCCTGATTCACCTTCCTTAGCGAGGTTTTCCAATGCTGGAATTACTACAGTAAGGAGCTGAATAATGATGGATGCGTTGATGTAAGGAGTAATACCCATAGCAAAGATTGTTGCTGAGTAAAGTCCACCACCAGAGATGATATCCATCATGCTACCGATCTGACCCCAGTTTCTTACGAGTGAGGTAAAAGCCTCACGGTCAAGTCCAGGAACTGGAACGAGACCGCCAAGCTGATACAAAGCTAAAATCAAAAGGGTGAAAAGAATCTTCTTACGAAGTTCTGGCAAACGGAATGCCTTGATCAAGGTGTCAAACATACCTCTCATGATCAAACCTCCTCAGCCGATCCACCAGCCTTTTCAATCTTTTCCTTAGCAGAAGCAGTAAACTTTGCTGCCTTTACAGTAAGCTTCTTTGTGAGCTCACCATTGCCAAGAATCTTAATACCATCATTTACCTTAGGAAGGGAAATGATGCCTGCATCTGCAAGAATTTCTGCTGAAACCTCAGCACCATTGTCAAACTTCTCGAGATCGCAAACATTTACCTCGATGTAATCGAGTGCGAAACGCTTATTGTTGAAACCTCTCTTTGGCATACGTCTGTAAAGAGGCATCTGACCACCTTCGAAACCAGGACGTACACCACCGCCAGAACGTGCGTTCTGACCCTTGTGTCCACGGCCAGCTGTCTTTCCGTTTCCAGAACCAGCACCACGGCCCTTACGGTATGCCTTAGCATTACCTGCAGAAGTCATTTCATTGAGCTTCATTTTTCATACCTCCAATTACAATTAACGGATTTCCTCTACGGACTTTCCGCGAAGACGTGCAACCTCTTCAAGAGACTTGAGGCCCTTAAGACCTTCCAATGTTGCGTTTACCATGTTGTTAGGGTTATTTGAGCCGATAGACTTTGTACGAATGTCTGTGATACCAGCAAGCTCACATACTGCACGTACAGGACCACCAGCGATAACACCAGTACCACCTGCAGCAGGCTTCATAACGATCTTTGCTGCTGAGAACTCACCGAGTGTCTCATGTGGGATTGTACCATTAAGAACTGGAACCTCGATAATGTTCTTCTTAGCTTCCTCGATACCCTTACGGATAGCATCTGGAACCTCAGCAGCCTTACCGATACCCTTACCAACGTGACCGTTCTCATCGCCAACGATTACGAGTGCTGCGAAACGGAAGTTACGACCACCCTTAACTGTCTTAGATACACGACCAATGTGGATTACTTTTTCCTTTAATTCTACGTTAGGATCTAAAGCCATTTAATTTACTCCTCCTGATTAGAATGAGAGACCAGCTTCACGAGCTGCCTCTGCGAGAGCTGCTACTCTTCCGTGATAGAGGTATCCACCACGATCGAAAACAACCTCTGTGATGTCCTTAGCAAGTGCACGCTCTGCAACGAGCTTACCAATCTTAGCAGCAGCCTCTACGTTGCTACCAAGCTCAACTCCTGCTTCCTTATCAAGTGTAGAAGCTGAAACGAGTGTTACACCATTAACATCATCAATAACCTGAGCGTAAATGTGGCTGTTACTTCTGAATACGCAAAGTCTTGGGCACTCTGGAGTACCGGAAATCTTTTTACGTACGCGGAGGTGCTTTCTCTTACGAATTTCGTTCTTATCAATATTCTTAATCATAATACTTTACCTCCCCGATTACTTCTTAGCTCCGGTCTTTCCTTCCTTGACTCTTAAGTGCTCATCGGCATACTTGATACCCTTTGACTTATAAACATCAGGAACTCTGAACTTACGGATCTTTGCTGCTGTCTCGCCAACGAGCTGCTTATCAGCTCCCTTAACGATAATCTGTGTCTGGGAAGGAACTTCGATTGTGATTCCCTCTGGCTCAACGAGCTCGATTGGATGTGAATATCCAAGATTGAAAACAACCTTATTTCCCTGCTTTGTTGCCTTATAACCTACACCGTTGATCTCGAGTGTCTTTGAGAAGCCCTCAGATACACCAACGATCATGTTGTTGATAAGGGAACGTGTGAGACCATGGAGAGCTCTGTGCTCCTTCTGATCATCAGGTCTTTCAACTGTGATAACGTTTCCGTCCATCTTAACTGTCATATCAGGATGTACATTCATGGAAAGAGTTTCCTTAGCACCCTTAACAGTGATGAGCTGGCCATCGATCTTTACATCAACGCCTGCAGGAACTGTTATCGGCTTTCTACCGATTCTAGACATAATTTTTTCCTCCTGCTCTTTAGATTATGCGCGGCCTCATAATGTCTACTAATGAGGCACGCTTTTCAGAGTGTATAAACTTCTTAATTTAAGAAGCTATTACCATACATAAGCGAGAACTTCGCCACCAACGCCGAGCTTTCTTGCTGCCTTATCTGTCATAACACCCTTAGATGTAGAGATAATAGCGATACCAAGACCGCCAAGAACGTAAGGAAGGTTTTCCTTATCAGCGTATGTTCTAAGACCTGGCTTAGAAATTCTCTTGATGCCAGAAATAACATGCTTCTTACCAGAGTACTTAAGTGTTACCTCGATAGAACCCTGCTTGTTATCCTCAGTAACCTCAAACTTTGCGATATAACCCTCATCAACCAAGATCTGAGCGATAGCCTTCTTAAGGTTTGATGCTGGGATAGTTACTGTAGCATGACCGGCATTACCAGCGTTACGAATTCTCGTAAGCATATCTGCAATTGCATCTGTGATCTGCATTATTTTATCCTCCTAATAATTGCTGATTACCAGCTAGCCTTCTTAACACCTGGGATCTGGCCCTTGTAAGCCAAATCACGGAAGCAGAGACGGCAGATACCATACTTACGCATGTATGAGTGTGGTCTACCGCAGAGCTTGCAACGGTTGTGCTGCTGTGTTGAGAACTTTGGAGTCTTTGTTGCCTTAAACTTCATTGATGTCTTTGCCATTTACTTATCCTCCAATCACTTGCGGAACGGCATGCCCATGAGGTCAAGAAGCTTCTTAGCTTCCTCATCGGACTTAGCTGTTGTAACAATAATGATATCCATACCACGGATCTTATCGATCTTATCGTAATCGATTTCAGGGAACATGAGCTGCTCCTTGATACCCATAGCATAGTTACCGTGACCGTCGAATGAGTTAGGGTTTACACCACGGAAGTCACGAACTCGTGGAAGAGCGATGCTGATAAGCTTATCGAGGAAGTAGTACATTCTCTCTCCACGAAGTGTTACCTTACATCCAATCTTCATACCGTCACGAAGCTTAAAAGCAGCAACAGACTTCTTAGCTGTTGTAGCAATTGGCTTCTGACCTGCAATGATTCCCATATCACGCATAGCGTTGTCGAGAGCCTTAGGGTTATCCTTAACCTCACCAACACCCATGTTAAGAACGATCTTCTCAATCTTAGGGATCTCCATTACTGACTCATACTTGAAAGCTTCCTGCATTGCTGGAGCTACTTCAGAGATATACTTTTCTTTTAATCTTGACATCTACTTACGCCTCCTTGCTTGCTTTCTTAACTGTGTCAATAACAGCTCCACACTTCTTACATACGCGTGTCTTGGAACCGTCCTCGTTTACTACGTTAGCAACACGTGTTGCCTTACCGCACTTAGGGCAAACGAGCATTACGTTTGAAGCATCAATTGAACCTTCGCGCTCAATAATTCCGCTTGGCTCCTGCTGTGATCTAGCCTTCTGGTGCTTCTTAACAATGTTAGCGCCTTCTACAAATACACGACCTGTATCTGGCTGAACCTTAAGAACCTTACCTGCTGTACCCTTGTCCTTACCGGAAATAACTACAACCTGGTCATTCTTCTTAACGTGAATCTTATTAGCCATATCTCATAGACCCCCTATTAAAGTACTTCTGGAGCAAGAGAAAGGATCTTCATGTAGTCCTTATCTCTGAGCTCTCTAGCGATTGGTCCAAAGATACGAGTTCCCTTAGGGT
>JAZLLF010000022.1:0-14800 GCA_045598005.1 Saccharofermentans sp. | reverse complement strand
CCAATCTGAACAGCCTTGAACTTACCGTCACCTCTCATGCCACCACCGACATCGAAGATTACTTCACGAAGTGTAGTTCCCATTGGAACTTCGATAAGACCAGTATTGTTGATATTACCTGTAAGTGCAAAAGCCTTTGTTCCAGGGCTGTTCTCAGGTCCAATTGCCTTATACCAAGCTGCACCGTTATTAATAATCATTGGAACATTGGCATATGTCTCAACGTTATTAAGGTTTGTTGGCTTCTCATAAAGACCATGCTCAACAGTACGTGGTGGCTTAACTCTAGGCATACCACGCTTACCTTCGATTGACTGTGTAAGAGCAGAACCCTCACCACAAACGAAAGCACCAGCACCACGGTTAATATGTACATGGAAAGACTTTCCTGTTCCAAGGATATTGTCACCAAGAATACCGATCTCCTCAGCCTGAGCAATAGCATTCTTAAGTCTTTCTACTGCGAGTGGGTACTCAGCACGAACATAGATATAACCATCAGAACTTCCGATAGCGATACCTGCGATAATCATACCCTCGAGGAGTCTGTTAGGGTCACCTTCCATGATAGAACGATCCATAAATGCTCCTGGATCACCCTCATCACCGTTACATACAATGTACTTAACAGGGTCCTTCTGACGCTGACAACTCTTCCACTTCTTACCAGCAGGGAATCCTCCGCCGCCACGTCCTCTTAAGTTAGATGCGATAATCTCATCGATGATATCATCTGGTGTCATTTCGAAAAGGCACTTCTCAAGTGCTGTATATCCATCAATAGCGATATACTCTCTGATTGAAGTAGCATTGATATGACCACAGTGCTCAAGAACAAGTCTTGTCTGCTTCTTATAGAAAGGAATCTCTTCCTGCTTTGCGTAAATTTCACCGTTCTGCTTATATGAAAGTCTCTCGATGCACTCACCGTTCTTGATTGTCTTCTCAACAATCTCTTCGCAGTCATCAATCTTAACTTTGATATAAAGCCATCCCTGTGGCTCAATTCTAAGAAGTGGGCCCATCTCACAGAAACCGTGACATCCACTTGTCTTAAGTCCAACTACATCGCCGTGTGGCTCATCTGCAAGCTCAACTTCTACAGGAATATTATCTGCTTCAAGTAATGCCTTAAGCTTATCTCTAATCTCAAGTGCACCACCAGCTACACAACCTGTACCACCGCATACAAGAATCTTTGTATTCTCATACTTAAGACCATCAGCACATACCTTACGGAAATTAATAAGGTCTTCTCTTGATTGTAACTTAACCATTAGCGAGTTCCTCCTTAAGTTCCTTAACGAGTTCTGATACCTTAATTGGTGTCATTGCAGGATAAACCTTACCGTTTACTGTAATTACTGGAGCAAGTCCACATGCACCAAGGCAAGATACTGTCTCAACAGTAAATGTAAGATCATCTGTAGTATGCTTTGAACTTGAAAGACCAAGTTCTTCATAAAGCTGATCAAGAATTGGCTGTGAACCACGAACATGGCATGCAGTTCCGTCACAGCATCTGATAATATACTTTCCCTTAGGTTCCAATGAGAAATTCTCGTAGAAAGTAGCAACACCATAAATTCTTGCCTCACCAAACTTCATCTTGTCAGCAAGGTATGGGAAGATTTCCTTTGGAAGGTAGTTGTACTTCTCCTGAATGTCCTGCAAAATCGCAATGATTGCTCCATGGTCTGTACCATGTGCCTCAAGGATCTCATCTATTGGACGATAATCAAAATTGTCGTTCATAGAGTTTGCCTCCACTAATCTTTTAATTACATTTTAACTTTTATATTTTACAGTCTGCGAAAACAATTTCCTACATAAAGATTCTTTGCTATTTACTGTTTATAGAGTTTTTGTGGCATATTCATGCGAACAGGCAATGATTTTTTACAAGGTGATTTTCTTTTATGTTTTATACACTGACTTTCACTTCGGTTATGTAGTAAGATTACATTGGTAATTATTATTAGGAAATTTCAAAGGGTGGTTATATGAAGTTTCGTAAATTTTTAACTTATTTTCTTTCTTTTTCGCTACTTCTGTCTTTTACTGCATGTAATAGCAGGACTTCTGATGTTTCTATGACTTCTGAAGAAACAAGCGAAGAAACAACTGAACGTTTTAACAGCTCTGTTGTTTTCATACAGGAGAACACTATTCCTGAACCTTATATGGAAGTAATTGATTCCATAAAATATGCAATTCGCTCAAATGGTGATTTCGATTATGAGTCGCTAAATATTCCTTTCACGATTGAAGACATTATTAAGAATCGTGGCAGAGATTCCGCCTTAAACGACATCTATTTTGCTCTTGCAGATTTAACTAATGATGGAATTGACGAACTCATCCTCTGTACTTTGCCAAACGAGAATTCTAATAGTTACGAGATTCAGGCTGGCTGGTCTGTATTCTCTGTTTATACACTACAGGATGATAGTGCATTCCTGCTTACTTCACTTAGCGAGAACCATGCTGTTATTAATGATTCTGGTTATCTCATTTATTTTGACGAATCTGAAGATGGTTTGCCATCACTTTATGTCAGTTCTTTTGATGTCACATCTAATTATAATGGCTACACAACCATTTACGCCTGGCCAGATGATGACGGCACTATTACTTTCTATGCATATACTATGAACGATTTAGATCCATTTTCAATTGGATCAAGCGACGGTGATATGGACATTATTTACGATTATGCTGATGAATTATGCGAATCATATTATCCACTCGTACTTATAAATATTAATGCTCCTGAAGTTTAATGCTTGAACAAAAAGACCGCTTTGAAAAATTCCAAAGCGGTCAATTCTTTTCTTATCTATCCAATTATTAAGAGGCTGCAAATGTTATAGGCTCAGTATCAACAATTCCATCCCACGAATCAGCATCAAATATATGAAACGAGATTGAAACTTCCTCAATGGTCTCAATACCATTATCCTCAAGGTCAGAACTGAAAATTGTAATATCATCGATTGCCATTCTTCCATCGTAAACATCACATGAGAATACAGGGCTTACCATAAATCCGTTTATTGCCATATTCTGAACCTGTACACAGATATTTCTTCCTGTATTGTTTTCGATATATAGAAGAATTGCTGTTCCCCAGAAACTGTTCTCATCTACAGTCTTTCCTACAATTCTGATTCCACCTTCATTATAAAGTTCATATCCACTGTCATTTGGAGTTGTATCCATCTTGTCATACTGTGATGTTCTAATCTCTATGCAATCTGAATTATAAATGTCCTCCCAACTGTCAGCGTCATAAACATGTAAATAAACTTCAATAAGTCCAACTACATCAATGCCTGCTGCTTCAAGTTCATTTGAACTTAGATATAATGTCTCGTTAGCATTCATGCCTGCAGCTACTGTTGTTGCAAATAAATCATCAATCATGTAATGATTCACGATAAGTGCAGTACAGCCAACAGTAACATTTCTATCGCTTGTATTCTGAATCAGCAGCTTGATTCCATCTCCCATAAACCCTGTTGTGTCGTATTCCTTGGCTGTGATAGTAATCCCTGCCTCATCGAAGATAACCTGCTCTTCAATTGAAATCTCTTCTGAAGTTGTTTCCGTTACCTCTTCTTCAGTTTCATTTGCATCATCTTCATCTTTAGCAACTACTTTTTTTGTCTCTTCACTACTGCTGCTTCCACTTCCAAGTGCAATTCCGCAAAACAACGCAAGGCACAAGACTACTGATAAAACTTTAGTGAATTTCTTCATTTATTCTTCCTCCATACATTAATACAGGGAGTGCAAATAGGGCGCCTGCCATTTCAGCAGTAATGTCCATAACATCGAAAACACCGTTTATCAGACTATATTTCTGCAGCAACTCTAGGCATATGCCTGCTATTACTGTCATCAGTATACAAAAGGCAGTACCCTTTCGCTTGGGATTCAATATTAGTATTAAAGCCTGTGTTAATGAATATGCCCAAAGCCCATCAAGCGCGTAATTTCTTATAAATTCAATTATTGCGCCTTTGCCCTTTATATTGAAATGGAGACCAAAACCCAGCGTTTCATCAATTATATGAACAAACAAAATATCTTTGCAGAATATATAGTAAAAAATTCCACCTGCTAATAACGGAACTGCTATATTTACAATTGCAAAAATATATTTTTTCCTCATTTGCTTCCTCTTCATTGAAAGTCTACCAAAGCACATAAAAAAGAATTCCCACCCCTACGGTGAGAATTCTTCTTATAAGCTGAAAAAAATAATTAAACGAACTTATGCGCCGGTTGATTTTAATTCATCGAATCCTTTGTTTTTCAGAATCTCATTTACCTGTGATACCATATCGCGTTTCTCGTTTATACACATAATTAGCAATGCATCTCTCTTGTTTTTAGGATATAACTCCTCCATGCCATATTTATGAAGTGCACTTTGTACTTCGTCAAAATCCAGTTTTGCTGCTATAAGCATTCTTAAGATTACGTCCCTTTGACGTGTCTTCTTTTCACCCGAAAGTAGTTTATAACCATACGTTTCAGAGATATCTGCCTTAACAAAGAGTGTCTTCTGCGAAATACTGTTTTCTTTTAATTTTGTTCTTATAAAAGAATAGAAATCATTAGCTGGGCTTAGCATTGAATCTTTATTCTCTTCAACATAAGTATCGTACCCGCTACTATGAACGCCCTTTATTACCTTAAATAATTCGTCTGTCTTAATTTCTGCCATACTAATCTCCTTTTTCATACTATTAGCATAGCCCTATTGTTATAATTAGTCTATGAGCTACAGTACCGTAAGAATTCTTAACAGAGAACATAATATATCTTTAGTCAAAGATGAAAGCACTAATAGTCTTTTCGTTATGAAGGGATTAAATGTATTCGATTTGGATGTTTACGAATACCTGATGAATCATCCTGTTCCAGGAACACCTAAGATTCGTTCACTTAACAAGGATTCAGACAGACTCACCGTTATTGAAGAATTTATTAAAGGCGAGAATCTTCAGTATTACATCAACAAAGGAATAAGAATTCCTTTTGATACATTTATTTCTTATTTAATTAATATCGCTGAAACTCTTAACAGACTACATACTTCACATTTCCCAATTGTTCACAGAGATCTCAAGCCATCTAATATTATCATTAATGAATCTGGAGCTTATCTCATAGATTTTAATGCTGCTAAGGAGTATATTGCGAATTCTTACAAAGCTCAGGATACAACTTTAATTGGAACTCATGGTTACGCCGCGCCTGAACAGTATGGATTTGGAGTATCTACACCAAAGACTGATATTTACGCATTTGGAATTCTTATAAGGGAGTTTTTGAGCCGTAAACTTATTGTTGCATCGTCTTATCAGCTTAAAAGTCTTCTTTCTATTTCCAATCGATGCACTGCCTTCAAAGCATCCGAGCGCTTATCTTCTGCGCAACATCTTAAAGACAGACTTCTTCTTGTGCGAAAATCTTTTTCAAAGAAATTATTCGATTCTGATTTATTTAGTTATATTTCTCTAAATTATGCTTTGCCAGGATTTAGAACCAAATCACCTGTAAAGATGCTGGTTTCTATTCCTTGCTATTTTCTTTTGCTTTATGCTACGTGCACTCTTACAACAGTCGAGAATACATCACTTTATGTTGTTCTTTTATACCGATTCTTTTTCTTTTTTACCGTGATGTCGCTTATTCTTGCTACTTTTAATTACCGTGAAATTCATCGCTTTTTCCCATTTGGCAATTCTGATAATCTTTTTTTGAAACTTATTGGTGTTATCCTTGCTGATTCCGCAATTTTTGCAGCGCTCATGATTATCTTCGTCGGTGTTTATAATATTGTTTATACTTTCTAATTTCCCTTTCGTTTTTTTTAACAACAAAAACAGCGGTGACATAAGCCACCGCTGTAATAAAGCATTTTACGAACAATTATTGGAGATTATCTCTCGTGACGAGCGTAGTTAGGGAGAAGCTTAGGTGAAACAACACCTGTATCAAGACCAGCAGCCTTGAGCTCTGCATCAAACTTAGCAACGTGATCGATATTCATCTCACCGAGCTCAACTGAAGCGTACTTAGCAGCAGCCTTCTTACCAGCATTTCTACCGAATACGATAACGTCGAGAAGTGAGTTACCCATAAGACGGTTTGTACCGTGGATACCACCAGCAGCCTCACCAGCTACGAGGAGATTAGGGATAGCATTTGTGAAACCATCACCGTTGATCTCAACACCACCGTTCTGATAGTGGAGTGTTGGGAAAATAAGGATTGGCTCCTTACGCATATCGATACCATAGTTCATGTACATTCTGAACATAGCTGGAATTCTCTTCTCGATTGTTCCCTCACCACCGAGGATCTCAATCATTGGTGTGTCGAGCCATACACCCTTACGTCCGTTAGGAGCCTCTACACCACGTCCCTCACGGCACTCACGGATAACACCAGAAGCGTTAACGTCACGTGTCTCGAGCGGGTGGATATAAGCCTCACCATCAACGTTTACGAGCTGAGCACCTACAGAACGAACCTTCTCAGTAACGAGAGCACCGAGAATCTGATCTGGGTAAACAGCACCTGTTGGGTGATACTGGATAGAATCCTGATAAAGGAGTGGAGCACCTGCTCTATAAGCAAGTACAAGACCATCAGCTGTAGCACCATAGTGGTTAGATGTTGGGAAGTCATTGTAGTGCATTCTACCAGCACCACCTGTAGCGATAACTACTGTCTTAGCACGTGCTACTGAGTAGTCACCTGTCTCCATGTTAAGGAGAACAGCACCAGCTACCTGACCCTTATCGTCCATGATAAGCTCAACAGCAGATGTGAACTCGATTACAGGGATACCAAGGTTGATAACCTCATCACGAACTGTACGCATGATCTCAGCACCAGAATAGTCCTTAGCAGCGTGCATTCTCTTTCTTGATGTACCACCACCGTGTGTAGTAACCATTGTTCCATCTTCTTCCTTATCGAACTCAACACCGAGCTCGTTAAGCCACTTAATAGCGTCTGGAGCTTCCATTGTAAGTCTCTTTACGAGCTCTGGACGAGCTGCGAAGTGACCACCACCGAAGCAGTCGAGGTAGTGCTGTACTGGAGAATCGTTCTCCTTATCAGCAGCCTGGATACCACCCTCAGCCATCATTGTGTTAGCGTCACCGATACGAAGCTTTGTAACGATCATTACGTTAGCGCCTGCGTTGTGAGCCTCGATAGCACATGAAGAACCAGCTCCACCACCACCGATTACGAGTACATCTACATCATAATCGATCTTATTAAGATCTACCTTATCTGTCATGAGACGTGAAGTTGAGTGGAGCATTTCAGCAAGCTGAAGTGGAGCTCTCTGTCCCTTATTAGGACCAACCTTAATCTCTGTGAAAGAAGCATCGTTATAGTCTGGATGGAATTCCTTAAGAAGAGCATCCTTCTCATCAGCTGTCAAACGACGTGGCTCTGTAGCCATACGTGCAGCTCTTGAAGCTTCAACCTTCTTGATGGATTCCATCATACTCTCTGTATATAAAGCACTCATTTATGAAATCCTCCTTACTTCTCAATTTCTCTGTTGTTGTAAAGGTCCATAACCTCTTCAACAGGCTTATTCATCATCTCAGCCATTGCAGCATCGAAATCACCAGCATCTACTTCAGCTACACGCTTTGTAAGGTGCTGAGCCTCTGGAGCAATATACTTACCTGTAAGTCTTCTAGCAAGAAGTCCTACCATTGGGTGTGAGATACCAGCTGGGCAACGAACTGAACAGCATCCGCAACCTACGCAGTCAAATGACTCCTCAGCACACTTTGCGAAATCACCACGCTGAGCGTAAGCGATATACTGCATTGTGTTAAGGCTCTGTGTACAAGCGTTTGTACAAGCGTTACATCCGATACAGCTGTAGATTTCTGGATAAAGCTCCATCATTACCTGCTGATTAGCCTTAAGATCATTGATCTCATATGTTCTCTTATCTGTTGGGAAGTAAGGAATCTGAGCAATGTACATGCCCTCCTCAACCTTTGTTGAGCAAGCAAGACAAGTCTTGAGCTCGTTTGATCCCTTAATTCTGTACATAGTTGCACATGCACCGCAGAAACCGTGACGGCAGCCACAGCCTCTCTTCAATGTGTAACCTGCGTACTCCATTGCAGCCATGATTGTCAAAGCTGCTGGTACTACATATTTCTTACCGTAGAAGTAAACATTTACCATCTCTTCCATGATTCAAAGTCCTTTCTAATTAATATTCTGGTGGAAGTTCGTCGATCTGGTCGAATCTGAATACAGGTCCGTCCTTACATACAAACTTAGATCCGATATTACATCTTCCGCACTTACCAACACCGCACTTCATACGAAGCTCGAGAGTTGTATAAATCTGCTCGTCTGTAAATCCAAGTTCCTTAAGGCCCTGGAGTACGAACTTGATCATGATTGGAGGTCCACATGTGATACCAATACAATCAGTGCTGAAACCAATCTCCTTAAGGTAAGCAGGTACGAAACCAACGTGTCCGTCCCAGCCTTCCTGCTCACGGTCGATTGTAAGATAAACGTTCATGTTTGGAACATTCTGCCAAACTTCCTGAATCTCCTTAAGCTTAACGAGATCGTCAGCTGAACGTGAACCATAGAGAACATCGATTCTTCCATAATTCTCTCTGTTATCAATACAGTAATTGATTACAGAACGAAGTGGAGCAAGACCGATACCACCTGCGATAAAGAGAAGGTTCTTTCCCTTAAACTCTGTCTCAACAGGGAAGTTATTACCGTAAGGTCCTCTTACAGTAACCATATCACCAACCTGGAGGCTGTGAAGCTGCTCTGTAAGAACACCACACTTCTTAATACTGAATTCCATGTACTCCTTATTTGTAGGTGAAGAAGTAATTGAGAACATACCCTCACTTACACCAGGAATACATACCATTGCACACTGGCCAGGCATATGCTCGAAAAGCTTGCCGCCCTCAGGTGCATTTACTCTGAATGTCTTTACGTCAGGAGTCTCCTGAGTAATACCTGTGATAACTCCAATATGAGGTATAAGAGTATCAGCGCCACTGCAATTACACATTAAGCCTGTACCTCCTTTTCATTATTGAAAGCTTTAATAACCTTAACGATATTAAGTGACTGTGGGCACTTATCTACACAACGTCCACAACCTACACAAGCGAACATGCCATCGTTGTTATCAGGATAGTATGCAAGCTTATGCATAAATCTCTGACGGAAACGCTGAACCTGTGAAGTACGGTTCTGGCCACCAGCCATAAGTGTAAAGTCTGAATACATGCATGAATCCCAGCATCTGTATCTCTGGATTCCATCCTTTGTTGTGTAATCCTTGATGTCATAGCACTGACATGTTGGACATACGAAAGTACATGTACCACAGCCAAGACATGGATTATAAATCTGAGCCCATACTGGTGAGTCGAATCTCTCCTTAACAACACCCTTACCCCACTTCTCCAGTGAGAGGTCCATGTTAGGAAGCTGATTAACGATTGAATCGATTGAAGCCTTAACTGAATCAACTGCTGACTCGTCAGAATCCTCGAGAAGTGACTTAACAGACTCTGTAAGAGCCTCACCCTTCTCAGAAACAGCCTTCCAGTAAAGGTTACCATCAGCCATCCAGATAGCTACATCAGCCTTAGCCTTTGTAGGATCTGTAGGATCAACACCGAATACCTTACAGAAGCATGACTCCTCAGGCTCGTTACATGCGAGTGAAACGAGGATTCCATGATCTCTTCTTGCCTTGTAGAAAGAATCTACTGGTTCTGAAAGGAATACATTATCAAGAACTTCGATACCCTTAATGTCGCATGGCTTGATTCCGAAAATTACGAAATCCTTGTCAACACGCTCAGCAGGTGTAATTGAAATCTTTGAACGAAGTGCTGTTGAAGCAGCATCTTCAGCACCTTCCTCAGCTGTAGCATCTACAGGAATAATTGTCTTATTAACTGTATAAAGTGTCTCAAACTGTGGGAAGAAAGCATTCTTTGGAGACTTAACTGTCTTCAAAGTATCAAGAGCAACGTCTGCGCCCTCTTCATAAGCAGCATAATCTACCTGTCCAGCCTTACGGATTGGGAGGTAAAGCTCCTTATCTGCTGCAATTGCATTATACAAAGCGTCGAGCTTATCAATAGAAATCTTTAACATTAGCCCTTACTCCTTTCTGCAACAATCTTTGGCTCAACATCCTCAAATGTGAAAGCTGTAAGTGGGCTCTGAGCCTCTGGATCCAAACCAGCCTGGAACTCTCCATAAAAATCATTAATATCCTTAATGAACTTCTTGTTGAAGAGGTGAAGAGGAATGCCCTGTGGACATACTCTTGAACACTCACCACAGTCAGTACATCTGCCTGCTACGTGGAATGCTCTGATAAGATGGAACATCTTCTCTTCGAATGAATCTACGTTAGCCTTCTGCTGAGCGTCGAAGTTATTATTATCAAATACGCACTTACGGCATGAACAGCAAGGACATACGTTACGGCAGGCATTACAACGGATACACTTGCTAAGTTCCTGCTGGAAGAAAGCAAACTTCTCTGCTGAAGACATTGCCTCGATTGCCTCAACCTGAGCAAATCTGTCCATTGTAGCAGTATCCTTTGACTCACCAATTGTCTCATCAGCGATAACGTGCTCCTTGCCCTTACACATATAGCAGCGTCCGAGAAGAACCTCGTTATAAGCGATTTCCTTATCACCGTAAATTGTGCTGATTGAAATTGAATCTGCTCCATCGTGCTCTGTACCAGAAATATCCTTGATACCCTTAACGCCTGAAGCCTTGATTCTTTCAATATCGAGCTTACCGCGGCAAGCAATACCAATAATATAAGCGTTGTCACGATTTACTCTGTGCTCACGAATGAGCTGGTTGAAGCTATATGAATCACATGGCTTAAGAAGAACAGCTGTCTTACCCTCAAGCTTTGTAGCCTCAATCATCATCTTAGAAAGGTTAGCACCACAGAATCCGTCATAAACGAACTCGTCGAGCTCCTCTACACTGTTAAATACTGCAGGAGTTGGATTGTAAGCCATATCACCCTTCTTCCATCCAATAACTCTTGCAACAGTTCCATCAGAAAGGAGTTCCTTTAAACGATCAATTAATCCTTGCATCTTAAATCCCCCAATCTAACGTTCTCGCCAAGTGAAGTTACCTTAGCTACGAACTCATTCATTGTAGCCTGGAACTTAACACCCTCAGCGGCTGAAACCCACTCAACACGTGTTCTTCCATTCTCGATACCCATATACTCGAGCATTGAGAAGAGAAGTGTCATTCTTCTTCTTGCATAGTAGTTACCTGTGCTGTAGTGGCAGTCACCTGGGTGACATCCACAGATGATAACTCCATCTGCTCCACGCTCGAAAGCACGGAGAATAAACATTGGATTAACACGTCCAGAACATGGTACGCGGATAATCTTTACATCTGCTGGGTATGAAAGACGTGATGAACCAGCAAGGTCAGCACCACCGTATGAACACCAGTTGCAGCAGAAAGCAACAATCTTAGGTCTGAATTCACCATTAATCATCGGCATATAGCATCTACCTCCGAAATCAACTGTCTATTAGAGAATCCCTGGAGATCCATTGCACCAGAAGGACAAGAAGCAGAACATGCACCACAACCCTGACAGAGAGCTGTATTTACAACTGCAACACGTCTTGTCTCGTTTACTCCTGGACCTCTTACGAGCTGATCCTCATAAGAAATAGCACCATAAGGACAAACGTTAGCACATGTAGAACATCCGTTACACATCATAGGATCGCACTTAGCAGTACATGGGTTTGTAAGGAGCTTATCCTTAGCAAGGAGACCGATAACCTTAACGGCTGCAGCACCTGCCTGAGATACTGTCTCTGGGATATCCTTAGGACCCTGTGTAACACCAGAGAGGAAGATACCAGCTGTTGGTGACTCTACAGGACGAAGCTTTGCGTGAGCCTCTGTAAGGAAGTTGTTTGTATCAATACTTGCTGTAAGCATTGTTGCAATCTTACGGATATCTGGGTTTGGCTCGATAGCAGCTGCAAGAACTACCATGTCTGCGTTGATAACAATCTGCTTATTATCAAGAAGATCAACACCCTGAACATCAAGTGTTCCGTCTGACTTAGGTGTAACCTTACCAACCTGACCCTTAACATAATTTACGTGATACTGCTCTACAGCTCTTCTATAGAACTCATCGAAGTTCTTACCTGGAGTACGAACATCAATATAGAATACAGTTACGTTTGTATCAGGATACTTATCACGGATAAGCATTGCGTGCTTAGCTGTGTACATACAGCAGATCTTTGAGCAGTATGGCTTACCACGATGATCGTTACAACGTGAACCTACACACTGGATGAATACGATATTCTTAGGAGCCTTACCATCTGAAAGTCTCTCAAGGTGACCAGATGTAGGACCAGCAGCGTTCATGATACGCTCGAGCTCAAGTGATGTGATAACATCCTTGCTCTGTGAGTATGCATACTCATCAAACTTATCAAGCTTAATCATGTCAAAGCCAGTTGCAACAACGATTGCACCGTACTTCTCTGTGATGATTTCATCCTGCTGCTCGTAATCAACAGCACCAGCCTGACAAACCTTAGAACATACTCCACACTTACCTGTCTTAAAGTACATACAGTTCTCACGATCGATAACTGGTACATTAGGTACAGCCTGTGCAAATGGAGTATAGATAGCTGTTCTTGTATTGAGGTTACGGTTGAATTCAGAAGGAACCTTCTTCATTGGGCACTTTGTCATACAAACGCCACAACCAGTACACTTATCCATATTTACAGAACGAGCCTTCTTACGGATATCAACTTCGAAGTTACCTACGAAGCCTGAAACCTTCTCAACTTCACTATATGTGTGAAGTGTAATAAGTGGGTGAGCAGAAGCCTCAACCATCTTAGGAGTAAGAATACAAGAAGAACAGTCAAGTGTTGGGAATGTCTTATCAAGCTGTGACATTCTACCACCGATTGAAGGTGTCTTCTCAACGATATCTACTGGATAACCTGCCTCAGCAATATCAATAGCTGTCTGGATACCAGCAATACCACCACCGATAACAAGTGCTCTCTTTGTTACAGCACTCTCACCAGCCTTAAGAGGAGTATTGAGGTTAACCTTTGCAATAGCAGCTCTAGCAAGGATAACTGCCTTCTCAGTAGCTTCCTGAACGTCCTTATGAATCCAAGAACAGTGCTCACGAATGTTAGCGATTTCAACCATGTATGGGTTAACGCCAGCCTTCTCTGCGCACTTTCTAAATGTTGCTTCGTGCATTCTTGGGGAACATGAACATACTACGATACCTGTAAGGCCCTTCTCCTTAACAGTATCGATAATTTTCTGCTGTCCAACCTCAGAACACATATATGTGTAATCTTCAGCATGAACAACGCCTGGCTCAAAACGAAGGAGCTCGGCAACTTTCTTTACGTCTACAGTCGCAGCGATGTTAGTACCGCAGTGACAGACAAATACACCAATTCTCTGCATCTAATTACCTCCTGTATCTGCGGAAAGCGCTGACAAGAAGCTGCTGTGGAATCTCATCGTTGAGAAGCTCAGGAATCTCATCAGCCTTAAGATAATCTCCGCCCTTCTGTCTCTCAACAATCTGACGAGCAGCATCAACTATCTTACCTGGCTTAACATCACGTGGGCAACGCTCAACACAAGCGAAGCATGAAAGGCACTTCCAAAGTGACTTAGACTCTGTAAGAGCCTCAACGTCATCACGAAGTACATATGATACGAACTGATGTGGCTTAATATCCATCTCATTGAAAGATGGGCAGGATGCAGAGCACTTACCGCACTTCATGCATCTGTATGGATCACATCCACTGATCTCAGTAATTCTTTCTACAAGATTAGCGTTCTGACTCATATCAGCATCCCTCCTTTACACCCAAAGCCTCAGCGAGAAGCTCTGTGAAATAGTAAACAGGAAGCTTTGAATCAGCCTCTGACATATTAAGGTTATATCTACAAAGAGGACATGCAGTAATAAGCATCTCAGCACCCATATCAGCGCTGTTATCGAAAATCTTCTTTGTGCGATCCTGAGCCATCTCACCTTCCTTAAGTGAAATGTAACCACCACAGCACTCATTTCTCATAGCGTAGATAACTGGTTCTGCGCCAAGTGCTCTGATGAAATCCTCCATAATCTTTGGATTCTCAGGGTTATCAAATTCCATGATCTTACTAGGACGAAGTGTAAGACATCCATAGTACGCGCCGATTTTCTTGCCTGTTAATGGATTTACTACCTTTTTCTTAAGCTCATCGAAACCAATAGTGTCACGAATTACTTCGAGGAAGTGAAGAACCTTAGTCTCACCTCTGTAAGGCTCATCAAGCTGCATATAATTGTTAGCTCTGTTGGAAATATCCTCAACGTTCTTCATGTCGTCGTTAACGCGCTTAAGAACGTGGTGGCAAGCTGAACAAAGAGTAACAAGCTCCTGTCCCTGCTCCTTCGCATAATTCAAAGCTCTTACTGAAGCAAGCTTTGATGCGATCTCATCGCTACCGAGTGGATAAACACCACCGCAGCACTGCCAGTCTGGAATCTCTTCCAATTCAAAGCCTAATGCAACTGCAGAAGCTCTCGCGTACATATCGAGCTCCTTAGCCTTGTTCTTAAGGGTACATCCAGGATAATAACTGTATTTCATAGTGCCTCCCA
>JAZLLF010000021.1:0-60395 GCA_045598005.1 Saccharofermentans sp. | reverse complement strand
GCAGAAGCCGTAATATCAGCTACCTGCATCAAAGTCTTAATTGTCTGAGAATTACCACGTGCTGCGTCCTCAAGGCGCTCTCTCTGCTCGAACTTGCACATTGTATTATTAATGTCATTACCAAGAATAATTACAGTCTGTGCATGCTCAATAGAGATATCATGGAGCTGCTTTGAAGAATAAACATCGCCCTCTCTGACAATAACTGTCATCTTATTCTTAAGCTTATTGCGGCTATATGAGAAAGTACGCTTGAAGAATCCTTCATTCTTAAGGTTCTCTTTGAGAAGTCTGTTCTCACGATCTACAGTGTCGTTAAGACGTTCGTTAATAATCTTCTCAATATTATCCTTAGGCATATTCGAAAGCACTACAACCTTCTGAGGTGTATCACAGTAAATAAGATCATTTACAATTTCCGATGCTCTTGTATTCCAGTTAAGAATTACTACATGACCTGAGATTGAAAGCTTATTTGTACCTGTATTAGCATTCTCGATAAAACTTGAAATATAGTTCGTAATATAACCGATTACGGCACCTGTAAATGACACCATACCGATAAAGATAATAAGGAGACAGATAATTGCGACGAAAACGTTCGCTTCTCCTATATCTGCAATTACAAACTGAACGCAGCCTGCATCAAGAATCATTGTTATTGTACAGAAAGCTGCTTCAATGAAGTTCATCTTCTCTGTACCAGACATTGCAAAATTACTAATAATCGCAGCTGATGCAAGGAAAAATACAAGGTTAAAAAGAAGTATAGCGGCAAGTACTACTGTGCCAGGATTCTTTGCTACCTGAACACTAATCCATTCTTTAAGTTTTTTATTCATAAATCTAATCCACCCTTCAGTAAATCATCAAAAACGGAAGATGCTTCGTGCTTATACTGAGGACATTTAATATCCCCAGCTTCAATCTCTTTAAGGTTATCCTTAGGACATAGTTCACATCTTGCACCATCATTATAATTGGCACAAAACTCACATACTGAATCGCCTAACTGAATATCGCCTTCCTCGTAAACAAATTTATCACTCATATTTATAACATCCTCACATGAATAACGCGTCTTTCACAATCATCATAAGAAACTTTTTTTACTTTAAATACCTGTCCGGCATCAAATAGCACTTCCTGCTCAGTATCGTGATAAACACTTATATCACCAATATATGCTCCCTTGCTTCCCTTTGGTGCTTCAATAACAAATACGACTCCTTTGGAAAACTTCTTCGAAGCAACATCATAATCAAGACTTGTACTTATAAATGCGGAATCACTAATAATTTTACCAATAAGCTGATCATCTGATAACTTGGAGTACTTACCAAGTGCACTTGGACTTGCGCCACGATATACAACTGTATCTTCTGGAAGTGACGCATCTTTCAAAGCAGTATGAATATGAATAATTTGCTTATCCATGCCTGATGGTAATGAAGAAATTGGCATTCTTTTACGGAGAGCATCATTTATATAACCATATGCTGATCCACTATACCCGGCAATGGAACCAGACTGTTCTGGTGAAAGTTTTGAACAAAAATCACTTCCAGCGCTTCTTACTGCATCTGATGATTCTACTGAACCAGAAGGAACACCGTTACCGCTTTCAGGACTACCGTTGCCACCTGAAGAACTGCCTACGCTACCAGAAGTTCCTGAACCAGAAATACCAGAAACTGAACTTCCTGAAGAACCTGTTAAACCATCAACAATTCCACTTAATCCATCTTCATCTATAACTTCCTGATATCCTTCAGCAACAGCATTTAAAGTTGATGCAACTTCATTTACATCATTTGTTGCATCAAAAATATGTAATTCAATAATATCGATGGTATTTATAAGACTATAATAATGAGGACCGAGGCCCTCCTTATTACTTTCAGCATAGTTTTTTAAACTATTAGTATAGTTTTTTATTGTATCTGAAGACGACAAAACCGCATTAGCAGATGAACGTAAAGCCTCTATGCCTTCTATGGAACATGCGTATTTTGTCATATAAACCTCTAACTAATTAACCGACTATTCCGGAAAGTCCATCATCATCGATGACTTCCTGATAACCTTCTGCAACAGAATTAAGTATTTCCATAACATCTTCAACTGCTCCAGAAGCCTGAGTCATATTATTCTCAATATGTTCCAAATCGTTAATTAATGAACCATAATGAGGCCCAAGACCTTCACTGTTGTTTTCAGCAATTGACTTCATATTAGTTGTAGAAGCCTTTAAAAAACTAACTGCTTCAGAAAGAGCAGTTGCTGTTCCCTTTAAAGCCTCAACACCTTCACTATTACAAGCATATTTTGTCATATTAGTACTCCAATCAAATAAAAAAATCAGTTAACGATTCCTGAGAGTCTATCATCATCTATAACTTCCTGATAGCCTTCGGCTACGTCATCAAGAATAGACGCGATATCCTCACCTGATTCTGAAATCTCATTAATATTAGTTTCTATTGTTTCAAGTGCATCCTTAAGAGAATCAATATGAGGTCCGAGACCATCACTATTCTCATCTGCAGTTGATTTCATAGAAGAAGTAGAGGATTTAATCTGCTCTATGGAATCTCTGACAGAAACAGCTAAAGCCTTTAGTGCTTCTACGCCTTCCTGATTACAGGCATATGTGTTTTCCACGCTATTTCTCCTTAACCGTTAGCTCTGTTAGCAGCTTCTTCGATTTTCTGAATCTCTTCCTGCAAAGCAGAAATAATAGCTTCAATATCTTCCAAAGCACTCTGGATATTTCCAACACATGACTGAAGTTTACTATTACTGCTTACAGCAGCAGGATCCTCATCGGTATTATCAACACAGTCATTTCCAGCCTGTGACATAGTTCCACAGCATTCAGAAACTACACTACAATACTGACTTAAAGCACTACACATTTCCTCATAGCTTTCGGTATTTGCATTTGCCATTTTATTACCTCCGAATAAACAATTAATTATCAATACTAAATGGGCTTATTGCATTTCCATCTTCACCTATATCCCAGCCTTCCCAACAAATTCCTTTGTGAAGGTATGGTCTGAATGAGAACTTATTTAAAGTATCGTCATACTGACAAATATGTTCAGGAATATCGGTTGAAGTCTTACTTGTTCCATATAATGTTCTCGCATCATCCTTTGAAATCTGGAATGATAACTTATGTCTGAAAAATTCAGGCTTCAAATTACATGTCTTGATATCAGATACAGAATTAAGATTAAGAACAAAGTGATATCCGATTCTACTTCCCTGCTTAATTACAAAGACAAAATCTTCCTTGGCATTATATGCACCACCTGTCTTTTCAGTAGAAGTCTTTACTGCAGCAGGTGCTGGCGTAGAAGGTGCGGCAGGGGCCTTTGAAGCAGAACTTGATGTAGCAGCAGGAACTTCATGCTCTTTATCAAACTCCTTCTTAAAATCAATAAGTAAAAGCTTTATCTCATCTTCACTTTTACCCTGCGCTTTAAGTTCACGCTTCTTTTTAAGTTTTGCTGATACCCACATAGTTGCATAATCAGTAATAGCAACCTGATCCTTATTATCCTTATCAAGGACAGCCGCTGAATTAATTACTGGCTTTGTAGAAGGTACAGCTACCTTTCCTGGTTCACCTCCGGAAATATAATCAAAATCAGTACAGATTCTTTCCATTCCGAAAAGGATAATCATAGTGTTACTGTTCTTCTTATTAATAATGTCATTTTTAAGACTCTTAATTGAATCGCAGATGTTATCAATGCCTTCAACAACTGTTACATTTGCTTCCTTAAAAAGATCACCATATGCCCTATAAAGGCGATTTCTCTCATATGTCCAAATCTGAACTTTACCACCCTGAGAAAGCCATGACTTAACGGCAGACATATTTATTGAAGCAACGCAAGGCTGCTCAGAACTTCTGCCAATAAGAAGAATATTCTCTCTTGTTTCCTTTGAAACAATAATTGGTTTAACATTTGTCATAAGTCTTGGAGTACCAAGAGTTACAAACATCTCATCGCCTGACAAATCAGCTGAATCACTTGCCTTCACTGAAGTAATGTATTCATTAAGATCTCTGTCTGCATATACATTAATAGTATTTCCATCAACAAGAACCGGATTCTTATTAACATAAGAATTGATATCGCCAGGGTTATAACCGTTTACAGCATGCATTTTGCTGTTGATACTATCAATCATCTCATCTCTTGGCACATAATCCTTGAAATACATAACAAGGAAACGTTTTACAAGAGGCAATGAATCTGCACCCTCACGGAATTTAACGAGAGCATAATGAGGTGGGAGAGCATCCATCCAGTTATTAACCTGCTCTGTTTTAAGGTTAGTAGAAAGTTCAAGTGTCTCACTAATTTCTTCTCTTGAGCCCTTCATGGCAATACGCTGCTGAATCTGTGCTCTTGCTGTAGAAGTAAGTCCTCTTACACCAGTTGTAAATGTCTGGCTTGCAAAAAGGAATTTAATACCAAGAGCTGCACCCTTGGCAAGAATATTCTGAAGCTTAAGCTTATATGTATCAGAATCAGAAATAGCCTGTGACATGATTGAAAACTCATCAAGAATTACAAAAATAACAGGAAGAGGTTTTGAAAGTGTTGTTGTATCAACCTGATCAATTCTCTGAACACCAAGTCTTGCAAAAAGTTTCTGACGCTCAAGCATCTCATTTGTAAGTTTATCTATAAGGTCAAAAACAAGTTCTGTTGACTCATCAAGGAGCACATATTTAACATGTGGTGGCAAATGAGTCATATAACGCTTGAATTCAAGCTGCTTAAAATCAGCAAGCCATAATTCAAGATTATCCGGATGATAATTACGAATAAGTCCGGCAATCAGAGTATGAAGCAACGTTGATTTACCTGAACGGGATGCACCAACGAGATAAGTTGCAAAATTTTCGTTTTCGAAAGAGATGCTATGCGCCTCATCCTTACCATCGATACCAAATGGAAGTTCAATTTTCTTGTAACTACGAACATAATCTGGACGCTTCTTAAGTGAATAACGCTTAATATATTCGTTACCAATCTCACTACTCTCTGACTGATAGTACTTAACCGAGTCCACATAAGCAGGTGTAATCTCACCCAAAAGCTTATACCACTTAAACTTCTTTGAATCTCCGTTAGAAAAGTTGATGGTAGTTGAATCCTTAAACATCTTAATTGCAACGGAATTCTGCCATGCATATTCAGGAATACCGTTACGCTCATCATTCTTTGGTGATTCAGAAGAATAATCAACTGTAATAACGGAAACTCCATATCTCTCATAAGAACCAATGATTCTCTTTATAAGTGCCTGGGATGCATTATCGTATGCATTTGGCCAGCCATAAAATACGCATGTAGACAGAGGAATCTGCTTGGATTTCTCAACGCTCTGGTTATATTCATTAACAGAATCATATAATTCAATGACGTCATCTGTATCAGCAAATGAAGATACAAACTCCTCCAAAGCCGCTGTTAACTGCTCCGGATTTCTAGGAATACGATTCATTACAAATGAATCTTCAAACTGTCTTAATGTTCCAAGACAACTTGACTTAAATCTAACAGGGTCAAAAACAAACACTTTACGAGATCCGGCTGGATTTTCATGAATTGTCTGGAAAATAAGATTCTGTATTCCCTTATCAAGCTCATTTCTTCTTGATGGAGAACAAATGATTCTTAAGATATATTCCTTTGTTGCATCGATTTCTACAGGAAGCATTACGCGACCTTTTTTCTCATCGTAACAGTCACCCATCATTGTCTTAAGCGCATTTCTCTGCTCTTCTTCGAAAGAAAAGAACGAAGCAAATGCACCTGGCACAATTACCTTTGAATACTCATTTGGATTTACAAATACTTCTGGAGAATTCTTATACCAGTGCTCGCCATTTGCATCTACAACTGCTCTTGCAAAAGAATAAACATCTTCACTTGTCGCGTACTGCTTAAGTGCTTCTCTTGCGTTAGCAATCTTAATTGTCAATGCATCCTTAAGTTCAGTTTCACCACTCTTAAGTTCTTCCTGAAGCTGCAAAATACGAGCTGAAAACTCATCTCTTTTCATCTTAAGGAAATGCTCATCACACTTTGCAACAATATAAATACGCTGAGCATATGGGTCATCTGGAGATGTTGGATCAATCATTATTGCCCACTGACGAAGTCTGTTCAAATTAACTCTGTATCCTTCAGGAGCATCAATTGTTGATACATTGGTACTTGAAAGATTTCTTGCAGCAAGATTTTGAAAAGCAATTACTTTCTCGAGATACTCATCTATTCTTTCAATCTGCTCATTAAGTTTACTGATTCGAACTTCAATGGCACCTGAATTATCCACACTAAGATTTGAAAGCTCCTGCTCAAGCTTTGACAAATCATCGTTAAGTGCCTTGGCGCTTTTAACAACGTAATTATATTTTTCTATCAGTGAACCCATATAAACACCTCGAAATTACTTAGAATACGCCTTTCTGCACTTACATTCTTCTGAAGTACAGGAACTAAGAACTGCCGCCTTCACCTCGATTGGATCGATTGGAACTGGATTGTCAAACGGTGTAATTCCAAGTGAATTAGCATCCTTTGATAATGGATAATGCTCTCTATAAAGGACAAAACCAACTCCGTATGGATCTTTACGACGTGAATACATTTCCTCTGCCAAAGAAGCATAGTAAGATTCACCAATCTGATACAGATACTGAATTGCTGACCAGACTGCCATACCTTCATAAACAATAAGTCTAGCTCTTTCAGTACATGACTTATCTGGCATTCCATAGTTAGCAGAAATCATTGCATCACTCCAGTTAAGATACTGCCAGATGTGTGTCATTTCATGAACGATTGTCTCGATTGTAGCAAGTCTAGGACTACCGTTCTCAACAATAAGGCTGAAATTCTTACCCTTACGCTGAGCATAACCCAAAGTACGTGATGCAAACTCCTTTGAAGGGCTGAACAGGCGTCCTACACCCTTGTTTACAGTCTTTGCATCTGCAGTCTTAACACTTACAGGCACACGATACTCGATATCGTAGAAACTCTGCATAAGTTCCAAAGTACGATAGAAGAGTTCTCTAAAGTCATCAACATTTACAATTGCACTCTTTGAACAGTCGTTACAACGAATTCTGCCATCATTAAGTTTGTCAAAGCTTACACCTGAAAGTGGCATTCCACAGAAATCACACTGGTTAACAGCCTCAGCATCAATAATCGACTTAACACTTGATGCTCTTGTTCTTGCAAGTGTGTAACTATTATTAGCCCAGCCATGAACTCTCAAATACTTATGAAGATCATCAAAACGAATTCTGTCATCAAATGAACTGAAACCAAACTTAAGGTAACAAAGTTTCTGATACTTAGTCTTTGCGATAGGGCTTACACCAGCTTCTTCAAGACGTGCCTCGATATCCATGTCATCAACCTGCATACCAGCATTATCAAAGATATCTGTACCATCAATAGCTACGATATCAGGATCCTCTGTCTCTTCTGGTTCGAAATTCTTATCACCTGCAGGTGTATAAGTCACTTCTTCTGGTGTCTCAGTTTCTTCAGTTGCCTTATCTTCTTCTGCTATCTCATCTTCTTCGTCAGAAGATACACTTGCGTCATCTTCTTCCTTCAAATCAACAGGTACTTCCTGCTTTGGCTCCTCATCAGAAACTTCACTTGTTCCTTCATCGTTATCAGCTGGATCTTCAGAAGTCTTATCATCCTCTGGCTTTTTAATCTCGCCAGTAAATCCACTGCCTTCAGGTTTTTTCTCAGAAGTATCAGTATTAGAAGCAGGAATAACCGGATCTGTTGAATCAATGGCACCATCAGAAACAACAATCTTTACTTTCTCTTCTTCCTTTGGCTTAAGGCGCAAAATCTTACGAAGTCCTGCCATAAGTTTTGCAAATGGTCCGCGCTTCTTCTTTGCCTCAAACTCACGAAGCTTCATTTCCTTTGATACAGGATCTTTTGCCTCTGGTTCACGCATCTTCTCGAAATGCCACTGAAGGAAATCAGTAACAATTTCCATAAACTTTGTGAAATTCTTCTCAACTGATTCAAGAAGTCCAAGGTCTATATCACTATCCTCAAGAACGTAGATATAATCGTCATCATATTCACCCTCTATTGGATAAACAACATAATTAAGAACACCTTCAATTTTTTCTGGCTGCTTTGAAACAACAGTAATATACTGCCATGCATCAGGATATACAGAACGGAAAACTTCATTAAGAAGAAGACTCAGTGTAAATCTGACATTAACATCAGCGCCTGGAAGTTTAATTCTCAATACTGACTTATTCTTATACTTACGAGTGTAGTTATTTGCAGAAGGATCCTTTTTAAAATCAACTACACGCGCAGTACGTAAGTCATGATTATCATTAAGTTCAAGGTATCCAGTTGTATCAACAGAGAAATCTGTCTTATATACTGCATATTCAATATCTGTAATTGTCTTACATGACACAACTCTGTCATCAGAATAAACACCTTCAAAAACAGGTGTCATATCTGGTGCAGCCTTGAGAATGTTATACTTACGGATCTGTCTATAGTACTTACGTCCTTCAAAGAGATCAGAAGGTCTTCTCAAAATTACTCCACTTGAAGGTGCTACATATTTTGCAACGTAGTACTTACCGTCATAAGTCACATACTGGCCTGGAAGGATAGTCTGTGTTACATGACTGAATAACTTGGCATCGATATAACTCTTCTCATCAACTTCATCCTCAATAACGTAATAAGCGTTTTTGAGTGTATCCTCAAAGTTACTATCAAAATCTTCATCAGAAATGCTGTAAAAATTTGTTGTGAAGATTCCAAGTTCATCAATCTCACTTTTCTCATTAGTAGGCTTGATAATCTTATCGGATGCAAATGTATATGTGCGTAAAAGTTCAGAAAGCTTTGTAGGAATATCGGAATCATCAATTCCTGCAAGGCGGAATTCGGCAGCGATTTCGCTTTCGCTAACCTGATGCATAGACATCATAATAAGGAGCTTAAGGAGAGTATTACGCTCTGTCTTTGCATAATCTGGAACAAAAGATGGAACTGCATGTGGATTAGCAATGAAAAGCTGCTTATTACAACGCATATAGTCACGTAAGAGGTAATTCTCTGACATAACATTAATGAATGACTGATCTGTACCACGTGAGAGGAATACTCTCATCATGCTATAAAGATTACAGAACTCATCTTCAACAATAATAAACTGCTCTTTCTCCTGTGAAGCACTCCAAAGATTTGGAATAAATTCAATTTTGTCATAGATACTTGTCTGCTGTACAGGCGTGTTCATATAACGGCAGATAGTTGCATAACTCTGACCTGTAATCCACTTAACATCACGAAGTGGAATCTTGGATTCACTGTACCATCTTGCACTTGAAACCTGATTACGAACAGCAACAGCAGCAAGTTCAACACCATTACCGAGATAACGTGTCTGCTTGTCAAACAACTCCTGACGCTTAAAGTCACCATCAGCATCCCAGGTCATACCTGTATAACTGCAGCGAGGAACTGGCATAGCAACTACTTCTACAAATTCTGATCTCAATACATGGGATAATGTATCAACAAGACCATCCGAACTTCTGTCACAAACGCAATAAACTGGCTTACCATTTGTAGCCATCTCATTACCAAGAATACTTAATGCAACCTGACTTGTATTAAGCATTACTGAAGGCTCAATAATAAGACAGAAATCCGCCTGCTTTAAGAATTCCTTATTAACATTAAGAACGTTCTTATCATAAATCTGAGTAAATGTAAGAATTCCTACCTCAAAAGAAGGATCCTGCTCGCTGAAGAAACCAACTCGCCAGAGACTATCAATATGGCTGTAACCAGCCAAAAGATTATGGAGCCACTCTTTAACATCTTCTGCAACAGACTGGCGTCCACAAAGCACAACAACATTCTTCTTTGAAAGAAGTGAAGCAGAAAGTGGAAGTGTTATATATGTCTCAAGATCCTTATAGAAAGGATTGTTGAAGATGATATTTTGTCTGTGCATCATCTTTCTTGTTGCATCAAAATAATCAACTTCCGCATTCTTATATCTGTCATTAATCTGGAAAAAGTCAGCAACAACCTTATCGATCTTGTCTTCAGATTCTGCCATCTCCTTCATAAGATCGACTGGTGTTTCTCTTCCAACAAATTCATTACCACTATTTGCAGAGATAAGTGGTTCTTCAAAAATTTTCTCTAATACTGGACGTAGCTTGAAATAATTGTGAATTCTCTTTGAAACAGAGTTATCACCCATAATGCTGTGCTCAAACTCTTCCTTAGTCTGGCCGTTAATATAACCATACATCTCTCCAAGAACGATCATCATAACCGCAGGAACAGAAAGGAAATAGAGCTTTGAATATGGTCCCTTAATCATTGTGATTGAAATAACAATGCTTCCAGCAACAATTGAAGCGATATAAACAGTCAGGAAAAACTTCCTGAATTTAACCCACTTCTCCATGAGGAACCACTCGCCATAAAAATCATCAAACCAGTAGAAACCATAAGAAAACTTCTCAAGAAGTGACTCATCTTTACAAAGTGCTACAACTATAGGTCTTACGATTAGTTTCACAAGAACAAAAGCTGCAAGCAGCACAATATTAATTACTACAATATCTGCATTTATAATGCCTCGAAGAATTGCGAGTTCATTATAAATTGCAAATAATTTCTCATAGTAATAAATCATTAATCCACAGCCAGCAGCAGCCAGAACAAAAGATCCCGGGATAAGTGGGACATGGCGAACTCTTCTAAGTTTTCTTCCGTTAATAAGGTTCTGAAGCAAACTTAAAAGCAGATTAATTGCCGTTATAACTAATAGAACTGTTAACACATAACGTGCGTTATCCATACAGTTCCTCCCTTTCAATATCTAAGTTACTTACAAAGTTAAAAGGTGCCTCAATATTCATACCTGAATCATTAATTTCAACTGAATATGTCTTACCAAAATCAAACTGATAAAGTCTGTTTTCAGATGGCTTAACAGAAGAATCAACTTCTATCATGTAATTAGGTCGTGCCGCAGCAAAATCAACCTTAAGATGGTATGCGTTATTCCACTTTTTAACCTTGTTAAGAAGAGCGTTAATAGCAGTAATATGCTTATATTTAGTGCTATGAACATCATCTCCAAGTGTTTTAATATTTGAAGAATGCTCAAGATAAGTCTTGCCTCTGGTATGAGATGCAATACTTGAAATATATTCAGAGTAAATACTTGCATTACCCATCATCTTATTGATTTTAAGTTTAAGTTGTTCATTATATGCTTTTAAAAGTTCTTTCAACTTAAGTTTCTGAATAAGAACAACAATAAAAGCGCAAAGAGCAACAAAAAGAAGTGAGCAAAGGAAAGTAAGTCCAACTACCTCTGGGAAACCCCTCTTATCAACAAAGAAATAGATAATTGCAGGAATAAAAGATAAAACCATAAGACCAGCAACAACACTAAGTGTAAAACCGGCAGCAGATTTTGTTATACGAGACTTAAGGAACTCACGTACATTTTCTGATGTCCTGTTTAATTCTTTATCCTCGTTAATATCCTTTGAAGGAAGCTGACCCTGAACATCTACGATATTGGCATAAATCTTGCTGATAAGATCAGAAAGATCCTCTTCCTGATACTTATTAAGTGGCTCAACAGCATCTTTATCATACTCAAGTGAACTTCTCATTCTGTTTACAGTACGATCAAGTGTTCTTTCTGCTTCCTTAACAGCCTTCGCCATATTAGTTTCAGCTCTTGAAGTTCTCTCATTCCATACGCGAATATCCATATTGCTGCTATCCGCAAGAAAAGGAAGAGACTTGGACTTAATCTCAATATCATCAATTTTGGGAACCTTAATTGCTACAGGAACCTTAATCTCAATATCTTCTGGCAAAGTCTCCTCTTTGGAAACCATATTCTTAATATCGCTTTTAATCTGATACTCGAAAGCACGCTTTGCATCACGAAGTCGGTCTGTGTAATTCTGCAAAAACTCTTCCATATTTGAACGATTAATTCTAGCGTTCAAATTATAAAGACGATATGCCTGCAAAACGCCTGCATCAATGTCGTTTGTTGCAAGAAGAGCAACCGATGACCAGAATCTGAAATCATCAGCATCCTTCTGAACTGGTCCTGAGTCTTCTTTATCAAAAACAAGGAAACGGCAAATATGTGGATACATATTACGCTTCCAGAACTCATCTGCATCAGATTCCATATGATTAAGCCAATGCTTACTAAGAGTATGTCTGTTCTCTTCGAGTTTTTCTCTTACTGTTACAAGAATAATAGAAGAAGGCGCCTTACCACTATATCTGTATTTACGAACAAGTTTCTCATGAGTTGCCTCACGAACAGGACAATCCTTCACAACATAAATATCTCTGTCAGCCTTACCATGCTCATGCTTTACCTTAGTTTCATAACGAACATCAAACTCAGGGAAACCACCAAGCATATGTGTAAGTCTAATTAGCGGAACAGGACTTTCAATAACGGGATCATTGTCATGATCTTCTCCGTCATCAGGAAGCTTATTAATGTCAAAATCAAATGGATTAATCGCACTTGAAGAGAAACTGGACACACCATTATCGTCAACAACATTAACGATAATGGCACGCCATTCCTCTTTATCATCAGTTAAATCTCTAATTTCAGGAAGTGCTGTGTCAATAGTGGTTCCATTTTCAAACCACTTACATACACCTATTCTGTCATCATTTAATGCTTCAGAAAACAATGGCTGGAAATCATTAAACAAATCCATTGTTCTCTGATTCTGAATAAGTACAGAATACATGCCTTCACCTCCGATTATTATTTTTTAAAGTTAGTTATTAGTCCTGTGCTGACTGTCTCTTAAGATTCTGCATTGTCTCATAAATCTTACGAGCATCTCTCTTACAATCGATCTCATAAAGTGCGTTATAAATAACATCACATGTCTTCTCGAAGAGTGGCTCTGTATAAACAAGCTTGTTTGACTTAGCTTCAATCTTAAGTGACTCAAGATGCTTAGCGAACTGATCAAGGATAACTGTCTTTACAGCTACAGGTAAATCACTTGGAGAACAGAAGTTAGAAATATAACGCTTAATCTCCTGGATTGAAACCTTCAGCATGTTTACAACATCCTCTTCGTAATAGATGTCAGGTGTAGCTGACTTCTTCATAAGAAGTGGAATATCAAAGATACAATGAGACTTTGTCTCCTTGGCACCAAGAAGTGGCTCATCAATCTCAAAGTTAGCAAGCTGAGTCATGAAATAAGATTCCTCAAGTGATACACCTTCATCAATATCGTCAGCAAGATCACTATTTACCTTACTAAGAATCTTAGCTGTAAGCTCTGGATAGATAGCAATAGCGTCAAGAACCTCGTAGAACTTGTCACAATCTGTACCGTTAGAAACGATAAGAGTGTCATCATCCATATCAAGAAGGAGCTTTGAGAACTTATAAATCTGCTTATTATTCTCACTCTTAAGGCTTACAAATCTGTAGTAGAAAGCCCAGAAGAATGCAGAATAGATATCATACTCCTGCTTAGCCTGATTCTCTTCATCAAGATCTGGCATCTTTGTAATGATATGCCACCAACGATCACAGTGTGGAGAAATTCCCTTACTCTTCTGTGAAGATGGGTGGATTCCCTGAATAAGATCGAAGTAAGCCTTGAAGTATTCACCGCCAGTTCTGTTATATGTTTCTGTCTTCTCAGGTGGAGCAAACTTACTAAGATCATTAGCTCTCAAACCATAGAAAGAAGAATAGAACATAATCATCTTTCTTGGTACATCCTCATCAGCCTCTCCGCCGTAATCAAGAAGTTCACTTCTGATAATCTGTGAGATAGGTGACTCATCACCCTTATCAGGCTTAAGTGACTTATTAAATGTACATGAGTTAATTGGATCTGTTGTCTCACCAAGAGGTCTCTCAATAAATGGACAAGCAAGCTTTCTTGTATCCTCGATTACCTTCTTAACATACTGAATAATGAGCTTATCAGCATCATCAGCATCATCAAAACCACCAATATAATCAGCTTCGTTCTGCAAAGCAGTAATAGCATCAATATCAAGTTCAGCACCGTAGCTGTTCATAACGCTATCCTCGAAGTATCCAATAATGCCATCATCGAAGAGCTTATTGAAGTATCTGTTAGCATTTGGCTTCTCTCTTAAGAGTGAATACTCAAGAACCTGATCATAAATTGTCTGTGCAAGCTTTGAATCGATAGAAACAACACCACCTGTGTAAGGCTTCTTTTCGTACATCTTATCAAGGCAATCCTTGCTGGCAGATACGTATCTTACAGTTGTACCCTTAGTATCACTATACTTCTTATAAATATTTGCAATTTCCTTATCCATGCCTTCAACCTTGCTCTCGAAAGACATAAAGAACTGCTCATAAGAATTGATAAGTGTTTCAATATATTCGATACCCTTCATGAGTACGTAATCCTGAGCACACTGTGCCTGATACTTTTTAACAATTGTAAGGTAGTTAGAGAAGTCATCTGCCATCTGAGTCATATCAGCCTTAGTATTAAGAGACTTCTTTCTTCTAGCGAGATCATCAACTGTCTCCTCAGCATCTGTCTTTGTATCATCGAAAGTATTCTTTTCGAATGTCTCAAAGAACTTCTTGCTCTTTACCTTGCCCTGCTCTACAGACATCTTTGTTTCCTTCATGCGCTCAAGAATCTTGATAAGGAGATATCTTGCAGCGTTTGGATGCATGTACTTTCCTTCTGGAGCGATATAGTACTCAAGCTTATATGGCTGCTCGCAGTTATTAGCACCACTTGTATGTGATCCTCTGAAAAGTGAATGTGCAATTGTCTGAGAAACATTTGTTACATACTGCTCTGAAAGGAGCGCGTACTCCTGCATATCGTTATAAACAGTAATAAATGTTGACCAGTCCTTATCCTGACCAAGCTCATTAATACGTGATCTAACGTCTCTTGCACGTGAATCAAGGCTTGAAGCAGTAGAAGAAATGTCCTCACCAATCTTATTCATAAGTTCAGCAACGTACATATCCCACTTATCTGTCTCACGTGTAACACCATTACGGTAGTTACCAGATGCAACATAGATTGCTCTTGCAAAAGGTACATCAGCAGCATTATCAGACTCAACCTGACTTACATAGTACTCTGCAAGTGTCTGGTTATCACCAATTGAAAGACCCTCCTCACGAAGAGAAGCTCTGTCCTTTACGTACTCCTTATAGAGGTTATCGTACTTAAGCCACAAAGAAGAAACACTCTGCTTAGCCCACTTAAGAGCAAAGAGCTTCTTAATGTCTTCAAATGGATATACAAGCATAGATACACCAGCACCAGCATATCTGTTACGGCCATGCTCCTTAGCAAGCTTACGGATTGTATTATCCTCAGAAGAGTTACTACGCTTATTCATAGGTCCAATTGACTGAGCGTAGATACAGTTAGCGGCGTGATCCAAATACTGATCAAATGAATTGAGCTTTCCACCTTCAGCGTTCTGAGCATCAAAGAGGAAGCAGAAATCATAAGGTCTTACGTCATACTCTTCATAACCTTCAGAAGCTACCTTAGGGAAGTGAATAGCAACTGAATCCTTATATCTCTCGTGGAGAGTATCGTCATTCTTCATAAGGAATGCATCAAGCTCTCTGATTGCAGCATAAGCATTTGCCTTAAGATTATTTCTCTCTGTTGGTCCCTTAATTACACCATAGAATACTTCTGGAAGAATAAAGAAACCACGTGTAATGTTAGCGCTCAAACGGAAGTGAGTCTTAAGATAATTTCTAACATATAAAGCTACTGGAAGAATAAGTCCTGAACCAGTACCACCAGCAAGAGAACTTACAATTACAACTCTTAAAGCCTGCTCCTGCTTATCTTCCTCAACCTTATAAAGCTCCTGAACAGCCTCATGAAGTGGCTCCATCTTACCTGATCTGATTGCAGTCTCAAGAGCAAGTCTTGAAATAGATCTTACCTGTCCAGCTCCCTCTGAAAGAGCCTTACCATTAAGAATTCCATTAACTGGGAACCATGTATCTCTGGCATGTGTATCAATATTAAGATACTCACCTACAGCCTGACGTGTAGATGTCTGAATTGTCTTAATAAATGGATGTGTTTCCTGAATTACACGTAGCTCATTAATATCTGTATCAAATACAGCAAATGAGATATTGTTTCTCTCCTCTGGAGATACCATTGCAGATACTTTTGAAATAATCTTGCTTCCTGTACCACCCAGACCGATCAATAGTGTTGGTGCGTTCATAAACTGCCTCCTTAGTTTATATGAATTAAATTGTTTTTATTTATCTTTTTGGACAACATGAATATGTTATCTTCTTCTTCGTATGATCAACTTCAATCACTGTGCCACCTGTAAGATAATATGGCTTCGATTTACGCTTCTTCTTTGTGTTATCTACATCAAAATCATCTTTCACAAGTGTGCGTCCACTGAACGTTACAGGACAGTCCTTCTGTTCAAATACTGACTGATTTGTAATTATCATCTTTCCGCCACCAGCAGCCTTAACTTTAAGAGGGGCTGTCTTTGGAACTGACGCAGTCGATGGAAGATAATTAATTGTTCCTGTCTGTGGAATCAAAGGAAGAATTGTAGTTAATATATCTTTCTTGACTGCTCCCTTTGAAGTCGACTGTTTAAAAATAGCGCGATCATCAATCTCAACAGTTGGGTACTTCTTCATCTTAGGAAGATAATGCTTAATGAATGGCATATATAAAAGAATGAGAAGAGCTGCAAGACCGATAATTATGCCAGCAATTAACTTATCTTTATATCTTTCTAACCACGAACGATCATCGCTAAAATTAATATCGCCTTCATAATCGCCTGCCCATGTAGTCCATTCATCAATTTCCTGACGATATGTAAGACTAAATACTGCTGAATCATAAGTGTCATCTGCTGGAGCGCCATTAACTTCAAATGTTACTTCAAAATCTCCAATTGTATCGAGCTTTGTAATTTGAGGATTTGTAAGCTTATACTTTCTGGCATTAGTTGTAAGCTCAATTTCCGGTTCTGTCATGAGTGCCCACTCTTCAGATGTGAACTCTCTTCCATCAAGAAGAGCATGAACTATAATTGGCTCTGAAGTATCAACTGAATCTTCGCTTACCACATAATCATCACTACTGATAACCTCAAAAGTTACTGGTATTACAGAACCTTCAGGTGTAGGTGTTGGAGTGTTTGTTGGTTCAGCAGTACAAACAACATCAATATCTGTCTCTACTACGTTATAGTCAAGGAATCTCGCTTCAGCATGAATTGAGTGATTACCTATATCAATCTCAACAGTATCACCACTTGAAATCTCTGTATTTCCATCGAATGTTGCATAATATTCAACTGGCTCAATAAGTGAAATATCTTCAACCTTCTCTGTTGTACCAGCCTTAACAAATACAAACTCAACTGTGTATGTACCTGGATAAATAGCTGAATCTGCAGGTATCTCTTCACCTGTTACAGGATCAGTAAGGAAAGCCATAATCTCAACATTTGGCTTATAGAATACTTCAAGTGTCTGAGCTCCAGTAACATCAAAATTATATGTACCTGGATTAAAATCGCCACGGAAAATAGCAAGCTGACCTTTAAGAGAAGTATCTGTAGTAGCATTTCGATAGTTAGCCGCATTCGAATCGTCTCTATGGATTACATCTACTGGACGTGCTGAATATGAATTTCCATTTGAATCAGAAATTCCATTAATCTCAACATCTGCACCCTGTGCAAATACAATGAGTTCACTCATTGGAAGTCCAAAAGAAACACTATTATTACTAATATTTGGAAGCTTATTTGAATTAAATACTCTTGTAATTACATCTGTAATCTTACTTAAAATACTTTCTGATCCAGAAACAGTATCTACATAAATATTATTTGCCTCATTGTTTGTAGGAGTTGATGATACATTTGCAAGAGCAAGACAGACAACACTAATATCATCTGACTTCTGATTCAAATACATGTCCATATCTGAAACAGGAATACTTCCATCTTCGAAAGCACCATCAGTAAGAATTACAAGCCACTTCTCATCTGCTGATGTATTCTCAAGATCATACTGAGCCTTTCTTACAGCTGCCCAAGGAGTACCTGTAGCATTCTGAGTAATTCTGTTATGAACAGCAGCTACATTATTCTCTGCTCCACTGCTTCCATGAAGCACAAGAGATGGACCTTCATAACCAGAAACATCACCAGTATAATCAAATGTATCTGAGTTTGTTGAATAATTACTCATGTAATAAACGTTCATTGTATCGTTATCGCCAAGCATCGCAGCAAATACTTCCAATGAATAAAGAGCCTGACTCCAACGATTAGTATTAATGTACATACTACCGGAATCATCATATACGACATTAATCACACGATTTGGTTCTGTACGAACTGCCAATACATCTTCCGCAGGAATAGTAATGCAGACAAAAGAAATCAATGTATAAATAAGTACAACAAACAGTGCTGCACATTTTTTACGATTAATAGATACTGAATAGTTCATAAAGTTCCCTCTGCTCCCTGATGAAGATACAAAATATAATTACACATATATCCTCAGTAAATAATTATACAAAATTCAGGCTCCTGTTTTCTTTGAAAAACCACTTTAAATGTAAATAATAATTAAACAAATCATGCAAATGCCTGTTTTTGTATCTACATATTAGCGCAAAAAGAAATCTAACAATTTCAGGGGGAAGCAAAACACCAGACCCATTACTGAATCTGGTGCTATAACTTATCTTCTAGGACAACAGGAATAGTATTCCCTTTTCTTTGCATAATCTACTTCAATTACTGTTCCTGCTGACATCATATATGGTTTTGGCTTTCGCTTCCTGTTAGGTGTACCTTCTTCATCAAACTCATCTTTGATAAGTGAACGGCCACTAAAGGATACAGGACATCCCTTCTGCTCGAATACAGACTGGTTTGTTATTATCATCCTGCCGTTACCTACAGCTCTTACACGTAAAGGAGCAGTTTTTGGTACAGCTGAAGTCTTAGGTATGTACGTAATTGTACCTGTCTGTGGTACAAGTGGAAGGATTGTTGTAAGTATATCTTTCTTAACTGATCCCTTTGAAGTTGAATTTTTGAACAACGCTCTGTTCTCAATTTCAATTGTAGGATACTTCTTCATCTTTGGAAGATAATGCTTAACAAATGGCATATACATCAAAATAATAAGAAGAATAACTGCAATAATGATTGCAAGAAGAATCTTATCCTTATATCTGTCGTACCAAGATCTCTCATCGTCAAATTCAATAGTTCCTTCAAAAGAACCTTCCCAAAGCTCGCCCTCAACACACTGTTCAGAGTATGAAAGCTGGAATAAAGCCTCAGTATAAAGAGCATCAGCAGGCGCACCCTTAACTTCAAAATACACTTCGAAATATCCAACATCATCAGTCTTAACTATTGAAGGATTAACAAGCTTATACTTGCTGGCATTCTTTGTGAGTGTAACCTCAGGAATTCCCATAGCTGCCCATTCCTCAGGAGTAAACTCCCTTCCGTCAATTTTGGCATGAACAGTTATTGGATTTGATGTATCTACAGAATCTGCGCCAATTTCATATGGATCTGAAGAAGAAACTTCGAAAGTAACAGGAACTGCTGTAAGGTTACATGTCAAATTAACTTCAGCTGTAATTCTGTTAATTTCCAGATAACGACCTTCTACAACAATTGCATGATCGCCTTCTTCCAACTGAACGGTATCACCATTTTGAAATGTATTACCATCAATAGTTGCAGTATAGTTAATCGGATCAATAAGTGAAGTATCCTCAATTGGCTCAGTTGTTCCACCCTTTACAAGAGTATATGTAATTGTGTACTGGCCAGAAGGAACACTTGAATCTGCTATATATACATTTCCATTCTGATCTTCTGCAGTTATAAGAATATCAATATTTGGCTTATAGAAAACTTCTACAGTATCTGCGCCTGAAACATCAATATTATAAGTACCAGGTACAAAATCACCTCTGCAAACTGAAACACAGCCTCTCAGGGTATCATCAGTTGGAGCTTCAGGATATCTCGTTGAATTACTTTCAGCTCGATAGCTGACATCAACCTGTTGCCCTGAATAGTTTCCTCCGGAAGAATCTGTAATATTTCCAATATTAACATTACTTCCCTGAGCAAATACGATAAGCTCTGACATAGGAAGATTAAAAGAGACAGCATCATTATTAATCTGAAGTTTATTCAAATTAAAAACTCTTGAAATAATATCTGTAATTTTTACAAGAATCTCATGGCCTGAATTAGCTTCACTTGAAAAGATGTTCTGGCTCTCAACCTGAGTTGGAAGATTCAATGTACCATCTGCAAGAGCAAGGCAACATACTTTTACATCATCTGATTTATCCTGAATATACTGGTCAACTCTTGACTGCTCAAGATAATCGCCACCATTTTCCTGAAAAGTACCATCTGTAAGTACAACAAGCCACTTATCATCAGCAGAAGTATGCTCAAGATCATATAACGCCTTACGAACTGTAGTAAAAGGAGTACCATTACTGTAACTTGTAAATCTGTGTATTGTCTGAATGTTAGTTTCGCTGCTTGAAGAACCATGAAGAACAAAGTTAGGACCGGATAATGCAGCGATAGCACTTTCGCTTAAGTCAGTACTGCTATAAGGACTGAAATCACTCATCATATAGACATTCATTGTATCGTTTGGTCCAAGCATTGCTGCAAATACTTCCAATGAATATAACGCCTGACTCCATCTTTTAAGAGATGTAATGGAAAAATCATCGTAATACATACTTCCGGAATCATCAAATACGACATTAATTACTCTGTTAATGCCATTTCCGGAATCGGCAAGTACAGGCGTAGCAGTTATTCCCAAAAAAGCTGGAAACAAAACTGCTACTGTCAAAATAAAGATAGTTACTTTTACAAATGATTCTTTGATTTTACGCATGATATTTACTTCAAAACACAAGTATAATCTGTCTTCCTATATACAGTATCAATTGTAGTTGAAGCTCCTAATGTTACCTTTACGCCCTCATTTTCTCTAACTTCTTCAGCGAGATTCTTTGATCCGACACTAATATTATACTTTGCAAAATCCTTTACGTTCTCGATTTCCATTCTGCCATTACCAACAGCTTTAACTCTGAAAGATGGAATTGGTACTGAACTTGGAATAAAGGAAATATTACCCTTCTGAGGAACAACAGGAAGGATAGTACTCAAAATATCAATAGTTACTTCGCCCTTTGAAATAGAATCTGAACCTGTAGCATAGTTGGAAATATTAATTCTAGGATACTTACTCATGCCTGGCATGTAATGCTTAATAAAAGGCATATAAAGCATGGCAAATGCTAACAAAAGAACAATAACTACAGTAGTGATGATTGCTCTGGTATTACGATCGCCAAAGCTTCTTAAATCATTAAACTCAATCTTTCCTTCCATTGAGCCTTCCCAGGTCTGAAGTTCACCTGCACTTTGTGAAATTGAAATAGAATAAGTTAATTCCTTATAAGATGATGAAGAAGGCTCACCATCAAGTGTTGGAACAAGAACAAAAATTCCTAATTCGTCACTCTTAGTAAGCATAGTTGGAGTAAGTTTTAAGTTATTTACATCATTACCAAAAGTAATAACTGGAACATCCAGGAAATCCCATTCACTCTGAGTAAATTCACGTCCATTGATAAGTGCATGAATCTTAATTCCTTCGCCTGTAGTAATGCCCTCTGAAGACACATCAAAAACAGGATTATCAACAACTTCGAAAGTAATAGTGCTGTTACCAGAAACAACCTCAGGAACATTTACAACGTATGAATGAGTCAAAGACACCTGGCTGTAGCCCAAAAACTTAACACGGAACTCAAGTTCAGTGTCTCCACCTGCAAGCTGAATAGAGCCTGATGGATCATTATATCTGATTGCATAATCTCCGATTGTCACATTAACAGAATAAGCAAGTTCTCCAAGAAGTGTCGAATTAGTAATTACTTCGTTAGTCCCACCTCTTACAAGAGAAATCTCATAATTATAGTAACCTGCTTCAAGTTCAGAAGCATTAATAACAGAATTTCCATTTGTATCAGTAAATGAAACCATAATATCCACATCAGGAACAAAGTAAACCTGAAGTGTTTCAGCATTTGTAGCATCAATAGTATATGTGCCTGGATCAAATGAACTTATAAATGTTGCAACAGTACCGTGAAGTGAAGTATCAGGTTCATTATCACGTGTTACAGCATCACATTCACTATAATTAATCTGAACATCTCTGTCAGGCTCCAAAGCACCGATACCGTTAACTGTTACATCTTCACCCTGAGCAAATACAATTACCTGCTTCAAAGGAAGATCTGTGGAAAACTCACCTGTAGAAACATTTACATCAAGTGTATTGGCACTATAGATCCAGTTACACATAAGCATTACATAATCGAAAATCTCATCGTTTGAATTAGCAAGGAAACTATAAATACCATAATTAGGTTCTGTCATAATTGTTCTTGAATACTCACCAATAGCAAGGAACAAAACAGTTATATCATCTGATTTTCCATGGAAATACTCATTTACAAAAGTGGTAGAAACAGGATTATCATCAATTACACCGTCAGTAAGAACAACAAGCCACTTCTCATCAGCAGATGCTGATTCAAGATCAGAGCAAGCCTTACGGATTGAATTCAAGGATGTTCCACCAGGTGTAGTTGTCTCATTATGAATCTTTGAAATATTTTCAGATACATCATCACTACCTGAAATACTGATTCTTGCAGGTGCAGATTCAGATTCGTCATAATCACTCATGTAATAAATATTCATGGTATCATTTGCGCCAAGCATGGCAGCAAATACTTCCATTGAATACTTGGCCTGGCACCATGTATCTACATCATATCCTTCAGTACCACCACAAAAATACATGCTGTCAGAATCATCATAAACAACATTAATAGCACGTGAAATAGTGTCAACTGGATCTGCAGCAACAAAATTACCTGACACTCCAGAATAAACGGACAATCCTATAAAAGCAGAAATCAGACTCGCTACAGTTTTTAAACAAATATCCTTAAACTTTCTCATAAAAATCTCACCCAAAATTAATATCACTTAAGACCTGTGTCCATAAACTTTGAAACAGATATTACCGTACTGATCACCAAGAGAAGTAATATCTCTCCAGGAACCATTCATATATACGAAAGTTACACCCGAAGTTCTACCAATTGTTAAATCAGATGCAGCACTGGCAGTAAAAATCCAGTCCATAGGGATAAGATATTCACCAACCTGACCCGTGTATACAATTACAAACGAATAATCTGTCCCTGCATCAATATGGTACACATCATTCAGTTCAATACGATAAAAACCACGATCCTGCCTTGTTCCTTCAGCAACAAGAACTGTCTGTTCCATATTTCCAGATACATCAAGATAAACTTGAAAACTCTCATTTGGAACTGTTGTATAAATTCCAACTGCATCAAGATCAAGCGCATTATCCGCATGAAATTTAATTCCACATGTTGAAGATGAAGAACTAAGTGAAGCTGTATAGTCTGACCAGTGAGCATTTACATCGTAATAATCCACATAGTCGTAACTGTCACCTGAAACAACCTCTACTGTAAACAGATCAAAGTCTGACATCATTGCGTCATCATAAGAAATCCAGAAGAAGCCAGTTCCATTCCAATAATCAGTACCCCAGCTATTCTGAACAAGAAAAGCACCATCGCGTGATGGAGTGCTCTTAAAATTCTCCTTTGGATAATTGTCATCATATCCAACGATAGTCATCATATGATTAATCGTTCTGTGAGAATCTGTGCAGTAGTAAGACTGCTGATCAGAAGACATATATAAATCAAATGCTTCTTCGCTGAAATCAAAACTTGCACCAAGTGCATAGTTTCTATAAAGCCATGTCTTTGCTACTTCAATAATCTCATCATTACTCATGTATTCATCAGATAAGTAATAAATATCTGTTACAGAATAATCCTGGTGATTTACATACTGATCAGGAAGAACATATCCTTCAGTACGATCACCATAAACAAAATCATCAGGATATGGAGCAGCAGATTCAGGAATAATAGCTGCATAACCATCTGCTATCAGAGATGACTCACCAACATAGCTATAATGGAATCCATAGTGATTCAGACAATGGAAAAATGCCCACTCTGAAATATCAGACTGTATTCCCTGAACAAGAAGTCGGCTTTCCATAATTGTTGTAAATGTTTCACTCTGACATGAACCATATGCACTTTGATTTTCTACTGGTGGAGTATATCCAAGTTCCACAAGATTATAGTATTCAGGCAGATTATTTGGATCTATAGGTGTTGGGGTAGGATCTTCAGGTTCAGAAGTTTCTGACGTTTCACTGGTTTCAGTAGTAGATTCAGAAGTGCTGGTTGTAGTCTCTGAAGTAGTAGTACTAGAAGTAGTCTCAGATGTTTCAGATTCTGAAGTTATACTTTCAGAACTCTCATCAATAGGATTACCATCTCTGTCGAGTTTGGTATTAAGAGTGCCTGCACATGATACAAGAACAGAGCAGATAATCATCAATGCAATAGAGCAAATCAAGTTTTTACGATAAGACATATAGTACCCCTCAAAATAAAAATCCCCCGTTTATAATAATATTTAAAATAATAGAAAAATACATGCGGGGGGAAAAGTTCATAAAAACTTTTCATTCACATGTATTTTTTACAACTCTGAATAATAATTCTGTCTGATTATTTATCAAACATTATCGTTGTCCTTATTCTTGTCATCAAGCTCATCAAAAGGAATAAGACAGTTATGGAGCTTCAGGCTGGTATATTTTTTCTTGTTATAGATAAAACCATTTGTTCTTGTATAGGCACTCCATCTGTCATGCTCGATTCTGCAAATTGTATCTTTCTCTTCAGGAGTTCTCTCCTTTGGATTAACGTTTGCACCAGGAATGTTAAGTTCCTTTCGAAGTCTGATATGAATTGCAGAAGAGATGGATGATTTATAGTTGTATTCGTTACCGTAATACTGGTGATCTTTACCACCCCAGATGTGATGTCTTTCAAGACCTGCTGCTGCAATTTTACTCATTGTGACAAAGTTATAAGAATAAAGTGTGCTGTAATCACCAATAAGTTCGAAGTTCTCAGGAAGGCATCTGATTTCTTTTCGTATCTTCTTGCCATCCTTCTCCTCATCTTTGTAAACAACAAGTTTGAGAAGTTCCTTCTCAGTTGAATTCTTTACAATTGTAACAAATCTGCAGGTATCAGGTTCTTTATCGTGTGTAATGAATTCTCTGTCGATTATTCTCTTAATATATGTAGAAAGTTCGATGTTTGCAGTATCTGAACCAAGACTTGTAAATACAAATGTTGGATTTGAGATGCTCTTAATTCTGTCTACATAATGAACTGAATCAAAATTAGTATCAGGATAAATCTTCAAATTGTAACGAACGTCCGGATCATGCTCATTCTTGCCCTCATTACAAAGGAAAACTTCAGGCATTTCACGTCTCATTTTATCTTCTGCATCGAAATTCGAATCAAAGCAGTTTATCTCATAATCGTAACCCTTCATTCGAAGGAACCAGATAAGTCCTTTGAGAAGTTCAGAACCGTAATTATCAAGTCCGTTAATAATTACACTAATCTTCTTCATACCGTTCTCTTCATAAGCTTCCTTATAAAGATTGATACCAGATTCATAAAGGTAGTTATAAACGAGCTGAACTGATTCATTTACTCTGTAAACCTTAAGTTTACGTGCTTCTCCATAAGCCTCATCAAGTGTTCTGTTAACAAGATTACTATCTGAAGTTGAAGAGAAATAGTAAAGTGAACAATTTACATAATCACGGTACTTTTCATCAAGCTTAATGAACTGCTCAATACTCTCTTTGTTATCAGTAGTGTTGTCAGAACAAAGGAAGAACATGAGTTCATGCTCTGAATCATTCTTGTACTTTTTAAACTTAAACTTTGTAATATCCTTGCGGAAACAAAGACCATCAATCATGTTAACGCGCTTTGAAAGCTCGTAATATTCTTCACCTTCAGTCTCGAAAACATCAGTAAAAACGATAAGTGGATTCTTCTTTGTTCTGTAGATATCCTCTGCAAGAAGAATTGAACGCTCATTAAGTTCTGAGAACACATAAGCATCTCTCTTTCCACTGAAAAAGAGATCCATATTAGCCTGAAGATCCTTAAAAAATGAAAGCACAAAGCTGAAAGTCAGGATTGGAGCTACAATAAACTCGATAATGACAAGAATCTCATAAAATGGAAGGATTGATGGAGTAATCTGGTCTTTAAAATCAAATAAAAACTGGAAATCACCATCTACGACAAAAAGTCTAATTGAATTATGAAGGGACATAAGTGCTGCCTTGATTGCAGGAATATTTGAACCTTCGATACTTAATCTGTATACAGGAAAAAACAAGCATGCTGAGGAAATAAATACAGTGCAAATCAGAATACTTGTAAGATTAAAGTGTGATTTACATTTATCGTTTTTACGATAAAGTGCAGCAAATGATATGCCGGCAACAATAATCAACAACGAAATAATAAAACTAATAATCCACATATAATAAAACCTCGTTACTTGGTAATTTTAAACCCTGCTTTAATAATGAACTTCAGTGTGTTCATCGCTGTTCTTCTGTCAAAATCTTTTTCTTCTTCTGATAATTCTTCATATGGTACGAGACATGGCGTTGTCTTCTTTTCTGTATCACGTTCTTCGCCGTAAACCCAGCCATCATCAATTCTGCCCTGTGACCATACTTCGTGAACATTTTTTGCAATAATCTCTGTTAACTCTTCCAGTTCTTTTGGAAGAACTACATCCGAAATATCTTCTGGTAATGGTTCATAACCGTTATTAAGTATATTACTATTCATATTCTTCTCCATGTGTATATTATCCGCCTGCATTGTTTACTTCCATTAAGGGGGAGACTAATTATCAGTATTCACTATTAATAATCTTCATAAGTGTACTACTGATACTATTAATCTCGTCCTTCTTCGAAATAATAACCGTATCGCTCTTTAGTCCCTTCTTAACCTTACCATCAGTAATAAGAACTGCGGTTGCGTTTGTACCAACGCTTTGAACAAGAGTATTCAGTTTGTTAAGTACCTCTTCCTCCGATACACCTTCGGATTTACACTCAACAAATACCATTCTGAAACCTTTTGTTATTACAAGATCGATTTCTCTTAAAGGATCATCACTTCTTGATTTAAGTTCGTAACTGCTTAAGATATCGTCCACACTCGTTAATTCCTTAACGCTATGGTATGTATAGATCTGAAGCATGGCATCAGAATCTTTAAGGAATCTCTTAATGACTGATGTGGAATAAGTAAAACTTACTTTCTTATTATCTTCAGCATTAAGACAGTTAATATAACTCTTCTCCTCAAGGTACTTAAGAATCAGCATGATCTTGCTTTCGCAGGAAGAAATATCGAGGTTTCTTACAGAAAGATCATCGTAAATCACTGACACCTTACTATCGGAAATCTTCTTTACGTTAAGCATGTTATCTATTGCAAAGCAGTAGCAGTTCGCAAAAATTACATCGAATTTTGCCTTAAGCTTAATGTCGCCAACGATATTTACATGGCAGGAATCACTGGTATATCCGGTTACGCTGCTTTCCTTTGAAATTACCCCGGCTCTTTTAAGTTTTACAAGAAGTCTTACAAGATTTCGTGAACAGTACTGAGGAACAATGTATGCAAAATTATCTGCCTTTGAAGCTGAATAATCATCAAGATTAAAAGTTACAATTACATCATTAACATCAGAATAAGAAGCAAGAATACTGTTGAGCTCAATCCAGGAGGAGCGGTGTTTACTATACATCTTCCAGAGATCTTTATAATCGTTATAAAATTCCGGATGGTTGCTCTTAATATTTGATGCACGTCTGAAGGACAAAGCTTCAGAAATAGTAAAATGTGGACGCTTTGAAATATATTTCAAAAAGTCTGCACCGTTTAAATCTTCAAAAACCATATTGAAAGAATCAAAATAGTAAGAAGCATATGAACTATAAATGCCTGTATCCCTGAACAAACCAGAAAGCTTGGTATTATTCTTCTCAATTGCCAGCTGGTTTCTGCCAGATTTACGCTTATCAATATACTTTCTGATTTCAGTAAGAACAGAATCAATATCAGAATAAGGGAATCTCTTTACGCTCTTAATAAGACCATAACCATCTTCAATAACTGCCTTCTCAAAAGCACGATTTAAATTAAATCCGTTTGTTTTGTCATAAGCGATAAACAGATCTATGGAAGATGTTATGTTTTTCTTCTTCATAAAGCTGATAGTTCCGTTAAGTGTCTCGCGGAAACTTGGAATATCTTCATTCTTCTCAATCAGAACAAAATATACAATTCTGTTTGGATTAACCATACATGGTGCAGATATATTATCGAACACCTGAGATTTATCATTAAACTCATATGGAATGGCAAGCGTTGTCTTCTCTGTAAAAGTAAGAATGAACGGAGTATTCATAATCATTACCGTATCATCCTGCTTGAAATCGCGATACTCACGGCTGAGAAGAATTGGCTCAACTGCCTTATTAAACTCATTAACGAGAGACTCTACATAAGAATTATTCGCTGCCATAACAAAAGCATCTTTGAGGCTTCTGTATAACTTAATTTTACGCGCAGCATTCTCAGGAAGATCAATGCAGATCTCCTTTACGCAGGAAAACCACTCCTGAAATGCTGCAAGAGCATCTTTGTCAGACTCAATGAGAGAATACATTTTTGTATACAAATGTCCGCTCAAAAGTCCTGACACATCAATTGCCTTAGCTTTTTTTACATATCCTCTATGAAGCTCAACGGACATTCTATCGAGCTCATCAAGAGTATTAAGTTCTTCATCCGTAGCCTCATCCCAGGTACGAAGCCCCTTATCAGTAAAATTACGCTTAAGGTTCTGGTTACTGTCGCTCTTTACAATACAGATATGGTTTTTAAGTTTCTTGTCTCTTGTAGCTCCGTTGAAAGCCATCTCCACAGGACGCTTTGACCATCCGGCACAAATCTTTTCAGTTACCCATCTTCTGTGCTCAAGATAAATCAGTTCATCTGAAACATCTTCAGAAAGGAACTTCTCGGAAGCTTCTTCAAAACTTAATTCATCGAGATTGATTCCAATGCTGAACAACTTATATTTAAGTGCCAGAACACCACATACGCATGAAGTATGGTTATATAAATCGTTATATGCCTTATATACTTCTCTGAAATCCACATTGAGATTCTTTTCCCAGAGAAGATGCATATTAAAGCCCATTCTCTCAATCTCATCGTTATATCTGAAGCTCTTAAGTGGCGCATTAATATTAACAGCAAAGATATTCTTCCTGTCGTTAATAAGACCTATATCTTCCTTCTTCTCGTTTACATAAGAAATTGTGATTTCTTTTCCAAGTTTATCGTATGCCTTGTTTATTCCTCTTGAAGCAGCACTATTAATCTCATCGTTTCCAAGAGCAATAAAAGCATAAACAAACGTATCCTTAAAACCAGTGACAAAACTCTCAGTATTCTTTCTTACTGCTTTTGGATTCGCATCGTAATTATCAGGATCGAAATTATAAGTTACAAAGTTAATATCACCATAAGAATCAGGCGCTGGATTTCTGCCATCTATATTGAAGAAATTCTCAAGTTCAGGACGTTCTTCAAGATAAATTCTGCTGTCGAGAGCATCAGAAGAAACCGCTGTAATTCGAATTCTCTTTCCGATCATCTGACCTGCCTGAAGGCAGATATCAATAAACTTCTGACCATAATTTCCAAGGCCAACCACAAGAATATTAATATCTTCCATTGACTTATCAAGGCTTCTGTAAAATGGAACCTCATAAAGATGATTTATAAGAACCATCGATGAATTCTTGATTGAGAATTTATCAAATTCAGACTTAACGTCATCGTAAATAACCTTTACCCCTCTCTTGTTTCTTGATGAAAGCTCACCTGGAAGAGCATAGTAAATGGCTGTCTTAATATCCTCGATTAAATCTTCACACTTCTCATATCTGGCACTTCTTTTTGCAAGAGATTTCTTCAAAATCTTCGCAAGAATATGTCTTAACTTCGGATGTGAATTAGACTCACTTGATGAAATAAGACTTGAAGATGCCACAAGTTCATCAATTCTGTCATAGTAATCATCACTGTATCTATAGTCTGTTGCCTTAGTTTCAGGTGTAATAATTATTGAATAAAAAAGTGTCGCTCCAATTGAATAAATATCTGTCTGAACACTTGGTCTCTGAGGTATTGATGCTCTCATTTCCGGCTCAGTAAAACCTTCAGAAACAACAACATAATCAACACGTCTTTGAATTGATCGACACATACTGTCGATATCAAAAAGTTTAAAACTGTCTGTCTTGATAGTATCGTGAGACAATGTGAAACCAAAATTAGAAGGCTTAATGTCACGATGGATAAATCCTGCCATATGAAGATCGAGTGTGGCTTCAGCAAGTGACTCAATCGCCTTAAGAGCAGATACAAGTTTAAATTCTGGTGAAGAACTTGGGTGTCTATGAATATCCTGACATACTTTCTCATAAGTCTCGAGTTTTTGTTCAGGAGTCCAGATATATGTAGTTCCAATTATGTTTTTATCTTCATCACAACCATAGTAAATCTCAAAAACAGGAAGATGAACTGACAGATTATTATCAGGATTATTACGTATAACTTCAGCAAGCTTCAGATAAGATGAAACATACTTCTCTTTATCTCTTTCAAGTCTATTAATAGCTTCATCAAAACCATCTGTAACAACAAGCTGGTTATCAGATCTTCTTGTTAAAATAATACTGTCCTTTGGATAAAACTCATGAAGCACACCAAAACCACTGGTACCATCGCTATATGCCTCATAGGCAACTGCCATAGCACCATCGCCGATTTTCTTAACTATTCGGAACTTCTTACGTGATTTCTCACCATCGATAAGACTACAAAGAAGAATCTCATTTTTAATGTATGTGCGCTCCTTCATAAATCCTCCGACCTTATACCAAGATGGCAGTTATAAAACTGCTGTCATCAAAAGGCTCGCATTCTATTAATGAATCTTCGATATTTTTCAAATCGCCATTAATAAGAGAAATCTCAATATTCTTCTTCATGCTGTTACGATTATAGAGTTCTCTCCATGCACCATCAGTAAAAATAGTAATTGACTCAAAATTGGCTGAGTCTGAAATCTTAACTTCTGTAACTTCCAAAACATTATTTGTTGTAGTAACAGGACAGCCAGAAGTTGAATCATAAGGCATGGACAAAGTCTCACATTTACCAAAGCCTGAGCCGATAATTAAACTGTCGCCAACACTTAAAGTTATATAGCGCTCTTCCTTCTTGTCGTAAAGAACTCCTGCAAGAGTACTTGAATAATCTTCAAGTTTTCCACCATTTAATTCAACATACTTTCGAAGTTCATAAAGGACATGTGACATTGCAAGATCCTTTATTTTCTCTTCGTCGAATTCAAAGAAATATTCTGCTTTCGCGAAGAAAATTGCTTTCAAAGCTTCGCAGCAGACCTTTGCTCCCTCGTAAGAATTCGGGCACGTTGAAACACCGTCAGCAAGAACTGTTACCAGATATCTTGGACCTTCTTCAAAACAGGTATAATCCTGAGCACCCATATTATTCTCTCTGTGATGCTTTCCAATAAATGTAAATTCGTGTACCACTTCTTAACAACAATTCCTTTAAATTAATCTACGTACTGACTTACATAAATTGAGAATACAATTAACACATCAAAAATATTCTTACAGTTAAGTTGCTGGTAAGCACAATTATTAAGTACAACGTTTGCTTCAGAAGCAAACTCATCAAAAATTTCAGTAAAAGTTGCAATGCTTCTTGTGTCGTCATCTTCTCTTCTTAAATTGAAAAGATGGTAGGAAGCTACAACAATAGCTGTTCTTGATACTTCCTTGGAAGTGTTAATCTCTTCAATTTTCTCCTTAATATCGACAGTTCTGTCCATCTCAAAAATGAGAGCAAGGAACTCTTCGAACTTCTCTTTATCAATATCAGGATACTTCGCCTTATATTTCTCATAAGCATCAATCTTCAAATCTTCAATCCATGACACATATGAAATATCTTCAACAGAAACTTCATCCTCAATCTCTTCAATAAGCTCCTTAAAGCACTCGAAAGCAGTATTCTGACCTGTTGAAACCTGCATTTCACTTACCTTGTTTCCGCTCTTACCGTTATAAACAATGTAAGTATCACAGTCATAATAAGTAGTGATGTACTCTTCAAAATCTTCAGATGACTTCATAAGAATATCGTCACAGAACATATCCTTAAGATACAAAGTTGCAGGATTCTTCTTCTCAAGACCACTCTTATACGCCTTATCCTTGATTCTGTTAATCATCTCTGTTGCGCACTTAATTTTCTCAGCTGGAGACATCTCACTGTCAGGCTTTGCAAGATAGTAAATATAAATCATCTCAGCAAAATTCTTATAGTTAATTCCAAGACCGTTTGGCTCCTTCTCGAAGCTATTACGGTTCTCCTTATAAGAATTAGTCAAAAATCTCATGAGATTATTTACATAGTAATCACGGAAAAGATTCTTCTCGATATCAGTCTTGTAATCGATAATCTGTGAATCGCCATCCTTACCAATATAGAATGTCATTCCATAGCAGATAGCAAAAAGGTAAAGATTCTTCTTTGTAGCACCACCCATTCTGAACTGACCTGATGCCAAATCATCACAAATTTTCAAAAGACCATATGTACCAGAAAATTCCTTCTGATCCTTTGTTCCACCAGAAAGAACATCAAAGATAGCATCATCAACATTATCAAGAATATCTTCAAGCTCATTCTTGGAAGAAATCTTTCCAATCTTTGCCTTTACGTACTTCTTAATAAAACCCTTACCACCAGCCTCAGCATCGTAAAGATAATTCCCATACTTAATGAACTGCTTCAGAATACGAAGTCTTAATGTATCGTCCTGCCAGTTATCCTCTGGCTTTGAAAGACGATTTACAATTCGGAGCATATATTCTTCAGGGAGTGGGTACTCTTCATAGATCTTGTAGAGTTTATAAATCATCTTCTCTTCAAGATCAGTAAGTTCAGGGAATTCAATATTTCTTACAAGCTTGTCGTAATAATCATAATCCTCGCGACTGTCATCAAAATCAATCTTCAAAACATCGAGGAGATCCATAAGATTTCCAAGATTTTCACTATATACAGAAGTGCCTCTTGAACGATTAAGCTTATCAAGCTTCTTATTCATCTCAAACTGAGTACAAAAAGCTCCAAATTCTTCACCCAGATTCTCACGAACTGACTCAAGTCTTCTAGTAATGGTTCCCTGATTGTAATCCATAAAACAAACCTCCCAAAGATGTGCCCTTCTACTATTATATCTCAATTATTTCCAACATCTAAAGACCCCGCAGGAAAAAATCCTGTGGGGTCAAACACTTTGAATTCTAGATTAATATTCCCATAGTATGGTCAACTTCATGCTGGATAATCTGAGCAGAAAGACCAGTAAAAATTCTCTTCTGACTGCGGAATTTCTCATCCATATACTCAACTTCTATTGTGCGATATCTTGTACATGGACGTGGACCACCAAGAAGAGACAAGCACCCTTCTTCTGTTTCATATTGGCCCTCTTTTGACACGATTATAGGGTTTACAAGAATCATGTTGGTAAATCCAATTGTGGCAATGATTATGTTTTTCTTAACGCCAATCATATTGGCAGCCATACCAATGCACTCACCACGAAGTGATTTCAAAGTATCCTGAAGATCTGTTATTACTTGTCTATCTTCCTTCGTTGCTGCAACTGACTTCTGCGCAAGGAAAAGCGGATCATGCATTAATTTTTTAATCATTGGTTCTCTCCTTTACTCAACATAAGTCCAGATATAATTAGGCTTACATGGATTAACATTTTTAATCTCAAAAAGCTCACTTACAGTAACAAATTTATAATCCTGCTCCTTAAGCTTATCGATAACAATAGGAAGTGCATCAAGTGTATTCTGGTTATCAGTAAAATCATGCATAAGAATAATTGCACCATCTTTTACACCGTTCATAATGTTGTTAACTCTCTCTTCAGCACTAACCTTATAATCCCAGTCAAGACTATCAACACCACAGATAAATGGAAGATCAATATTCTCATACATAGTGTCATTAACAGAAATAAATGGAGGCCTAAAAAACTTAGGCGTAACGCCTGCATAAGCTTCAATACGTCTTGTGGTTTCCTCTATTTCGAGAGAAATAATCTCACCGTCAAAGCATGTCATGTCATTATGTGTAAGGGAGTGATTACAAAGCTCACACCCCATTTTAATCTGCCTTTCAATTACCTCTTTTGTATCAACCGTAATATGATCGCCAATTAGGAAAAAAGAGCCAACGATACCTCTCTCTTCCAAAATATCAAGAACCTTCGAAGTAATATTAGATGGACCGTCATCGAATGTTAAAGCAACATATTTCATAACAATAATCTCCTATATCAGACTGCTTTCTTATTAAGCCACTTGGAAGACTTAAAACGGATTAAATAACTGATGCCTCTTCCGTACCAGTCAACAAACATTCCAATCCAGACTCCAAGAATTCCAAGATTAAATACAGTAATGAGAATATAACTCACAAGAACTCTTCCAATCCACATGGAAATAATACTTGCAATCATTGAATAACGCACATCTCCAGCTCCTCTTAATGCACTTGGCATTGTAAAACTAAGTGGCCAGATAGGAAGTGACGCGATTGAGAAACATCTTAAAACAAGAACGGCAATACTTACAGCATCTGAAGACAGATTAAATGCAGATACAATTACTGGAGCTAGGAAAAATAACGCGATTTTACAAATCCAGTCGCAAATATAAGCAAACTTTATTAGATATTTTGTATCTGAAACTGCTTTTTCCTTAAATCCAGCACCAATGTCCTGACCTACAATTACAACAAGGGCAAGGCCTATGGTATTTCCAGGAATATTTGGAAACTCAATAATCTGATAAGCAATTGAATTAGCGGCAATTGCGGTTGTTCCCAAAGTTGCAATAACACTTGTAAGAACGAGTTTACCTACATGGAACATTCCATTCTCAATTCCACTTGGAACGCCCATGCCAAGAATTCTTCTCATCATGGAAGATGAAAGTTTAAGAGATTTATCACCCCAGGTACGAAGATTATTCTTTGAAGACACAATTATATACTTCATTATTGTTCCAGCTGCTGCCCTGCTTATTAATGTCGCTATTGCAACACCCATTACTCCCATCTTAAAACCAAACACAAAAATGGCATTTAAGGCCACATTTAAAAGATTCATAAAAACACTTACCTTCATGGAAGTTTTGGTGTTTTCCTGACATCTTAAAATCGCAGCGCCAGAAGAATAAATTCCCCAGAAAACAAAGGAAACAGAAGTAATAAGCATATAAATATATGCCGCTGACATAACATCATCTTCAATTTTTCCAAACAGCGTCTTAAGGATAGGATGTCCAAAAACAAGGAAAATTCCCATCACAAATATCGAAAAGGTGTTTATTAGAATCTCTAAGTGCCTACAGGCATTACGAGCATTACTGTCGTTCTTCTCACCTATATACTGGCTTATTACGACAATACCACCTGAGGCAAAAGCTGCCATCACCTGTATAACAAGAAGATTTATGGTATCAACAAGTGCCACTCCTGATACTGCGGCTTCACCTGCTGTAGACACCATAAGTGTATCCGCAAAACCTACAGTAACAGCAAGAAGCTGCTCCATAAAAAGTGGAAGTATCAGTTTTTTAAGTCTGTTCTTATCCATTACCTGTTCTTTTACTTCTTTCACTTAATTCATACATCAGTTATTAATGATTATCCTCTAAGGATAATAATTCAACATCTAATTTCAAATTCTGCAATGAATTCAACATATTAACAACATATCTATAATTCATGGCACATGTAAAATGTTAGTATGAATACACGTGGAAGAAAAATGTTGGGGTATTCATAATGACAATTAAACTCTTCGAAGATAAAGATTTTTATAAAAAGCTTTGGAAACTTACTTTGCCTATTGCTCTACAAGGACTTCTTCTCTCACTTGTAGCAGTTGCTGACTCAGCAATGCTTGGAAGAATTTCCCAGGATCAGATGGGGGCCGTATCACTTGCAACACAAGTGCAGTTTATTCAGAACATGATTATCTCCTGTGCAACAAGTACTCTTATGATTCTTGGTGCACAGTATTTTGGCAAGAAGGATAACAAGAGACTTAAAGACGTATTTGGTCTTGGAGTTATTTATATAGCTGTAATTTCCATTCTTACAGCTGTTGGGTGTGTGCTTATTCCGGATAAGCTCATGACCCTTTTTACAAATGATCCTAACCTTAATGCAATCGGTACAGAGTATCTTAAGATTGCTGGCTGGTCATATATTATGACTGGATTTTCGCAGTGCCTCCTATCAATGATGAAGGTAACGAATCATGCAAAAACAAGTGCTGTTGTAAGTTCTGTTGCTGTTGTACTTAATATTATTTTCAACGGAATTTTTATCTTTGGCCTTTTTGGATTAGAGCCAATGTATGCAAAAGGTGCCGCTATCGCTACACTTCTTTCGAGAACGGTTGAACTTATTCTCGCATTTATTTTGTCACTTCGTAAGACTTACGTACTTCCTTCTATAAAGGATATTTTTGTTCACGAAGGACTTATTCATAAGGATTTTCTTAAGTGCATGATGCCACTTCTTGGAGGATGTCTTTTGTGGAGTATCGGATTTACATCCTACACAGCAATCATGGGACATATGGGCTCTGATGCCACTGCTGCAAATGCTGTAGCAGGTGTAGTTCGTGATGTTTTATGCTGCGTATGTAACGGTATCTGTAGCGCTGGTGGAATTATCGTAGGAAATGAACTTGGCGTTGGTAATCTTGAACTTGGTAAAGTTTACGGCACAAGACTTAAGTCACTCTCATTCCTTGTTGGCTTTGGCTCTACTATTCTTATGATTCTTCTTATTCCATTCATTCTTATGTACATGAAGCTGTCTGAGAAGGCGGAGTTTTACCTTCTCTGGATGCTTGTAATCATGGCATTTTACATGATTGGAAGATGCGTAAATACAATCGTAATTAATGGTGTATTTGCAGCAGGAGGCGACACACTCTTTGATATGTACAGCCTCGTTGTAGCAATGTGGCTTATTGCAATTCCACTTGCTGCTTTGGGCGCATTTGTATTCCACTGGCCTGTACTTGTTGTATTCTCATGCACATGCCTTGATGAATGTGGAAAGATTCCGTGGGTTATGTACCACTTCAAAAAGTATAAGTGGGTTAAGGACTTAACTAGAAGCTGATTTAGTTAAAACCACTTTTTCCATCTGGCAATCAATGCAACAATAACAATTGTCAGAAGCGAAAGACCAATTACATAAATGTATCCAAACTGCCAGTTAAACTCAGGCATATGAATAAAGTTCATTCCATACCAGCCTACAATAATTGTAAGTGGGAAAAAGATTGTTGAAAGGACAGTAAGGTACTTCATTGTATTATTCATTTTCTTATCAAGATAAGCTGAATATGCATCCTGCAAATGAACAACCGCATTATTAATAGAATCAACATCCTCACGAAGTCTGGTTACTCTCTGAGTGATATTTGCAATGTACATAAGAGAATCTGTCTCGAAGATATCGTTCTCATTTGCATCAAGTGTCTCAAAAATATCAAGGCACTGCTCATAGTAGTTATGCATCTCCAAAAGCTTACGCTTCATCTTAAGAAGAGTAGCATTGATGTCATCGTCAGGAGTTCCATCGAGAATACTTTCCTCTATATCAGACACCTGAATACCAAGCTTCTCAATATATCCAACATCCTTCGAAAGAAGTTCGTCAAAGAATGCATAAGTTAACTTCTCAAGGTTCATTGTAGAAGATGAGAATCTTTTAAGTGCACGCTCAAACTTATTCTTTGTAGATAAATCCGTATCCTCAACATCAACTACAATCAAAGTATCGCGCTTAAAATAAAGTGCAAGATAATCTGTATTATCGTCACCTTCCTGATGAACAGGATCAATTACCTTAAGTTCAGTAAAAGTATAGTCATCGTAAATCTCGATTCCAGATCTGAAGATAGTACTGGTACTCTCACATGAATCTACTGTAGATTTATCAAATTTAAGCTTATCTGCAAGAGATACAAGCTCGTCGTATTTTACATAGCCTGCAGTAAGCCCGTTCTTATTAGGAGAATACTTCTTCTGCTCAATAACGCTGTCACCAAATTTATAAAACATCTCTTCACCTTTTTCCCTTCGCGAAAACAAGTCTTTGCTGAACCTTAAAGCTAATAAAGAATAACACAGTATCAACTATTACTTTAATAAGTACTTCATTACCGCTTGTAAGTTTTACTCCAAGATGAACAAGAACAGCACTTAAACTCATCTGAATAATTACAAGACAGAAATATTTTACAGCTGATTTCAAAACGCTTTCGCTGCTTTTAAATACCTTTTTGTAGTTAACTGCAAAATTAAAAATAGAAGAGAATATTCTAGAAAGCACAGTCGAGATAAAAATGTAACCACTTAAATCTTTAAATACTTTGCAGAAAATCCAAAACAGAAGGATATCAAGTACAAATGAACTTCCAGAAGCAAGAATATATCTCATAAACTGTCTTCCAAGAATCTTATATATCTTGATTGAATCCCTGATAGGATTAAAGTGAGTCTGGTGATTCTCCTTTGACTCGTAAATTGTAAGAATCGTCACTTCTCTTATATCGTATCTGTCTCTTGTCTCAAGAAGCATTTCGGTCTCAAACTCGAAGCGGTCTCCTCCGACATTTAAAAGTTCCTTCATGAAAGAAAGCGGTATGGCTCTTAACCCAGTCTGGGTATCGCTTATACTAAGACCTGAAACAAATTTCATGACTTTCATTGTAAGTTTGTTTCCAAACTTACTCTTCCATGGAATATCGTCACCATCAAAATTTCTGACACCGAGAATCAGGCAGTCAGGGTGATTAATGAATTCATCTGTAACCTTATTTATGCACTCAACAGTATGCTGGCCATCAGAATCAGCCGTAACAACACCAATAGCATCAGGGATGTTATTAATTACATAATCAAATGCTGTCTTAAGTGCTCTTCCCTTACCACGATTAACTTCATGAGTAAGAAGGACTCCACCCGAAGGTGCAATCAGGGCACTACTTTCTTTAAAAATGTCGTCATAATCTGATGAGCTGCCATCATTTACAAGAATGATTTTCTTCTTTCCATCGACTAAAGTCTCAAGTAATTCAATCAGCTGATAGTCAGGCTCATATGCAGGAATAATTACCGGAATTTCCACTTTTTTCACCTATAACTTTTTCCTTAGAATCGCATGGAAGCAACCTTCCATTCCCCATCAATTCTTACAAGATAAATACGTGCATTTGTTGGCACAACCTGAATCTCGTTATAACCAACTGTCATATGCTGCTCGATATATACTTCAATATAAATAACATCTTCAGAATAAGCGATAAACTCTCTTACTTCCTCGTTCTCAATAGTAGTAGAAGAATGACCCATGAAGTAAAGAAGTGCAGTATTACGGCTTATGGAGTCATAAAGCTGACTTCCTTCAGGGAAATAAGGCTCCAGATTCTGAAGTCTCTCATCTCTCGAAATAACATTTGCAAAAGTAATTGTGTAATTAATCGCAAACTCTTCTATTTCTTCTCTTTCAGGATGCTGATCTGTATATCCTGTAGAGTAAATATCTCTGCTTTCGTCATAGAAAACTTCAACTTCCTGGTCATACATATCTGTAATTCGAACCTCTGGCTCAAGATAAAGATCAGCTACATAGAAATCATGTATTCCAGGCATAGTATTATACTCAGCAACGTAACTTTCATCTGATGGTTTTACTTCATCTGAACAGACATAAAACTCATCAAGAAGAACGTCATTAACATAAACGTTAAAATTAGCAGGAGCACTTATATAAACAGTCTCAAAGGACTCAGTATAGTAAGTAATATCCTTTATATGCCATCTTGGAAAACCAAATTCTCTTGGATTCTGAAGATCTTTACAAAGTGTAAACTCAGCAACTACAAATCCATCTGCTTCCACAACATAAGCAGGCATTGAATCTGAATACTTTCCAGATGGCCTATATGTCATCTCCTTACCATCAATCATATTACGGATAAATGTTTTTACAGTATCTTCTGATTCAAATCTGGAAATAGATGGAACTTCACTTATATGGTCCCAAATATAATCCACATCGTAGCTCTCAAAATGAGTGAAAATATCATCTGCAGCATGAACTGGAAGTGAAGACTGATACACATCTTCATAATGAATCATGTAATCATTTGCCTTCCCATAAAACCAGATAATAACGCCAGTAATAATTGCCAGCCATACACCAAGTACGATTACCGCAACAGGAACACGCTTTTTACGTTTTTGCTTAGTCTCTGCAGGCTTCTTATCTTCTTCTGATACTTCCTCGGTATTCTTATTCTCTTCAGAAATTTCCTCAGTTTCAGAAGTTTCTTCCTTCTCAGGGGCATCTGCTACTTCAGAAGTCTCCTCAATTACAGAAATCTCTTCTGTCTCAGGAATCTCTTCAATCTTGTTCTCTTTCTCTTCACTGTTTTTATCCAGCATAATTAATCCTCCTCACGCTGAGGGAGAATAATCCAGGCAGTTGGGATTGCTCTGTCCGCACGAATATTTGCATTATCTACAATCTCTTCACCGTTATAAAACATTGAAGATGACATTCCACCATCGAGGTTATATGCATTAACTGCACCATACTCGAGCATAATATCAATAAGATCTGCAAGAGATGCTCCCATTGAAGTTGTCTTACGTCCTTCAATACAAAGGAAAATTACAGCACCATCTGCACGCTGTCCAATGGCAGAACGTGGATTAAGACCTCCACCTGCACCAGTATATGCAGCAGGCTCTCCGTTAATAACAAGAGCTGGTCCGAAAGAAACACCATCTCTGATTCCAATACTCTGAGCATATTCCGGAGTCATTGTTCCTACAACAAGAACATTGTTGCGATTAAAACCACAGAAAGTAAAAGGAACTTCCTCAGGCTCCGGGTTTTCAATATACTCACCAGTTTCTTCATCAAGAATAAGTGGATATCCTACATGTCTTAAAGTACCCTGCGAAAATACAAGTCCAACAGGAAATCCTCCGAGACCAAGACCGCTCTCATCCTCGTAACGTCCACCGTTAATTCCGGCAACACCACCATATCTGTTGATAAGTGTCTCAAGAGTCATTCCGCCACCTTCCTGCGAATACTCTGGAATAGTTCCACAAATAACTCTGGAAGGGTCGTAAACAATCATAAGAAAACCATGGAAAGTTGGTCCCGAAATCTCATGTAATTCAATTCCATCTCCATCAGGATCAAGATTCTCAACCTCTTCTTCCTCTTCAGTATCAAGAGCTGATACTCGGTCTTCATTCTCCTGATGCATGATATTAATAAGAGCAGGGTCCGTAATTTCATCAAATTCAATAAGCTGGTTATTACTTAATATTGTCTGAATCTCTTCATCCGAAAGAACGAGACTTATTACCTTAGGACCAAAACTTGATTCCATCATTGAAGTAACAAATACTTCTTTAAAATGAGTTGATGGTCCATAAATTGCAAGTTTGAGCGCACCCCAGGCACCAACACAAATGATAATAAGGGTTGCGATTAAATAAAGAAAAAATGTACCTATAATTTTTAATGCTGTCTTCATAAATTATCACCCATAAAATTCATCTATTAACTTACCTGCTTCGGCAACCGGGTCACCTGCCATGTTAATCCAGTGAATATCCTTACGCTTTCTAAACCATGTCATCTGCTCTTTGGCAAGATGTCTGATTTCCATAAAAAGTTTGTCGTAGAATGCTTCAAAACTTGAGAATTCTCCTCTTAAATACATAAGAATAAATCTGTACTCTAAGCCAAGACCATAAAGGAATTCATCCGTAGCGCCATTCTCTCTAAGACGCTTAACTTCATCAATCATTCCTTCATCAAGCCTTCTGTCGAGGCGCTCTCTGATTCTCTCATAAAGAACTTCGCGGTCCCATGTTACACCGATAACAAGAGTCTCATATCTTGGAGTATTTTGTGGACCTTCAGGTACACCCTTAATTGCACGTTCAACAGCGCGCTCCAGACGGCGCTTGTTTTTAAGATCAATGGTCTTAAGAACCTCAGGATTCTTCTCTTCCAGAATAGCAATTAATTCTTCAATACTTTTTGCAAGAGTCTCGCTTCTAAGCTTCTCGTCAACTGGTTCTCTGCTTATATTAAATCCATCAACAACAGAATTTACATAAAGGCCTGTACCACCAACAAGAAATGCTTTCGAGCCGCGTGCAAAGATATCGTCTATAGCTTCGTAAGCCTTATCCTGAAAATCTGTAAGTGAGAAGAAATCATTTGGCTTTGCTACATCTATAAGGTGATGTGGAACCCCGTCCATTTCTTCAGGAGTAACCTTGCCTGAACCCAGATCCAATCCTTCAAATACCTGTCTTGAATCTGCTGAAACAATCTCAGCGCCATATTTCTTTGCAAGTTCTATTCCAAGTCCGCTCTTACCAGAAGCGTTCGTTCCTGCTATTACAACAAGTTTATTCATTTATATTCTCCGAAATATTATTACTAAAAATACTTTTAGAATATCCTACCAATTTCCCGATATTTTTCAATTGATATAGGACTATTAACAAATAATTGTAACTGTATGAGCTTCAAAATAGTGATAGCGAACATTGAATACATTGAATTCGTTTCATATAATGACCTTGCATAGGGAAATATGCATTAAGTTAAGGAGACGCGCTATGATTCTCGCAGTGGATATTGGAAACACACATATTGTTTTTGGCGGATTCGTTGATGATGAATTGGTATTTACAGCAAGAATTGCTACTGACACTGAAGGCACAGAAGATGAATATGCAAGCAAGCTCATGAATATCATGGCAGTGCATAATATATCTCGTGACCAGATTGATGGCGCAGTAATTTCATCAGTTGTTCCTCCACTTACTTCCATCATGAAGAAGGCAATTAACTTCATCTTTGATGTAAAGGTAATTGTTGTTGGCCCTGGAATTAAGACAGGTATCAACCTCCACTGTGATGTTCCTTCTTCTGTAGGAGCTGATATTATCTGCTGCTGCGTTGCTACACATAATATCTATGGAAGTCCTTCACTTATCGTCGACATGGGAACAGCTACAAAGATGATTCTCGTAAGCGATAATGGTGCTTTCGAAGGTGTATCCATTATTCCTGGAGTAATGCTCGGTCTTAATGCTCTTTCAGAGGGAACTGCTCAGCTTCCTCAGGTGAATCTTGAAAATCCTGGTCGCGTTATTGCCAAGAATACTGTTGACTGCATGAAGTCAGGCGTTATCTACGGAAGCGCAAGTATGGTTGACGGCATGATCGACAGAGCTTTCGAAGAGTTTGGAAAGGAAGTTCCTGTATATGCAACTGGTGGTCTTGCGTCCACTATCATAAATTACTGTCGTCGAGAGATAATTCTCGATAAAGAACTTGTTCTTCGTGGTTTGAATATCATCTATAAGAAGAACACTTAACTGTTTTTGTATATTATTGTCTGGTTTTCCAGATTGGTAATATAAATTTTTTTGCGTTGCACCTCAAAAGAGGGCGACAGCTAGGAGGAAAAAATGACAAAACAGACATTCAACACAAAGACACTTGCAACTGGTGCCATCCTTACTGCTATTGTAATTGTATTGCAGTACTTAGGTTCTTTTATTCACTTTGGCCCATTCTCAATCTCGCTCGTGTTAATCCCAATCGTATTAGGTGCCGCTTTATGTAACAAGTATATAAGCACATGGCTTGGACTTGTATTTGGTATCGTGGTTCTTATAAGTGGTGATGCAGCAGCTTTCCTTGCAGTAAATGCAGTTGGAACTGTTATCACAGTACTTCTTAAGGGTGCTGGTGCTGGATTTGTTGCTGGTCTTCTTTATGAATTAATCGAGAAGAAGAATCGCTACGTTGCAACAATCGTTGCCGCAATCGCATGCCCTGTTGTTAACACAGGTATCTTCCTTATCGCATGCCGTGTATTCTTCTTTGCTACAATCACAGAGTGGGCAGCAGGCGGAAATGTAATTGCATTTATGTTCGTAGGTCTCGTAGGTTTGAATTTCGTATTCGAGCTTGCAGTAAACGTACTTCTCAGCCCAACAATCGTACGTGTTATCGATGTTGTAAAGAAGTAATAACTACTAATTTGACATAAAAAGTGCCGGGTTGTCTTCAAAGATAATCCGGCTTTTTTTTATTTACAATCCAGTTCACGCCCATCACCATTCGTTCCACTGTATTTGAAAAATGGCCACCTTCGTGCCAGTCAAAATGTACGCTATGATACTCTTTCAGTAATTCATACTGAAAAAGCATATTATCTTCAACTGTCTTCATAACAGTGTTCTTTGTATTCTTCTCTTTTTTACCAAGACTCAGATATATCTTATGGCCCTTTTGCAAACTTCTTTCTGACACATATTCTTTCCAGCCTGGATACCACAAAGATCCTGAACAGCATGCTGCACCGTCAAAAAGATTACTCTCATACAGACTCCAAAGTGAGAAAAGTCCTGCAAGCGAATAACCGCAAATGTAGATTTCTGAATCTGGAAGCATCTCTTTTATCTTTGGAACAATACATTCTCCAATACTTTGAAGAAGCTCTCGAGCCTTCCCTTCAAAGGCACGTCCATTCACACCAATATCTGCCTCCCATGGGGTAAGATATTTGTCCCAGTCACTTACTACCAACTCACAAAAGGTAAACTTCAAGTCTGCTGATGTCTCTGCTTTTTCCTTAATATTAACTGCAGAATCACCAAACTTATCGTTCGAAATATATATAACAACTGGTCCTGACCAGGAAGATGATATTAATCTAAATTTGTATTCGTTTGTTTCAATATACATAGTCTATTTACTTTCCAATATCTCAGAATCATGAATGGTAATTAGTCAATTAGTGGTGAATATACATTCTTGTCATCTCTGGTTCGTCATCACCCTGAACCATACACAGGAATTCCCAGCCATAGCGCTCGTAAAAATTAATATGGTCAGTAACAAGGTAAACTGGAGATATCCCCTTCTCCCTTAAATCCTCAACCGCCATATCAAGTAAATGACCTGCAATTCCCTGACAGCGATATTCATCTTCTGTATAGACAGCACATATATTTGGACTTAAGTCTTTTCTGTCGTGGAAATCATTCTCTATTACACCCATGCCTGCAATAATCCTGTCTCCATCAAGACACAGATACCAGCCATAGTCCGTCTCGCCATTCAAATTCAATTCCATGCATTCAAGATATGCTTCTTTGGGAACACCCCATTTACTATGAAACCATTCTGCAGCCTGATCCTTAATTAATGGCATTTCTAACAAACTAATATATTTGTAATTTTCCATGCGATATCCTCAAACACATCCTGTCATCTATTTCTAAAAGAATAACACATCAAGCTATATCTGCTTCAACACCATTTAAGGATTATTTAATAAATGGCACCGTATCATGTGCTCATAAAACAAAAACAAACTTCGAGGAGACAAAAATATGAAGAAGACAATTATTGGCAGCATGGTACTCGTTTCAACTTTATTATTATCTGCATGCAGCATTGGAAGTAACAAGCCAGTTAAGATTGTGACTGATGAATACGATTTTGGTGAGAGTATCGAAAGCATTGATATCGACATAAGCTTTGCAGATGTTCACATCATGGCATCTGATGATGATAAGTGTCATGTTGTTTTCACCCATCAGGAAAATCCAAAGGCAACTGTAGAAGTAAAGGACGACACACTTGTCGTTGATGAAGGAAAATGGACAATACACAAAGATCAGTATAGTTCAGAACTAAATGACACAAAACTTGAAATCTATCTTCCTCAGTGTGAGTTAGACGAAATCGATATTGACTCAGCAAGTGGTGACATCATTCTCACTAATATCGTTGCAGATACTATCAGCATTGATACAGCAAGTGGAAATATCACTTTCGAAGATAGCGATGCTGAGACTATGAACGTAAATACTGTCATTGGCAATATCACAGGAACACTTTTGTCTGGTAAGGATTTTGAAGTAAACACTGTATCAGGTAGCGTTAATATTCCCCGCAATAGCGGAAGCAGTAACTGCACTATTGCTACAGTAAGTGGAAATGTTAATTTGGAAGTTAAGTAAAAATTAGAGAAGCTTTTCCTTCCACTTAGTCTCATCAAAACCTACAAGAACGCATGTATCTGTAACTGCTAGTGGGCATCTAAGAAGCACTGGATCTTTGGTTAACTGATTACAGATTGCTTCTTCAGAAGTAGTAGTAGGCTTATCCTTAACGATATCTCTTGATGTGTAAGTTACTTTGTTGTCATCAAGCCACTTCTTGGCTTTCTCACAATCACTGCAATTTGGGCAACATACAAAAATTAGTGAACTCAAGAATTGTATTAAATATCATATCAATATCATCATCGAGCCAGCGCTTATCACTTTTATCAACTGTACTCTTATAGGTTTTATCCTGAAATATTCTCGAAAGTCTTTTATGTACATCTGTCATATTATTTTCGCGCATTTCAGAGTCATTAAACACAAATGAATCCATGCATACAGTAAACAATTCCTTATTAATCTTGTCGCAATGATAATATATATCAAATATATCCTTAAATCGTGTACTGAATTTTCCAAACTTAAGCAATGATCTAAGTTTCTCAGCCACCATTTGTTCTCTTGAGTTAATTAGAAGAGAAGCTCCTTCATCATCAAAAGCTATATCAAAACAATACTCTTCCTGAGTTATTTCCAATCTATTATGTACACCCAAATCAATTTTACTCTCAATGCTATTACCATTTTTATCAGAGATTAAAATTAGAACACGCTTTCCACGGTAATCCTGCTGACTAAGTTCAGCTATTTTACCTATTCTCTTAATCGTAATTCCGTCAATACAATTAATCTTATTAATGAAAGTATCAATTGATTCATCAGACAACGAATATCTAATAAAATCTATATCCATATCCTGAGTAGCCCTGCGGATATTTCCTGTCAGACTTCTCATAACTACGCCACCTTTGATTGTAACATTCCTCGAAAGTGTACTTTTGGAAATACCTTTAAGAACTATATCCTGACATACTCTGGCAACTGAATCTTCATCACTATAACCAAGTTCTTCCATCTTGATAATCAACTCTCGAAGATTCATCACAATACCTCCATCCTAATCGCATTCATCACTAGTTCAGTTTTAGGCAATTCCTCTGCATATTCCTCAATTGCCTGAAAATCCAATTCATAGATTAGTTTTCGATAATTTCCAATTATTTCTTTGTAATAATCAAAAGGGAGCTTTGTCCTGTTTCTAACAAGTTCTATCAGAAGGCGTTCCTTTGAAAACACCCTAATCTCGTCACCATTGTAATCTATAATTTCCACACCAATATCCATACTGGAATAATTATCAAAACATTGTTTAATCCTTTTATCAGATATCTTTGTATCATCTTTATCTGTTTGTAGATAATACTTCTGTGGTATCGTATCGGTTAATCCCTGATAATAAAAAGCACTATTTAATGTAAACACAGCTCGCGGATATTTTTTCATTAAAACAGCTATATGTGATTCACATTGCTTATCAGAATATATTCCCGGCTCAATCTTATACAAATTATGCAAGGAAATCTGTTTTCTGATTTGATAATCACTTTTATACTTTTTTATACATTCTTCATATAACAAAACCATAATGCACCCCTCCGTATTTATTTTGTTTTTACGGATATTTACTGCATTCAGTATAGGCCACACATTCATTAACGTCAACGCAATATTATATTTAAAATGCGTAATTTAATTCTTTTTACGGATATTTACTTTAATTTGGTGCAAAATGATTCAGCATCTAAGAGATGGTATTTATGTAATCCATATACTATATTTAGCTGCGATTCTATCAAAAAGATAATATTCAATGTTACTTCATATCAACTGCTGCTCATTAATCATGAGCTTGAACTGAAGTCCAAGCTTCTCAGCAGCTTTACGACAAAGCATCATTCTCTGCATAAAAATCTCAAAATAATCCATTACAGAACCATAATGAGTATCAACAAAGAGTTTAAGTTTAATAATAGTATGTGCTTCGTTAATCTTAAGTTCGGACTTCTTAACTGAGTAATTAACTCTGTCGTGAATATCAAATGTAGACATATCATCATTACGAACACGGTTACGTCTAACGTCACTTTTGTCTGCAAGGATAAGTGCTGCTGCCATAGGGCTTACAGGAACACCGGAACCTTCGTCGTGGTTACCAATAGCAGAAATAATCATAGCAATCTCAGCTGGATCCATATGCATATTATCAAGAATTCTAAATGCCATAACGGCACCGCTCTGGCTATGGTCAACACGATTAATTACATTGCCAATATCGTGCATATATCCTGCAATTTTTGTAAGCTCAATCATTCTCTCTGGATATCCCAAAGTCTCAAGGATACTTCCTGCCTTCTCCGCTACATAAGTTACATGAGCAAAAGAATGCTCTGTATATCCTAGTGCACTAAGCGAATCGTCAGCTGCATTAATATAAGTCTTTATTACTTCACTATTTCTAATTTCTTCGTATGTAATCATATCTATCCTCTTCTCGAACCATCAAAAATACACACTAACTGTAGTACCAACACCAGGAGCACTATCAAGCTCTATTCTGGCATCATGTATCTCAACTATGTGCTTTACTATGGCAAGCCCAAGGCCAGTTCCACCTGTCGCCTTAGATCTGCTCTTATCGACTCTATAGAATCTCTCAAAGACTCTCTGCTGCTCAGCTGCTGGAATTCCAATTCCATTATCCTTAACAATCAAAGTAGCCTTATCATCAGTTCCACTAACCTTAATAAGAACCTTACCACCTTCATTATTATATCTTATGGCATTCTGAGCTAGATTCTCAATTAATTCCTTTATCATATCTTTATTGCCAATAAGTTTATGGGATTCGCCCTCAAGTGTAATCTCAACGCCTCTTTGTCTTGCATTTACACTAAGTACGTCCATGGAACTTTGCGCAAGTTCATAAAGATCAAACTCCTCAAAAGCCTCATCGCCTGACTTACGGTCAAACTCAGAAAGTCTGATTATGTCGTTAATAAGCGCCAAGAGACGATCGGAATTACGATGAATCTCATGGTAGAAATGATTCTTTTTATCTTCAGTAACCATGTCTCCTTCAAGAAGTTCTGCGTAACCGGAAATCGCTGTAAGTGGTGTTTTAAGTTCATGGGAAACATTTGCAGTAAAATCCTGTCTTGCCTTTGCAGCAGACAAAATCTCTGTATGCTGCTCTCTTATAGTCTGCGCGAAAGGAGTAAGCTCAATATATGGAGATTCAAATTCACTGTTATCCAGATTCTTTGCCATCTTCTCAATTGGACTTATAAGCTGCTTAGTAAGCATCTGAGAAATTGCCACGCACAAAGCAATAATAATCAGTACGATGAGAGTAATTATTGGGGCAGCTGACATAAATACCGAGAGCAAGCTTTCGGCCTCAGTTGCAACACGTAAAACAGTACCATTATCAAGAAGAACTGCATAATAATAAGTATTCTTGTTAAGCGTATCTGATTTACGAACAGTCTGCCCTACACCACTATCGAAGGCATCTTTAATCTCTGGTCTGTCCATGTGATTAGAAAGAGTACCTGTAATAACGTCGTTATCGTACAGAACCGTTCCATCTCCATCAATCCAGGTAACACGAAGTTCATTCAGATCCGTAGATAAATCAATCTCATCAGTATTAATATCAACGTGCTCAAAATAGTGCGTGTCCTTCAAAAGCTTTGCACTAATAGCAAGATCATTTCGAACACGACTTTGGAACAGTCCATAATAAACTATGGTGATACTTATAACTGTTGCGACAATTGCCAGTATAGCAATTCCAACGAGTCTAATATTTATCTTATTTTTCATTCAATTAAATACCCAACATTTCTTACAGTTCTGATTCTGTTACCATAATCGCCTAACTTCTGTCTTAAAGTCTTAACATGCATATCAATAGTTCTGGATTCACCTTCAAAATCAGTGCCCCATACGTGGTCCATAATCACGGCACGCTTTAATACGATGCCTTTATTACCCACAAGAAATGCAAGTAATTCATATTCTTTATAAGTAAGTTCAATTACTTTTCCACTAATACTTACTTCGCGCTTTTTGTTATTAATAACAAGCTCATCAAGAACCAGGTCCTTCTCTTCCTCATCGACTGTTCTTCGAAGAAGAGCCTTTACTCTCGAAATCAATTCCATAACCGAAAACGGTTTCTTAATATAGTCATCAGCACCATCTTCAATGCCCTTTACAAGGTCTATCTCAGTTGTCTTTGCTGTTACCATAATTACTGGAAGTTTCTTTGTCTCAGGCATCTTTCTAAGGCGTCTTACTATCTCGCTTCCACTTTCCTTTGGAAGCATAATATCAACGATACAAAGGTCTGGAATCACGCTTTCGAGGCGCTCGTAAAATTCCTGTGCAGAACCAAATCCTACTACCTTATGTCCTGCGCTCAAAAGTGCAAGTTCTTCTACTTCTCTTATACTCTCATCGTCTTCAACAATATATATAAGTGCCATTTTTACTCCAATTTATCCTAACTGATAATTACTTAATAACTCTTCATACTCCTCATTAAAGGAAGCTCTCTTCTGAGGAGAGAAAGTCTTAAAGTACTCATGTGTATTATAATCGTTATCAAATATTGTAATCATCTCAATTGCTACATTAGAACAATGATCTGAAATTCTTTCAAGTCCTGTAAGTACATCTTCCAAAATAAAACCCATCTCGATAGTGCAAAGACCCTTCTGAAGTCTTATGATGTGATTCTCTTTTATCTTCTTGGAAAGTGCATCTATAACTTCTTCCAAAGGCTCAACGTGCATCGCTTTCTTATCATCACCAGCACAAAAACAATCTGTAGTTAATTCACAGATGTCCATCACAGCCTTGCACAAAGTACTAATCTCCTGCTTAGCACTGTCAGTAAACGACAGCCCCTTAGTATGAAGTTCCTCTGCTGACCTTACAATATCCATAGCATGATCGGAAATTCTCTCAAAATCACTAATACTATGGAGAATTATCGACATACTCTGGCTGTCGTTAGTAGATATATTTTTGCTCGAAAGCTTAACCAGATAAGATCCAATTACATCCTCATATCTGTCAGCAATATCTTCCATCTTTATTACTTTGCTTGCTTTCTCTTCGTCATAAGAATCAAGCACTTCGATAGCAAGTTTTATAGCATCACAGGAAAGAATCGCCATTTCTTTTGCCTTTTCACGACAAAGCTCCATGGCAAAGGCAGGTCTTTCCAAAAATCTCTCATCAATTGTAATAAGATGCTCTTCACTAATATCTTCATTTTTATCATCAGGGATAGTGATTTCTGCCAGTTTAACAAGTAACTTCGCGAAAGGGAAAAGAAGCAAGGTAGCACCAATGTTAAAAAGGGAATGAATTACAGCAATACCAGCAGCACCAGCCGCATGAGAAAGGAAAGTAAACTCTACAAAGTGATTTATTGCATAGAAGGCTACCATAAAAATCACTGTACCAATAAGGTTAAAATACAGATGCACCATGGCAGATCTTCTGGCGTTTTTATTGGCACCTACAGAAGAGATAATTGAGGTAACACATGTACCAATATTTTGTCCCATGATGATTGGAAGTGCTGTAGAGTAATTAACACTTCCTGTAATACACAAAGCCTGCAAAATACCAACCGAAGCAGATGAACTCTGAATTATAGCTGTAAGAATTGCACCTACTGCCATTCCAAGAATTGGATTACTGAACTTAGTCATAAGACTTGTAAATGCTGGTACATTAGAAAGACCTGAAACAGCAGAACTCATGGCATGCATTCCAAACATCAAAATGGCAAAGCCTAATGAAATTCCACCAATATCTTTCTTCCTGGATTCACCTTTACTTGTAAGGATACAAATAATTCCTATAGCGGCTATGATTGGGGAAAATGAGGTTGGTTTTAGTAACTTTATCCACAGACTGTCACCACTTATTCCTGTAAGTGACAGCATCCAGGATGTGATAGTTGTTCCTATGTTAGCACCCATAATGACGCCTACAGCCTGACTTAGTTTCATTATTCCGGAATTAACAAAACCTACTACCATTACAGTCGTTGCTGAGGATGACTGAATTACGGAAGTAACAAATGCTCCCAATAAAACTCCATAGAATCTATTGGTGGTTACCTTTTGAAGTATACTCTCAAGTTTACCGCCTGCCATCTTGGAAAGTCCGTTACCCATAACATTCATTCCATATAGAAACAATGCCAGGCCGCCTATTAAATCGAGTACATTAAAAATGTCCATAGATATACCTCAAATTATAATTATCCATTTGAACTTAAGGATAAAAATATCAGGTAAAATCTATAGACGTTTCTATGTAAAATCTATGTAAAATCGCTAGAGTTACTGCTTATGCGACCTCTCCAGTAAGTGAATAGATAACCCACTCTGCAATGTTTGTAGCATGATCTCCGATTCGCTCAAAATACTTTGCTACCATAAGAAGATCCATTGCTTCTTCACCATCAACTGGGTTTTTAATAATAAGCTCGAGAATATCCTTTCTGGATTTTAAGAAAAGATCATCAACAATATCATCAGATGCAATAACTGACTGTGCCTTCTCTTTGTCTTTCTCAACATAAGATTCAATACTGTGATTAAGCATGATTAATGTCTCGGAAGCCATCTTAATAATATTCTCAAACTTATCGATGTGACTATCAGAACCCATCATAATTGTCATCTCAGAGATATCAGCTGCATGGTCACCAACACGCTCCATATCAGTTACCATCTTAAGTGCTGCTGTTACAGTTCTTAAATCTCTTGCAACTGGCTGCTGCTGAATAAGAAGGTTAAAGCAGATGCTTTCAATTTTCTTCTGAAGTCTGTCAACTTCAAGATCTTCTTCCATAATTTTTTTGGCAAGACTACTGTCCTTTGTCTTAAGAGCTTCGATAGCCTTTGAGATAGAAACAATAATGATATTTCCCATCTCGATCATTGTATCGTTAAGCTCATTTAGCTGTTCATCAAATTTATTTCTCATTTTTCACACCTTAAACTTATCCAAATCTTCCTGTTATATAGTCTTCTGTACGCTTATCCTGAGGATATGAGAAAATTTGCTTTGTTTCCCCAAATTCAACCATATTTCCAACTAAGAAAAATGCAGTATAATCAGATACTCTTACTGCCTGCTGCATATTATGAGTAACTACAACTACTGTGTATTTTTTCTTTAGTGTCTCCATAAGATCTTCAATCTTTGTAGTTGAGATAGGATCAAGCGCTGATGTTGGCTCATCCATAAGAAGCACTTCTGGCTCTACTGCCAAAGCTCTTGCGATACAGATTCTTTGCTGCTGACCACCAGATAATCCAAGTGCAGACTTTTTAAGTCTGTCCTTAACTTCATCCCAGATAGCAGCGCCACGAAGACTTTCTTCAACTATTTTGTCGAGTGTTTTCTTATCCTTAACTCCGTGAAGTCTTGGACCATAAGCAATATTGTCATAGATGCTCATTGGGAAAGGATTAGGCTGCTGGAAAACCATTCCAACTCGCTTTCGAAGAAGTGTGGTATCAATATCCTTGGAATAAATATTCTCCCCATCGATTAAGACGTCACCTGTTATTCTCACGTTCTCGATAAGGTCATTCATTCTATTTAAGGTCTTAAGAAAAGTAGACTTACCACAGCCAGAAGGTCCAATAAAAGCAGTAATCGCCTTCTCCCTAATGTCCATACTTACATCTTTAAGGGCATGGTTCTCACCATAGTAAAGATTTAGACCCTTTACTGATATTTTTATATTTTCCATAATCAATCCTTTCTACTGTTATCTACTTTTGAAGTAATAAGCTTTGTCGCAATATTGATTCCAAGTACAAGTACAATAAGAACCACTGCAATACCAAAAGCTGTGTGAAAATCTCCCTCTGAAGTAGCTGACAAATACATCTGAATAGTTAATGTTCCGCCAGACTGCATTGGTTTACTTAGTAGTCCCATAAATCCCTTTGGAAGTAACTTCGCACTACCTGCAGTAAAAAGAAGTGCCGCGGATTCTCCCACAATTCTTCCTATCGCAAGAATAGATCCTGTAATAATTCCTGGCATACTACTTGGCACAAGTATTGTTCTAATCATGTGCCACTTGCCACTACCAAGACCGATTGCACCGTTACGATAAGAATCAGGCACCGTCTTTAAAGCTTCCTGAGTATTTCTTGTAATAAGCGGAAGAACCATAAGAATAAGCGTCAAAGAACCTGTCCATATAGAATAGCCAAGTCCAAGCTGCTCTCCAAAAAACATCATTCCAAAGAGGCCAAAAATAATAGAAGGGATACCTGACAAAGTCTCTGTTGCATACTCTATAAGAGTTACTACTTTCCCAGGCTTTGCATATTCATTAAGATAGATTGCACTTCCTACTCCAATTGGCGTTGCTATAAGCATCGTAAGGAAAATAATAATAAGCGTGTTTACGATATTTCCAGCGATTCCTACTGTCCCTTTAAGTACACTTGTAACAGATGTCAGAAACGACCAATTAACAGCTGAAACACCCTTTATAAATACATAAATTATGATTCCTGCTATTAACAAAACTGACACTGTTGCGCAAATATAAATCGCTATACGCACCAAAAAGTCTTTCAGTTTTCTCATTGATATTGTCATTTGGAAACCTCTCTTTTACGAACTTTAAGAAGTATGAAGTTAACAACCATAATGAAGAGAAATAACACTAATCCGACAGTAAACAATACCTGTCTATGAAGACCCTGAGCATATCCCATTTCACTTACGATTTGAGTAGTAAGAGTTCTTACTGAGTTAAAAGGAAGTGGAAGATTTACAGCTCCCCCTGCAACCATATTAATTGCCATTGCTTCACCAAGGGCTCTTCCGATACCAAGAACAATACCTGTCAAAATACCTGATTTTGCTGCTGGAATTACTACCTTAAATATCGTCTGCTCTTTCGTTGCACCAAGTGCAAGTGAAGCTGCTCTTAAATTCTGAGATACTGCCTTAAGAGAAGAATTACTTACATTAATTACTGTTGGCAAAATCATTATCGCCAAAACTATAACTGCTGATATAAAGTTTGCTCCACCTGTAAACTGATGATTGCTGTCATTTTTAAAAATTGCCAACTCCAGTTTATACATCAATGGATTTAAGACCATCATACCGATAAGGCCATAAATTACCGATGGTACTGCAGCAAGAAGTTCAACTGCGCTACTTACTACTCTTCCTAAAGTTTTACCTGCCATCTCTGACAGAAAAACTGCTGTTAAAAGAGCTACCGGCACACCTATCAAAACAGATAATAAAGTTCCAAAAATAGAAGACAAAATTATGAAGGCAATACCATAGGATGGATTATCTGCTGTAGGCTTCCAGGTCGTACCAAAGAGTAATTCTGGTATCCCGATTCTATATAGAGCCGGGATACCCTTTATGAACATATATAGCGTTATAGCAACTACTGCAAAAATAGCGACTACTGCGCAAATCACGAAGATTATCTTTGCTACTTTTTCTATAATAGCTTTACTATTCATAAAATACCTTACTGTGGAACAATGAGTCCTACACTTCTAATTACTGCTCTACCCTCATCAGAATTGATATAGTTAAACCAGTCCTGAACAGCTTCACTTTGCTCCTCAATTGGTCCTCTTGTTGCCATTACAAATGGTCTCTGCATAAGGTAGTTACCAGCAAGAATCTCTGCTTCTGTAGCTTCAACACCATTAATCTTAAGTGCGATTACTGAGCTGTCTACAACATCCAGGGAAACGTATCCAATTGCTCCAGGAGTAGATGCTACCTTAGCAAGAACTCCACCTGTTGAATCCAGCTCCTGCGCGTAGTTACATTCATCCTTAACACCAAGGATCTCCTCGAAAGCATCTCTTGTACCAGAACCAGACTCTCTACCAATAACTACGATAGCCTGATCATCGCCACCTAGCTCGCCCCAGTTTGTAATCTCACCAGTATAGATTTTTGCCAAGTCTTCAGAAGAAATATCTGTAACCGCATTTGAACTATCAGTAATAACAGCAATACCATCGATTGCAACAACATTCTCTACCAATCCCTGAGCTGACTCTTCTGACTTCAAAGATCTTGATGCATTTCCGATATCTACTGAACCCTGTGCCAACGACTCAAGACCTGCTCCTGAACCAGTATATTCAACTGTAACTGTTACATTTGGATTTGCTTCCATGTAGCTCTCTACCATTGCTTCACAAAGCTTCTCCATTGAAGTTGATCCCGCAAGTGCTACTGTTCCTTCAGTTTCTTTACTGCTACAACCTGTAAAAAGTGTTGCCATGATACTACCTGCGAGTAAAGTCGCAATAAGTTTCTTTTTCATTTCTCTATTCTCCATTTCTTGAATTTAAAGACGTCTTTTGAATACAAGCTAAATCTAAATCTCAAATGTAAAATCTATAATTCAGGAAACGTAAAATCACAGTAAAACCTATTAGAACTCGTGATTATAGAGATAAAAACAACCTCCGAAGAAACCGATAAAAACAGCGGGATATCCAGCAAAACAGAAAAGCCACCAAATATCAGGTGATAGTACTCTTCCAAAAATTACCCAAAGTAAAACTCCACATAAAGCGCTTATAACTGCAGTAATAGAAAGAAACAAAGAATACTTGTCTCTTGCTCTTAACTTCATACCATTTACAAATGACCATATTTTACGCATAATACACCACTCCTTTATTTCTAAAGGGTAATCTTGCAATGTAAAAACTATCGTAGCGTTTATGTAAAATGCAGGTAAAACAAAAACCTCGTATCACCATCTCTGATGACACGAGGTCTTATTAAATCTTTATCACGGTGATAAAGAACAGGCAGCCATCACGACTGCCTGCTCCCAATAATATTTATGTCTTATTATCCATATCATCTTTCAGTTTTTGAATTTTCATCCTCAGCCACATAAGCCTTATGAGTTCAATCAACAAACACAGAATTAGTAATGCTGTTACTATCCACCAAGATAAGAATAATTCATAACGATAGTCTCTTATCAGAATAAATTCTATTAGCAAACCAACTGTTAGCACCTGATAAACTAACATTACTATTCGTAATTTATCTCTTTTCATTGTAAAACATTAAACCCACTCTTTATTCATCTTGATATAGATTCCCTTGAGAATTTGAGCAAGAACTGTATAAAGAACCATCATGCCAAGAAGCCACAACGCAAATACTGGTGTCATTACTGGAAGAGACATAAGAGTTGCAATTCCAGTGAATCCAATAAGCAGTGTAGCAATAACAACAAGGACTGTTGAAAGTGTAAGCTGAATTGATGCACGATCCTTAATAAATGGAACCTTAGGAGTTCTAATTGTATGGATAACTACAGTCTGTGAGATTACACCAAACATGAACCAACCACACTGGAAAAGACCAGCCTGCTCGATTGTATTGAACTTAAATACGTACCACATTACAAGGAAGCAAACTACATCAAGAACAGTACTTAAAAGTCCAAAAATAACCATGAACTTCTTAATACCAGGAATATCCCACTTCTTAGGGAGCTTGATGCTTTCTTCTTCAACATGGTCAAATGGCATACCAAGCTGAGCAAAGTCGTTCAAAATATTCTGAACGAGAATATGTACAGGAAGAAGTGGAAGGAATGGTAAAAATACACTCGCGATAAGAACTGAGAACATATTACCGAAGTTACCACTTACTGACATCTTTAAGTACTTAGACATATTTGCGAAAGTACGACGACCTTCCATTACACCCTCATCAAGGACATTGAGGTCCTTCTCAAGGAGGATAATATCAGCAACTTCCTTCGCAATATCAACAGCAGTATCAACAGAGATACCAACGTCTGACTGCTTAAGTGGAAGTGAGTCGTTAATACCATCACCCATATAACCTACAACGTGTCCATTAGACTGGAAAGCCTTAACTACGCGCTGTTTCTGATATGGTGAGAGCTTAGAGAAGATATGACACTTTTCACATGCTTCCTTAAGTTCTTCGTCATTCATTGCCTCTACCTTGGCGCCTGTCAAAGTATAATCAGTTGGGATACCAAGACGTCCGCAGATATTAATAGCAACACCTTCTGTATCACCAGTAAGAACAACTGTACTAACACCATTCTTGTGAAGCTTTTCAATAGCTGAACCTGCTGATGGCTTAGGTGGATCTAAGAAACCTACAAAACCAATAAGAACCATATCACTCTCGTCTTCTACGCCGAAAGTATTAACATCGTGGATATTATTCTTCTGTGCAACAGCAATTACTCTGATTCCTTCAAGGTTATTCTCAGTAGCAATTTTCTGAGCATTTTCAACTAATTCTGGAGTAATAGGCTTAACTTCGCCATCGATTTCAATGAAGCTACAGATAGAAAGCATCTCCTCAACGGCACCCTTAGTTACAAGCTGACGCTTGCCATTATTGTCTCTAAGAACAACGCTCATACGACGACGTGAGAAGTCAAAAGGAATCTCATCTTCTCTCTTGTATGCTTCCTTCATGAAGGAAAGCTCTTCTTTCTCAGCTCTGCTAATAATAGCAAGGTCCATCTGATTCTTAAGACCTGTCTGGAAGTAACTATTGAGGAAAGCATGGCGAAGAACTCTCTTGTCCTCATTACCTAATACATCCATATATTTCTCAAGAACGATCTCATCCTGTGTAAGAGTACCTGTCTTATCAGTACAGAATACATCCATTTCTCCAAATGTCTGGATGGAACCAAGACGCTTAACAATTGTCTGCTTCTTGGACATATTTACAGCACCCTTAGCAAGAGAAGAAGTCATAATTACTGGGAGCATCTCAGGCATGATACCAACAGCGATAGTGATACCAAACATAAGAGAAGCAAGCCAGTCACCCTTAGTAATCAAATTAGCAATGAAGATAACTGGAACCATAATAACCATGAATGAGATAAGAAGCTTACTAATCGAATTGATATTTTTCTCAAAGCTACTCTTATCCTGATATGTATTAAGGCTCTTGGCCATGCTTCCAAAGTAAGTACTATTACCAGTTGTAAGGATTACAGCCTTAGCACTACCTGATACGATATTACTTCCCATAAAACCAAGATTGTTAAGTTCAGAAATCTCGCTGCCCGTTGGATCTGGGCCAGCGAACTTCTCTACAGGATTACTCTCACCTGTAAGCTGAGACTGATCAATAAAAAGATCCTTTGTCTCAATAAATCTAACATCACCAGGAATCATATCTCCGGAGGCAAGTTTTACGATATCTCCTGGCACAGCTTCTTCAATATCAATCTCCATACTGATGCCATTTCTAATAACATCAATCTTATTAGAAATCATTTTCTGAAGTTTCTGCGCTGCATTGTTAGACTTTTCGGATTGGACAAAGGAAATGATAGAAGAGATTGCTACAACAAAAATAAGCATAATAAATGTAGCGTAACTCTTATCCTCTGGAATAATAATATCCGTCACCAAAGTTACTCCGGCAACAATCAAAAGTACGATATTAAACGGATTAATGATAGCTTCACGAACGCGCTTAAGAAGACTATTCTCATTACCAGTATCGATAATGTTCTTGCCATATTCTTCAAGACGTTCTTGGGCTTCAACCTGATTAAGACCTTCCTCTTCGGTATTTAGTTTCTTGAATAAATCTTCGTCGGAAAGAGTACTGATATACGCAAGCTCTTTCTCAACAAGCTGCTTTTTCTC
>JAZLLF010000020.1:0-45635 GCA_045598005.1 Saccharofermentans sp. | reverse complement strand
CATTACATCTACTATCTTTTGATTTTTGTTAGGCTTTACACCCCACGCCTCAAGAAACCTTAAATCAAAATCTCCATTATATGCAACTAAGGTTTTTGCTCTTTCAAAAATCGTTAGCACCTTTGATACCAACTCATGAGGATACGGAGCATCTGCTACCATTTCTGGTGTTATATGATGTATTTTTGCTGCTTCATCCCAATTATTAGACCAATAAGGTTTTACATACGAGTTAAGAAGAATATTACCTAAACCATCAATTATTGAAATCTGTATAATTTCGTTATTAGAAGAATCCACTCCAGTAGTTTCTGTATCAAATACAATGAGATCTATTGGATCTAAATCATCAACATTAAAGTTTTCACTAGCTCTACGAATCAAATCTGAACCAATTGTTTTTCCAAGTGAAATTCTGGTTTGATATTCAGTCTCAGAACGAATTTGTTCAGCTTGTCTTTCTGCTGATTTTTTTACCCTAATCTTCTTTTGTTCAGCTTTCTCTTTTCTTTCAAGACGCTTTTCATTTTTTGTATTTTCAATTTCTTCTTCTGTCATATCTCTGACTTCTTCTACTGAATAATACTTCATCGATTTACAACAATGACCATTTGTCCAAAGGTTAATACCCATATCTCCATTTATTGGAGTCTTATAGACTTTAGCCCACTGATTAACTGTTCTTAAATCTTTATTGCTAAATTCGTTACTAGTTCTTACTTTCATCGCCTTCACCTCTCAAGTTAGATGGCATCGTATTCTTTCTTTTCTTTCATCCAGTTAATGTTTTCAATCATTGTCTTGATATAACTTCTCTTAGAATTTTCAGATTTAATATCATTCTTTCTTGAAGTGTACTTAACAAGAATTTCTCCAATAATTGATGCAATTGGTCCATACTGACTAATATCGTTCACATCATAAGAACATCTACCCATAAAGAAATTAAACAAGTCAAAACAATCATTTCTGTCAAAAGATTCATCTAACATTGTGAAGAACTGATATACCTCATATTTTCGCATCACAATTTCTGGAACTGATAAATCTTTGCAAAACTGAAAAAACTTAAAACCATCAGTTAATTCAGAATTCACTATTGCTGGCAATGTATATCCATCAATTTCGATTGAATTGTTTTCTTCTTCATCATCTGAATCTATATCATTCAACTTGGATTTTTTCGATTTGTTAGCTTCACGATTCTGCTTGATCTGCTTTTTTGCTTCTAATGCTGTAGTAATACCTCTTTCCATCCAAGCTGTTAATGTATCGTCAACATGCTTGATTTGAAGATTATTGCCACGGAACAAATTATCTTTAATTGCTTCTTCAATAAGATCAAGAGAATATCCACGTCTATACCACATATCGATAAAATATTTTCCGAAAGAAGAATTAACATCATTGGGGAAGAAATTAGAAATAAGTCTCTCATAAGCAGCAGTAGCTGATTCATTTTCAGAAGAGTCATTATCTACTAAGTTAGTACTAACTATACTACTGAGAGATTTAGTATTTACTCCTTTAGTATTATTTATATTTAGTATATTAGTATTATTAGTATTTAGTTGTTTCGGGTTTTCCGTGAACGGGTTATCCGTGAACGGGTTTTCCGTGTCTGGTTTTTTGCCCTTACGGTTATCAGTAAAATCAGTACTTTCAGCCACTTTTTCTTCTGTTTTTCTAATTACAGGTAATTCGTGAACCTCATAACAGTATCCAGTGAATTGTCCCTTCTCATTTTGAATTTGTTTTCGAACAATATAGCCAAATTTAACTAGTTCTCTAAGCGTATTAGCAAGAGATTCATAACCTTCCTTTGTAAACTTCTGCAAACCTCTTACCGACAGATCCCAATCATTTGGAAGAGAAAGAATAAATGATAAAAGCCCTTTAGCTTTTAATGATAACTGTGGATTTTTTAAATGATGATTACTCATCACCGTAAAATCTTGTGTTTTCTGTACTCTAAAAAAACTATCTGCCATTATTCTACTCCTTATGTTTAGGACAAACCTTGCGCTAAGTTAGCACAAGGTTGTCGTTTGCCTTTAATTCCCTGCATATGCTTCTAAAGCCTTCAGAATGTACGCTGTAACGTCCTTCGTGCCTACAGGAATGAATTTATCCACCTCTTTGCACGGAATGTGATATTTCGCAATCTGGTTAGGTTTAGGTTTATTTATCACCTGTCTGATTTCAGTTGTACTCAAATCAGCACCTTTATTCTTATGTAAGTCTCTCAATTTTTTCGCTTGTAAGAGATTGATACTACTTTGACTATCAACAATTTCTTGAAACACTTTGTGCTGTTCTTCAGCACTTAAATAAGAAAGTTCTACAGCTGGTGTTTCTGAAAGTTTGTTTTCATCCAATAATTCCAATAATTCTGGATTTAATTGAGATATTCTTACTAATCTTCGAACAGTTTCACGACTTACCTTCTGTTCAGCTGCAACTACTTCTAACGCAGGTGCAGTCGAAGTTTCAGTATCTTCAGAGTATGTCACTGTTTTACCCAGTCTTTTCAAGGCATCCATTTTCATTTTTATCGCCTTTGCCTTTTGAGAAATAGGAATATTCTCACGATGATAATTGCAGTCAACCATCATTACGATTGCTTCATCATGTGAAACATCTATAATTCTCGCTGGAATAGTTTTAAGATTGTTTCTTACTGATGCAAACATTCGCCTATGTCCTGAAATCATTTCATAGCGATCTGGAGTTGATTTTCTCAAGAGAACTGCTTCCATTACTCCGTTTGAAGATACAGATTCAATAAGTTTCTTCATATCTTCGTCTTCTTCAACTTGGAACGGATGTTCTTTAAATGTATCAATCGATTCAATTGCTACATCAATGATTTTAATTGCTTTTGCTTCATCTCTCTGTGCCTGTGTGGAGAACAGATCGTTAGCAACATTGATATTTGCAGATGTTCTAGTAATAAAAGGTACCATATTAGTCTATCTCCTTCGCCAATTCTCTATAAGCAATTGATACAGAATCTTTAGGTTCAAATGTGATAGCACTTAATCCTTCTCCTACTGATTTGGTTGCAGCTGCTTTTGTAGGAATTACAGACTTAAACATGTTTATTTCTGAATATGCCTCTTTTACACCAGCGATAACATCATTGTTAAGTCGTTGACGCTTATAGAGAGTAAATACAATTCCTGCAATTTTTAATTTAGGATTCATATTTTTCTTAATATTCAAATAAGTATCGATTAAATCATCAAGTCCATCTGTAGCGTACAATTCACACTGAACAGGGATAATCACTTCATCAGCGCAATTAAGAACATTGATGGTTAGAATTTCAAGGGAGGGTGCGCAATCGATAATTACATAATCATATGAATCCTTGATTTGACTTAAATACTTTTTTAAGATTTCTTCTCTACAAACAGCGTTGTTAATTGCAGGAGCAATTCTTGCAAGTCTAATTTTGCAAGGAAGCAAATCAAAGTTTTCTGAAGTAGTAAGAATTGCTGGTTTGGTTTCTGGTAAATCTTCCACACGAAACGGATCACATGCTGCTTCATACATTTCTGCAAGCGTGAACTCTAATTCAAAAGAACGAAAACCAACTCCACGAGTTGCATTGGACTGTGGATCAGAATCAACGAGAAGAACTTTTTTACCAAGTTCTGTTAAAGCTGCTGCAAGATTTATTGCAGTTGTTGTTTTACCTACACCACCCTTGTGGTTGCAGATTGCGATTACCTTTGTCATATTTTTTAGCCCTTTCCGACAAACACCATATTTTGCTTGTGTTGTCAAAAGATCCTTTTGACTTTTAATTTTGTGGAAAGGGCTTTTTCAAACACAAAAAAAGTTGCCAAAAGAACCTTCTGACAACATAATTCTAGTTTTGTTGGAAAACAACAAACAAAAAAGGCCTGAAGCAATAACTTCAAGCCTTATTGGTCGAGGTGACAGGGTTCGAACCTGCGACCCCATGCTCCCAAAGCACGTACGCTACCAACTGCGCTACACCTCGATTTGCGAACAAAATAATATCATGAAGAGAGAGGGTCGTCAAGAGTTATTTTTATCTTTTTCGCGAAATGGGATTTTCGCAAAAGAAAGAGGCGCTCCCTACAAAGGAACGCCCCTCAAGCATAAACCAAAATTACTAATTATCAGCCACCGAAGTTCTGAACGTAGTAGAGTCTGTAGCCAAGTGTATCGCCGCTTGTAACTACAAATACGCCGATACCAACCGTTGTGTACTCTGCCTTAAGCATGTTTGTGTTATGAGTTGTTGAATTTCTCCAGCCTGTCATAACCTCTGTTGCGTTTGCGTAACCTGCTGCAATGTTCTCACCCTTATATCCGTAGATAGATGGGAAAGCAGTAAAGCAGCGCTGGCCGTTAGGTCTTGTATGCTCGAACAAACGAGAAATCTCTGTAGCACGTACTCTTGCACAGTTTACGAGGTCGCCACTTCTTGTCAAAGCTCTTCTGCCGTTTGCAGCACGATAAGCGTTGAGCTGCTGGAAGATTGCAAGTTCTGCTTCGTAGTCAAAGTAACCAGTTACTGTAACGTTACCATTTGAAGTTGCGATTGTGATTGTCTGGATAGCAGATCTTCTTCTGGCGCACTCCATACCGCTGATTCCGTAACCTGCACGGATTCCATACTCACGGCACAAAGCCTCAAACTCGAAAGAAGTTGCAAAACCATTAAATACTGTCAAATCATCTGTAGCGTTCTGGAGCTTACCTACCCAGTAGTTAAGACCAGCCTGATCAGCGCCACGGTTGAAGAATGCAGAATACAAATCTCTAACGTAGTCTTCGTTAGACTTATTCATATCCTTGTACTCATTGCAGAATACGAAGCTGTATGCGCAGCTGATACCTGTAGCATTACCTGACATGAGCTGCTCTACCCAGTAATCACGTCCAGGAAGATCCGCTCTTCTTCCAAGGATTACTGTATATACTCTCTCTACGAAAGCCTGAACGCCCTTGATTCTTCTGGCACTCTCATTACCAGGTGTTGTAGCACCAGGATTGATTCCATACTGTGCACAGATTCCATGGAACTCAGCTGAACCAGCAAAACCGTTAAAAACTTCCTTGTCGCTGAATCCTCTATTGGACATACATGTAAGCCAGTAGTTAGTACCAGACTGATCTGGTTCACGACCCATAAATGTCCAGTAAAGGTCAGAAACGTACTCAGCATCGCTTCTGTTCTTGTCCTTATACTCATCGCTGAAGAAAAATGAATATGTCAAATCGATACCAGTGCTATAACCGGCAATAAGATTATCAGTCCAGTAGTTCTTACCAGCCTGATCAGCCTGGCGTCCAAGAACAACCTGATAACAACGCTCAACAAAACCTTCAACACTGCTTCTGTCTGCAGCATTTGAAATAGTAGCAAAGCTCAACAAAATCGAAAGAGTAATGATTGAACTAATTAATCTCTTAAACCCGCGCTTCATAACTTAACACCCCATTGTCATAACTATGAACATAACCTTAACTAGCACGATTCTAGCACAGGAAATAAAGCATAATAAGTAATAAAAGCGATTCGTAACAAATTGTTTACTCCGTGAATAATCCGTTTACAAATTAGCAACAAATGCCCGCAAAATGTGAATTTTACGGGCACCAATTATCAATCGAATTTTATAAATTTAATCACATAGGATTTGAGTATTTTGTTGAGTTATTAGTAACTTCAATCATGCTCTCTACAAACTTACGAACGTGGTATTCTTCAGATTTTTTAACACGTTCAGCGTCAGAAAATCGCATCTCAATTATTCGTCTTGCCATAGCTTTACGCTTAACAACTCTGTTTACAAGAAAACCGCAGTGCGCACACCAGAGAACAATCGTAAGAGGAATAACAAGACCCAGAAAACCAGGATGAATTCCTGATGTTGCAACTTCATAAATGAAGAAAACAAGATTAAAAATCGCCAGAATAGACAATACATCAAATATAACTGCAAGGAACTCAGCAGTGCGCATTTCGAAATGGGACTTTTTAAGAACAGCTTCATCACGGTTTACGTAATGAACCATAATCTCGCATGTACCATCGTCATTAAACGTCTCAATCTCATAATCAAGAGATCCCTTGGAGTATACATCCCCATAAAGTTCAGAGAGCTTATCTGTCTCACCCTTTACTGTTACCCATGAATCATCTGGAAGTTCTACCGAAATAAATCTGAATGGCTTTTTAAGCTGAGGATTTATCAACTCAAGTCGTGATTCATACTCTTCTTCAGAGATGTCATCTTTGAATGCAAAACAGTAATCAATTGATGTATCAGTCCAGCAAAAGCCAAGACCTTTAATATTCTCACGACCGTAAGCATCAGAGAGATAATCCCATATTCTGCCGATGTTCTCATACTGCTTCTCACCTACTGTGGAAAATGTCATCGCATAACCTTTAAAGTTCATGTGACCTCCTTATGGAAAGCGATACGGGGATCACCATTTGCAAGATGAATTATCCCGCAGCGAGTGAATCCATATTTCGTGAGAAGGTGCTGCATAATCTTATTGTCTTCATGCGTGTCAATTCTGACATTCGAAGTATTCTTAAACGCAAACTCAAGCGCTGTTTTAAGAACGCCAGATGCCTTACCGTTACTTCCAATTCTATGGATGACGCCATAAGGCTTATCGTTAAGCCATGCCCCCTCAATCACCTTATAAGTAGGGTCTTCCATGACATCAAAAAAGAACGACCCGCAAATGACACCATCTTCCTTAATTACATAATTAAGTCCATTATTAATGTCATTCAAAACCGCCTCGTAAGGAGGGTGCGTCGTTCCCCATTGATTAGGGTTCCCGCTACTGCGCATAATCTCACGCGCAGCAGCGTAAACCTCCATAATTTCATTAATCTCTTCTAAACGCCCATTACAAACTTCAAGCATTAAGCTGTTACCTTAATCCCCAAGAATCTCATTTACTATATCTTCTGCGACATCCTCGTCGATACCAAACTCTACAAGGTTATCAATGAGGTCATCTCCATCGCAATCATCGATATAATCTTCAATATCATCCTCAGTATCATCTGGAGCGCTAATCTTCTTCTTATTCTTCTTAGTAACTACATCAACCGTAACAGTAACTGACATGTCGTCTTCGTTTGCAGCAGTAAGCGAGAACTTATACTCACTTGTTGTTACCTTGAAATCGATAGTAAGAATCATGCCCTCAAAGATATCTTCCTGATCTCTTGTAAGGTCAAGATCCATGGCATCAATCCAGTCCTCAATATTGATGATAATTGTTCCTGTTGTCTTATGTGGAGTAAATACACCATTCTTAAGTGTTATCTCAAGACCGTCAATCTCATCTGACTCCAATGTAAATACGGCATTAATCTTGCCCCATGTGTAGCTACCAACACCTGTGAAAGAAACCTCGTTTCTTCCTTCTTCAACAGTAAGCTCGAAAGCAAAACGGTTGAAGTTTATGATCTCAACAGCACGCATATAATAATCGTCTGCCTCAATCTCATATCCCTTGATTTCACCCTTGCTGTTTACATAAAGAGTAAACGTACAAATTTCATCGTCATCGAAATCTTCATCTTCGAGCTCATCATTTAATGCTTCAATAGCGTCAAGCGCATCGTCCCAGTCATAATCAAGCTCTTCAGGAAGATTCTCATCCATGAAATCAGCAAGCTCATCGTCTTCGAGCATCTCATCGAAAACAGCAATAAGCATGTTGCCTGCCATCTCCTCAGTAATCTCAATCTCAAGAGCAGTGAATCTCTGTGTTACGCCCTCAACCTTAATCTTCTCTACTGACTCATCAACATCAGTAACCTGGCTGATTGCAATCTCAATATACTTGTCAACAAGCTTATGAAGTGTCTTTGAATCCTTCTGTGAAAGAATTTCTGTTCTCTCACCAAGCATCTCAACCTGAGCATCATCAAAGTATTCATCGAGATCAGCTTCAAAATATGTCTCATTTATCTGAGGAATTCTCAAATAAGCAACCTCATCGTCAGCATCGATAATCAACTCAATACTAATTACTTCAAAACCATCAACACCATTAAGATGAACTACAGTTCTGTACATATTCTCGTAAGTAGAAACATCGACACTATATGTAATCTCTGTAAAGATATCAGGATCAATCTCTTCAAAATCATAAGCGTCATCAAGTGCATCAATCATCTCTTCAGACATCTGCATTGTTACGCTTGCAGTATAGTCAGTATTTCCAGAAGGGTTTGAGTTATCAACTCTCTCGAAAACAGCATCAGTAACATCCTTCATCTCCTGTTCAAGAACATACTGACAGTACTTATCAGAACTCATGAAGAGCTTTCTGAAAGAATTGGCAATCTGAGCGCCGTTACAGATAATAACAACAATTGCTACTACCAAAACTGCAGCAACAGGAATAATTACCTTTTTATTAAGAAGTTTCTTAAAAGCCTGTCCCTTCTCTGGTTCTGGTGCCTTTGGAACTACAGGCTCTGTAACAGAAGAAGGTGTTTCACCTGATTTTGGTGTTTCATCTGAAGGAGCAGCAGGAGCCTCAGTAGCTGGCGCTTCAGCGACAGGTTCCTCAGTAGTTGCTACTTCAGCAACTGGTGTCTCAGTATCTGGAGCTGACTCAATAACTGGTGAATCATTAATTACTGGAGCAGGAGTTTCGGCTGCTGGTTCCGCATTAATCACAGGATTAATAACTGGAGCAGCATCTGCTGCAGGGATTTCATTCTCATTAATATTATTCTCATTATCCATTTGATACCTCGTTAAAAATAAATATATTTTAATATAACTCATTTGATGGCATATGTCAGTAACTTTAGCGAGCTAAAAAATGAAACAATTATTTCACAAAATGAGTAGTGTCTAATGATATAATTACAAAGTAGATTTTTACCTTTCGTGAGGTTACTAATGGACAAGCGTATTTGCGTTTTCATCGGCGAGATTGCCCAGGACTATCAGCGCCTGGTTGCAAATTCAATCGTAAAGAAGGCCAACAGCCTTGGTTACGATGTCGTTTTTATCTGCAATTACGGTTCTTATAATGAAGATATTCTCCATGCTGATGGCGAGAAGAGCTGCATTAATCTTCCCGACTGTTCTGCTTTCGATGGAATTATTGTCGCTGAAGATATTTTTGATATCGATGGAATGCCAGATGCTCTTTATAACATTCTTCTTGAGACTGCCAAGTGTCCTGTTGTATACCTTAGATCTGTGCGCGAGAAGTTCTATAGCATTATGGTCGATAACAAAGGTTCTATCGAATCTGTCGTTCGCCATTTTACAAATTTCCATAACTTCAAAGACATCTGCTTTATGTCAGGTAAGAGAGGCGCCGACGATGCAAGCGAACGTCTTAACGGCTTCCTGAAGGTTATGGCGGAGAATAATATCCCAGTTACTGACCACATGATTTTCCATGGAGACTACTGGAGATACAGAGGTGAAGAGGCACTCGCGTGGTTCATGGAAGGAAGAACAACATATCCACAGGCAATCATCTGTGCCAACGACTACATGGCACTTTCTATCTGTGAAGCATTAAGAAACAGAGGTGTCAGAGTTCCAGAGGACGTTGCAGTCAGCGGATTTGATTTACTCGACGAAGCTAAGTATCACACACCTTCCCTCACTTCCCTTCAGGTTGATTTCGAGGAGATGGTTAATATGGCTGTCACTACAATCGACAATGTAAATTCAGGCAAAACAGAAGAACATGTCCAGCGAATCTCCGCAAAACTTCGTCTTAACAAGAGCTGCGGATGTGGTAAGCAGCATGAGTTTGATGACGTACTCAACAGACTTTCTTATAACCAGAAGCTTACGGATGAGACAAAGAACATTTTCGTTTCCGTTACTGAATATCAGCTGGCTTTTAGTTTCGATGAGTTTATGGAAGTCGCTCGCAAGTATAGCCGTTTTATGAGATCTAACCGCGTATTCATGTGTCTTAATGACAATACAGAGAGCGGCTACGATGAAGTCGAGAATGACTCACAGTATACAAACAGTATGGCTCTCAAGCGTATTTTCAAAAATGGAGAAGACGCAGAGTTTTACGATATTCATTTTAAGCGCAAGGATATAATTCCGCCTTCTTTCTGGAGCAAGGAAAGACCAAACAATTTCTGCGTCTTCCCTATCCACTTTAAGAACATTGTATTCGGATACTGCGTTGCCGAGATTACCAAAGATATGTGGTTCAACATCCACACTCAGATTTATCTGATGACACTTGCAAATGCAATTCAGAACAGTAATTTGCATCTCGAGATTGAAAAACTCGAATCAATCAAGGAAATATATCAGAATGATCCGCTTACCGGCATCCTGAATCGCCGTGGTTTCGATAAGATCTTGAAGAACAAATATAACGATGCAAAGAATGAAGGACCACAAATCGGAATCTCCAGCATTGATATGGATAATCTTAAAACTCTTAATGATACTTATGGTCATGCTGAAGGTGACAAGGCACTTGTAACTCTTGCCAATGCTCTAAGAAGTGTAATGCATGAAGGTGACTACTGCGCAAGAATTGGTGGCGACGAATTCGCGGCAATAATCACACTCAGTTCTCCTAACAGGATTATTGAATTCAAGCATGATTTCGCTCTGGCTCTTAAGGCTGAATCTGAACTATCAGAAGTTAAGATTCCTGTAGTTGCCAGCGTCGGCATCTGCAGATCAGATGAAGTCGAAGCAACTTCAATGTTCTCCTGCATTCAGCTTGCTGATAAGAGAATGTACGAAGATAAGAGAAGCAGGAAGGGTCAGATGTGACATTTTGATTAAGTCATTTTATGGCTTTTAATGTTGCCTGATGCAAAAATAAACCATTTTTCAGTTATTTGATATTTTGGCTTACTGAAAAGTAAGCCATTTTTATTGATTTGTTAGTTTTGGCCTACAGGCGAGTAAGCCAACTTAGCTATTTTTCCTGTTTTGGGCTACAAGCGAATAAGCCAAATTGAGTAATTTCAAATTTTTGGCTTACAAACGGTCTGGAAATCCAGGCTCTTCTAGTTGCTAACTTACGAATAAGTAAGCCATTTTGAACAATTCTTAATTCTTGGCTTACAAACATGTAGGCCAGATTAGCCGATTCTCGATTATTGGCTTACGAACGCATAAGCCAAATCAGCCGTTTATCGATTATTGGCTTACAATCGCATAAGCCAAAACAACCATTTCTTAATTCTTGGCCTACATCCACCTCACATCCACCCCTACACCCCCCTACATCCACCCTCACCCCACGCAAAAAGCAGGCAGCAAAAATCCCCTCTGAAAGCATTCGCTTTCGAAGGGGATTATTTTTACGCTAGTTTAAAGTAAATCTTACTTCTCCTCGCCCATGTTCTTTGGAAGAATGAGGTTAAGGATGATTGATACAACGAATACTACAGCAACGCAGTTCTCAGCGAAGACAGTTCTTACAATCTCAGGGAAAATATTGAAAAGATCAGGTGCTGATGTGAAGCCAAGGCCAACGCTCAGCGAAAGAGCAGCGATTGTGACGTTGCGCTGTGAGAATCCACACTTACCGATCATCTGAAGTCCGCTTACAACGATTGTACCGAACATCATGATTGTACAGCCACCAAGAACTGCATCTGGCAAAGTTGCGAGGAACGCACCGATTGGTGGGAAGAATCCTGCGAGGATCATAATTACCGCACCAGTTGCAATTGCGTAACGGTTAACTACCTTTGTCATGGCAACGAGGCCAACGTTCTGGCTGAATGAAGTGATTGGCATACATCCAAAGACAGATGAAAGTGAACTTACAAAACCATCACATGCGATGGAGCCTGCTGTCTCTTTCTCTGTAACTTCTCTTCCAAGGCCTGAAGAAGCGAGCGCTGAAGTATCACCGATTGTCTCTGTTGCAGATACAAGGAAGATAAGGATGAACGCGATAATTGCACTTGCGTGGAACTCTGGCTTAAATGGAAGAATACGTGGCAAAGCGATGATGCTTACGTCATTAAATGCAGAGAAATCAACCGCCTTAAGGCAAAGCGCCAAAATATAACCAACAACAAGACCGAACAGTACAGAAAGCTGCTTTAGATAACCCTTTGCAAAGATGTTAAAGAGGATGCAGCAAAGAAGTGTTACTGTTCCGAGAATCCAGTTTGTAGCTGAACCAAATGTAGGAGAACCTACGCCGCCTCCGAAGGAATTTGCGCCAACGTTAAGAAGTGAGAATCCAATCGCAGTAACTACAGTTGCGGCACAAATTGGAGCAACAATCTTGATCCAGTACTTGGCAAAAAGTCCCAGGATACCTTCCACGAGACCACCAATAAGAACGGCACCTACAATTGCGCCATATCCGTACTGCCCTCCGATAACGCATGCAAGCGATACGAAAGTAAAACTGATACCCATAACAATTGGAAGCCTTGAACCAACTCTCCAAAGTGGGAACAGCTGAATGAGTGTACCGATACCAGCGATAATCATGGCACTCTGGATAATCGTTGCTGTCATTGACGCATCAAGGTTACAAACGCCAGCGACGATAATAATCGGAGTGATGTTGGCGACAAACATCGCCAAGATGTGCTGAAGTCCAAAAGGCACTGCCTTAAGTGGATTAATCTTCGCATCGAGGTCATAGATTGCTTCAGAAGCAGAAACTGCCTGCACACTCTTTGGTGTTTTCTTGTTCTTACCCATAAATTCCTCCTCGAAATATTATTCGAAATTTACTGATGTCTGAAATTGATCTCTCCTGTTGACGCATCCATTCCATCAACGATTGCAAGTGACTCGAGCTGATATCCAAGATTACGGATCATCTGTCCGCCAACCTGGAATCCCTTCTCTACAGCGATACCGATTCCCTCAACAGTACCACCTGCCTGGCTTACGATAGAAATAAGGCCCTGGAGCGCGCATCCGTTAGCAAGGAAATCGTCAATAATAAGCACGTGATCGTCAGGTCCCAAGAATGCCTTTGACACGATAACCTGATTCTTATTCTTGTGAGTAAAAGACTCTACCTCAGCAACATAAACATCGCCGGCAATATTGATGCTCTTTGATTTCTTCGCGAAAACAACAGGCACGTTGAAATGTCTTGCAACAACGCAGGCAATACCAATTCCTGAAGCCTCGATTGTCAGAATCTTATTAATATTCTTCTTTGCAAATCTTCTTTTGAACTCTTCGCCCATCTGGTCAAAAAGTGCTATATCCATCTGATGATTAAGAAAACTATCAACCTTAAGTACATTACCCTCTTTTACTACACCATCTCTGGCAATTCTCTCTTCAAGAAAATTCATAATAGCCTCCTCTTACAAGTCAAAAAACTTTAATTATTATACTTCAGTCTAAGCACCTGCTTCAACTTCAATTACAACTTCATTTACAACTTCAATTACAACTTCATTCGCTACTTCAGAAGCCAAAACAGCGTTCTGGATAATCATGTGCTTTTGCGCGTCCATGCTGTCACTTCCCATGTGCTCTTTAAGGTACTTCATGAGGTAACCAGTAATCGCTTTACCGCTAACTTTATCCTCTTTACTCTTAGCGACAGCCTCATCGATAACTTTATTCATGAGATCAGAATCAACAGCAAATTCCTCATCGATTGGATTAGCAAGAATCATGCCGGTTTTAACACCAAAATCGTTCTTCACTTTATAAGTCTTTGCAACAAGTGAAGCGTCATCCATTCGTGAAGTAAGTTTAAGACCACTTGTTCGGGCCATGTAAGCTGGAAGTTCGTTAGTTCCATATCCGATTACTGACACTGACTTTGTCTCGAGATATTCAAGAGTCAAGCCAAGATCAAGGATTGATTTTGCACCGGAGCACACGACGATTACATTTCGAGAAGCAATTTCTTCCAGGTCTGACGAGATATCCATGGAAGTCTCGGCGCCTCTATGTACGCCTCCAAGACCGCCGCCTGAAACAACTGGAATTCCAACATAATCAGCGATAACCATAGTCGCGGCAAGTGTCATCACACCGTAACCGCCTTTAGCAATAATCTCAGGAATTTCTCGCCTTGAGGCCTTCGTCATGGTGCCGCGCCTTGACGCAAAATCGTGAATATCCTCTGGTGTAAGACCAACCTTAACGCGGCCGTTCATGATTGAAATATAAGCAGGAACCGCACCTGTCTTACGGACTTCGTCCATCACCTTAAGCGCTGTCTTCTCATTTTCAGGGAAAGGGATTCCCTCGAAGGTTCCTCCCGTTTCAATTGCAACCACTGCCTTTTTATTAAGGAGCGCCTCTTTAACTTCGCTTGTAAAATCGATGTACTGATTCATGAAATACGTATCCTTTTCGCGCATAATGCTATGCGAGAATTATAACGCAAAAACACCGCCTAAGATTTAACTTAGACGGCGTTTCTTAAATTTTTCTTCTTATGCGTGCCATCTGCACTCACCCTCGTAAGTGCCAAGCAACTTCGCCTCGAGTTCTTCCTTAGGCATTGGCTTATCGTAGTAGTAGCCCTGAATTACCTTGCAGCCGAAGTCCTTAACTATCTCCTTCTGCTCCTCCGTCTCAACGCCCTCAACTACCGAAAGCATTCCGATATCGTTAACCATGTGAATGAGGTTATAAAGCATATGCAATGACTTGTCATAATTAGATCTGTTTGTAGCAGGTACGAAAGCCTTATCAATCTTAACAACATCCCAGTTAATGTCTTTAATAAGATTAAGTGAAGAATAACCCATACCGAAATCATCAACAGAAATCAAAATATCATTCTTTCTGAACGCCTCAGTTACTCGCTTAATCTCATAAAGATCAGTCTCCAATGTTGTCTCCGTAAGTTCAACCGTAATCTTATTACGTGGAACATTGTACTCATCGATAACATCAATTACCTTCTGCACAAAATTCTTGTCTGCTAGATTATTACGAGAGAAGTTAATTGACACGCGCACAGAATCGTAACCTCTGCTATGCCACTTGCTTATATCCTCACACACCTTACGTAGCATGTAAAAATCGAGAGTACAAATCTGATTGTTGCGTTCAAGCACCGGAATAAATCTGAACGGAGTTACAATCTCGCCATCCCTGTTCCAACGGCAAAGCGCCTCAACACCAACGATCTTGTCAGAAAATGGGTCAACCTTTGGCTGGTAATAAGGTGCCACTGCGCCGTCCTTCATAGCCTGCATGAAATCACTTTCGATGCGGCTAAGTTCCTCCTCAATCTTCTCCTCGTTAAAATCGAAGAAACGGATCTTACTCTTTGGCGTTGCCTTCGCGAAAGTAGAATTCGCTCTTCCCATAATAGTATCGTTCGTCTCGAAATTATCCAAAATCTGGTAGAAACCAGCTCTGGACTGGATTATCATCTCCGAATTTCCATCAGGAGTAATATATGTATAACCCTCGAAAAACTTCTGCACAGCCGGTGTCATCTCATTAGGAATAACTCCAAGGAAGTTATCACCACCAAGACGATAAACTCCTCCAAACTCACCAGAGAACGCAAGAAGTTTGCGTATATACTCTTCAATAATCTTATCTCCAATTGGGCGACCAAGAATACGATTAAATCTTGAGAATTTGTAGATATTCATTCTATAAATAGTGTGGCCCACGAGTTTATTCATAGCTCTAAGACGTGTAAGATTACGCATAAGTGCAGCCAAGTTTCCGACAAAAGGCATCCTCTGATCCTGGAAAATTCTTGACTCAAACATACGAAGGACTCTGATTCTTGCAACAAGATTAAAATAAAGTCCCATGAATCCCCTGATGAGTTCCTTACGTTCCTCATCCCATGCAGGACGATCAATAAATGGATGCGCATAGATTCTGATTGTAACCATATCAGAAACCTTAGGCTTTATGTCAACAACCACACTTTTATCAGGAATACCAAGTTCCATCTTGGGTGGCAAACCAAACTCCTCAACATCAAGGCCAGCTGATCTCGCCTTCTCTTCATACTCATTCGAAAGAAGAGCTACATCCAGCAAATTAAGAACTGGAATAGTCTTGTTATAAATGCTAATTAAAATATCTGGATTATCAAGATTGTTCATCTCTGACAAAATGTCATGAACATAATTATGATACAAGTCATAATCAAATGAACTACTCATAACGCACCCTCACCCGTTATCAAATATCACTTTTAATTATACGCTCGTAGCATTTGTGGGATAAGAACAAAATGTAAATAAATATTAACTTGTTGGGGAATTTGAGTGATAGAACCGGCATTATAAGCCAATTTTTCAAGAAACCTAATATTGGCTTACCCTCATTTAAGCCAAGAAGATTATTTTTACAATTTTGGCCTACAGTTATTTAAGCCAAAAATTGAATAATTACAAAATTGGCTTACTTGTCCATAAGCCAAAATACCATAACATCCAAAAATGGCTTACTTACTTGTAAATTAACAGAGTAAAAACGCCTCACTATCCATTAACTTTTAAGCCAAAAATCATAAATTGCTCAATTTGGCTTATCCCCGCGTAGGCCAATAATCAAAAAACTTCCAAATTGGCTTACTCGCCTATAAGCCAAAACAGACAAAACAATAAAAATGGCCTACTTTTCAGTAAGCCAAAAACGACAAAAGCGCAAAACTGGTATATCCAAGCAATAAATCACTACATTAAAGCACTTCTAATAATGTGATTAATCTCATTTGCAGAGTAACTACTACCATCATATTCAAATGTTGTTATGAAATCTTTATTAGTATGACCATTGCGATAGTATGTATGTATCTTTTTCACTGCATACTCCACATAGTAGGGATTATTCATGTTCCCGAAGTGCTCCCAAATAATAATTTCACGGGTACGCACATTAAAAATTACAAAATCCGGATGAACAACGGTTCCATCTTTAAGTGTTAGTTCAGGCTCATAAAGGTACGGAATCTTATAATGATATAATTCATTTGCAATTAGAAGTTCATTCTTTGATCGAACCCGCTCCCCTCGTAATGTAATAAGTTGCGAATCCGTATCTTTGAAAGGCTTTGTATTTTGTTTTATCTTACAAAACTGTTTCAGAAGTTCCTCTGTAGGAATCCTTACTGGAGTAATGAACTCACGTTTGCCTATATGCCTTGTACTATAAAGAGAATCAATTGAATTATTCTTGTAGAAGGTATGTAAAGATTTTAATAGTTTTCTCTCCTTGGAAAGATTCTTCCTGACAGCAGCAGTATACTCATTACGAATAATTCCTGGAACAGACTCCAGATTATTCACTCCCATATACTTTCTATCTTTACTATGCCCAGAGAAATACACATAATATCTGGTCTTGCCATTAATTGTTCGAGGATTAATCCTAACCTCACTTTCCTTAACCTGGGGCAGGCGGCTAAGTTCGGCCTCGACGTCTTTAAGGCGCTTGTCGATTTCGATTGCGGCGTATTCATAATTGTTCACTCTGCACTTGTTGATCATGCTCCAACACCTCCAAATTTTGATGATTTAAGGATAGCAAGTTCATGAGCAAAAAAGTTGCGACAAATGCGTACAAATAGGACTAGGATTCGACAAAAAGCGCCTGCAGCAGGACGCTATTACGCCTCAGGATTTCTCTTTAGAGAAGGCTTAATCCCATAGCAAGAATTCTGTCGTCAATAACAGCGAAAGTAATATCAAGCGGACTTCCATTTTTCGCGAGAAAATCTTTGCATGATTTAATTGCTACCTGCCAGGCTTCGTTTTGTGGGTAGCCATAAATTCCTGCAGAAATCAAAGGGAAAGCGATAGACTTGCAGCCATTTTCCACTGCAAGTTTGAGTGAATTCTGATAAACGTTATAGAGGTTAAGTTCCTCGTCGTGATTGCCATCTTCGTAGATTGGGCCAACAGCGTGGATAACGTATTTTGCCTTGAGGTTAAAGCCAGGAGTAATTGCTGCCTCACCTGTTGGACACATGCCAATTTCTTCACACGCCTCAGTCATCTTATCCATGCCAGCGACTTGAAAAATCGCACCGCAAACTCCGCTTCCAGCGCGAAGCCATCTGTTTGCTGCGTTTGTAATCGCATCTGTATCAAGTGTTGTAATATCAGCCTTTATAATTCTTATGTTTCCCATATTCTTAACTCCCGTCGTTTTTATTAATTATAACGTTGAAACAAAATTTCCAGAAACAAAAAGCGGATTCCCGTAAGAAAATCCGCCACATTTTTATCGTCAGATAAAATTCGTCCAAACGTGTTCTTCAGTTTCTGGAAGGCCGTACTTTTCCTTGCCAAGTGCGATACTCTTCATGAGGAAAGACACGTTACGTGCAAGAACTCGCATCGTCTGTCTGCCCTCTTCATCCATTGCCGCTTCTCCCTGGCTTCCACCATGAATTGAATTCCAGTACTGACTTGAAGCAACAGGCATATTCGAAATTGTAAAGTACTTGTTGAGTTCATCAAATGTTGAAGAACATCCACCACGTCTTGCACACACGACGCTCGCTCCAACCTTCATTGTCTTATCAAAGTTTGAACTGTAGAAAAGCCTGTCAAGAAGAGCGATTAATGTTGCATTAGCTGAAGCATAGTAAACGGGACTTGCAAGAATGAGACCGTCAGCTTCCTTAAACTTCAAAGCTACTTCATTTACAACATCATCAAAAACGCACTTACCGAGTTCCCCGCAGCGTCCGCATGCGATACATCCGCGAATGTCCATCGCACCAACCTGAACTACTTCGGTCTCGACGCCTTCCGCCTCAAAGACTCTACGCATCTCTTCAACTGCAAGAGATATATTTCCATTTACTCTTGGGCTTCCGTTAAGAATCAGAACCTTCATTTCCGATATCCTCCACGTAATCTTTCTTGTTAAAAAGTACACATCCGCCATCGTGACTCTCATTTAGCGCGCCGCTATCACGAAGTGTAGTAAATAGTTTGGAATGAAGTGCTTCAAGAAGCGATGTATTCTTCACATTAATATCGGAATATGGAGAGAACGGACAAGGCTCTGCACCACCATGAGAATTAATGTGGAAGAAGCCTCTTCCTGCCGCAAGACATCCACCTGAAGTTTTCTCATCACCAGGGAAAGATACAAACAGAATATCAGGATGCTCTTCTCTAATTTCCTTAAGGCGCTTATCCATGTACTCGCGCTCCTTATCTGTTGGTGCGAGCTTTAAAGTCTCCTCAGATACCGGAACATACTCAACATAAAATACAACCTTTGCTTCCTTCTCCTCGAGAAGCTTGATATATGAATCGGAAGTTACTTCCATCATGTTTTCTGTTGTAAGAGTAATTGATGCTCCGTAAAGAACCTTGGCCTTACGCATTATTTCAATCGACTTCTCGATTCTCTCGTACACACCCTGGCCTCTTCGGTCATTAGTTTTCTCCTTATGACCCTCGATACTAATTACTGGAATGAGGTTACGATGCTTAGCAAAAATCTTCACGTACTCCTCGTTCATCATGGTGCCGTTTGTAAATACAGGGAACAAAATCTCTGGGATATTTCCAGCTACTTCGATTACATCCTTTCGAAGCATTGGCTCGCCGCCAGCAAGGAGAATGAAACCCATGCCGAGTTCCTTTGCTTCTTTAAAAACCTTCTCCCATTCAGATGCTGTGAGCTGATCTACAGGCTTTTCATCTGTGCAGGCTTTGTTTGCTCTTGAGTAGCAGCCAGCGCAGTGTAGGTTGCAGTTTGAAGTAATACTTGCAATAAGAAATGGCGGAATATTCTCGCCCTGTTCTTTGTACCTGCTTCTAATCTTTGATGCTTGGGCGCTGGACTTCGCATACTCCATCATGAAGAGGCTTTCCTGAGGATTTGTTAATGTCGCTCGAAGCGCTCCCTTAACAATATTCTCGACGCCCTTTGTCATATATGCGCCAATATCAAACTCTTTCTCTTCCATACCTATCCCCTATTCCTTATTCGCTGATGCTTCCGAGAACTTTATACAAAATGGTATACAAAGTCTTAGCTTCCTCCGGATCAATTCCGATGCAGGAACCTACCTTTGAAGGAACGTTCACTGCCTTCTCACGAAGAAGCATGCCTTCAACTGTAACCGTTACTATAAGCACGCGCTCATCTTCGCTGCTGCGATCCCTTTTTACAAAACCCTTTTTCTCAAGCGTCTTAAGAAGTGGTGTAAGTGTCCCTGAATCAAGGTAAAGTTTCTCACCCAAAGCCTTAACGCTGATGCTTTTTTCTTCCCACAAAACCATCATAGCGATGTACTGTGTGTAAGTTAAATCAATCTCATCGAGAAATGGCTTATATCGTCTCACCACTTCCTTCGCACATGCGTAAAGCGGAAAGCAAATCTGGTTATCAAGTTTTAATACATCATACTTATCCATCTTCGTACCATCTTATTATTTTCTAGCGATTCGATTGTATACAATTATATTGCTTCACACAACATCAGTCTTCATCGAAAGTCTGAACTTCACCATTTTGCATTCCAACATAAGCTCTTCTTACTGCCTTTGCGAGCTGATCTGCGCAGGATGTTCCTCTTCTTCCACACTGAACGCCTGTGAGCTTACTTTCAATCTCTTCAACTGTCCATCCGTTAACAAGGATTGAAATCGCCTTAAGGTTGCCGTTACATCCGCCAGTAAACTTGATGTTGTAAACTCTGTTCTCCTCCAAATCCAGGCTAATAATATTTGAGCATGTATTCTCTGTAAGGTAGTCGTAGTGATACATCAGATTTCTCCTTCAATTGCTTTCTTAACATCGTCCATTGATGCTGTTGGCTCAAATCTTTTTACAATCTCGCCGCTTCTGTTTACAAGGATCTTTGTAAAGTTCCACTTGATATTGCCGTTGTTCTTGTAGTCGCTGTCCATCTTCTTAACGATTGGTGCAAGGATTAATTTCATTGGACCATTAAAGCCTTCAAACTTTGTAGTTTCAGTAATCCACTTATAAAGAGGAATTGCATTCTCGCCGTTAACATCAATCTTTGTAAACTGCTCGAAAGTAATACCATATCTGCCTGTGCAGAAATCATGGATCTCTGAATCTTCTCCTGGTGCCTGATTACCAAACTGGTTACATGGGAAATCAAGAATCTCAAGTCCCTTCTCATGAAGTTCATCGTAGATTGTCTGAAGCTCCTCATACTGTGGAGTAAAACCACAACCTGTTGCAGTATTTACGATGAGCATTACCTTGCCCTCGTAATCCTTAAGACTAACTTCACTTCCATCCTGCTTAACTACAGAAAAATCATATGCGTTCATGTTATATCCTCCCTGAATTTTGATTGCACACAATTTAATTGTGTTCGATTGTTTGCAATTCGATTGTATACAATTCATCTTGATGTGTCAATTGTATTTTTTGAATGAGTTGATGCAGGTCGGGGATGCGCTGGTAGGCCAAAAAAGTTATTTTCTCAGATTTGGGCTACCCCGAAATAAGCCAAAATTTTGAAAATGGTTAAAATGGCTTATGCCCCAATAAGCCAAAATTTCCAAAACTACAAAACTGGCTTATGCCCCAATAAGCCAATTTTCTTAAACCCTTAAAATTGGCCTACATAAAGACAACTAATAATCAAAATCACCTGCATTCAAGTAAGCCAAAATCCAGAGATATTGAAAATTGGCTTACGATCACATAGGCCAAAATACAAAGATGTTAAAATCTGGCTTACAGTCACATAAGCCAAAATCACAACATGGACAAAATTGGGCTATTTTGATGTAAGCCAAAAACTACGATTACCAAAATATGGCTTATTCCACTGTAAGCCAAAAATTAAATTGAACGATAATTGAGCTAGACAAGCATTAGTCACTAATCAGCCCATCAAATCACGAATTAACTTTTAATGCTATTAATTCAGCTGCGGTCTTAAGTTCATCTTTTGTATGAGTAACCATGAGCGCAACGCGAAGACGCGCCTGCCCTTTTGCAACTGTTGGATAACGGATTGCGGAAATATAGAACCCGCTATTAAGCAGTGCCTCTGATACATCAAGAGCCTTCTTCTCATCACCAATAATGATTGGAATAATCGCTGTCTCAGAATTTATATCAAGGCCATTCTCCTTAAGACAGTTACAGAAATATGAGACGTTATCCTGAAGCGCCGCAACTCGCTCTGGTTCATTCTCAATTATCTCGATACCGGCAAGATTTGCTGCCATAACTGAAGGCGATAAAGATGTGGAGAAGATAAATCCTCTTGCTGTGTTTCTAAGATAGTCAATTAAAGTTCTGCTGCCGCATACATAACCACCTTCACCACCAATAGCTTTACTTAGTGTGCCCATCATAATATCTGGACTAATATCAAGGCCAAAGTGCTCAACAATACCATGACCAGTTTTACCAATTACGCCAGTTGCGTGCGCCTCATCAACCATAGACAAAAGTCTATATTTTTTACAAACGCTCATGAATTCTTGAAGGTTCAAAATATCACCATCCATACTGAAAACCGCGTCACTTACTACAAGACCAAATTCGCATGGATTCTCCTGAATTTTCTTCTCAAGATCTTCCATATCGTTATGCTTATAAACGACAGTTGTACACCTGGATAATCTGCAGCCATCGATGATGCTCGCGTGATTTAATTCATCGCTGAAGATAACTCCGCCATTTCTCATAAGTGCTGATATTGTTGCAAGATTTGCAACGTATCCTGTATTAAACACAATTGACGCTTCAGCTGACTTAAATTCAGCAATCTTTGTCTCCAAAGCATCGTGAACTACAGTGTTACCTGTTGTAAGTCTTGAGCCACCAGAACCTACGCCATACATGGACAAGGCTTCCTTGGTTTTACTGATCATATATGGGTGCGAAGTCAGATCAAGATAGCTGTTTGATGCCATAAGAATATATTCACATCCATCTATGTTTATATGTGAACCCTGGCAGCTACCAATAGACTTCATGGTCCTATAAAGATTCTTCTCTTTCAAAGACTCGTTATATTCAGAAAGAACTTCCATAGGATCTCTGCGCATATCACACGAGGAAGAAAGTTTAACAACATTTCTTACGATTACCATCTTCTTCTGAAGATAATTAATGGCTTCTTCTACGCTTGCTTTTGAAGAATCAAAGAGGAAAACTCGTCCACCGTTCTCACTTCCTGATTCCTTAAGTTTTGTAATTCTTCGATATCCAATTTCTTTTGAAGCAACATAACCAGTTACATAATCAGGATCGTCAGAAATACAAATCTCACCGATAATTCCAGGACAGTTAACAACCTTGGTTGCAAGAACAATTGCTTCCTCATAATGGTTCTTGTAATTCATAACAGTATCAGAAGAAGATCTCTCCTGATCCATATAAGTTGCCCTGATTCCACGCTCATGATCTGGTTCCAGACGCACAAGTTTTTTCACATCAAGAAGCATCGCACCTCTCATGCAATAAGACGCCTTAAGAAATGGTTCAATAACAGAAAACTCAGGCGCATTTATCTCGTGTAAAAACTTATCAATTTCCTGAAGACCTTCCTTATAAGAAGGGACATCAACTGTTGTCACATTAAGAGCATCAAGATACAAAATCTCATCTACATTTGCTTTCTCGATTTTGATATTAAGAAAATCGGCCTCACCCTTGTCGTGGTGAAGCCCTCTTTCGATGAGGGAATTTACGCAGGAGTAAACCTGCCTCTCGGAAAGGATTTTTTCTGCTCCTGATATGTGCCTGGAAGAGCCTCCCTCTTCACGGCTTGCTCGCATTTTTACACTGAATAAATCTTTGCTGGACATACTTATTTCGCTTCAAACCATTCCTTCATTGTATTAAGAACTTTTAAAAGTTCGTCGTCAGTAATAATGTATGGAACCATCGCGTAGAGATAATTCAAAAATGGTCGTGCAAAGACGCCTCTCTCATAAGCAAATTCCTGGTATCCCTTAAGGAGACTACTATCCTCAACTTCGATGCAGACGCAGCCACCCATCATGCGAACTTCCTTAATTCCAGGTGCAGTAAAGCCCTCCATTGTAGCGCGTGTAAATTCTTCTATGTGCGCAATTTTATCCATGTAATTGCCCTCTTCGAAAAGTTCAATCGAGCTAAGTGCTGCACTACAAGCGAGCGCATTCCCCATAAATGTTGGGCCATGCATAAGAGCATGAGATGGATCGTCACTATAAAATCCATCGTAAACTTTCTTTCCTGCAACTGTCGCAGCGTGACCAATATGTCCACCCGTTAAAGCTTTGCCAAGAACAATAATATCCGGAAGAACAACATCAGATACAAACCTATAACCTGTTCGCCCAAAACCTGTTGCGACTTCATCAAAAATCAGAATTACATCGTACTCATCACAAAGTTCTCGCGCTCTTTTAAGAAACGAGATGTCGTACATTCTCATTCCACCAGCACCCTGCAAAAGTGGCTCTACAACAAACGCATTAAGCTCACTATGGTATTTCGCGAAAGCATCCTCAAGCGCTTCAATTGTAGTATCGATATGAATTACGTTTGGATTCTCGCCGTAGGCCTTAAGTATAAAGTGATAATCCTCATCGTCGCCTGCTTCCATTGTTTTGAATGTGTCGCCATGGTAAGCATGAGTAAGGCCCATGATTTTTGTGCGCTTCAAATCGTCTTTATTCACGTAATACTGAAGTGCCATTTTAAGCGCAACTTCAACTGCAACGGAGCCAGAATCAGAGAAGAAACAATAGTCCAGATCCCCTGGCAAAAACTCCTTAAGTTTTGCTGCCAATTTCTGAACAGGATCATGAGTCAGTCCGCCAAGCATGACATGCGAAAAGTTATCCGCCTGGTTCTTAATCGCCTCAGTAATCTTTGGATTTCTGTAGCCGTGGATTACACTCCACCAGGAAGAAATTGAGTCGATCAACTTCTGATCTTCTGTATAAAGATAAACACCTTCAGCGCCAATAATCTTATATGGCTCCTTCATTGTTTTCATTTGCTCGTATGGAAACCAAATCATTCAAATCACCCGTAAACATTAGTAAGGACATCGATATCAATATCAAGATCCCTGTCGCCGTGCTTCACCTTAGTAAGCACCTTAAGTCCCGTCATCTCTTCACACATAAGAAGGTTATCCTCATGCATGCGGTTGCCCTCTTCAAAATTATTAAAAATAATGCCTTTGCACTCGATATTTCTGCTTCGTAAATACTCCACAGTAAGAACCACGCTGTTAATTGTTCCAAGCCCTGCATCCGCAATAAGAATGCACGAAAGGTTAAGTTCCCTGATGATATCTTCAAGCATTATCTTTTGATCATCGTGTCTTATTGGACATATGATTCCGCCACTACCTTCAACGGTAATATAGTCGTACTTTGAAGTAATGTTCATAAATCCATCTTTAACCACTTTAAGATCAACTGGATTGCCTTCAATTTTTGATGCCAGATGAGGTGACACTGCCACTTCATAAATATAAGGGCACATCTCATCAAGTGGCTGATTTATGCCAGAGATATCCTTTACAAACTTTGCGTCTCCTGGAATTAATTTGCCATCAGGACCAGCATCGTTGCCACTCATGGCAGCCTTAAAATATGCTGGATTTAATGATGCTTCATTAAGTTTTTTCAGAATCAAGCCAGTAACGTATGTCTTACCAACATCTGTTCCTGTACCAACGATAAATAACGTCTTCATACTATTAACTTAGACACATCTTCCCATGGATTTAAGCATGTCTATATCCTTTCGAATTGTTGCGCATGCTACTGTTGTAAGCATGTTTCCTGTGATAGTTGCAGATGCTCCTGCTTTAAATGCGAGCTCGCCATCGTTTGTAAGAAGTGCTCTTCCTGCTGCAAGGCGGATTTCAGCCTTCGGATTGATGTAGCGGAAGAACGCAACTGTACGAAGAATATCATCCTCCGAAATGCGCTCCTGATTCTCAAGTGGAGTACCCTTAATTGGCATAAGTGCATTGATTGGAATTGAATCTACTTCAACCTCAGCAAGGCTTACTGCCATATCAAGACGGTCCTCCCAGGTTTCACCCATTCCAATAATTCCGCCAGAACAGACATACATGCCTGCTTCCTTCACCATCTTAAGCGTATTAATCTTCTGCTCATAAGTATGAGTCGTGCAGATATTAGGGAAATTTCTCTTTGAAGTCTCGATGTTATGGTGATAACTTGTAACGCCAGCCTCACGAAGACGATTAAGCTGTTCTCTTGTCAAAAATCCCATTGAAGCGCAGAGTTCAATATCACATGTATCTCGCATCTCTTTATATGCATTAATTGCCTTATCAAATTCTTCTCCTGTTAGTGCCTTACCTGCAGTAACGATTGAGAATCTGTGAACGCCTTCCTCTGCGTTTAATTTACAAAGATCAACAATATGCTTTTGTGGTAAAAAGTCATATATTTCGCAGTTTGTATGATTATGTGCTGACTGTGCACAGTACTTACAGTCCTCAGGGCATTTGCCACTTCTGCCGTTAATGATTGAACATAAATCAACATGATCTCCCATAAAGTGCTCGCGAATTCTATCAGCACCTTCGCAAAGTTCCTTCAAATCCGCGTCGATGAAACAAGACAAATCATCTTCTCTTCCAACTCTTCTTCCAGCAATAATCACATCCGCCAACTTCAAAATATCCATATGTTACTTCCTCAAAAATACAAGTTCAAAACACACTGATTATACAATTGTAAACTTTGTTTGTGTAGAGGCTTACAATAGATATTTTCAGACGACAAACCCACCTGGTATTCAGGAAGAAACAGGCACTATGATTCATGTAACAGTGTTACAAACAAAGGAATATCAGTATAGTCAGTATTTTCGCGCAAAAAGAAGGTCACCCTGGGGGGCATTGGGCGACCTTCTTCAAAAAAGGATAGAGAAAAAAGAGTTAGTGGCTATTATTTATGTGTTACTACCCATCATTCCAAACTTCCTGTTAGGGACTATCAGTCTGAATGCACCTGCGCAGATAATCATCGCAATACCTACTGCTGCAACAATTACTACAGGAATATATCTTCCGGCATAACCAGATAGTGACAAATGCTTTATCATTATTCCTACATAAGCCCAAGCAACTGCTAATCCGGCAAAATATCTGTTCTCACTTATTACAATCGCTGATGCTATTAATGCACCAACTATAAGAATTATTATTGTCCAAACCATCTCTGGTATTCCCCATCTGTTCCAATTAAGCTTTGTAAGCATGACACTGACATTTGCAATCGTAGCTGCAATAATCCAGCCAAGGTAAATATCAAAGCCAACATTTACCATCAAATATGTGAGCAGTGAACCGTTAACCAGTCGTATACCTTTCGTGATGAATATCAGCGATATCAGAAGCAAAGCGATGAACAGTGTAGAGAGTTCTATCCTGCGGAAGTGCCATGTAAAAATCCAGGCAATATTCAGAAGACAGCTAATGAGGAAAAAGAAACTAACTTTGCTTCGTATAAGACTACTTACTGCACTACTTCCTATGAACCCCCACTGGTAAATGACAAAAGCCAGCATGAAAGCATATATAACACCCCAGATTCCAAAAGTCACCGGAGCTGGAGTAAACAGATTAGGATAAGCCTTCGACACTTCTCCAGTTGTATTGCCTCCGATAGGAATTACATTTGCTGCAACATTTACTCCTACCATGGCAAGGAAGGCTATTGTATTAATCCATTTAAGCGAATTCATTTTCAGGTCCTCCTTTTGAGATTTTCTACCTGAATTCTAATTCCCTCTCCAAGATAATGCTGAACTTAAAATGATTTGCCAAAACCTTAAAATAATCCTACGATAGCTCACTTCTGAGCCATTTATAGTGTTATATTATGCTTATGACACGCGAAGAAATGATAAGAAGATTTGCCATAAACATAGAGCGCGAGAGATTTAATCGAGGCCTCTCACAGGCGCAAATGGCACAAAAGCTCGACATGTCACTTGCATCTTACAAGCGACTCATCACATGCAGCGTCGAAAAAATAGATTTATACACCGCATATCGTCTTTATCAATTAACAGGTAAACTTGCTTACGAATTCTTAGATGTTTCTCATAACAGCGTACTTAATGTAAAAAGTAAAATTGTGGGTTTATCCCCTTCTCAGTTATCCTTCATTGACGGACTTATTGAATTCGAGAAAAACTTTGCAGTATCTCATCCTGATCATGAAGATTATGTAACCGTTTATATTCCAACCGGAAACATGGAAGACGGCATGATTTATGACACATCAAATGTCGAGAAACTCAATATTTCTTCCTACCGAGAAAAATACGGAAACCTCATTCACTGCGGAATCAAAATCACAAGCAATCACCTTCACCCAGCTTATAACAAAGGCGACGTTTTACTCATCTGCCGCCAGACGATAAGAGACGGAGACACCGGAGTATTTATTAACAAAAACACAGGCTGCGCTTACGTCCGCAAATTCTATCAGACTTCACCATGCAGACTTGAACCTATCAGCAGCTACGGTGAGACAATTCTCGTAGACGACAAAAATCCAGCGGATATGAACCGCTGGATCAAGTTCGGGTATGTTATTACCAAGGTTAGATAATCTTTTGAGTGTATTTTTCTTCATCTGTTAGTAAATGTGTTAGTAGATTTTGCGCCACTAACTATTCTGCTAACAAACACCACAAAATCAACGATATGTTAGTGAATCCGTTAGTAGACTGCACGCCACTAACTATTCTGCTAACAAACACCACAAAATCGACGATATGTTAGTGAATCCGTTAGTAGACTGCACGCCACTAACTATTCTGCTAACAAACGCCTTAACACCCCAAATCAGATATCAACAACAACCATCTCACCGTTAACATTCGAAGTAATTACAATTTTCGAGATGCTCGAAGCGTCAATTCCAAATGACGAATCAGAAGAATAATCAATCTGCAAATATGGATTCTCATCGCCATAGGAACTCTCACCCCATAGCAACGATTCAGGCGCTATCTCGTACTCATTTCCATTAATATCAATCAACAAAAGTCTCACGTTACAATAGCCATAATCCAGCGACTCATAACCTTCAATTTTTAGCCTCATTAACTGATCAGAAAACAACACTTCAGTAACAACAGCATTCTCTGCATTCAGCAAAGCATCCACGCTGACAGTAGTTAAATATTTATTAACGTTAGCGTCAGTTCGAACAATATCAAAATGGAATCTGTCACGACTTGCATAGTCTCCAATCCTCATTTCAAGAACAAAACCAGATACAGAAGAATCAAGGAATAATGTCTCATGGCAAATTTTGAAATCGCTTCCTTTTTCAGAATATGACGTTTTTGCATAAGTAACACCATCATTTACAAGCGAAGTAATTAACCAAATCTCTGCTGAAGTATCACCTGAAGCACCATAACAAATATCAAACACACAACCATCAAATGTGTACCAGTATGGCTGCACAGTACATGCATCCGTCTCAAGCACAACATCACTATCAAACAAAGTTGCACCAACTGGCCCGCTCATTAAGTCTTCGTAACGATCCACTGATTCACCAGACGTTTTTTCGTCCAACGCCATATCCACTACAGCAGCTTCAACCTTAGGATCAGTCAGGAAACATCCAGATACGATACCAAATAAGATGCTTGCAATTACTATCAAACCAACTCCAGGGTTACGATAGTTTTTCACAGCCCTGATGCGGTCCTTAATTCCTATTTCGCCAAAGTAAAGTGGATAAGAAAGAACCACTCTTTTATGGTTAGCATAAGAAAGAAGTGCGTTGGCATACGCCTTTTTATCAGCAACATCCATCCCAGCAATAACCTTCTCGTCACATGCCAGTTCAATATCACGTTCAAAAAGTAAAAACGCAATCCACATCAGCGTATTAAACCAGTAAACCGACAGCAAAACAAAAGCAAAAAGTTTCCAGAAATTATCCCCACGTCTTAAATGTGCTCTCTCATGTTCAATTACATATGGATAAACTTCCGTCGAAAGCGCCGAAGGAATATATATTCTTGGGAAAATAACACCCAAAACAAAAGGAGAATCAATATCATCACTAATATAAATTCCATCCTCCCCAGCAATAGCCGTTCTCAGCTTCCGTTTAAGTAATATGCTCGAAATACCACCATAAAGTGACATAAACGAGACGCCAATTATCCACACAATACTTAATCTGTCTATCGAGAAATCAGATGGCATTTCAATGGATTCATTAATTTCCGATTCCATCAAAGAATCCGAAGATTCGGAAGCAAACTCATCAGAATTATCAACTGGAATCAAATCATAATTATTAACTTCAGGAACTACTACAGTTCTTTCAAACTGAGGAAGATTATTCTTTGGCAATAGGCTAATGCTGCTTTTAATTGTAAAAGGCATAACAAGTCTTAGCGCCACAAGAAGCCACAGGAAACATGTGATGCTTCGAGATTTTCCTTTAAGGAAGAATCTGACAACAAGCACTGCCAGAATAACAATACTGGAAGTTAAACTCATTGTAAGTACATGCCCAAAAATGGTTTCCATATTACTCCTCCATGCTGTCGATCAAAGCCCTGATCTCGCTAATCTCCTTTTCGGAAAGAGGTGCATTCTTGGTAAAGGCTGCAATAAAAGCAGGAAGCGAACCGCTGAAGGAATCGTTAACAAACTGAATGCTTTGCTTGGAATAAAACTCGTCCTTGGAAATCACAGATGTGACAATTCCTTTGTTGTTAACAAATAAGCCTTTATCGCAAAGTCTTCTAATCACGTTATGAGTTGTTGTTCGTGCCCAGCCAAATTCTTTGGATGTCATCTTAACAAGCTCAGTACTACTTACTGGCTCATTCTTCCAAATCATATCAGCAAATTTGCTTTCTACTAATCCAAGCTGTATTTCCATAAATCGCTTCTCCTGTTAACCATAGTTTTCTGCCATATAAAGATCCAGACGATTCTTAAGCGAGGCCGCAATTTCTTCAACTGAACGTCCCTGTGTATAGTATGTTTCAACTTCATCTTCAATAATATCATTCATTCCCCAATCGTACATAAGTACAGCATCAGCAGAATATACGGCACCAAGAAATCTGGCCTTACATTCAGCACTTATTTCATCGAAGAGTTCAAGATAGTTATATACTGTTCTGTCACCAGCAAGCGAATGATCAACCGAAGCATCACAGTAGAATTCAAGAACCGACTGACTCACTGGTATCTGACAATTAACAGCATTAAAAATCTGCACGTCTTCATCAAGAAGGAACGATATCAGTTCACAGCATTCTTCAGGACACGCAGTCGACGATGAGACAGCAACCTGACCTTGTGGAACTACCAAATGGACAGAACCATTAACAGAAGGAAATCCAACATATACCAATTCTGAATTACACCTTTTTTCATTCTCTGAATAAGCCGCTGGTTCAAAGATACCATTAGTCCATAGAACTATTTCTTCTACAGTGTTCCTGTCCAGCGAATGAGAAAAATAACTTGATCTCATATCCTGATAACCATACTCATATGCATATTCAAGAATTAAAGCAATATCTTCTTCCCTAAGTTCATCCATTGAGCGAATAGAATAAGCAATAGCCGAATACACAATTTGTGATGTGAATGCAAAATTAATTGGTAGCGCTCCATTTACTTCTGATATTTCAAGAAGTTCTTCTATCGAGATATTACTATCCCCGTGAAGGAACACATCAGAACCTGCGTAACCTTCCATTTGATAAGATGCAAACATTCTGAAGCACTCACCTGAATCATTCAGCATAAGTTCACGTACATTATCCGTAATTTCAGAAAATGCTTCTTCAAAATTATCACTCATGTAAGGAACCATATCCTGAGTCATACCAGAAAAATATAGTGACTCATAATCAAACCAGTTTCCGTAAAAAACATCCGGACTGTTACCATCGTTAAAATATTCAATCATGGCAGCTTTGGTTGTTACCGGATCATCGTTATATCCAAATATATCCGCATAATCCTCGATGACAGCGCGGTACTCATCCTGAGATTTATTGTATTTATAAACGGCCCAGTTAAGAGACGGATCGTCTAACAAATCATACCCACCGATAACTATTTCGTGCTTGTCATAAACTGCCGTCTCCAGATATGAGTATATAAGAAGCTGCGACGAGCCATCCTCGTAAAGATAAATCTTCGCGAAATTCTCATCATCGAAAGCAACAAATTGCGCAGTACCCGCAAGACCACATTTTTGTGGCTGAATATCCACTTTATTCCAGTCAATTAACGTCGTGAATGTATCCTCTTCGAAGTCCAGGCGCATCTCTCCATCGATATTAAAAACATACTGTTTGTAGCAGCAATCAGTGACTTTTCCTAACCCTCTTGTTGTAAAAACAAATTCACTACGCGAATTCTCAAAATCCACTATGTAGTATCGGTATTCCATTCCATCAGATGAGATCAGATAACAGCTTCCATCCTCCGAATAAAATGTTCCCATACCCAAATAGATGCCCCATTCATCGTTATTTACAGAAGCTACAAGATTATTGTCATAGTCGTATTTACTAGCCTGACGTGGACTTAAAACTACATATCCATCATCAAGACATGTAACTCCACATAATTGTCCATCCAATCGAACAGAATCAATGAAGGAACCAGTATTCAAATCAAGTTTTATAAGTCTTCCATCAAAAGTTACATAGTAAAAAACACCATCTCGAATATCTGCCATTGCATATCTGTTAATATCACCTAATGGGTAACTTCTAATAAGTTCACCAGATTCTGAAATCTTATTGAGACTATAGTGTTCGTACAAACTTGAATCATCAAAAACTATTGGAAGCGCGCCACAAACGACATAGTAGTCATCGTTTTCTTTAAGAACATTCAAGATATCGCACTGGTATCCTTCTTCATAATACTCATATGAATTTTCTGAATATGTGTTGTAATACAAAGTATCTGAAGCATTTTTATTTCGAAGGTTACATCCTGAGATATTAATAATCAGAATGACGATCACCAATATTGAAATTACTCTTTTCATGCTAATGTCATCCTCCTTGTAACAGCCTCTCCCGAAATGGCATTTACATAAACAACTCCGGTATTACGAATATGCCCATCTTCATCGGCAAAATAGTAGAAGGTCCACACAGGAACCAGTTTTACCAAAGGATTAATAAATGGTGGATCAAAACTTCCCTTAAAAAATGGAATATAAAGCAGTTCCGCATGATAGACGCGAGCATGGCTGCATCCTCTATTAAACATTTTATGTATCACTGGAGAAATACTTTCATTAAGACACTGCTCCACAGGACACACAGGAAGCCACTCCCCATCACATGTGATATCTTCGTAATTCGTATACACGACATCTACGAAAGTGGAATCATCAAAACTGAAGAAATCACTCTCAAAAGCATCCAAATATTCATTGCCAGGAATAGATCCATGCAAATCATCAAAGTGAACTTCATACTGAGTGCCCAGGTAACTGTTTGTATTCTGAATCGAGATTGGAAGTCCTGCCAGTTTTTCACGAATCACATATCGTGTCACTGAACCAGATGTCTCATTATTCACTGGATCAACCAGGGCGTTACTTCCATTAAGGCTGGTTACTCTGATTAAATCAGTAAGATTAATATCGCTATCAGGTGAATAATCGTATCTTAATGCGAATTGAAAAAAAACTATATCGTTTCCAACAAGATTACATACTGGAACAATCGAATCAATGTCTTCAATATTTTCAACACTAATAGTATTTACGATATCAGAGGCATAACTTGCCATGTCTGGATTTACCTCATCTGAATCCCAACTACTTACTAATAAAGAATCAGTAAACTGAGCAAATCTCCAGCCTTCAGGCAAAACAGAATTTGTATATCTTGGAAGATGTCTTGATGCATTTGCAGAGAATATACTTACCTGACTTACACCATAATCGTAATAATTCAAATCGTAGTCGATTGAATATAAATCATCACTATAAGACGCTTCAATGTGATTCCCAGAAACTACAAATTCACAATCAGCTACTGGATAAGGAGTCAAAAGTGATATCGGATCTACATATTCTGACTCGGTAACTTCTGGAGGCAACTCATCAATACTAACGACATTCTGAGTCGCGATACTTTGGGAACTCTCACTTGTGTTTACAGAACACGAAGCGATTGATAAAGCAATTAAAATAGCCGTGACTAAAAACCTGCACTTCATGGTACATCCTCTCAACTTTGCACAGACCACACACTGTAGTCTTATAACTACAGACTACAATCTATGGTCCTAAGTGTCAACAGGATTTTTCACAAACAAAAAACTCCACCACATCTGATGGAGTTTTTAACACTATTTTACAAGAATAATTAAATCGCTTACGTCTCAAAAATCACAAACTCGTAAACACCGTACATATCGCCAATTCCCTCAAGACGAACGGTTGCTGTTACGTTACTGAAAAGATCAGGTGTGCAATCTCTAATCACAATATATCCAAAGGAAATAGCTCCACCATAAACATAAGAATTCACACTAACAGTTGGATCCTCTTCTCCGTTTACTACGCATCCACAGCCTGCAACTATAGCGCTGTTGATGCCTTCATTTGAAATTACATAAGGGATAACCATATTGCTTCCATCACTAAATGGTGTCAAAGCAGTAATAATTACATCGTTCTCATTAAGAACCTCGTTACCTTCACTATAAGTCACTTCTGAATAAGAATCGATAAGTGATGTCTCAATAACAATATCAGGCTCATAGTCAAGAGAATCCTCAGCAACAAAAGTAAACTCATCAAAGTTCTCAAGAACTACACCAATTTCAATTAAACCAATATTGTGGCAGTCATAATCTGTGCACTCAGAAAGGTATGCTGGCTCAAGTGGGAGATACATCTCATTTGTCTCACCAGGTGCAACTACAGCGCATGCGTTAGCACGATACTGAAGTCCGTTTACAACAGCCCAGTCACAGTCAACCTGTACAGTAAAATCGTTGTTGTTCTGAACATCGAATACCATACAGTAACCGTTCTCGCTGTTAACTCCATTCTCAACATATGAAACTCTCTTGCTTGAGATAACCACGTTTCCCTTGTCGTAAACAACGCCGTATTCAACAGTAAAATTCAAATCTGAGATATCGTCCTGAGCGTCATTTAAAGGTGCAGATGTTGTCTCTTCTGCCTGAGATATCTCTTCATCTTCCTCTTCGATTTCTACATTAGTCTCATCACGATCCTTAGAATCTGACTCCATCTTATCGCATCCTGCCATTGACATAAGCATCAAAGATGCGAGCAAAACTGCAACTAACTTCTTCATTATATTTCCTCCTTCGAAAGCAATAACTATCACTTCTACCAGTCATGAATTATATCATTTGGGAAATAACCAGTCTGTTGACAAAACAATTCAAAGAACAGAGGAAACACCACTATTTTTAGTTGAAATTACATTAAGAAAGAGACGTCAAAAACTCATCAATATCCTGCCAGCCTTCGCATCTTACGAAGTTGCTGTTTGGAAGTTCAGAATTTGCATTCCATGGGCGATTAAATACAGCAACCCTGCAGTTTTCAAAATGCAGAACATGTTCAAAAGCAGCTGGTGAATCTTCTACTGCAAAATCAAATTCAAGCTTATAGAGGTCTTCTAGTGTCATGCTGTAAGTACAGTCCTGATTGAAGCTTTCACGGCCGTATTTATCCACACAGATAAGAGGGACATCTTTAAGGCCGTGATTATCAAGCCACTCTCTTGAAGGTTCATAAGAATCAAATGGTCTTCCAGTTACTATTGTTATATCGTGGCCATGATTGACCCACTTGTTAATTATCTTAGAAGCATCTGGTGTCTCTTCATATGCAAGCAAAGTCTCAGGGACATGACCTGCTCTCATGAGTTCATCGTACTGAGAATCACTTAAATCAAATGATTTCTGAAGATTAAAAAACTGCACCTCGCGATATGGAACATCGATATCAAATAAGTCCTTCGCAATCTTCGTAAAGTGTTTTGCTGTCTCGCAGATTACATCATCAAAATCAATGTAGATTCTCATATTTAATCTCCCTCGATAATCTCCAAAGTGCAGTTTTTAATAGTAGTTTCACCTTCGTAAGTATATCCGGTTATATTAAGAAAGTATCCTTCATCAGTATCAGTAATCCAAATTGATGCGATATATCTGCCATCGACACGGACATAGAAATTTGGATTATCGATACCAAAAACATCTGCATACTGGCTTCTGTACAAAGCTATAGCTTCAAGAACTTCATCCTGGTCGTAAGATTCCGCATCGATATAAATACTTCCAAGAGAATACTCACATCCAGGAAGAAGCAATTCATCTGGATCACCGAGATGGTAGCTAGAGAGGTCAATTGACTCAAGTTCAACACCTGCGGTCCAGTTATCAGGAAGATTATTTGAAGAAGATGCATATTCGCAAAGCTCCTGATGGAACAGATGATTATTGGCAGACACAAAATGAATAACCGAATCATCTACAACAGTTCCGTCTTCGAATACTACATAGGAAATATAAATCACAGGATTATCAGATTCAGCGAGAGATCCGACATCACAGTTAACCTTCACCTGGAATCTTCTTTCGTTTCTGTCATAGTTAACGCACTCAGCACTGTCTGCTATTTCTGGCGAGAGAGTCTCTCTCATATAGTTTTCGACGATGGAGAAATTATTATCGTAGAACATTCTGTCCAGAAAAAATCTTCTTGCGTCGTAGATTGAAGTAGGAATAACGATGAGTGCCACGAGGGACGCCATAAGAATTAACACACCCTTTTTACGCTTCACGGAAGCTTTGCGCAGCGCAATAATGCTGTACAGAATCTGATACAGAAGGCAGCATGGAATAACAGGAACTACACAAAGAAGTGTCGCAATAAACCCTACTGTAGATCCGCCATAAGTCCATGAATAATTGAAAAAGCCTGTATTGGCGCCAAATATGGCAACAACTGCCAGGCAGGCATATGGAGCAAAACTGCACAAGAACAAAATCCAGAAAATCCAGCCAAATGCTTTACCGGTCTTCCCGCTCATAAATCATTCCTCCACATATTGCTACTTAATGAGAATAGCAAAAAAACAAGTGAAAAAACAGAAGAAATCAAAGATTTGAAAACGCCTCATGAAGCATTGATGCTGCCTCATCAAGAGATAATTCTCCGTAAAGATACATGTCAGCATACATCTTGAATGCGTCCTGAACATTGGAGTTCTCAAGCATAGGATTAATAAGAACCATTGTTTCCATATTGTCTCTTATAACACGTCCTGCTTCGTACTCAACTCCGCTCAAAAGATCATTCTCAGTAAGTGCCTCAAGCGCAGTCGTACTTACAGGAATACCGCGCTCAGTGCCCTGAAGCACAATGAATTCAGGCGAATTAAGAAGATAATCCAAAACTCTTCCAGCTTCTTCAGGATTTTCGCAGTTTGCACTTATCGCAAACATAGTTGCAGGCTTTATATACCAGCCATTTCCACCTTCATCTCCTGTCGAAATAAAGTCGCCAACAATTACAGGAACGCCACTTTCGACCAGCGGATTACAGTATCTCTGAGCATCAGAAGCCCAGCATGAAACACCTGCTGTGTTGCCTGCACCGAAGTACGATACTTCAAATTCAGAAGGTGGCATAAGCACCTGATTATTTACAAGTTCTCCGAAGAATTCGAGCATATTTTTAATATCCTGCTTAGTACCCATATAATTGCCATTCGCATCAAAAAGCTGTGACTGATAAGTCTGCTCAAACCATGCGTTCAGAACCAGGAATGCATGCTTATAAATCATGCCAAGCGGGTACATTCCATCAGCGCGCATTACTTCTGCCGCAGCGAACAAATCATCCCATGTTGATGGAGCACTTAAACCATATGAACCGTAAATATCTCCGTTATAGAAAAAGCAGCTTGTGTTATATGCAGTAGGAAGAGCATTAAGTCTTCCGTTCACAGTACCTGTCACAAAATCAGCTTCAGAAAAATTCGAGAAATCAATAACATCCGAAAGCTCTGACAAATCGTAATATCCAGTACCATCAGCTGAATACTTCATAAGCCACGCATAATTAATCTGCATAACATCGGCATTATTATGAGATCTCATAAGCATCTGGTAACGATTCTCATAACCGTTCCATACTGCATATGAATAATCAATTCTGATATCAGGATTATTTGCTTCAAAAATTCCAAGACCTTCAATCATATATTCGTGACGAGGATCATTACCCCACCATGACACCGAGATAGGTACACTGCTGCTTTCTGGTCTTACAGTAACCAGGACATTCGAAGAACAACTCGTAAAAACTACGACCATAATCATCAGATAACTTATAATTTGCAAATAGTTTTTCTTCATCATTCGAACCCTTCACTCAGATATATGTTGGCTTACCCTTGCCGTTACGCTTTGATACATAAAGTGCTGTATCAGCCTTCTTATAAAGGTCTTCGTACTTTGACTCTTCATCACCATCAATAAGTACACCCATACTTACCGAGAGATTAAACTGCTCAATCTTATCCTTAAACACCTTCTCGAAAGCAAGATACACTCGTTCAGACTTATACTTGGCCCACTCTTCGGCTCTCTCAGGCGACTTATCAACAAACGAGCAGTACACAGCGAACTCATCGCCTCCGATACGGCCAACCTTAACGAAATTCTCAGAGAAAACTTCACTCAAAAGCTTACCCATATTGATAATGACTTCGTCACCTGTCTTATGTCCCAACTGGTCATTAACCTGCTTAAAGTTATCAAGATCCATAACAAAGAAAACCTTGGACTGTTTTCCGTTAAGAATTCTTAAATCAGCTTCAACCTGACGTCTGAAGGAAGTCTTGTTAAGAAGTCCTGTCATAAGGTCAGTAGATGCATCGCCTTCAAGTTTCTGAACAACATCAGTAACTGACTTATTAAATCTCTGAAGGATAACAAGCTGAATAAGAATTATTGCAACCGAAATAATTACAACAATCATGGTTACAGTTGTACTAAGTCTAATCTGATCCTGCATAAGGTAAGATGTAGGAATCGAAGTAACAACTCGCCATCCATTATTAAGGGTATTAGAAGTTACAAGATAATTATTATCCATGGCACTGATGCCAGTCTGATCACCAATCATTGAACTGATGTTATCTGGAAGGCGATTCGTAATCTCACTCTCATCAGTTGAATAAATAATTACACCATTACCATCAAGCATACGAACAGTCATCTGAGAAAGTTCATCCGGCACAGTAAACACACGGTCAAACTCATTTGTATAGAAAGACAAAACAGCAATAGCATTTGGATTAAGTCTCTTCACGAAATATATTCGGTCATTATTACCCATAACGCCAGTAGCCCAGCCTTCTTCTCTGTTCTCATCTGTTACAAGACTGGAAAAGTACTCATAAATACCACCATTAGGAAACATGCTCTCAGTTGTCTGAGAAATCCATCCTGCATTCTTGTCATTTGAATAAACAACTCCAAAATCCGAGAAGTTTTCCATCATGCCCAAATCGACGATTCGTGCTGTAATTGCATCTTTGGCAACAATCCTCTCATAGTCCGAAAGATCAGGGTTTGTATCATAGTATTCGTAATAATCTTCATCAGAAAACAAAAGAGAGCAAACCGTCTCTACAGTCTCTAAGTAACTATCAACATTAAGTTCTATCTGGTGACTATCAGCCGCAATAAGATCAGATGCGTTCTTCTCCATAGTTTTTCTTGAAGAATTTACAAACATAGAAGATACAACTACAGCGAAAATCACTGTAATTGCAACATAAACGACACCAAATATAAGCTGAATTCTTTGTATGCTCTTCCCCACTAAAACCTCGAACTAATACAAAATTCAATTTACTGTTTTTATTCTATATATATTTTTGTGAATTTGGGTTAACTAACTGTTAACTATTACTCTTTGAACTCATCTCTCAAAACAGAAAAGAACATTCTGCCTTCGTAATGATCCTTCCTGTCAAATTTTTGCTGATTGTAGTCTTTAATAACTTTATGTCACCGCTTAAAATTTTTCTTCATCGTAACACAACGAAATGTTGGTCCTTCAATTACCGCATCGCTTACAAGTTCATAACCAAGTTTTATGTAGAAATTAGTAACCTCTTCACGACTCTCAATTACAACTTGCGCAAACCCAAGTTCAAGTATCCAGCTTTCTGCTTCTTCAATAGTTTTTATGCCAAGACCAAGACCCCTGTACTCAGGAAGAACAACAACTCTTCCAAGCATTACAGAATCATCTGAAATCTCATAAAAACGACAGGTAGCAACAGGATATTCATCATCCAGAATCACTATATACTTCGTATCCGGACCATCGTGCTCATCAAATTCTTTATCAAGGGAAATGTGATGCTGCCTTCCCATTCCCTGAATTCTTACCGAATATGCACCAGCCTGCTGCCACAATTCTGTAGCACGCAAAACCTTAAACTTCTGACACTTATTATCGATCATTTTTCACCCTTCTTTCGCGAAAAACATATGATTTTCCATTTATTATAATAAAATTATTAATTATTTTCGCACTTCGGAGCAAAACGTGATAGAATGACGTGGTATTAAGAGAGGGGATTTGAATATGAAAAAGACAATTTTGGCATGCGCATTAATCGGCAGCATGGCTTTATTTGCTGCATGCGGCGATAACACAGCCGATGCTACAACTTCCACTTTAGAAGAGACTACAACTACTGAAACAACAGTTGAAACTACAGAAGAAAGCGAAGAGACAACTGCTGCTACAACAACAGCTGCAACAACTGCCGCTACTACAACTACTGTAGCAACTAACACACCTACACCTGTACCACAGACTACACAGTCAACAACAGCAGCTACTACTGCTGCAACTACAGCTGCCACAACTGCTCCAGCTGAGACTGATGGAGGTTCTGATGGCGGATGTCTTGGAGGAGACGGTCTTACTTTTTAATTTTGGAATAGGAGTCTATCAGCAATGAAAAGATTAATTGCTTCTGCCCTTTGCACAGTAATGCTTGCATCTACTTTTGTTATGCCTGTAAAAAGCGTTCTCGCTGACACAGGAAGTGACGAAGATATTATTTTTGATATGGCAGCAGATTCGTCTGTTACTTTAAAGCAGGCGTTTGTAACACGCCTTTATGAGAATTTCCTTGGACGTGAGCCGGACGAAGGTGGTCTTAATTACTGGACTGATGTACTGGAGAACGGCGCATCAGGAAAGGATATTTTCCTTAGTTTTTATAACAGTCCTGAATTCACAGAGATGAATCCAGATAATGAAGAGTTCATGAGAATTATGTATGTAACTCTTCTTGATAGAGAGCCTGATACTGATGGGCTCAACTTCTGGGTGAACCATCTCGATAATGGTTTTCCAAGAACATTTATCGCTGATGAGTTTATGAAATCCCCAGAATTCGAAGGAATCTGTGCTGCTTATGAAATTACAAGCGGAGTTGTAACTACTACTCCTGAACCTACAGCAACAGAAACACCTACACCAACTCCAACAACTGTAGAAATTGCTCCTAATGAGACAGCAACTAATGTTCATGGATTCGTTGAGCGTCTTTATATCTATTGTAAGGGCCGTACAGGCACTACTGAAGAAGTTGAATACTGGTACAACGAGCTTAAAACAAAGGATAAGACAGCTGAGTATGTTGCTTTGAGATTTTTTAATCTTCCTGAATTCACAGAACGCAATATGGATAATGCTGAATTCTTAACAACTGTGTACATGGTTCTTTTCAACCGTAACATCGAAGACGATACACAGGGTTATAGATACTGGTTAAACAAGCTCACAGTTATTAGCAGAGACAAGCTTATATCAGCTCTTATCAGTGATTCAGAATTTAAGGCAATGTGCGATGCTGAAGATGTATTAGCAACTCAGCCTTCTGTACGCGAACTTTATCCACAAGCATGTGCCGTACTTGACCGTGTTGGATGGAATTTAAATGCAGCAATGACATGGTGTGTTATGACTTATCAGGTTTACGATGTTGATCCAAATCTTGGAACAAGACACTATGCTGATTACGGTTTTAGAAATCACAGGGGTAACTGTTATGTAATGGCTGCATGCTTTAAGGAAATGGCACTTGCTCTTGGCTACGATGCTCAGCAGGTTTCTGGTGTTGTTCCACTTAGACGCGGTGGCTGGGGTCCACACTCTTGGGTTCTTATCAATGGTCTTATTTACGATCCTGATTTCCAGTTAAATTCAGGAATAAGCGGTATGGCTATTGTTTACGGAACTCCTGGAACATGGGTTTACAAGCAGGAATTAATAATGCACGACTAAGGAATGATTTATGAGCGTACTTGACGGAAAGCGTAACGAAGGATTCAGTTATATAAGAGTAATTGCATGTATTGCAATTGTTTTCATTCACTCCTATTTTCTTGGAGCAAACTATCTTGAAGTTAACTCCGTCCCTTATCTTACCGTCATGGCAATTAGAAATCTGTTTCTATGGTCTGTGCCTTGCTTTGTAATGGTATCAGGAGCTTTGCTTCTTGATCCTAACCGCAAGATGACTTACAAGAAACTCTTTTCAAAGTACATTCCAAAGGTAGCAATTGCACTTGTTGCTTTTACTATCATCAATACAGTTTATTCAGGAATAGCAGATCATGTTGCTCCACTTGATACATTCAAGAATATCTGGATCAGCCTTTTCACTGGAAACGGCTGGCCACACATGTGGTACCTCTATCTCCTTCTTGCACTTTATCTGACTCTTCCTGTTTTCAGAATTTTTGTTAAAAACACAGACACAAAAACTTATAACTATATCCTTATAGTTATGACTGTGGTTCTCTCAATTATTCCGGGTATTCTTACACTTTGTGGATTAGGCTCAGGATTCTACCTTCTTTTAAATACCATTTATCCACTCTTCTTCCTTCTTGGGCACTACCTTATGACAAGAGAAATAAGAATCAGAAAGTCTGCTCTTGCTGGAATATTTATTGTGTGTGAGATACTTACTATATCACTTACATTTGCTGGCAAAAGCCCTGCGCTTTCGAACTATAGTTTCCCTGTAAATGTACTATCTTCAGTTGCTTTCTTTATGCTTTTGAAGGATGCACATCTTCCTGCTACAACTAATAATATGGTTGCAAGAATCATAGATTCAATCGACAGAAGCACATTCGGTATCTATCTCGTTCACTTAATTGTATTAAGAACGATGTTTATTATCTTTAACCCATTCTCTCTCCCATTTATTATTGGAGCATTCATTGTATTTGTTTATACAATTGCAAGCTTCATCATCTCATGGGGTCTTACATTAGGTTATAACGTTGTTCTTAAACTTATTAAGAAGAACTAATAATCTGTTGCCAAATTCACCAGGCTATTACTCACGGAACATAAGACTTTTATCTAAACTCAGGGAGAATACTTCACCAAAAATATAATTAAGTCACTATTATTTGGAAAATAAAAAACTCGCCTTATTCAGGCGAGTTTTAAATTTTAATCTACAAAAACTAGTTTTTATTAGCCGTAAATCTCAGCTGCAATGTGATCTCTTACATTGAAGTGCACATCTGAAGGCTGCTCTTCATCATGGATTCCCTCAACAAACTCAGTTACATGTGTCTCACCAGTAGATCTGTTAACATAGTAACGAATCTCAGCGCCTGTATACGCGATGAACAAAACTACGATCTCGTTGTCGTTACTTGACTCAATATACCAATGATCAGCTCCCAAGTTTACGTTCTCAGGATTCTCCATCACACAGTAAGTATGAATTCCATCGAGTGCCATCTCATCTGTAAGTGGACCAGATACGCCAGCTGCTGTTGTTGCAGCAGTTGTAGCAACTGTAGTTGCTGCTGTTGTAGCGGCTGTTGTTGAAGCAGCTGTTGTCTCAGAAGCAGACTCGCTAGTAGCTTCAGCTGTTGTTGTAGTTTCTTCCTCTGATGCCTCTGTTACAACGCTCTCATCAACGATCTCTTCGTCAGCGTTCTTTCCTGAGCAACCGCAAGCCATAGTAGCGAGCATGCATAAGATAACTACGAATGTTGTTAAATTGATAAATTTCTTCATATACTCCTCCTAACATTCTTTTTAAAAATACCCTCGGTCATTTTATCACATTTTCAGATAATTGCATCAAATATTTTTGAAGGGACAATTACTACGATTCTTCGTTAAGTACTTTCAATCTAATCAAAGATTAATCAGCACGCCAAAGTAGAGCACTAATGCCAAAAGCAAAAGGATTGCTCCTATAACAATTGACAATACTTTCCAGTTCACCTTGCCATTAATGATGCAGCGATTTGGATCCTCAGGATCAAATAAAACTGTCCCTGTACTACCTATAGCTGGCAATTTTTCTGGGTACTGAGTGTATTTTTTGTCATACACAGTATATTCTGTTCCAGCCTCATTAAATCTATATATAGGACAACTCACAAAATGAACACCATGCTTATTAACGACTGTAGAATCTTCGTAGCCGATACAGATTGCCTGCGCTTCTCCCTTACACTTGAACTTAAGTATGAGTCCCTTAACAAGAGGGATACCAGCAAAAAGAAGTCCAGCCAAAAAGAAGACTCCGAAGAAAACAGAAAGAACTCCTTTATCCTCAAAAATCTGATTTGGATCATCCATGGATTTAATAGTTCCAACAACAAAAACTATTATCAGCGCAATAGCAATAAGCACAAACAATGACAAAAGAATAAATCCGATTCCATGAGATCCCTCACTAGACTGAGCTGGTTCATTATCATTTTGCTCTTTAACTGCAGCATTAAAATCATCCGCATTTTCAAATCTAAACTCGTCTTTTCTAAAGTAATTCATTCTGTCTCTTACGTATTTCATAGCGTCCCCTTCTCATTATCCTATTTGTTTTTTTCTTCTTTGATAATAAGTGATTTTTTGCTTTTTCGCAAAATTTTACTAAAACCTTAAAATCTCAAAGAAAAGAACCGAAGCATCTCTACTTCGGTTCTCTTGATAATTAAATGTAAATCCTTAGCCCCTGTATGTGGTGTCCCCATGGTATTAGAAAAATATTAGCAATTTCAGAATTTGCAACATCTTTATACATCTCATAAAAAGCAGCCATATATCGTAAATTTCTTGGTGAAAAAGATTTGACTTCTGGCAAAATTTCTTTTAGGTCGTTGCTAAGTTTATTATAAAAATCACTTCCATAGCCAAAAAGATTTTTGTTTTTTACTATGTCTGAACCAATCCCCAATAAAACATAAGCATTTCACTATTAACAACTGTTGCAGCCTTTATTTGACTCCTTTTAAATCTAGTTCCAATATCTTGAATCCATAATTTATATTCATTATCATTTTTTATAATATCATTCATAAAACAACTGCCTCATTAAAACGATTTATTTCAATTTTAGTGCAATCCAACTGACGGATTAAACTAGGATTTTCTACCTATCCAATATCTTCTCTTTTATCCTATTAGCTGCTTCAATATGCATAATCCAGTGTCTTGAAAGAGGCATCTTTATAAGACCAGATATATCTTTACTGCACCAATAATCAATTAACCAAACTGCCGACTCATCAGCTGAAACTACACCAAGTTCAGA
>JAZLLF010000019.1:0-24123 GCA_045598005.1 Saccharofermentans sp. | reverse complement strand
GCTGAGAAGTTCGAGCAGAAGCTTCGTCAGCTTGGCGTTAAGTGCTATAAGCACTACCCAATCGAAGGATATCCTTCAAATATCCCACTTATCGTTAGTGATGACGGATATGGTAAGAACGACTATATCGAGACAAGTCATTCACTCGTAGTAGTTACAGCTCCTGGCCCAGGTTCAGGAAAGATGGCTACATGTCTTTCACAGCTTTATCACGAGAATCGTCGTGGTATCAAGGCTGGTTATGCTAAGTTCGAGACATTCCCAATCTGGTCAATTCCTCTTCAGCACGCTGTTAACGTAGCATATGAGGCTGCTACAGCAGATCTTGCTGACGTTAATATGATTGGCCCATTCCACCTCGAGGCTTATGGCAAGACAACTATTAACTACAATAGAGACGTAGAGATTTTCCCAGTTGTTAATGCAATTTTCGACAAGATTTACGGAGAGTCACCATATAAGTCACCAACAGATATGGGTGTAAATATGGCTGGTTTTGCAATCGTTGATGACTACGCTTGCCAGGAGGCATCTAAGGCCGAGATTATTCGTCGTTACTATCAGGCAAAGTGTGCAGTTCGTCAGGGTATTTCAGATGGTTCAGATGTTACAAAGATTGAGCTTCTCATGAATAAGTCTGGTATTACTGCTTCAGATCGTCGTGTTATCGGTGCAGCTCTTGTTCGTGCTGATCAGACAAATAATCCAGCAGTTGCAATGGAACTTCCTGATGGAACAATCGTTACAGGTAAGACAACAGACCTCTTGGGACCTGCATCAGCATGTCTTCTTAATGCACTTAAGGTACTTGCTGGAATTGGTCATGAGATTCCACTTATCTCACCAAACGTAATCGAGCCAATCCAGGATCTTAAGGTAAACCACATGGGTAACCATAACCCAAGACTTCATACTGATGAGGTTCTTATCGCTCTTGCAATGTCAGCTGCTACAAACCCTGTTGCTGAACTTGCTATGCAGCAGCTTGGTAATCTTGTAAATGCTGATGCTCATTCAACAACAATGCTTTCATCTGTTGACGAGAATATGTTTAGAAAGCTTGGTGTAAATATTACATGTGAGCCTAACTACGAGACAAAGAGACTTTACCATAAGTAATTATTGTCTTAAGAGATTTGAATACTACGGGTCCTGCTAATGTTGCAGGACCTGTTTCTTTGCAACATTTTTTGAATAAACAAGAAATATTGCTGTAACCATAGGTGCATATGCCCCGTGCTACTATCACTGTAGGAGACTCTATTTCGAGAGGAGGCGATACCAGTGAGCAACACGAAAGTAGTAGACAAGTACAACTATGGGCTTGCGCTTGTAAAAATTTTCATGTGTTTTGAAGTTGTATGCTGCCATTACTGGTGGTATTGGGCTATGCCACAAATTCCTGCATATCTTCGAATCTTCAGCGATTTCGCTCTGACTGCCGTTCCATTCTTTATGCTTACGTCATTCTTCCTTTGCGAAAAGCAGTTCGAGGACACAACGGGTGCATCTTTCGAGAAGAGAATCTTCAGACTGGTGCTGCCGTTTATCGTATGGAATGTTGTTTACTTTATTATCTATTCAGTGGTTCAGCATTTTACCAACGTAGATCTTGGAGTAAGTTTTACGAGTCTTCGAAGACAGATGTTCTTCGGATCAGTTACTGAACTTAACCCACCTATGTGGTTCCAGTTCAATCTGATTATTCTTACTATTGTGTTCTTCGTGCTTTATAAGCATATGAATAAGAAGATGCTTGTTTCTGTATTAACAATTGCACTTGTGCTTTCTTATGTAATTCAGTACTCAAGCGTTTACAGCAAGTTCTTTGGTCAGTCCAGTGCTGAGATTAAGAACTCTCCGGGAAGACTTGTTATGATGCTTCCTTTTGCTATTGTTGGTATCTTTATTGCTTATGCAAAGCCAAAAATCGATGCCAACAGAAAGTACTGGTTCTATCTTGGTCTTTTAAGTGTTGTTTCACAGATTTTTATTCTTATGGTTGAGCAGTACGATAGACCAAACTGTTCACAGTACGGAGGTATCCTTCTTATGTTTAAGGCACTCTCTGTATTCATTCTTGCGTATACTCTTCCTTGCTGGCATTTCCATCCAGTAGTTAAGAAGATTATTAAGTCAGTTGCAAGCTGTTCTTATGGTGTTTATTTCCTTCACTTTGGAATTGGATTTGCAATGAATGCATTCCTTAGTTCAAAGGGACTTGAGGTAAATACTTTTGCAGAGTGTGTTGTAATCTTCATTCTGTCTTATCTGATTTGTTTCCTTGTTTCAAAGCTTCCAATCAGATATTCAAAGGAACTTGTTGGATAAGAAGTGACTCTGGATTTTTGAAGCAGGCTTAAAGTAGGCCAAAATCTCTAATTTCTTGAAAATGGCTTATCTCAAAGTAGGCCAAAACCCCTGATTTCTTGAAAATGGCTTATTACAAAGTAAGCCAAATTTCGAAAACTTTGAGTATTGGCTTATCAATGAATAAGCCAAAAATTAATTAACTTCAAAATTGGCTTATATTGGGCAGGTCAAAACTCAATAGTTTTTAGAATAGTTCATTTCTATATAAGCCAAAAAGTGGCAATAAATAAAAGTGGCTTATCTCAATGTAAGCCAAAAACCAGAAAACTAATTAATTGGTCTATTTTTGTATAGGCCAAAAATATAGAATCTCCTATATTGGCTTATTATGCAGTAGGCCAAAATGAAAATATTTTAAAAATTGGCTTAAATGACCGGCCGTCTTGCTAAGTTTTTCAGGCGAGGCGGCTTTATTTTTGAGGCAGACAAAAACTTTTTGACTTTTTTTGACATTTGTTCTTGACTATTTTTGACTTTAGGAGAATAATATGGATAGTCAAAGAAAGTCAAAGTCAACTTTTGACTTATGAATAACGGATAGGAGGCTACGAATGGCAAGGCTGGTTGATGTCATCGAATTGATGATTAAGGAAATGCTTGATGAGAATAATGGTAGTGCAACCATCAGCAGAAGCATGCTTGCTGAGAAGGCGAACTGTGTTCCTTCACAGGTTACTTACGTACTTTCCACAAGATTCTCATCAGGTAACGGCTATATTGTTGAGAGCAGACGTGGCGGTGGTGGCCAGATTACTATCACACGTGTTCAGCATTTAAGTAAATGGGATTATATCAAGGCCGTGATTGAGTCGGTTGGTTCAGATCTTACACAGCAGCAGGCTAAGATTTTAATTGAGAATCTTATTTCCAAGGGTGCTTTGTCAGCTAAGGAAGGTCTCACAATTATGTCCTGTGTATCAGACAGAACACTTGCGAGAGTAGATACAGACATAAGATCAGTTGTACGTGCAGACATTTTCAGAAATGCACTTTTAAGTCTTTTGATGGACAACTGATAGCTTAATTTGATTAATAATTGATAGGAGATATACATATGGTTTGTGGCAGATGCGGCAGTCCAATAGGCAACAGAGTAATCCGTTATAACGGAGTTGTCCTCTGTGAGAATTGTGCAAGAGAGCTTGGCGTTGATGAAGCAATCAGAAGTCAGTCAACACTTTTTGGTCAGGCTTTTCCAATGTTTGAAGAGATGGCAAATTCGATTCTTGGAACAGAAGGCACACTTGAATTTGCAAATACTAAGATCAGATGTCCAAGATGTAAGATGACACTTCGTGAGTTTGAGACTTCAGGACAGGCAGGATGTATTGAGTGTTTCAATACATTTAATGAGACTATCCTTAAGAATCTTCTTAAGAGACAGGGAAGCAGTGAATACAAGGGAAGAAAGCCAGGTGAGGTTATTTCATTTGAAGTAGATGCTTCAGAAATCGCCCCTGCTGAAGCTTCAGAATCTTCAGATGTTACTATTGATAGTGGTAAGGCGGCAGTAAATACAGCTGCTCCAGAGAAGAAGGAAGAATCCTCCAAAGCATCAGAGAAACTGGATCTTAATTCATTTAACTGTGAAAGTCTTGATAGTTTCAGCGACAAGGATCTTGAGGCTGGTATGAAGATGGCAGCAGCAGCTGAGAATTATCCACTTGCAATGAGACTTAGAGATGAACTTAAGAAGCGTAAGGAGGGCAACTGATATGTGGTATGAGAAGCAGGGAAATAACACAGACGTTGTTCTTTCGAGCAAGGTTGTAATCAGCCGTAATATTAAGGGATTCCCTTTCCCAGTGATGATGTCAGTAGCTGATAAGGAGAATGTACTTGGCATGATTCGTCAGGCATCTGGAAAGCTTGATATGAACTTCATTAGATGTGATGAACTTAGCGAAGATGCCAAGGAAGATATGTTTAAGAATTACTATGCTGAAGCTAAGTTTTTAAATGAAGCAGAAGGCGCTGGTTTTCTTATTGGAAAAGAAGAAGGCACAGCAGTTGTAGTAAACAACAGAAACCATATTGAGATTGAGTCAATTATGTCTGGTTCTGACGTATATTCCTGTTATAAGAAGGCAGACAAGATTGCTACCACACTTGAGAGCGAGATGGAGATTGCATTCTCTGAGCGTCTTGGCTTTCTGACATCTGATATTTCCAATGTTGGAATGGGTGTTCAGATTATTAATACTTTCGCAATTCCTGCAATTGAGAAGACTGTAGGTGCAATTCAGGTTCTTGGCAAGAGGCTTGAGAGTTATGACTGGCAGATTATCCCTGTTGGAAATGTTAAGGGAACAGGCCTTTATATAACAGTTAATTCAGTAATGCTTGGCATTGATGAGGAAGAGCTTTTGAAGCGTGCAAGCCTTGTTCTCAAGGATGTTATTTCTCTTGAGAGAAGCTGCCGTAAGAATATCTGCAAGCGTAAGCCAGGTATTGTTGAGGATCAGTTCTGCAGATCTTATGCACTTTTGAAGTATGCAAGAAGAATGGAGATTCCGGAGGCTCTCGAGCACATTAACTGGCTCCGCGTAGGAAGAGATAATATCAGACAGAATGATGTTGAAGTTGACTGGAATTCAATCAATAAGATGACACATATTGTCAGACGTAATTATAAAGAGGCAATAAGCAAGAATGGAAGAAGTCCAATGTTTTCACAGGCAAGATGCGAAGGCATAAGATCCATTCTGGGGAAGGAGACAAAATGATGAAGTTAACAGCTGATACAAGCAAGGTTATCGTTTTTGCAGGAAGACTTTCTGCTTCAAGAGGTGGCCGCATGATTTCAACTGAAGAAATTCTTGCAGCAATTTCACTTCTTGAAGATGATTTGTGCGAGGCACTTAAGGATTTTGGTATCGAAGGTTCACTTATCTGTGACCTTCTTGGAATGAGCGCACGCGTTACAGCTGCTCCTATTAACAAGAGTGAGATTGATGCTTCGCTTGGACTTTTACGTGTAGAGACAAAGAGACTTTTCTCACAGGCTAATCAGCTTGTTGAGAGAAGTAACGATGGAGCGATTACTCCTTCACATCTTCTTTTCTGCATAACTCATGGAAGAAACTTTACAGGTTATAACGTACTTTCAAGACTTGGAGTTGATTTTGAAGGTCTTAATGAAGTTCTTGTTCAGTTCATGAGCGCAGCAGGTGATGCAAATTCAGATGACGAGGATGAAGGCATTTCTCTTGGAAGAGGAATGGCTCCAGGAAGATCTCCTGAGGATGAGGAGGCTGATCCTAGAAACGGAAGCAGACGTGACAAAAAGTCTAAGGGCAAGAAGAAGGCTCTGGATGAGTTTGGTAAGAACCTTACTGAGCTTGCAAAGGAAGGTAAAATTGACCCTGTTGTAGGACGTGAGGAAGAGATTAATCGTGTAATGCAGATCCTTGCAAGAAGAACAAAGAATAACCCATGTCTTGTAGGTGATCCTGGTGTTGGTAAGACTGCAATTGCTGAAGGTCTTGCTCTTAAGATTGCTCAGGATGATGTGCCTGACATTATTAAGGGTAAGGTTGTTTATAGTATCGACATGGGTACTATGATTGCTGGTACAAAGTATCGTGGTGACTTTGAGGAGAGAATCAAGAATATTCTTACTGAGGCATCCACAAATCCGGATGTAATTCTCTTTATCGATGAGCTTCATACACTTATTGGTACAGGAGGTGGAGACAGCTCCCTCGATGCAGCCAACATCTTAAAGCCAATGCTTACAAAGAACGAGCTTCGTATCGTAGGTGCTACAACACTTGATGAGTACAGCAAGTTCATTGAGAAGGATTCCGCTCTCGAAAGACGTTTCCAGAAGGTTATTGTAAATGAGCCTTCTGTTATGGAAGCTATCGAGATTTTGAAGGGACTTCGCCATAAGTACGAAGAGCACCACAAGATTAAGATTGAAGACGAGGCTATCGAGCAGGCTGTAATTCTTTCTACAAGATATTTGTCTGACAGATTCCTCCCAGATAAGGCAATTGACCTTATCGATGAGGCTGCTGCACGAAAGAGAATTAATTTCGCTGATATCGATGCAAAGAAGAAGCTTCAGGAGAAGATTGATAAGCTCGAAGAAGACAAGAAGACAGCATCTGCAAATGAAGAGTTTGAGACATGTATTGCAATTAAGGATGAGATTAATAAGCTCACAGACAGACTTAATTCAATCAACACAAAGTCTGAGCCAGATAGTGAAGGCTTTACTGGTGTACTTACAGTAGATGACGTTGCTGATGTTCTTTCAAGATGGTCTGGTATCCCTGTATCAAAGATTACAGAGTCTGATGCTGAGAAACTTAAGAATCTTGAGGAAGAACTTAAGAAGAGAGTAGTTGGTCAGGATGAGGCTGTTAAGTCTATTTCGAAGGCTATAAGAAGAAGCCGTCTTGGTCTTAAGGATCCTAGTAAGCCATCTGGATCTTTCATCTTCCTTGGAACTACTGGTGTAGGTAAGACAGAGCTTGCAAAGGCTCTTGCTGAAGTAATGTTTGGTGATGAGAATGCTCTCGTAAGAATCGATATGTCTGAGTATATGGAGAAGCATGACGTGTCTAAGCTCATTGGTTCTCCTCCAGGATATGTTGGCTACGATGAGGGTGGCCAGCTTACTGAGAAGGTAAGAAGACATCCATATTCTGTAGTCCTCTTCGATGAGATTGAGAAGGCTCATCCAGATATCTTTAACTCAATGCTTCAGGTACTTGATGATGGCCGTCTTACAGATGGTAAGGGTCGTGTCGTAGACTTTAAGAACACTATTATTATCATGACATCTAATATCGGTGCGAGAATGCTCACATCAGCAGCAGGTCGTAAGATTGGATTTGCAACAGCTGACGATAACGATGAGGATGAGGCAAGCCGCGAAGGACTTTATGGTGGTAAGAGCTACGATGATGCCAAGGAAGTTGTCCTTGATGAAGTTAAGAAGGCTTTCTCACCAGAGTTTGTTAACCGTGTAGATGAGATTATCTTCTTCCGTATGCTCGGTCGTGACTCACTTATCAAGATTGTTGATATCCTTATTAAGTCAGTTGCAAAGCGTATCAAGGATATCGGAATTGAGATTAAGCTTACAGACAGTGCCAAGGAGCTTCTTGCAAAGAAGGGTTACGATCCTCAGTATGGTGCAAGACCACTTAGAAGAGTAATCCAGTCAATGGTTGAGGATAATTTCTCCGAGGCTCTCCTTGATGGTGTTATTAAGGGTGGATGCGTCGCTATTGTAGACGCTGCAGATGATGAGATTAAGATAGTTAACGGTGGTCCTATCGGAGGCGCTGTAGCTGAAGCAGATGATGTTCCAGCTGATGAAACACCTGAAATAGCAGCAACTTAAGCATTTTTAAGGCAGATATTCATACAATTTTAATTAAAATTGTTAATATATTGCATATTAAATAAGTGCTACAATCTATTCTCGCAGCAGAGCAAAATCTGTTGCGAGATTTTTTATGGGTGGAAAAATTAGAGTCATGGGACACATTATTTCTGTTGTTATTCCTTGCTATAACTCCGAAGCATATATGGAGAATGCAATTGAGTCTGCACTTTCTGGTGGAGATTCTGTTGAGGTTGTTATTGTTAACGATGGATCTTCTGACAGAACAGCAGAAATAGGTGAAGAATACGTTAATAAATACCCAGAGCAGGTAGTGCTTGTTAATAAGGAGAATGGTGGTCATGGCGATGCTGTTATGACTGGCGTTCATAAGGCAACTGGTACATATGTAAAGATTCTTGATAGTGACGATTTATTAGATACTACCGCACTTCAAAATATCGTGAAGCTTCTTACTGGTTTTTCTATTGAAGGTAAGGATAGAGATCTTGTTATTGCCAACTATGTTTACTGCAAAGAAGGCTCCAAGGATTACGTTGTAAAGTACACATCATCACTTCCTGTAGATTCCGATTTTACATGGGAAGATGTTGGCAGATTCCAGTACGGCACATATCTTCTTATGCATTCCATGATTTACAGAAGACAGTTCCTTGTAGATATCGGTTTAACTTTGCCTAAGCACACATTCTACGTGGATAACATCTATGCTTATTATCCACTTCCTCATGTTAAATCCATGTACTATACAAACGAGAAGCTCTATTTGTATAAAATCGGCCGTGAGGACCAGAGCGTTAACGAAGAAATCATGATCAAAAGAATCGGCCAGGAAATCCGCGTCACAGAAATTATGCGTGATTTCTACCACCTTAACGAGATTTCTTCAAAGCATCTCCGCGATTATATGGTGTCACACCTTACTATGATGTACACAGTATGTACAGCACTTCTTATTGAGTCTGGCACAGAGGAGAACCTCGCACTTAAGCGTAAAATCTGGGAAGATTTCGAAAATAAGGACCGCAAGAGCTACCGTATCGTACGTAAAAAGCTTCTTGGCTGGATCGTGAGCCGCGATGGTGCATTCTGGCATACACTCGTCCATGGCGGATATAAGTTTGCCCAGAAGAATATGCACTTCAATTAAGAGGGAATATGAGAGAACGTTTAAAGTACTGGTGGACAGCTATTTATTTGCCTTTATATTTTGCGTGTTTTACTTACCTTGAGAGGCGTGACGTTCCTGTTACAATAATTGGACTTCCTATTGACTATAAAATTCCATTTATTGATGCGTTCATTATTCCATATCTTTTGTGGTTTCCATTTATGGGTCTGGCCTTTGTTGGAATATTCTGGTTTTGTAAAAAAGAATATGCGAAGATGGCCATCTTTCTTATGACTGGTATGACTATCTTTCTTATTGTGTCTTATATCTGGCCAAACGGTCTTAACCTTCGCCCAGATAGTGTTAGTGATAGTATCTTCGCTCCGCTTCTTAAGAACTTATATAGCGGAGATACTTCAACGAATGTATTCCCAAGCCTTCACGTATTTAACTCTATTGGAGCAGCGATTGCTTTCTGGCGTGTCGGCTCTGAGTTTAATAAAAAGTGGATCGGCGTATCGTCCATAATCCTTGCTGTACTTATAATTTTATCTACAATGTTTATTAAGCAGCACTCTGTAATTGATGTCATTGGAGCCTTTGTTATGGCAGCGATTTTGTATTTGTTTGTATACTGGCTCCCAGAGCGTAAAATATCCAAACAATAAAAATTTATCGAAAAACGATAAAAAAGTATTGAAATTCAAAAACTTCCGTAGTATTATATGACCATCAGACATGTCATATCAAAAAAAACGGAGGTAATTTTTATGGAAACTTCAAAGTCAAAATATAACAACAAAGTAATTACATGGTCCAAGATTGCTACAATTCTTTTTATCGCTCTCGTAGCAGTTTGTGACGCAACAGCACTTATCTCAGCAAAGTACATTTGTTACTGCTATGTAGACAGATTCGATGCTGCTGCACAGTGGATTATCGCATCAGCTATCTGGGCTGGAACAATCGCAGGCTATGTAGTCCTCGTTAACATGTATAAGCTTCTTACAAACATGTCAAAGGATGTGGTTTTTGAGAAGGTTAACACAAAGCTTATGAACATTATTTTCTGGGGTCTTATCGGTGCAGGCGTTTGCGCACTTATCGGTTGTATTGTATGGCTTGAGGCAATCGTATTTACAGCAATCGCATGGTTCATCGCTCTCGTTGTTCTTGCAGTTAAGATTTGCTTTGATAAGGCAATCGCAATGAAGGAAGAGCTTGATCTCACTATCTGATAAGGAGGAAAAATATATGTCTATTATTGTTAATCTCGATGTAGTAATGGCTCAGCGTAAGATGTCCTCTGGTGAATTATCAGAGAAACTTGGAATTACACAGGCTAACCTTTCAATTCTTAAAAACCAGAAGGCTAAGGCAGTAAGATTTTCTACACTCAATGATCTTTGTAAGATCCTTGACTGCCAGCCAGGTGACATTCTCGAATATAGAGAAGATTAATTACAGAAAAATTCAAAAAAGAACTAAGTGAGGGAGGACATAAGTTCTCCCCATTTACTTAAGGTATTTAACTATGGAGAATGAAGAATTAACTATTAGGAAATCCAGATTCAGATTATTAGGACTTTTGCTTTCTTATCCAGTTGCCTATTTATACTGGAGAATGATGCTTTTGGATCTCGGACATAACCTGACATTTGTAGGCCCAACAATTTTTACACTTATTTTTATCGCATGGAATGAGATTACTCTCAGAGGTTATAAGGAGAAGGCAAAGGAGGGAACAATCTTCTGGTATGCTGCCATGGTTATTGTGGCGCTTCTTTCAACTTTCTCACCAAGCTTTGAGCTCTCTATGTTTGCAATTCACCTTTGCGCAGTTTATTCGGTACTATATTCGAATAACAATCTTCTTGAAGGTAAGACAGGTGGATTTATCGCTTTCGATCTTTTAAGAGCTATCTTTGCTAAGGGCCTCGTTGGCCTCCCATCTATTTTTGTAGATGCTTTTAAGGTTCCTTCTGAGCATAAGGCTCTTAAGAAAACTTCTGAGGAGAATCCAGACGAGTCATTGAAGGCAGAGAAGAAGAAGGCAACTCTTTATGGCATTATCGTAGTAGCTGTTGCTGCTGTATTTATGATCATCGTTGTTGCTTTGCTTAGCAGCATCAACGCTCAGTTTGGCAATATGGTAGAGAAGATTCTTTCTGTATTTGAATGGAATTTTGATATCTCTGAGTATATTGCTGGTGTTCTTATTCGCATTATCCTTGCTTTCCCTACAAGCATTGTTCTTTATGCTGGTGTTTCAAAGTGTGCTTCTTCTGACGGCACAGAAGATAAGAAGGCAGGAGATTCTCTCATCGCTTCCAACGCTCGAAAGCATGTCGTTCCAGCTACATTAATCAACATCGTAGTTGGCCTCTTCATACTTTTATACATCGTGTTCTTTATTTTCGAGGGAAGCTATATTTTTGGCGCACTCTTTGGAAGAATTCCAGAAGGATTCAATGTAGTTTCCTATGCGCGTAACGGATTCTTCGAGCTTACATGGGTAATGGCAATCAACATGCTTTTGTACCTTCTTGTGAACCTTTTTACAAAGGACGCATCAAAATCAAAGGTAAATAAGATTCTCTTAATTACACTTATGGTGTGCTGCATTATTTTTGCAATCGTTTCTTTTGTAAAGCTTGCAATGTACTTTGGAACATTTGGATATACTCCAAAGAGACTTCTTGCAATGTGGGGCACAGTAGTTCTTGCTGCAGCTTCAATCTTTGTAATTGTTTCTGTTATTAAAGAGAAGAATTTTGCAAGAGAATGGATTCTTGTTACTGTAGTTTCTTACGTAGTAATGTGCATTATCGGAGCATGCTTCGTTTTGCCAGTCCGTCTTAACATTGCTTCAAGATCTAACTCAAATGTATATGTTGTAATTAGAAACAGGGCTGATGAAGATGTTTACGAGATAAGCATGTCTACTAATCAGTCTGAGGAGTTCTTCTATGATTTGGGTCACGTAAGTAATGCTGATGGTTCGCCTGTTTTGAAGGATGGTGATGAATTTATCTTCAGCATCGACAGAAACGACCTTCCTGATGATTTTGAAGATTCTAGATATTTACTGGAAATACTTTTCGTTACTGAAGATGGTGAATGCTATCCTTATTCATTTACTTACTCAGAAGAAATTGGTAATGGTGATTCTGTTGTTTATGTCACTGAATTCAATGAAATTTATAATGGTGACGAGTACGTGAATCATTCATTTGGCTATGTAAATCACAGATAATTTTCACCTGACCTATCATTTTGGATGATGTATAAATCCCTCCCATAAACGTATAATTAGTATATCTGATTATGTTTAGGGAGGGTTTTTATGAAGAAGAACAAACTTGTGTCAGCTCTTCTTGCCTCATGTATGGTTGCAGGTGCTATCCCAATGACAGTATTTGCTGATCAGTATTATCGTATTGAAGATAAATTTCCTGATCCAACTGTTCGTGAACTGGTAAGTGAGTTCGACTTGAATGATGATGGGTATCTCAATTACGATGAGATAGAACGTGTTACATCGTTTGGTGCTTACGATACTACTATCTACTCACTTGAAGGTCTTGAGATTTTTCCACTTGAAACACTTGAAATCAATGGTGCAAGTCTTGGTAATGTAGTAATTTCAGGATTTAATTCACTTAAAAATTTGATTTTGAATGATTGTGGTATTACATCAGTTATTCTCAATAGTGATATGCCACTTGAGAACTTTGTAATGTGTAATAACCCATCATGTACATATATTGGTTTGGGTAATAATACTACTAATGTGCCATTGTCAAAGCTTAAGCATCTTGTTATTTGTAATGCAGCGGTATCTGATATTAATATGTCTCTTGTTCCTAATCTTAAGGATGTTGAGATTTATATGACACCTAACCTTAGTGCAATTAATATGTCTTCTAATGGTAATTTCACACAGTGTTACTATAACGGCATAAGTTCTTACGAGGTTTTAGAGGGTGGTCATGAAGTAATTAGACTTAAGACTACTCCTGCAGATGCTATTCCTTCATTTGTATTTGATGCTGGAATTACATTTACAGGTCTTGATATTTGCGCTGAGGATGAAGTTGCTCTTAATGCTGTAAGTGTTTCTAACAGAGATTTGCGTTCTTACTTAAGAGCATATGATGAAGATAACGATGGAATCCTTTCAGTTGCTGAGATTGGGCATATTACTGAACTTGATATTGATGCACAGGGTGGATTTATTGATCTTTCATTCCTTAAGTCATTCTATTCACTTAATAAACTTATTCTTCGTAACTATGAGGAAGGAGCATTTATTTATGTTCCAGCAACTGGTATTACTCAGTTCGAGTATTATGGTGAAGCAGAGGTAAGTAATATTTTCTTCAATTCAACGCTTCTTTGTCATGCTATGGCTGAGGACGGAGATAGTTCTTATGTTAATGGCACACCATATATAAGAAGAACACATTTCTTTGATACTGAGATTTATGTATTTATTCCTGAATATCTCCAGCTTATTGTTGGTCAGGTATTTGATGATCACGAGAAGTGGTTCGAGATTAATGAGGTTAATTTCCCTGATCCAGTAGTTCGTGATTTTGTTCGTTCAGTCGATGAATCCTATTATGGAGATAACGATGGATATCTTTGTGTTTATGAAGCACTTAGAACTTATTGCATTGATTTGTCAGGTGAAAAAATAACAGATACAACAGGTCTTGAATTGTTCCATTGTGTAAATTCAATTTATCTTTCTGGATGCGAGCTTGATTCTATCGATTTCCTTTGGGACTTCAATACAAGACATCTTAAGTCTCTATCCATCAGTAATAATAATTTTACTGAACTTAATTTGTCTGTATGCTCACAGCTTAAATCTCTTTATGCTGAGGGTTGTCAGCTTGAATCAATTATTTTCCCAGAGAATTCACAGTTAGAGGTAGTTGAAATTGGTGATAATAATCTCCAGAACGTAGATTTATCTGGACTTGATTCACTTACTGATTTGTATATCACTAATAACCAGCTTACTTCACTTGATCTTTCTGATTGCGAGAATCTTGTTACACTTTATTGTGGACATAATCCAATTACAGAGATTACTTTCCACCCAGAAGTTTCTATTGAGCGTCTTGACTGTGAATATACAGATATTTCAAAGCTTGATGGACTTGAGAATTGGTGCAGCCTTTTCTATCTTAGTGTCAGCCATACAAATTTTGCAGAAATCAATCTTGAGAATCACGAAGAACTCGAATGTCTCGATATTTCAGGTACTGGAATTACTAATCCTGATTTCAGTGGCTGTCCAAATCTTTTGGAGCTTTTTGTGAACGAATACGCTGGAAGAACAATTGATGTATCACTTCTTACAAACCTTACAGATTTTGTTGCTTATGATACTAATTTGACAGAACTTGATCTCTCATCAAATTCTAATGTGTTCCATCTTTATGTTTCAGGTGCAACAGGTCTTGTTGTAGATGTTACTGGTTGTAATCTTATTGTCGAGGCTATTACTGAAGGCGTTAAGAGCATGTACTATGATGAAATTCGCTATGATTATTATGGCGAGTGTCTTTACGCAGTTGAAGTAGACAATACTCAGACTGTTTTTGCAAGAACACCAGCTGACGTTATTACATATATTGCACCAACTGATCCTGTTTATAACTTTGCTACAAGACTTTATACTTGTGCTCTCGGTCGTGAGGCAGATATTGCTGGTGCAAGATATTGGTATAGCGTTCTTTGTAACAGTTCAACATCAGCAGCTGATGTAGCTGAGACATTCCTTTTCAGTAATGAAGTAATGGATTCTGAAATCTCTGATGAAGAATTTGTAAATCGTCTTTACCTTACATTTATGGGCCGTGAGTGTTCACCTGAGGAGGCAGAATACTGGGTTAACTGTCTTAAGGCAGGAGCTCCTTTCTACGATGTATTCATGGGATTTGTAAATTCACAGGAGTGGTCAAATCTTTGCTACAACGCAGGCATTGATTCAGGAAGCAACGTGGCACCTAATGTTGACAGGGAGCCATCTACAAGAATCATCTCTTTTGTAACAGATATTTATGGTGCATGTCTTGGCAGAGAACCAGATGAAGCAGGTCTTGCTTACTGGGCTAATAATCTTGCAAACGGACGTTTAACAGCTACAGAAATCATTACTACATTCCTTGCAAGTGATGAGTATCTTTCAAGAGATATTTCAAGTGCTGAGTATGTTACTTCTGTATATTACCTCACACTTGATCGTGATCCTGGCGCTAACGAAGTTGAGTACTGGGCTACTCTTATTGATAACGGTGCAAGCCCTATAGATGTTCTTTATGGATTCTGTAGTGCACCTGAGTTTGCGGCTCGCTGCAACTATATCGGAATTAAAGTTTAAGCCTTTAGGTGGTTAATAAAATATAGAGGTCTTCGTTAAGAAGGCCTCTTATTTTGTTCAGAGAGATTTACTGATAATATCAATCAGATCTTTATCAGCTGGCAGCCAGTTTACAGAATTAATAGTTTCTCCGGTGAGCCACTTAGATGCTTCAGCTTCTTTAAGTGTCAGACTTCCGGAAATAACTTCTGCCCAGAAGCAGTCCATTGACAGATGAAATTTTGGGTAATCGTACTCAACTGTTGTTATTAATTCACCAACTTTAATTTCAGTATCGAGTTCTTCCATAATTTCTCTTTTAAGTGCGTCAGAAGGTGTCTCACCCTCTTCGATTTTTCCACCTGGAAATTCCCATCCACCCTTAAATTCACCATAGCCTCTTGCTGTGGCAAATATCTTTGAAGGTTTATTCATATCATCGCAAATTACTGCAGCTACAACTCGTACTGTTTTCATCCTGTATCCTCGAAAGCAAAATTATCTCCTCTAATGATATGCTAAAATAGTTAAGTGGAATAGATTAATTATTAATATTAAATCGGAGGTTACTTCTCATGGATTTACCAAAAGACCCTTATATGCTTTTAAGTTACATTAACACTCAGCTTAGAGACAATTACGGAAGCCTTGATGAGCTTTGTAAGTCTTTGATGTTAGATGAAAATCAGATTACTAATAAACTCGAGGAAGTAGGCTATACATATAACGAAGAGCTTAATAGATTTGGTTAAAAGTTAGTATATTCTGATGAAATCCCTTTCGAGAGGGTGTTATAATGATTGATGGTGAAAAACATAATTTGATTATGAAGGAGATATATTTATGAGTAAAAAACCAGTAGTACTTATGATTCTTGACGGTTACGGAATCACAGAAGAGACACAGGGCAATGCTATTTACGAGGCTAAGACTCCTAATATGGACAAGCTTATGGCGGAAGCTCCATACCAGCTTGGATATGCTTCAGGTCTTTCTGTTGGACTTCCTGACGGTCAGATGGGTAACTCTGAGGTTGGTCATATGAATATCGGTTCAGGCCGTATTATTTATCAGGATCTTACACTTATCACAAAGTACATTGAGGATGGCGTTTTCTTCGAGAATGAGGAACTCCTCCGTGCTATTAACAACTGTAAGGAGAAGAATTCAGATCTTCATATCTGGGGTCTTCTTTCAGATGGTGGTGTACACTCACACATCACACACCTTTACGCTATTCTTGAGATGGCTAAGAAGAATGGTCTTGACCGTGTTTACGTTCACCCATTCTTTGATGGACGTGATACTCCACCTGCATCAGGTAAGGATTACCTCACAGCTCTCGTTAACAAGATGAATGAGATTGGTGTTGGTAAGGTTGCTACAATGCATGGTCGTTACTATGCAATGGACCGTGACAACAACTGGGATCGTATCCAGAAGGCTTACGATGCACTCGTACTTGGTGAGGGCGTTAAGGCAACAGACCCAATCGAGGCTATGCAGGCTTCTTACGACGCTGGCGTAACAGATGAGTTCGTACTTCCAACAGTTATCACAGACGCTGAGGGAGCTCCTCTTGCAACAGTTAAGGCTGATGACTCAGTTATCTTCTTTAACTTCCGTCCAGACCGTGCTCGTGAGATTACTAAGGCATTCTGCTTCTCAGATGAGGATGTAGCAGCTGCTGATGGTGATGCAGAGGATCCTAAGTGCATTAAGTTCCTTAGAAGAAGCAACGGTTATATGCCTTTGACATACGTGTGCTTCAAGAACTATGAGGAGTCTATCCCTAATAAGTTCGTAGCATTCAAGAAGGTTGAGATCACAAATACATTTGGTGAGTTCCTTGCAAACAATGGTCTTAAGCAGCTTCGTCTTGCTGAGACAGAGAAGTATGCTCACGTAACATTCTTCTTCAACGGTGGTCTTGATGAGCCAAACAAGGATGAGGAGAGAATTCTCGTTAACTCACCTAAGGTTGCTACATATGATCTCCAGCCAGAGATGAGTGCTCCAGGCGTATCTGAGAAGCTCGGTGAGGCTATCCGTTCTGATAAGTACGATGTAATTATCATTAACTTTGCTAACCCTGACATGGTAGGTCATACAGGTGTTATCCCAGCTGCAGTTGCTGCTGTTGAGGCTGTTGATACTTTCGTTGGTGAGGCTATGAAGGCTGTTAAGGAGATGGACGGTGTTCTCTTTATCTGTGCTGACCACGGTAATGCAGAGCAGATGATCAATCTCGAGACAGGTAACCCACATACAGCTCATACAACTAACCCAGTACCATTCATCCTTTATAACTACGATGAGGCTTATACACTTAAGGAAGGCGGTAAGCTTTGCGATATCGCTCCTACACTTATCGATGTTATGGGTATGGAAAAGCCAGTTGAGATGACAGGTGAGTCACTCCTCGTTAAGAAGGCTTAATCGTATAAGATACTGATTATAAACAATTACAGGGCTTCCTTTTGGAGGCCCTTTTTTACGCCTGTTTCTAATATGCTAGAATGATATCAATAGATTAATAATGAATAAGGGAGAATTATTTTATGGCTAGTATTGAGAGCATCATCTATAGAGGCGACATAAATTCGCTTCTTAAGAAGGAAAGTGAAGATTTCAATAAAGAGATGAAAAAAGGCGAAGCATATTTTACTGCGAATATAGAAAAGTTCAGACAGGTTACTGGTTTTAATCAGCTTTCAAGTGACGACGTCGTTTTTGCTTATGTTGAGACAAAGGGACTTATTAAAAAGGTCTATAGTGAAGCAGTTGTTTTTACTGATGTAGGTTTTCTCTATTTCTCAAATGAAGGAAATAATACTATTAAGCATGCATATCTCTTCGAAGACATGAAGGCTGTAGGAAACCAGGAGAACCAGAGATTTGTTATGTGGTTTAAAAACAATCAGGCAGTCCTTATTAATTCAAAGCGCTCAAAGTTTTTAAGTGATGCTTTGAATTTGTTCGTTAATAGGAAATAAGAACGCTCGTTAAAAAAGAACGCGCCTTTACTTAACCTTGCGCTTAATAACAGCTTCAGTTACGTCGCGGATTACAAGTACTCCGTCCTGATTTGTTATGTCAATTGTGAGTTCTACAAGCCCGTTATATGGGTTGCGTTCTTTCATTGCGGTAATTGTTGCAACGCCTGATAACGTATCACCAGCAAATGTAGGTGAGAACCATTCGATTTTTGTTGAGGCACCTGCGATTAATTCTTCTCCGAAGAAATCATCTTCAAGATACTTTGCCCAGACAGTCATAAATGACATAACGCCAGGTGCGATAAGACGACCGAAGCGTGTCTTGGAAGCATATTCTTCGTCAGTATGAAGTGGAACATTATCGTACTTAAATGCAAAGTCGAGCATGTCTTTTTTATCGATTGTGGCATTTTCCAGAGTTTTACTCATACCAACTGAAAGTTCTTCAAAATACATTATCAGATACCCCTATTCTTAAATAATCCCTTATAAAGCTGTGGATGGAAGAAAATCATGAGAGGGAAGAGCTCGAGACGACCAGCCAGCATGTTAAACATAAGCACATATTTCGAAAGAATACTTAAGAAACTGTAATTGCATGTTGGACCTACGAGAGCAAGTCCCGGACCGATGTTGTTAAGACATGCAAGAACTGACGTAAAGCTGGTTACAAGGTCGTATCCATCAAATGAAATAATAAACACTGAAGTTATAAGAATTGCAAGGAAAGATACGAGATAAACGTTAATTGAGCGGATTACTTCGTGCTCAACAGGACGACCATCCATATTAATCTTACGCACAATCTTTGGATGAACATAAGAACTCATTTCCTTGGCAATTGTCTTAATAAGTACAACGAGACGAGATACCTTAATACCACCACCAGTAGATCCTGCACAGGCACCAACAATCATTAAGAATATGAGTATATATTTCGATGTTGTTGGCCATGTGTCAAAGTCGTAGGATGCAAATCCTGTGGATGACATGATGGATGTTACCTGGAAGAAAGCATGTGTTAACGCCTTTGATGCGTTCTCGTACATGTGTACGGTATTAATAAAGATTGCTGCTACAGCACCTATTACGATAAAGATGTAAGAACGAACTTCTTCCATTGCTGCTGCCTTGCGGAACTGTGCAAGAAGCAGGAAGTAGTAGAAGTTAAAGTTAATACCAAAGAGCATCATAAAGATGCCGGCTACCCACTGAATATAAGGAGAGTAGCTTGCAAAACTGTCGTTCTTAATACCAAATCCACCAGTACCTGCAGTACCAAATGACAGTGTGAGAGACTCGAAGAGATCCATGCCTCCAAAAAGAAGGAGAATTACTTCAATTAATGTCATAACAAGGTAAATGATATAGAGAATTCTTGCTGTATAACGCATCTTTGGAACGAGCTTTCCAACAGATGGTCCAGGAGATTCAGCACGCATAAGATTGATGTTTGATCCACCACTCATTGGGATTACGGCAAGAAGGAATACGAGCACACCCATACCACCTAACCAGTGAGTAAAACTTCTCCAGAAAAGAGAAGTATGTGAGAGACCTTCAACATTATTAAGTATACTTGCACCAGTTGTTGTAAATCCTGAGATAGTCTCGAACAAAGCATCAGTAAAAGATGGAATCTCACCTGAAAGGAAAAATGGAAGGCAGCCAAAAAGACTCATAATAATCCAGCTTAATGCTGTGGATACGCATCCTTCCTTAAGGTAAATCTTCATGTTCTTTGGCTTAAAGTAGCTTCCAATAAAACCAATAGTGATAAGAGCAATGGCAACAAATAAATAAGGTGCCAGGATACCAGAAGAATCCCCGTAAATTACAGACACAATACAAGGAAGGAGCATAAATACTCCCTCAATTCTCATTACCTGGAAAAGTACGTAGCGAATCATTGAAACATTCATCAGTAATTACCTCAGAATATCCATTATGTCTTTAAGACCAGGGTTTGTTGTAACAACCATTACGCCGTCACCACACAAAATCTCATCATTACCAGATGGGATAATGATCTTTCCGCGTCTGCTTATAAAGGCGATAAGAAGATTTGACTTAAGAGTAAGCTCCTTAAGTGGCTTATTAGTAAGTTTTGACTCCTCCTCAACCTTGAATTCAATAGCCTCGGCTCTTGCGTCGAAGATATGATACAAAGTCTCGATATTACTTCCAACAGAAGCGTTACGCGCACGAACATAAGCGATAATTGCCTCCGAAGTAATGTACTTAGGATAGATAACGCTTCCAAGATCCATTGTATTAATAATATCGTTGAAGCCCATACGGCTGATTTTTGTAACGACTTTGCACTTTGCAAGATTCTTCGCATGAAGTGTGAGCATTACATTCTGCTCATCCATACCTGTGAGAGGTACGAAAGATTCAACTTCCTCAATACCAGCTTCCTTCAAAACCTCAGGGTTTGTTCCATCACCGTTAATGATGATTGCCTTTGGAAGGAGCACCGAGAGCTCGTCGCATCTCTTTCTGTCAATCTCGATAATCTTAACGTCGATATTATTCTTGAGAAGTTCTGTTGCAAGATAATATGCAGCGCGTCCTCCTCCGATAATCATGGTATTTTTAACAGACTTTGTTACAAATCCAATCTTCGAAAGGAAAGATGCACAGACCTTACGTGTTGATACAAATGAGATAACATCTCCACCGAGAAGCTTAAAGTTACCACCAGGAATAGTTACCTTGCCATCACGCTCAACAGCGCAGATAAGAATGTCATTTGTAACTGTCTGACCAAGCTGAGCAATTGTAATTCCATCGAGGAGATTACCAGCAGGAATCTTAATCTTAACGATTTCAGCCTGACCATGAGCAAATGAGTTAATTTCAAGTGCTGTAGGGAGGTAGAGAATACGTGCGATTTCCTTTGCGGCCTCAAGCTCAGGATTGATGATCATGGCAAGACCTAATTTCTCACGAAGATAACCAACCTCACGGCTATAGTCAGGTGTTCTTACTCTGGCGATTGAAGCACACTCACTGAACTGCTTTGCGATTGTACAGCAAAGCAAATTAAGCTCATCGGAATCAGTAACTGCGATGATAAGGTCAGCATCTTTGATTCCAGCTTCCTTCTGAGTTGTATAACTTGCTCCGTTACCAACGAGAGTCATTACATCGTAAAGCTCAGAAATCTCAGCGATTCTTTCAGGTTTACGGTCAATAATTGTGATGTCATGGCCTTCCTGACTTAACTGCTCGACAAGAGTAAGACCTACCTTGCCGGCACCAACGATGATGATCTGAAGACCTCTTTTTTTCTGTTTAAATAAAGACATATTATTCAAGCTTTCTTAAATTGTTCTTCTCTGTAACAAGAAGAAGAGTTGAATCCTTTGTAAGTGGCATATCAGGATTGATATGTGATGTAAGACCATCCTTTTCCTTGATTGCTACTACGTTAACGTTGAATTTCTCACGGAGATTAAGTTCCTTAAGATTCTTGCCAACCCAGCTGTCCTTTGGCTTCATGTTGATGATACAGAGGTTGTCATCAAGATCGAAATAATCGATGAAGTCTGTAGCGATGAGCTTTCGAGCTTCACGAATAGCAGCTTCTTCCTCGATGTTAATAACTTTGTCGCAGCCAACCTTATAAAGGATATCTTCCATGCGCTTTGTGCTTGCCTTAGCAAGAACGTACTTAACACCAAGTTCCTTGGCTACCATAGCGCACATGAGGCTTGCCTCTACGTGACGAGCCATACAGATTACAACTGTGTCTACGTTGCTAAGACCAAGTTCCTTCAGTGATTCTTCATCCATAAGGTCTGCAACCTGTGCGAGAGTAGACTTTGTTGAGAAGTGATTTACGATTTCTTCGTCTTCATCTGCAACGATAACGTCTACGCCGTTGTTATAAAGTGTCTCTGCGAGTTTCTGACCAAACTTACCAAGTCCTAATACTGCAACTGATTTAATCATTTTTATTTACCTCATTTAAATTATTAACCAACGATATATTTGCCTTCTGCCTGCTTTACCTTAAGCTTTTCCGGATGGTTAGTGGAGAAGAAGATAGCCATTGAGATTGGTCCGATTCTTCCCAAGAACATTGCAAGAATAATAATTATTCGTCCAGATGTATTAAGGGTAGGGGTAAGTGCTCTTGATAATCCAACAGTAGCGGTAGCACTTGTTACTTCGTAAAGAGCATCTGTTGTGTTGACGTCATTTGTCGCAAGAAGAAGCACGATAAATACGAAAGTAATCATGAAGCTTACAAAGATAATAGCTGAAGCTCTTCTGATCAGATCCTTGCTTACGCTTCTGTTAAATACAACTGTCTCTTCCTTGTTGTTAATGAACGAAACTGTATTAACAAAAACAAGGAACAAAGTAACTGTCTTTACACCACCAGCTGTACCAACTGGGGATCCACCAATAAACATGAAGATACATCCAGCGATTGCTGTTGCATCTGTAAGACCATCCTGTGGAACTGCAGCGAAACCAGCTGTACGGAAAGTAACTGACTGGAAAATGGAATTCACGATTTTTCCACCGATTCCCATATTTCCGATTGTATCAGGATTGTTCCACTCAAGTATGCCAACGATAACAGCACCTGCAGCAATTAAAGTAGCAGTTAAGACAAGTACGAGTTTTGTGTGCTCGTTAAGTCTTCTTGTGTAGAACATAAGTCCACGCTTAGCCTTACGTGTATCGTTAAAAGTAGTCTTCAAATCAAACCATACAACGTAACCAAGACCACCAAGCACGATTAATCCCATCGTTACGAAGAGAAGGTAAGTGTCGTTCTGGTATGAAATAAGGCTGTCTGCGCCAAGTGTATCAATACCAGCATTACAAAAAGCTGATATAGCAGTAAATATCGAAAACCAGATTCCCTTGATTACTCCATACTTTGGAATAAATCTCACCATGTAAAAACATGCACCGATTCCTTCAACTGCGAATGTTCCCTTAAGAACACCCTGCAAAAATCTGATGAGACCTGAAACGCTGTCAAGGTTAAATGCATCTCTTATGAGAAGTCTGTTTCTGAAAGAAATCTGTCTCTTTGCAGCGAGCATGAAAGATGAGTACACTGCAATGATTCCAAGTCCACCAAGCTGAATAAGGATAAGAATTATTACCTGACCTATAGTTGACCAATACGAGAATGTATCAACAACAACAAGACCTGTAACACATACACTGGTTGTTGCTGTAAAAAGTGATGTCAAAAATGGTGTAAATTCACCTGTAGCTGAAGAAAAAGGCATCATGAGAAGAATTGTGCCTGCAAGAATCATCATTAAAAATCCAAGTGGAATGATCTGTGCAGACTTAATACTGAACTTTGATTTTTCCTTCTCCATATTGCTCCCTCTATTAATATAATAAGCAGATTATATGCAAAACTATTAGGTAACACAAACCGTTAAAGGTGATTGGAAACTAAAAATAACATGTTTGTAAAAAAGTATGTTAAAAATTCGTTCATATTTTCGTAAAAAAATATCCGATTTCTTGTTTTATTATGTTAGTGGGCAAATGAATAGATGGTATTAGTAAGACCATGACACTTATACCTAATAGGGTTTTATTACTACATTTCTTCCTTAAGAGGCGATTCTCGGGCATGAATCGCCTCTTTTATTGCATGGATTTTGGGTGTAATATGTCGCAGGTTGACGTATTTATTAGATTTTGGGATTAGAGAAATGGCTAAATCAAAGATAAAGACAAGCGGGGATGACAGATTCCTTAAGATATTATTTCGAATAGTAATACCTATTACGCTCCAGTTTTTTATGTTCTCACTGGTGCCTGTTTGTGATGCAATTATGCTTGTTGTCCTTGAGCAGGATCAGATGTCAGCAGTATCTCTCGCGTCCCAGGTTATGTTTGTCTATAACCT
>JAZLLF010000018.1:0-88492 GCA_045598005.1 Saccharofermentans sp. | reverse complement strand
ATTTTGGCAGTTGTTATGGTTGTTGTTCTTGCATTCTCATTTGTGGCTTGCAGTAAGCCAGAAGCAGACTATAATTCTGCAGCAGAACTCGAGGCAGCACTCAATAATGGTGAAGACTGTGAAGGAAAGATAGCAGTAATTACAGTTGATACATATAAGCCAGATGGAGCACTTGGCTACACTATCTGGTCAGGTGAGCACCTGAACTTCATCTCATCAGATAACCCAAAGGTAAAAGAAGGCGACGAAATCACAGTAAGAATTACCAGCGTAAAGTCAATGCTCGGCAGCTGGATAATTAAGTACGAGAAGGTATAAGAATCTTCTCGAAAGTAGGATTTAAGGGTTATTTAATCATTGAAAAATGCAGGGGACACGTGGAAAATCACAGGTCCCTTTTGAATTGTTTAAATTTGTTTGCTAGCAGCACACCATAAAGGTACTGCTGCGAGTTAACATTGAATTCTTCCTAAATTTATTCGCGTGAAATTCACATCTTATAGTGACACAGTTTTTCAAGGCCCTTGCTCGAGGGTTAACTATGAGTCTCTCAATTTTCAGGAAAGGAGGTCAACTGGGGACGTACGAGCACATTGAAATATACAAAATACCAATAACGGAGGAACGTAAAATGTTTGAGAAATACGACCACATTTATGCAGATGAATACATACTTGTTTGCGATGATTGCTTGAAGGAGATTGTTGATAAGAATATGGCGGAGTTATCTCATTTTCATACTAAGATCTGGGTAACAAAAGAGAGTTATGACCATGCAAAACTATTTGTTTATGGACGAGACAATGTGAAACCAGAAAAGCTCTTCTTTGAAGACATAGAAAACTTACATGGTGAGAAAATATTCGAGATCAGAGATGAGTATAATCCTCCATATTCCTTAGAGGCGTTACTTTATTACAGAAGTCGTAATGAAAAGCAGCTTGTATTAACAGTAAATGGATTGAAAGTAGAAGAATACTATTCTTTGGGCAAGGAAATCCATATTGCTGAAGCGAGAGCCTTTGGTAACTTAGAACTTATTGATGATAGCAGTAAGGTTATACACCATAGTTATTTTGGAAGTGACGAGAAGAATCCATATTCAGGAATGGATCTTGATGAGTTACTTAAGAATATGCCAAAGCCAGATGACTTTGAAGTCGCCGCTAATGGTTTTGACAAGCGTATTGAAGCAATGGAAGATTCGATTAATCAGCTTACAACTACAGTTATTGAGAACAATAAGAAGGTAACAGGAATGTACGTTACTCTTGTGGAGATGATTAAGAAGTTTCTGAATTCACCTGGCGGTGACATCATTACCAGTGTTGTTCTTATTGGAGCAATTACAGTGTTTCTTGGAATACTGGTTTATCCGCTTATCTGAATAGTGTGCATTTGGTTTGTTTCAGGCCTCGGCATTTGCTGAGGTCTGGAATAACTTAACTTAAAAATATAAAGGAGATATAGAACATGGACTGATAAAAGAGGAACTAGAAAGACGTTTGAACTTTTTGTAGACGACGATAAAGATGACTATACTTGGAGTTGGGGCGTGACTTGTTGTGATCCTAATTGTCCTGAATTTACACAATCGCTAAAAGCGCTTAGTCCTAAAAAGGATGCTGATAAAGGTGCTGATATTCAAGAAAATTGCGAACCTGTTTCAGCAGAAACAGAAGACTATGATTTTATTGAAGAACTAGAAAAAATCTTTGGCTCTGGTTCAGATACAACTCATAAGGACAGTGACTTTATCATTATTCCAAAAGATGAGTATTATGCGCTCAAAGAATCTCTTTGCCAGATTCAGAGTACGCTCTATGATATTTGTGATATTTTGGATATGTAATGTGCGTAACAAAGAAACATCTCTTGCAATTGCAAGAGATGTTTTTATCAGTTTTTCCCACCTCGGTGATAAGGAGCTTTATTCTTCAAAACTACTCCATCTTTGGTGTGATAATGTTGCTGGTGACTGCCAACATTATTTTCTCGTGGTGCTGCTCTGGTAGTTGCATTTCTTTTCTCTGAATTCGGGGTTGAGGAGATTTTGCTATTATAATTTCTAATTGCTGAATTACTTGCACGGATAATTATTATTTTAACAAATGCGTTAATTATTATCTTGCGATGTTCATATATAAATTTACCACCTTTTTTAAATATACTCACGATTCCCGTATCTTTCGGGATTTCTTGGGGCACTCTTATAGGTTTTGCATGTGGTTTTCTATCGTTAGTTGTGACAGTATTATTAGCTTTAGTTTGTTCTTCTGTTTTTACACTTGTCACAGCATTTTTCTGTTCAGTTTTTACTTGCTTTGAATTTGATACTACCATTAAAGGATTACTTAATTCTAATACTTTGCACGGTATTAATTCTTTGTCGCCGAAGTTTAAGAATTCTTTTGTGGTTGGATTATAATACCAGTTGGTCGGATTCTGCCAACTACCTTTATGTGCTGCAAAATGTTCTTCTTTAGTGAGAAATTGAATATTATCTGGATTCCCCTGAAATTCAGGATATTCTGCGACACTTTTCATATGTTGCCCTTCTAGGGCTTTGCCATTGTCGTCGTATGCTTTTCCTTTATTTGAATTAAGGATATCCTTCTGTTGTTCCTTGGTCCAGTCCCTTGTTCCTTTTCCTTCTTGAACAAGTTTTTGCTCTCGTTCCCAAGCTAAGCGAATTGCTTTATTGGCTTCAGCTGTTCTTTTTGACATAGGATTATTCTCCTATACCAAGTATGTTTGACAGATCCTTTAAAAACGCAATGAAATCTTCATATACTTCATCATCTTCAATTACCCCTGCCTCATGATTGTATATGGATATTTTTTCGCTTCCCTCTTCACATAAAATCGGATCTCCAGAAGCTAATGATCCGATAACGATATATTTATCATTGGGCTTATCAGAATCAGTTACATCTATTAGAGGTTTGTGTTCAACACCATACATCTGAAGACCTGCAGGCAAGAAAAACTCACCACCATCACTATAGAGAAGCCATGCTTTATATTTTAAAGGTAATTTCACATTATATTTTGTTTCAAACTGCTCTATTTGCTCCTCGTTAACAGATTCAGGAAAGAGCATTTTTCCTTGTGAAATAAACTGGTCAACAATCATTTTGACTTCATCTGGAATCATAATCCACCTCTTTAATGGTTCAATGTAGTTAATATTATACGCTAGTGAAAGGTACTTGGTTTTTAATAACAAGTGAATTTTACTGTAACACTGTTACAAACACAGTCCCCATGCGCTTTTACATCATTTTACAAAAACAACTAACGGCAGTGACCTCAATCGCTGCCGTTATCTATTTCGCCGCTTTTCTTAAGCAGAATTACCCTCATAATTACAACTGAAATGTCAAAAACAATGTCAGTAACAACGAATATGGTAAATAGTATTCCTGCTACATCATTTGTGAGGTTGGTGTTAGGGAGAAGGTAGAATCTTCGTAATCACACCTCGTGTTGAGTTTTGCATATTTTCCATATCAATACCCCTTATCCACCTTCTCAACACCGCATGCTTTTGCAAAGAGGGCGATTTCTTCTTCACTATTGAGTAGTTCGCGGCCGTGGAATTTGCCTGTGGCTTTGTTTTTGAAGCCAGCCATCATCTCGCTGTTGCAGGTATTGCATCTTACATGAGGGATCTGCGTCTCTTTGTCGTAAGTAAGGCTTTGGAATCTGTTAGTCTAACTGTCTGTGCCAAGTTCCCTGATGCTAATAAACAGAATCGCAGTACCGATTGCTGCGCAGATGGTGCCTGATATGAGCATCGCGTTTACACCGAAGATATCGATTATGTAACCACCAAGGGAAGTGGAGACCACGCTTGCGATTGTGTATGCCATTCCTGCATATGCCTGGCCCTGAGCCTTGTCGTTCTCGCCAACGAGGTCATTTACATAGTAAACAATACCGATTGACATTATGCCCCAGCCAAACATCTGGAAGCCCTGAATCAGGAAGAATACAGGTACATTTGGAGCAAGAAGGCTGAAGAGAATCTTAAGTACGAAGAATACACCAGAAATTTTAATGAGGTGCGACAGCTTGAACTTACGCATGTAAAAACTGAAGAATACGATTGTAACGAGCTCGCATATAGCAGCAATTGAGGATGCAGTTCCCATCGAAGAACTGTCGCCACCCTTTGGCACTACAACCTGAAGCGAGAAGGTGTTAATCAGCGCATGGCTGAAATATACGAGAATAAGACCAACAAGAATCACTGCGAATCTTTTGTATTTCGAGAAGAATACTACAGGGTTAATCTGTACCTTTGGCTTTGCGGCACCTGCACTTCCAGAGCTAGCAGAATTCTCACCAGCGGCAGATAGCTTACGAACCGGGTACAGGAAGATGAAAATGCAGCAGATGAAGAAAGTAATCGAGAAGGTAACAGGCATGCTCTTTGGTCCGAACATTACAGAGATTCGTCCAACAGCGAAGGAGCCAAGGGCGTAGCCTAATGAGCCCAGGCTTTTCCCGATACCAAAATTCATTGGATAACCATAGTTAATTGCATCCATTCCAAGAGAATTTAGAAATGGCTGCGCGAGCATGAGAAGACTTATGTTAATTCCATAAAGCAGCGATACTACCGCTACCTTGGAAGAAGCTGGAACTCTTCCCGGAATAAGTATTGTGAGAATTCCGAAGATAACAATAAGAAAGCCCATTATAAGGAGACTGCTTCTGCTTGTTACTTTGGGATTGTTATCGATAAGAGATCCAACAGAAGGCTGAAGAAGCACAGAAATGAGACTTCCAATAGCAAGAAGAATTCCAACAGCGCCGTTAGTAAGCCCCGCATCGAGTAAATATACGCTCGAAAAGGCAGACATGGATACATATCCAATCGAATACGTAAACATGATTAGCCCGTAGTAGAACGTTACATCTGGTCTTTTTATGCTACCTGTTTCCATGTGATATCTAGTCCTTAGTTTAATTTCAGGACATAGTTTACACCTGAAGACAGTTCGAGTGTAATAGCAGGATGAACTTCTTCAAAATCCTGCTTTGATTCCATGGAAGCGCTATAAACTTTGCCAGTAACAATGTCTGTTGCAGAAGTTTTGCTGTCAGGAAGTCTTATGGATACAACCTCAGTATATTCGAGGTCAGATCTGACAATTATCGTGTCATTATCGTATAAGAAGAGCTGTACCTTCGATGGTCCGATAAGCTGAACTGGGGAAGTAAGATAGAACTGTTCTCTTATTACGTTAAGTACTTCCTTTGGATAGTTATAAAGGTCGCCCATGTCATCTGGGATGGTAATAATTGAGATGTTGCCATCTGCATATGGGAAGCGAATCACAAGAGGGAAGTTGTTGTCTGTTCCATAGGCTCCTGCCATCTCCCATACATCGTTTGTACAGTAATCTATCTGAGGAATAATTATCTCTTTGTTTCCAGCATACTTGCCACCAAGATTTACACCATGGCTCCAGGATACGCAGAAGTCTTTAACAAGTGCTCTTCTTGAAGTAACTTTAACTGATGCGAACTCGTCAAAGCGTGCCCCCATCTTACGTACAAAGCCGCTTGTTACAGTGATGTTGGCGCCGTTTGTGAGACTGTCTCTCATTTTGGATACAATCTGCTGATCGTCAGAAGCGGACTCATTAAGGAAGATATCTTTGCTTTCGGATGGGTAAATGAGGCATGGCTCCATTGGAATTCCACACTGACCTAGGTAGCTATGAAGATTATTCTCGCCTCGTCCGTAAGAAGGGTGGTATGCCATAACGCCAATTGGATTTCCAAGCTCACCAAGATAAGAATCAATTTCTTTAAATACATATCCGAGTGCCGGTGTAAAACTCATGAAGCACTTGTCATCAGTAAAGCAGTGATTGCAGAAAATCATGGCTTCATCTGCCTTGCCCCAGAGGGTAAGATAAGCCTGCTCCAGGTAAGATGTGATGTTATAAGTACACTCAAACGGGTCAAACCATCCACCAAGATTACTTCCTGGTGCATCGCTGCCGTAAAGGCGCATTGTAGTGTAGCTAAGATACTTTGGAAGGTGCTGAGCACAGTAGGTAGGGTTACGTGTCTCAGTTCCTGTGTAGATTGAATCAAAGACAGCAGTATCAGAACTTAAGTCGTAGCCTGTCTCGTTGAAGTCCTCGAACCACTGTGGAAATTTTATGATCACGTTGATTTCTGGATTAATTGATTTTGCTGTTTTCATGACAACTTCTTTTGCAATGTATTCACGCTGCTTAAGTCTGTACTTGGACCAGGTCATGTCGCCCTTGTTCTCAATGCATTTTTTGCATCTGCAGTTCGAAAAGAAGAAATCGTCAAAGATAACTTCATCAAAAATTTCAGCATTAAGAATTACGGCCTTACGAAGAATCTCGACTTCAGCTTCATCGGAATAACAGATTGATACAAAGCCGTCTTTCTTGCCGTCAGCAGCACATGTCGTAATGCCACCTGCTGTATCGTATCCAGCGTCTTCGAACATCTTTTTGGCGCGGAGAATTTCTTCTCTTGTTGAGAGTTTCTGATCTCTTAAATTCTCGATATATACACGGCCAACATTTACGTAATCAGATATATTACGGAACTTCTCCATATATGCATCAGGGTCCTTAATATCAGAGATAGTTCGCTGTGGACAATATACACTGACATTGAAATTCTTGTATGATTTATTATTCTTACGTCTTATTAAAGCAGGAAGATTTTCTGTAGTTGCCATAATGTCACCTCTGGATACATTTTGTATCTGAATTATTGCACCAGGAAGAATTCATTAATATCTGTTTTAAGTTTATTTTTATAAGAATATTTTTGAAATATAATTAATAAGTAAAGCGTTACTATCGGAGGCAGTACCCCAATGCTGGATTCAAAGATAATTGGAAGATATATAGAAGAAGATAATAAGATTAAGCATATCTGGACTGGTTCAGGAATTGAGTTTACGACGACTTCGCCTGAACTCGTTCTTAAGGTTTTTGCTGAATATAGTAAGTTCGAGATCTGGGTTGCAGTAGAACTTAACGGTGCACGAATCTTAAGAACCATGCTTCTTCCAGGCATGAATACTATCCCAGTGTTCCGTAATTTAACTCCTGATGAAGTAAGATGCGTTCGTGTTATTAGAGACTCCCAGGCAACACTCGATGAAGACGCTAACTATATGTCCGTAGTAGAAGCAGAAGATTTCTCTGGTAATAAAATCCCAACAAAGGCTACAGCCAACAATAAGTTGTCCATCGAATTCATAGGTGACAGCATAACTTCTGGAGAAGGCCTTAAGGGCGCAAAGGAAGATATGGATTTCTCATACTGCTATACAAGTTTTGATGGTAACTATGCGTCACTTGTAGCGCACGAGCTTGATGCTGACTACAGTGTAATCTCGCGGTGCGGTTATGGTATTACATGTGGCTGGAACAACGATCCTTCAATGAAGCTTCCTGTAGTTTATAAGTACGCCGATGGCAGAAGCGAGGAATACAATTTCGAGAAGAAATTCGATTACGTTGTAATTAATCTTGGAACCAACGATAACGGTGCCATGTATCAGGAGCCTTTCGAGGGGTATAAAACTTCGAGGGAGGAATTCCGCGCGAGTACGGTGGATTTTCTTAACTACGTTATGGAGAAGAACCCTGCCTCAAAGATAATCTGGATTATCGGCATGTGCGAGATTGACCTGGCAGGCGAGATTAAGACAGTAATCGAGAGCATGAATTCTTCAAGGATTACTTTTCTTAAGGCGAAGTCCTGCGATGAACTCGACTTTGGTGCAAGAAGTCACCCAGGGCCACTGACGCATAGGGAAGCAGCGAAGATGGTTATAGAGGAGATCAAGAGTCATTGTTCAATTTCTCCTTTCGATGAGTGTTGAATTTCTATTGTATAACTGTCTTCATTTATCAGAGTTATTCGTGCAGGCTCGCTTCGATATCCGTTTTCGAAGTATTCAATATAAACGTTGTTTAGAGCATCTGAAATGATTGTCGTGAGCAAACGACAGCCAAAATTTGTGTTGGCGTTGTTATGGAGCAACTCTCGGAATTCAGGTGAAATGCTGATTTCAAAAGAATTGATGCACGAGAATTCAGATAAGCGCTTATCAATAATTCTGTCTATGGCTTCATGAGATAATTTTCCGTAGTTAATGAGACTTGTAAAGCGTCCGATTAATTCATATGATCCTCCAGCTTTGATAATATCTTCGCGTGTAATTTCCTCATAGTGAGAGATTTCAATGGAGTCAGGTTTACTGAATCCAAAAGATTTTTCCACTCCTCTTGTACTTCTGAAGAAGTCAAAAGAACCCATTGCAACAAACATTGTTTTACTAGTATCGATTCGCTTTGATTCTTTTTCATTGAGAGTGATGGTGTTACCTTCAACATATAGCAGAAGCTGACTCTGGATTGCAGCATTTACATTTTCATCTTTGCCTGCGTATTGTGGAAGTATCTTTTTATCGAATTCATCCAGAAAAATAATCCCATATCCGCATGACTGTGAAGAATTAAAGGCGTTCAATATAGTTATGGTGTCATTTCCTTTGTAACCATTTAGAGTTATGTCTGTTAAATCGGAAAGACCTACTACGAATCCTGGAATTTTATCCTTGAAATATTCCTTTAATGCACGATAAGTTTCTGTCTTACCTGATCCAGATGGCGCAGTAAGTATAGTATTGCAGTGATGTCTGCCAGTTTTACATACCTCTATAACATATTTATATACGTTGATCAGAACTAACTTTAGTTTGCTCTGTCCAATAACTGTCTTTGATATTTCTTCATAGAATTCTGAGAATGATGTGCTTTCAATCCATTGTTTCATGTTGTTGAGAAGTTTCTCGTTAGGTGCAACTTCTGGTTTTAAAAGATCAATATATCTTTTGTATTTCATAAGACCTGCTGAGGCATCAACAACTGAATTAATTCTGTAAGCAAATACGTGTCTTTTTATGGTGGCATGTGAGCCAGGCTGGATATAGTGAGTGATAAATTCTTTGTGCTCTGTTAATGTTTCCAAAATTAAAGATATCGTATTAGTATTTGAATCCGAGACGTCAGCATCTTCAACTATATAGTATAGATAGGAATTATTTTTGTGTTCTTTCCATATCTTTTCTACTATTTGAATATAAGTTTCTATGTCTGTTTTGTATGGCTTGATATGAGCTTTAATTAATGAATTACTGCCTCTGTTTTCTGCAATAATTAATCCACCTTCACTAAATGTTGCAAATAAATCCTGCGTTTCACAGGATATTGGCTTTTCAGGAATAAAAAATTCAACCCCTTTTACAATTCTGTAAATTCCCATTAATTCTCTCCTTTCATCATTTCAATTAAATTAATTTCGTTTCTGGTAATGCTATTGATATCTGATTCATCTGCACTGACAACAAAGTAAATAGCCAGAGCGATAAGTGCGATTGCGAGTATGATCTTGAGAACCAAAATTATTTTTTTAATTGTGTTTTTCATAATGTCTCCTTAATTATATTATATTTTGTCCACAAAAGCCATAAAAAGTATAAGTAAAGTATAATCCAGAGTATTGGTTTGTCAACATTTTATTGCGCTGTATTATGTTCGATGTATAATACATAAAGATGTTATTCGAGGTGATGTAAGCTTATGGAAAATAATTGTGATCGAATTATTGATAGATATATGCAGATGTTTAAAAACAACTCTGCATTTCAAGGAACAATTAAGACTAATGAAAAGCGCAGAATTGAATATGGAAATTGCTTAAAGGAACTACGTTGCGAATGTGGTTATACTCAGGTTGATTTGTGTGAAATTGCAGGCTTTGCAAACTACAATAATATTTCTGAAATTGAGCATGGTAAGTATCCATGTTCTGCAAAAAGAATTCATGCCTATTCAACGGCTTTAAAAATTGATGAAGAGGTGCTATTGCAGTTAGCTGGATATACCAGTGATAATTCAGATTCTGCAGGTATTAGCTTGTTAGAATTACTACGTAAGAGAAATAATCTTTCACAGGAACAATTAGCAATTAAAGTTAAATATGCTAATAAAACCTCAATAAACAGAATAGAAAAGGGTCAGGGTAAGATTCCCCAGAGTAAAAAGATACTATTTGCAGAGGTTTTAAATGTACCTCTGGAAACAATAGAAATGATTAACAAGAATTCTGCAGATTATATAATTACCAAAGAAACTGCACCTTCTGTAAATAATCGTGTAATAGAATTTAATCAGTATGATAGTAAAAAAGAGACAATAATTGGTGAATATTCTAAAGTACTATTAGAATCATCGATTAGGGAAAAAGTTCTGGAAGCCGTTAATAAAATGGGTTATGACGAATTACAGAAGTTATGGGAATATATCAATAATTAAAAGAATCGGATTACTATTTGAATACTAAAAAGGATAAACTCGACGGATGAGTTTATCCTTTTTGCTAATATTACTTTGTCTAGTTAGATCACGCGTCCCCATAACTGAACATATGCCTCTGACCGTAGAAATCCTCCACAAGGAGAGTATTCTCGTCAGTATTCCACTGGATTACTCTGCTCTGCCAAAGGCCTCTGTATGTATTATCTGTAGCTGAGAAATCAGGGTATGCGTATACCTGTGCATATACAGTAGAAGGAATGAAATCATCAGGGTTATAAGAGTCCTCCTGATATCTCTTGTCATCAGTCATCATAAAATAGTAGAGGTAACCTTCAGTTCCAAGCCCGTAAGTAGGGTCAATGTGGTAGTTATTGCCATCGATAGTAACAAGAGACCACTGGTGACCCATACCATCGTATTCGCGCTCACCCTTTACTACAGTTGCATCAACTCCAGCCTCAAGTAAAAGGAATGAATATGCAACAGAAATCTCCTGGCAGATCCCCTGACCTTCAGTAAGAAGCCTGTACCCCGAGACCATATTATCTATCTCTGGATCTCCGAGATTATCAGCAACGTAGTAGTCGTAAGTATAGTGGCTTACGAAGTAGTTATAAAGCGCGAGACACTTCTCAAAATCTGAGAAATCGTCATCCATAGTCTCGTTAAGAATCTCAGTAGTTAAGTCCTCAAACTCCTGAAGCTTCACCTGGAAATCCTCATAAGGAATCTTATATGTGAACTTTCCCACACCATTCTCGTAAGAGATACCATCTGCCATCTGTGTATATTCAGCAACAACAGGGAAGTAGAGGTATGCAAACTGCCCCATAACCCAGAAATAAGTCTCCTCATCAGGGCACTCGAAAGTGGTCTCTCCAGCAAGAACAGCTTCAATAAAATTATTGTAAGTATCAAGCATTGTCTGACCCATTATCTCGGTCATAATGCTTGATGATACGTGTGGGTTAAACTCATAGTGACTCTCAGGATGAGTAGTCTCAGTTGTTTCTTCAGAAGTAGTTGTAGCAGCAGTTGTAGCTTCACTTGTAGCAGAAGTATTGAGAATCTCAGAAGTCTCTACAGTAGCCTTACTACAGGCTGTAAGTGAACCACCAAGAATAATAGTTGTGAGTATTATTGATATAAGTTTCTTCATGATTAAGTCCTTTGAGTTTGTTGTATTTAAGACTAATAAAAGAAGTGCTTTGTTGCACTTGTTTACATAACGTTCAATACTATGTGGCATTTTGGAAATTAGCAGACTGTATAATTATTCTACATCAATATAGTAATTATTAATTACGAGATGAGGGAAGACGAATGAGCAGTGGTGAATTTATTAATAGTTATGTAAGGATTAAAGACAAAGGTTATTTCATCTGGACTGATGGTGAAGATATTATTCTTGAAGAGAATCTTACAACAAATGATAGGGAGCCGGTAGCAATTGTTGTTCCTGTCAGTGAATATACAGATTCTACGATTAATCAGTTTTATAAGATGCTACTTAGTATGACACCACCACCTGAATACGAGTCATATAACAAGAATGTTCAGATTGAAGAATTAAAGGAAGCCTTGGATCTTATGGGGCTTGAAAAGAAGCCTGCACTGACATTCAGCCAGAGACAAAATCTTAATCGTGGAATGTTCATTCAAAACTGGGATTATCATTTTGAAATTGATAAAAATGGAAATCTCAGAATCTCACGTACAGCTTCACCACGTGATGGTGGATATGGCATTGAGATTGATAAGACAATTGATAGTTCTTACTTTAAAACTCACAATGAGAGGGATTTGTACAGGTACATTTCTTCGTTACATTGTTCGCCAATTGCGAGCATGTACGATATGGAAGCAGAGCTAAAAGAACTTAGAAATTATCTGGGAGAAGCTAAACTATTATGAAAATCAAAGAATTAGTAAAACAAATAGCCGATGATGGACTTGATGCATATGGTCCTCTATCAGTTGGACATCTTGACAGGCTTCCTGATTGTCTTAGTCTGGTTAAAGAGAAAAGAACCTATGCAATCTATTCCTGCAACGAAAGAGGTTTGGTTATTCCTTTAGAATCAGGATTAGATGAATCAACTGCCTGTTTGAAATTCTTAGAGCATATTAACCGAAAGAAGAATATATATTTATATAATCAAAAATTAAAAGCTTCGAATAATGGTTTATGAGCTGTTGTTCATTAGAATGATTCAATGGAAGACAGATTATTAATACCCCTTATCAACCTTCTCCACACCACACGCCTTGGCAAAAAGACTAATCTCTTCTTCGCTATATAGAAGTTCCAGACCATGGAACTTTCCTGTAGCCTTGTCCTTAAACCCTGCCATCATTTCATTATTACAGGTGTTGCATCTTACATAAGGAATCTGTGTCTCTTTGTCGTATTCCAGATTTTTGAACCTGGAATTAGCATTGCCAGAGCTCTTAATAAAAGATATGAACTTCTTCATTGGATAATTAATCATTATTTATTGTCCTTATACTCGTGATACAAAATGTCCTTAAGAACAAGCATTGCATCCCGTCTGCTGTATCCATGAGTTTCTTCAAGTTCCTGAAGCATCTTCTTAATTCCATTAGCATACCTTGGGATATCAATTTCATCTTGATAGGTTTTAAGGACAGGATATTTCCCACTCCAGGCATTAGTCCAGTTAACCTTGTCCTGGTTCTCTTCGTTTGTATTCTTAATAACTTTCTCGATACTATCCATTACTCTTCAAACACCCCGCGAACACTCTCGCAAATTCCATTAATTTTCCCTGGAGGAAGATCGCCGTGGTCGCTGTCCTTTTTAAGTTCTACCTTAAGTTCATCAAGGGAATTAACAATACAAAAACTCCAGGAATCTCCTCTTGAAGCAAGCCACTCGCGAATGTATATCTTATGACCGCTCCCGTCACTTAGAAGTTCCGCGTAAATGCAGCGATTGTCGTTAGTATATAAGTCAGCAACCTTCGTAAAAGAAGACAGCTCCTGCCGTGTATATTCCTTGCCTGAACCTCTTGTATCCAGCATATTTTCTCCTTCGCTTCGAAAATAAAAACCTACTCATTCACAAACTATTATATCCCTTCTCGCGCAAATCAGTCCCTGATTTTGTAAAACCAGGAACTGATCTCAGACATCGAGTATTCATTCGGAAATAGTTAATTAGCTGGCAGCTGTCTCAGCAGACTCAGGTGGAGGTGTAGGAGTAACAGGTGTAGTAGGAGCAGGTGGGTCAGCGCTTATACCGTGATCCACAGACAAGTGATAAAGCAAATCGTGGAGATTATAGAAAGTGTAATCACAGAACTGACATGGGAAAAGGGTATAAGGAAGCGTCGGGAACGGTGCAGTAGTTGGTACTGGAGTAGAAGTAGCCTGAGGCGCTGGTGTCACTGTTGGCTGCACCGGTGTTGTTGGTCGAGATACAGGCGTTACTGTTGGACGAGCACCACGAGTAGGAGTTACAGAAGGAGTTGCTGTAGCACGAGCTCCTTCTGTAGGAGTAACTCTTACTGTCGTTTCTGCTACTGTTTCATCTGTTTCATCTGCATCAGTCTGATTGTCACAAGAAGTTTCAGTAGTCTCATCATCGATGATTTCCGCAGATGTTTCTGTTGTAACTTCAGTATCAACTGTAGATCCATTGTCACTACATGCTGCTACAATTGATGTCACAATTGCTGCTGTAAGAATGATTGAAATAAGCTTTTTAAATCGTTTCATAATGTAAATCCTCCTATTTTGGGTATGCCGCAGCCCACTGAATGAGTCAGAGGGAAGGGCAGATGTGAAATTGTGTTGTGTGAATATAAAGTTATGTCTCGATGTCTTCTGAGTCTGGAATGAAATTATCAGTAAAAAAGAAATTGCATATTGCCCAAAGAAAGCTGACAGTAACAGATGAAAAAATAGCGATAGGCAAATGATCCCTAAAAATCAACAAAAAAATTGAAGTTCCTACTGCGATAATTCCGAAGATACTTGATGCAACTCGTACTGGCTTAAAAAAGGCCTGAAGAGTAAAGATTATTCCAAATATTAATGCACCTGTCACAAGGTCGAGTCTTGCTTCGAATGAATAGAAATAGCGATCAATTATGTGAATAATAAATGCGCTGATGATAAAATTATTTGCTGTGTTTGGATGTGTAATTAAGAATGGCATTTTTTGTCCCTCCGTTTGTTTTATTGATGACTCAATAATAAAATCTCGGCCATCAATAAAACATTGGAAGGATTTTTGCCAAAAATGCTTAAAATAAGTAAAAAGTATCTGCAAGCGCCTTGAAATGCATATTAAACAGGCTCTGTATTAGCCTCAAATACTGCAGCAATTTCCTCGATTGATTCCAGTTCGTGATCAACAACTGACATTACGAACTTCTCAAGTTCGCCTTCAGGCATTGTGAATCTGTAACCGTTGATAGCAAGGAACGTAATAGGTGTGATAATAGAAGTTCTCTTATTGCCATCAGCAAAAACCTGCAAAGTTGCAAAGCTGTATAAGTATTTTGCAGCCTTATCAAAAATACTTGGGTACAAAACACTTCCATACATTTCTTCATATGGGCTTATGCTTACATTCTCGAAAGTACCACGCGCGATGATACGATCATCGCCAGTGTATATTTCCACTAACTTTTGGTGAATTTTCTCGATATTTTCTGAAGTAAGCTCAACAACACCTGAATCTGGATTAACTGAAGCTTCATCTGGCTTAACAGCAATTCTTTCTGGTCTTACGACACTACTGTCAACTTCCGCTGCCAGCTCAGGCTGGTTTGCAAGCATATATAAATCAATTGGAAAAGCGCGAGCGTAGCTCTCTGCAATGTTTGTAATCTCATCAATAGTCATTTTTAAATTCCTCTCTTTCTGTAATATATCTATTTCCAGCGTGGAGATTACGGAAGTGTTAGCGTAGAGTTTGATTCTTCGAATAAAGAATTCTTCAGAAACAACATCCGACGTGAGTACAAATTAGATTCTCCTATTATTCAGGAAGTAAGTTTTGAAAAATCACGACTTCCTGTCTTCTTCAAATATCCAGGAATGCGCGAGCATTTTGTTAAGAATGGCTATGCGGTGAATTTCGAGAAGGCTAAATATATTATGTCTCCGGTGCTCTTTCATAATATCTATATGGGGCGTTTGGGTGAGATTGTTGGAAGCTTCATCCTTGAGAAAGAGTTAGGCATCAAACTGAACTCTATTGATGATCCCGAGCGCTTTGAGGTATTTGATTATGAGGGGAAGGATGGTATCTATGTCGACTTCAAGAATTGGGATTTGTTTCGATCTGATCATCAGAAACAAATGGATAAAATACTCAAAAAACTTGAGCGTCTCAATGCAGAACGCGTTTACATAGTAAACGTATGCAGTTCAGAGGATTTCAAAACTGAAGAAACGATTGATGAGAGAATTAAATTGATTCCAGCCTTGATAAATGACGATGGCCAAATAATTGCTGAGAATCTTGGTTTAATTGATAGGGAGGATTTTTAAAATGGAAAAAGAAGTAACTAGTAATAAGGTTAAGATTAACCTGAACTACGAGGCTATTGCACGTGATTTTGACATTTTTATGATAACCAAAAATGACAGTCTACTAGAAAAGACGGATGTACTGAATCTCTCGTGCATCGAACGTAAAGCCAGGGCAGTTCAATATACATGGGGCAAGACGGCTTTTGTTTTGTTTGACAAAGGCGCTGTGACCGAGGATGAATTTCGTCATGAATTAGAAGAAGAGTTTGGAGATGTGATAGTTCAATTAATCACTTCAGACAAGCTGTTTGATTCAGATTTCAGAAGCAGAACATTTTTTTACGGCGACAGATTATTGTGTCAGCTTCTTATTAATTCGCTTTCTGCACCGAAGTCAGAGAAATATGCTTACAACAATATTGTGGGTAAACTTTATTATTCTCAGAGTAACTGGAAGATAACAAACCCTGAGAATAATGAAATTCGTTATTATTATTTTCTGAATATTAGCCTTAAGCCTGGTATGTATTTGGATTTGGATGTTGTTACGTTTGGCCTAACAAATAATCCTAAAAACAAGACTCAGTTTATCTTAGATAAATCAGGGAGACTTAGGAAAAAGCTGAAGACAGATGAAGACGTTGATCCTAAGAAGATTTTCATAATTAAAAGTCGCAAGGATAAGAAAACACGTGTTAATTTCCTTGATATCAGTTCCTACAGAGCGTTCAAAAATTCCAAACTGGGAGCTTTGGAACACTTCAATCGTGAAGTTAAGCGTCTCTTGGGGGATTACATGGTCTTAGAATATGAATCCATGCCAGATGACATATATGAAAATAATGCCTTTTACGCTGGTATGAAATTGCGTGATTTTGGAAAAATTCTTTCTTCAAGAGGAATAAGAATAGTTGATGATATAAGAAATGAAGTTTCCTCATTGGCTGTTAGTCAGATTCAGAATGAATTACGTGGCTTTTATGGTGTTGATTCTGATGTTGGAAGCATCTGTGAGGAAAGGTACAATATCAGACTTATTCATGATCCAGAATTCTATGAGAAATCTGGTATTGAAGATGCACATTTATCAAGTGATGAGTATGTGGTTCAGCATATGATATTCGAGGACTACGAATCAAAGTTTACTAATAACAAATCTGAGTCAAAGGCTTTCCGTAAAATTATTCAAGAAATGATTATTAAGGATGATGTGATTGAACGTCGAGTTAATATCTTTGATTGGAAGGGATTTGCTAATGGCAAATCCTGGACGTTTGTGGTGCGTAAATTTATTTACGAAGGCGATAAGCGAATAGGCGAGTTTAAGCTTCTAAAAATTGATAAGGATGGCCATTTATTCTTTGAAAAGTTTACTGATGCTGACATTGGTACTGAAAGCGAAGAGCATATAGTAATTATGGATAAGTACGATAAGCTTTATAAAAAATATTCACACGTTGAAAATCTTCTGGAAGGTTTAATGTTCAGTTCAGTTGATAATATCCTTGCTATAGTAAGAACACCATGCTTCGCGATACCTAATATCGAAGGTATCTGTGATGCACTTAAGGAAACACCTTCTAATGACTTTGTCGTCAGAGATGAGATATTGGATGGCCTTAAAGATTTCATAAGCGATCACAAATTATCGGATTCAGATATTGCTCATCTTATTGATTTTGAAGATAAGATCAGTGGTATGAATTTATTTATAAAGCGTAAGCAGGTGGTAAAAGCATTAAATATGCGAAAGAAAGTTTCTAAGTTATTTAATCGTTATCTTCATGCTAACAAAAGCATATGGATCTCGCCAGAACTTAAATCAAGCGATATGGATTACGATTTGGCAGGAACTTTCTCGAACATACATTATTACACTGGCATCGACCACGATAATTATCATTTTTTGTCCGTTTACGTTGGAACGAAGGCGTCAATGAATTTAAAAATTCCATGTAAATTGCCAGTTCGCAGAATCATCAGCGAAAACAGATCCTTTGAAGTTGAAGATATCCTTCCGCTTCTTATGGTGGATTTTGTTCGCAATAACCAGTACACGGTTATGCCGTTCCCATTCAAATATTTGAGAGAATGGCAGGGTTAAATTTGTATTTTAAATAACTAAATAAGAGAGCAGGCTTCTATTGTCTGCTCTCTTATTTGATTGTGTAATTTTTACTTATGCCAGCTGATTCCGCTTAAATCAGCATCGTCGATCTCGTCTTCGATGTCTCCGATTGGCGCTTTGATGTATGAATCGTTGAAACCATCTTTCGTGTGGCTTCGGATGACAGGGTTATAGATCCATGTGGAAAGTTTTGTGTTATGTGGGCCGTCATCAGCGGGAAGAATTACGAAATTAAAAGTGGTCTCGGTGAGATTTTTTGCACCGAGATTATTTGATTTCGTGAGGAGCCTTGCAACTATTGTGAAGGCAATTGCTGTGCCAAAGGCGAGGCTTATAAGGTATAAAACTATTTTAAAAATTATTGGTTCCATGTTAGTCGCCCTGCCTCCTGTTTACGAAGTTTGTAAGAGAATTTGCTGATGCAATGTTTTTGAGTTTGATTGCGTTAGTGAATGTTTTGTATCCACCAAATCTGTATATTACCAGTCCGAACATGACAAGTATGAGCACAATTTGTGGAGCGAGTGCCAGCATAATTCTTCCAATATAATCGAAATCAATGAAGGCTACAGGAAGGAAGAGAAGGGTGCCAATAATTACTGACAAAATTGCAGTATAGGTGATGAACTTTTTCTTCTCCCATGGAACGCCACCTGACACCTGACCAGTCTGGCCGTTAACGGCAATTGTGTATGGTACTCCTTCAAAAGTATAGGTATAAAACCATGCCGGAAGCATAGCAGTAACAGGCTTGTCGTAAACCTCTGTTATGAACCTTCTGTCTGTGTTATAAGCATCGGGATTGAACCTAACGTCAGGAAGCGAATTCACGAATTTCTCATGAGCCATATTCATAACACGAGTTCTTGCAAGTGCGATGGCGTCATCCTCATTAACGTCAGCAATATCGGAATAAAATCCAAGAAGATAGTTCTCATCGAAAGTCTTAAAGCTGTCAAAAAAGTATGGCTCCAGCTTCTGGCTGAATGTGTCGTTAAGCCTCTTGCTGGCATCAGTTGTAACCCATCTTGCTGAGCAGAATCCACTTCGAATGTAAGGGTAGCCGTTATATCCCTTGCCGTGATTTTTCATGTCAAACCACATGCTGCCATCGAACTCGACGTTTGTAACGTGGTAAGGAATATAAATTCCGCGAAGATCTTCAGGCTTTGGATGTACAACATCAGGTATAAACATACCTTTATTAAACGTACGTTTAATTCTCTCAGCAGCCTCTTCAGCAGTAATCTCGAAAGGTATAATCACCTCAGGTCTTTTAAGTTTCTGAACACGTGACATTACAACTGTAGCGTTACCACAGAACGGACAAAAAGTTGAACTCTCAGTGTTATTAATAACGAGGTCAGCGCCACAGGTACTGCATGTATAGATATCGCAGTCCATCTCTGTTTCAGTTTCTTCATTACTTTGTATTTCTTTAATGTAGAAAGATGAGCTGCAGGAATCGCATTTAAGCTTCCCGCTTTTAATATCGTATCTGATTCTGCCTCCGCAGTTGTCACAGGTTCTGTTCATGTGTCTTATCCCTTTGTTTTTGTATGGGTTAATTGTATCAAAGTTAACATCAATAGTAAGCGCGGCTTCTTATGACTTTTTTCAGTCTGTAATTGTTGTCAAAAACATCTTCAGTCAGATTGTTGAGTTCCAAAAGACTTCTGACGCACCATTCAGGGTCCTGAGTGTGAAAGGCATAGAATACGTCATTCATCTGGTTGTAATTGAATAATTTCATTACAAACTTTGTTGACTGCTCTCTTGTGTAGGCAATGTATCTATACATATAACCCATCCAAAATAAAGCGCTTTTAGACATTTTATTCTGACCGTAATTAGTTGATCCGAATTGCTCTATTATCATGGAAACGCCTTCGTTAACATCGAGAGAGAGGTAAGAGATATTATTCTTGTCTAATTGTTTGAGTAAATCTGAATGTAAAAACCTTCTTATGTAAATAGCAGAAGAGCAATCTAACTCATTGGACTGCTCGAAGAGCTTTCCTTGATATTCTGCTAATAATAGTCCTGTGTGATCAAATTCCCTCATGTTAGTATCTCCTCAATGTAATTATTATTGCATAAACTTGTTTGTTCAAGTTGGACAAACAAGTTTTGACTGCAAAATAATTGCTACCACCTATCATTTTGGATAGTCTCAAATTATGTTCAGGTTAGTATAATTAGTATAGGAATTTGGGGGAGTCCCCCTTTTCGAGGAGGTCTGTTATGAAGATAAGAAGAGTTGTTGCAGGGATGCTTGTAGCGACGATGATGGTGCCACTTTTTGGCGCGAATATATTTGCCGCAAGTTTAAATGTTGTTACTGCTTTTAAGGATGTAAGATTCCGCCAGTATGTAAGAAGCGAGTTCGATACTGATGGGAATGGTTTCCTGTCGGATTCGGAGATTTCCGAGGTTACAGAGATCGACTGCCATGATATGGGAATTACTACTCTTGAAGGTATTGGTTATTTCAGAAATCTTCAGAGACTTGACTGTGGTTTCAATAGAATCAGCGAGCTTGATTTGAGCGCAAACAAGGAGCTTATTTCGGTTACATGTCACGATAACGGGCTTACTTCAATCAACGTTCAGGGACTTACAAATCTTAATGACTTGTTCTGTAGTTACAATGAACTTACTTCTCTTAATGTAACTTCAAATACTAATCTTAAAACTTTGTATTGTGGTCACAATAATCTTCAGAGTTTGTCTGTTATGGGACTTACAAAACTTGCGACACTCTCATGCCCTGGTAATAAGATTAGCGCACTTTACTTCAATGAATGTCGCAGTCTTGAGTATGTGGAGTGTTCATTCAACAATCTGACTACAATTAATGGTGCAAGTAGTCTTGTAAGTCTTGCTCATCTTGAATGTCCGAATAACAAACTTACTTCTTTGGATCTTAGTGCTTCAACTTCACTTCATTATGTTGATTGTAGTAATAACTATCTTACTTCACTTGACTTATTCAATGCTGAATTGCTTGACATCGTAAGATGCAGAAACAATCAGATTACTTCTCTTACACTTAATCCGGATGCTCCTATTTTTGGTATCGATTGTACAGGTAATAAATTGACATCTCTTGATTTAAGAGAACTTGAGCGCCTTCAGTATATTTGCTGTTCTGATAATGAACTTACTGAACTTAAAGTACCTGTTTCAAATGTTCTCGATACAATTTACTGCGCTAATAACAACTTAACAGAACTTGATATTAGTGGTGTAAGCGAGCTTATAGAAATTGTTGCTTTTGGTAATAACATCGCTTCTTTGAATTTTACAGGTAAGTCTTATCTTAACTTTATTGTTTGTGACGCATCTACTTTGGACGCTTCATTCAGCAGCAACCGCAACATTCGCGACAGATATGACAACAATAAAATCACTCATGACATGGAGTGGGCAAATTTCCTTTACACAAGTTTTGGACTCTCTAGTTTGAGTTCATATACCGTTGCTACCAACGGTAACGTTGAGTTTGATCTTCACTACTACTTCAATTCATATGGCTCAAATTTTGCAATCATTTCAGTAAATAGCGTATCTGATCCTGCAACAGTCGCTCCTGGACTTTACATGATTAACGAGATTACAGATTCTGCAATTTCCGTTAGCATTCCTACAGTTTTTTCTGCAGAAGAAGCAATCTCCATCGCGAAAGCAGAATTCCCAGATCTAAGAAGTGGCACAACAATCGTTTATGCAGCAAACGGCAACAGCTACGATTACGTTTACTATGCTCCAGATGGATGGACATGTGGTTTTTATTGTGGAACAGAGGATGAGTTCCTGACTGAATTTGCAGGCTTAGACTGCTTCGTTCTCGGAACTGTTCGTGAGTATTCAGATGTTGATTTTACAAGAATTACTGCAACTACAACTGAATTAACTGTTTATGAGGGTTTGCCAACAAGATTTGTTGTTCCTCTTGCTGAAGAAAAAATCGGTACTTTAATGGTTGGCGACATGGTTGTTTATAAAAAAACAGGAAGCAGATATTCATACTTGTTTATAAATGAGGACGGGCAGTGGGAGCTTGGTTCGACTGCTGTTTCATTTGGTATCATCAAGCGTGCTATTGAAAATGGTTTCAGATGTTACGTTATCGGAACAGTAACTGATCCAGGTGCTGAGTCGCCAATTGCTGCTTTCGCGGGAAGACTTTATACATGCGCACTTAACCGTGAGGCAGAAGAAGCGGGCAAAGCGTACTGGACAACTCAGCTTGAGAATGGTGCATCCGCAGCCGCAATTGCGCACGACTTCCTTTTCAGTAGTGAGATTCAGGAAGATGGCGTTACTGATAGTGAATGGATCATCCGTACTTACAAGACATTCATGAATCGTACACCAAATGATACCGAGATTGATTACTGGCTTGGCGTAATAGCCGCAACCTCAAGAGAGATGGTATTTAACGGCTTTATTGGTTCACCAGAATGGATCGAGATCTGCGCAGAAGCAGGCATCAACCCAGGTGAAGTACCACCAGCTGAACCAGTAGATCCAGTACTCGATTTTGCTACAAGACTTTACACAACATGTCTTGGCAGAAGCGGTGACGAATCAGGAATCCTTTACTGGGCAGACGCATTAAGAAGCGGCAATGCCACAGGAACTGGCGCAGCTCACACATTCTTCTTCTCTGATGAGTTCATCGGAGGCGAGCACTCAAATTCAGAGTTCGTAAGACGCCTCTATAGAACATTCATGGACCGTGAAGGTTCTGATGCTGAGATTGCTTACTGGGTAACTAACGTTGAGGCTTATGGAAGAGAGTCAGTGTTTGCTGGATTTGCGGAGTCTCAGGAGTTTGCTGGGTTGTGTCAGTCAGCAGGGATTAATCCTTAATTGAATTTCTTCGTAGGCTTCCGCGCTTCGCTTGTGCAGAAAACTCAGAAATTCAATTAAGTCTTTTCTAGCAAAGTTGCTTAAGTCTTTTTGGGAAATTATTAATCGAACAGGGCTCTTCGGAGCCCTGTTTTTGATTGCTGTTCTAACTGGCGTTCTATTTGAAGGGTCAGTTAGAACGGTTGGCAGATTCTAACCACAATTTAGTTTGAAGTTACAGCTGATTTTCTATAGAATTCTAGTATGAAAATTCTAGTTACTGGTGGAGCCGGTTTTATAGGCTCAAATTTTATAAATTACATGCTGCGTGTTCATCCAGATTATGAGATTGTCTGCGTTGATAATCTTACTTATGCGGGGAACATGGAGAATTTGAGTGCAGCGCAAAAGAGCGAGCGATTCACTTTCCATAAAGCTGATATTACTGACAAGGAAGCTATCGATTCGATTTTTGAATCCGAGGCGCCTGACTGCGTTATTAATTTCGCTGCGGAGTCGCATGTTGACCGCTCGATTGAGTCGCCTTCTGTATTTTTGGAGACGAATGTAATTGGCGTGGGCGTGCTTCTCGACATGTGCCTGAAGCATGGTGGCATCAGGTTCCATCAGATTTCAACAGATGAAGTTTATGGCGACCTGCCACTTGATAGAAGCGACTTGTTTTTCACTGAGGAAAGTCCCATCAAAACGAGTTCACCTTATTCCGCTTCCAAGGCAAGCGCTGACCTCCTCGTGATGGCATATTTCCGCACATTTGGACTCCCAGTAACAATCTCACGCTGCTCCAATAATTATGGTCCATATCAGCACCCCGAGAAGCTGATTCCCCACATTATTAGTAGAGCCCTTCACGAAAGCAAACTGCCAGTCTACGGTGATGGCCTCAACGTGCGCGACTGGATTCATGTTGACGATCACTGTAGCGCAATTGACTGCATAATTAGCAATGGTGTAATTGGTGAGATTTATAATGTAGGAAGCCATAACGAGATCAGCAATATTAATCTTGTTCGAATCATTCTGAATGAACTCAAGAAAGATGAATCTCTGATTAGTTTTGTTGAAGACCGCAAGGGTCATGACAGACGTTATGCCATCAGTAACACCAAGATTTGCGAACTGGGCTGGCGTCCAGAATTTGAGTTTGAATCTGGAATTCGAAACACCATTAAGTGGTATCTTGATAACCCAGAATATATAGAGGAATATTGATATGTCAGGTGATGCAAAATTTAACGCAACAGTGCTAGTAGATAATATTCCATCTGGTGATTTGGAATCAGAATGGGGCTTATCTATTCTCATTGAATATAACGGAAAGAAATATCTTCTTGATACTGGAGGCAGTAGTAAATATCTGGAGAATGCTTCAAAAATTGGAATTGATTTGAGTGATGTCGACTGCGCCTTTTTGTCGCATGCTCATTACGATCACTCCAGCGGTTTTGATTCTTTCTTTAAAACAAACATCCACGCTGATTTGTTTGTGTCTGATGCATGTTCCTGTAACTGCTATTTTAAGTTGGGATTTGTTCGAAAGTATGTTGGTATTTCGGAAGAAGTATTTAAGGCAAACAGCTCAAGAATCAGATATGTGTCCGGAATGCAACAGATAGATGACGGTGTATATATTGTGCCACACATTAAGAACAATCTTGAGAAGATTGGAAAGAAGGCGCACATGTACCGTAAGGTTAATGGCAAGATTGTTCCTGATGATTTCTCGCATGAGATAAGTATCGTTTTTGAGACTTCAGAAGGACTTGTTGTTCTTAATAGCTGTAGCCATGGTGGAGTTCCAAATATCCTTAAAGATGTTGAGTATTATCTCCCTGGCAAAAAGATCTACATGACAATCGGTGGACTTCATCTGGCGTCTATGAGTAACGGCTATGTGAAGGAAGTTGCAAAGAAGATTCACGCGTTATCAATCGAGCATATTGTTACTGGTCATTGCACTGGTGACAGAGCTTATAAAATTATGAAAAATGAACTCGGTGACAAACTTCAGCAGATGTACTGCGGACTTAAGATTAGTGTGTGACTTTTGTGTGGATGGGAGTGCCCTTTGATAGGCCAAAAATGGTTGCTGGCTTAGATTGGCTTACATTGAAATAAACCAAAATCGCTGAAAGTCATTTTTTGGCCTACGCTCTGATAAGCCAAAATCACAATTTGTCCCATATTGGCTTACGTGATTATAGACCAAAAATGAAAAAGTCTCTTAATTGGCTTACATGAAATAAGCCAAAACTGAAAAAACTTCAAAAATGGCCTATCGAGAAGTAAGCCAAAATCATTAAAAGTTAATTATTGGCTTACGGGGATGTAGGCCAACTTATATTAAATCTCAAAATTGGCCTATTTGTGAGTAAGCCAAAATCGCTGAAAGTCATTTTTTGGTCTACGCCCTGATAGGCCAAAATAGCAAATTCTCAATATTGACCTATGCAAGCCGCCATGTCCCCTTTGATTATTAATTTCAAACGCTGTAAAGTTAATAGAAAATCAGTTGTCGGGAGAGGACTATGGATATTTATGTAGGTTATTCGGCAGGGAAGGCCAGGGAAGTTTTGGAATTTGCCAAAGAAATGTTTGATGATGTTTGTGATTCAGATATTAAGTGGTTGGAGTCGTCGGTAAGCATAAAAGCTGATGTTAATATTTCGGGCAAAAGAGTGGCTGATGTTTTCGAGAAGATTATTGAGGTGTATCCTGAGGCGTCTTTAAGTGCGAGTGCGATTTACAACTGTCGTGAGGGGGACGGGAGCGCTGACTGGTGGACGACCGAGACTGTTGAGAAGGTGAAGAAAGCTGACGGTACGTATAAAATTGTGGTGTCGCAGAGTACCGACTGGAATTAGGGGTGTTTTTATGAATGGGCTTATAGCATTTGAGGCGATTTGTGGAATAGTGCAGTGCGTTTTTATGTCTGCAATTATTGTTAATCTGACAGATAAGAAGAGATTTGAAAAAGGTTGGGTGAACTATGTTATCGCAGTTCTTTGTCTTGGAACTGCAGGTACTTACAATACGGTGATTGCGCCAATGTTTCCTACCAATGTTGCTCAGATAAGTACGACTGTTTTGACTTTTGGAATGTTTATTGCCGCAATTGGAATCGTTAGCAGGGATTCGATCTGGAGTAAGGTTAGGTTATTTTTGCTGACTGCAATTGTGCCAAGTATTGCTTTCGAACTTTTGCTGGAGCTTTATGTTACTCTTGTAAAGCCAGGTGGGCTTAGCATGATGGAGGCATACGAGAATGTTGTTTACCGCAACTATCTGAGAATGCTTTCGATGACGATCTGCATTTGCTATAGTGTGTGCCTTATTGTTTTCCATAACAGACGTAAGTTTAGAAATACGCTGACATCTATTCTGATGCTTGTGATGGTTCCAGTGATTCAGCTGACTTATCTTACAATTGTGTTCAGACCAGAGCTTGTTACTAACGAGGCGTCAGCGGCTATGGCTGGAGGAGTTGCGCTTTTCTTTAGTTCCGCATTGAATCTTTTGTTTCTAAGACTTATTCATGTGAGTAACAGAATCTACGCGAAGGAAAAGGAGCAGCAGATTACAGATGCTTTGAAGAGCATGAACAGGCAGTATTATGAGATTGTTCACGAGGAAGCAAATCGCGCATCTAAGATCAGACATGATATTGGTAATCAGCTTGAGCAGATTGAGTTTTTGGTAAGTAATGGTAATTCTGAAGATGCGCAGAATATGCTTAAGGAACTTAAGGAAAAGACAGATAGCCTTACACGCATTAAGTATTGTGACAACATGATTATTAACTCGGTTCTCACGCTTAAGTATAATGCGGCACAGCGTGACGATGTGGAGTTTGTAGTTGATGTTAATATCCCTTCAGAACTTAAAATTAGCGACCTTGATTTGTCTTCGTCTTTGAGTAATCTGATTGATAATGCCATGCGTGAGGCGTGTAAGGTTGATGGTAACCGCAGTGTTAAAGTCTCGATTGGAATTAACGATGGTAAGCTTATCATCAGAACTGATAATCCTGTTGAAAGTAAGCTCACTTACACAGACATTGAAAGCATCAGGAAACTAGCCGTTAGTAATTCCACTGAGCATGGATACGGACTTCGAATTCTCGAAGATATTGCTGAACGTAATAATGGTGAGTTCTTTATCGAGATTAAGGAAAGAATCTGTACCGCAATTATCACTTTAGAGGTGTAAATAAATATGTACAATCTTGTAATTTGTGACGATAATCTGGCAGCAGTTCGTAATATAAAAGCCAGTGTTGAGGCGTTGTTTCCTGATAAGTTTGATATCAGAACTGCGCAGAGTTTTAAGGAGATTGATACTGATTTAAGGATTGATATTCTTCTCATGGATATCGAGCTCAACGATAATTCAATTAATGGCATCGGTGCCTCCATGGAACTTCTCAAAAATCAGGGAAATATCCAGGTGATTTTTATTAGTTCTTATTATCAGTATGCTCAGGAGATTTTTAATGCAAGGCCAGTTTACTACGTTCAAAAGCCAGTCGACGACGATGTTCTTAAGAAAGCCATCGACAGGGCACTTTCTAATCTTGAAGAAAGCGACGTTAAGTATTTCAGCATAAAGACAGCAGGCGAGCTTATCACAATTTCAGTAAGCGAGATTCTGTTTTTCGAAAGCCAGCTGCGCAAAGTAAAGCTCATCACATCCAAGCGTGAGGTGGAGTTTTACGACAAACTCATGAACGTCGAAAGCAAGATGTCCAGTCTTGGCTGCTGTTTTATCCGAAGTCACAAAAGTTTCCTGATTAATGCGTCGCATATAACCTCAATCACTTCAGATGGTGTTGTTATGGATAATGGAAGAAATCTTCCAGTCAGCAAGGCAAATTATGCTGGTGTAAAGATGGAATATTTGAAGTATATAACCGACAGAAATCTTTAAGGTAAAATCTTTGCGCTTTTTCTTCGCGGTCCTCCGCGCTTCGCTTGTGCGGAAGACTCAGAAAAAGCACCAAAGATTTCTCTGGATTTTGTTGCCAATTTACGGTGCTTTAGTCAATTGAAAATTGTTTGTTAACGATTCGGCGCCCGATGTAATAAACAGGCGCTTTTATGTTATTTTTATTAGGTGTTCTGATTCCTTTCAAAATTTATTATTTATGTATAGAAAACAACACGTCGCTATTAGGGAATGGTGATGTGTTTTTGTTATTTGAGAGGAGAGAAAACATGCGTAAACAAAAGTTAATTGCAGTCATATTAATGATTGCTTTGGTTGTTACGATGCTGCCAGTCAGGTTTATCCCTGGTGCTAACAACAGTGGCGAAGTTCAGGCTGCGACTAGAAGTGAGTTTGAATCTCAGATGCAGTCACTGGCCACAACGTATAATAATAGAAAGCGCTCATATTTTGGTTTTCCAGCACAAAATTGGTGTGGAAATTATGTGCGTTATATTCTTACTAAGGCATATGGAAATGTTGGATTAAGTTCAAGTGACGCATTTCCATATAATGAGTTGCCATTAGTTCCTCAGGCAGCTTGTGCATTTCAAAGTAAAGGTTATGGAGGATGGTATTGTTGGAAAAACTGGCAATCAAATGCTTTCCCACAGTATTCTGCGACTGCAACATCAAACTACAGTAGCTATATTCCTCGGGTTGGTGACATTGTATTTATTGATTGGGAAGGCAATTATAATCCTGATCATGTTGGAGTTATCGTAAAGGTAAATTCTAATAATTCTTTCGTTACTTCTGAAGGTAATACATCTTCTGATTCTGTTGACTATTCTTATGTTATTCAGCGTACATGGACAAGAAGCAGCAGTTCTGCAATGTTTTCTGGAAATGGTGGAAGTGTAACCTGTATTGGACGACCTATACTCAATGTTACAGGTTCTTCTTCAATCCCAGGATATCAGTGGACAGGCAATGATATGTCTGGAAACATGGATTTCTATGCGACAATATTAAGACATGATGAGGGAAAGGCAAGAGTTGCTCGTGTTGGAGATAATGTAGTCTTGTCTTCGGATGATAATAATCCAGGAAGACTTTGGAGATTTGAGCGACTCTCAAATTCTAATTATGTAATTTACAATACCGATGGTTGGGTTCTAACTGCTGTTGGAAGCGGAAAGACTAATGGAACCAACGTTACGGTTAACCCATACACGGGTGGCGCAAATCAGCAGTGGACTATTTTTAATGATAATGAGCGTTACTTAATTAAAGCCTCTTATTGTGATTTGGTTCTTGATTGTAGTAATAATTCAAAGAGCGATGGAACCAATATTCAGCTTTGGGAGCATAATGGAGAAAATTCGGCTCAGAATTTCACTATTTATATAATTGCGAGAAGATGGATATCTGAGTACAACGATTTTTATTTTTACATGGGCAAGAAAAGTCCATGGACTGAATTTAATATTGATTCTGATGGTAACGTACAGATAGCACCTGATGCTCAGGCACCATATGATCCTAGCCATATATGGTGGGCTGGTAATGCAGGTGGTGGCGTATACAGATTTGCAAATGCATATACCAATGGTAATACATCAGCATTTTTGACAGCACATAATGGTTCAAGTGAATGGAATACAAATATTGAGACTATGCCAGAGAATAAAGCTGTGAATCAAAAATGGAGAATCTATCAGTATGTAAATAACTGGTCTGATTGTGGATTCCTTATTAAATCAGAATACTGTGAGCAGGTGCTTTCGTGTGAAGGTGATTCTGTTGCTGGTGGAACAAACATTAAGATGTATCGTATGATTCTTTCACCAAAACAGCAGCTTTTTGTTGAGTATTTGTCCAATTATAATCGTACTTATACAAGACCTGCGGCTCCTGCAGCTCCAGTTTTAACGCCAGTAGCAACAAGTTTTGTTAAGGGTACAACTGTAACTTTCAGCTGGAGTAATAGTGCACTTCGGTCATCTACTTACGATGCACGTTCATATAGAGTTGAGGTGCTTAATAGTAGCAACACTGTGATTAAAACGTATACAACAACATCACGTTCACAGGCAATACCTTTTTCAACTGCTGGAACATATAAAGTTCGAGTATATGCAGTTAATACAAAGTATCCAGGTTATGAGACAGTAAGTAATACACTTACAATCACTGTGACTTCAACTGCTACTCCAACGCCAACAAATACACCTCGTCCGACAAACACGAATACGCCAACGCCGACAAAAAAGCCAACGGCTACACCAACTACTCGTCCGACAAACACGAATACGCCAACGCCAGTTGATATTTCAACTGCAACTAATGTAACAGTAACTGGAATTAGTAATGCTACTTATACAGGTAGTGCGATCACACAACCTAATCTTGTAGTAAAAGTTGGAACAAAGACACTTACATTAGGAACAGACTATACAGTTTCTTATTCCAACAATACTGCCGCAGGAACAGCTACTCTTACAATTACAAGTAAAGGAAACTATAAGGGAACTATTACAAAGACATTTACAATTAGTAAGGCAAGTGTATCTGGTGCAACAGTAAGTGGTTTGAATAGCCAGGCTTATACAGGCAGTACGATTACACTTTCGAGTCTTGTTGTAAAAGTCGGAGGAAGAACTCTTGTAGTGGGAACAGATTATACTGTTACATACTCCAATAACATTGCAGTAGGAACAGCTACAGTTACAATTACAGGTAAAGGTAACTACACAGGTACAATTAATAAGACATTCTCAATTGTTGCAGCAAATATCAGCAGCGCAACTGTAACTGGTATTAGCAATCAGACTTATACTGGAAGTGCAATCACTTTCGCAAATATTGTTGTAAAGGTTGGCGGAAGAACTCTTGTATTAGGAACTGATTACACTGTTTCTTACTCTAACAACACTGCTGCAGGAACAGCTACTGTTACTATTACAGGTAAGGGTAACTATACTGGTACATGCACAAAGCAGTTTAATATTATTGCTCCACAAACTCCTACGGATGCGATTACTGCGTTCGCTGAGAGACTTTATACAAAGGCATTAGCACGCGACTGCGATATTCCTGGAAGAGACTACTGGGCAAGTGAGCTTAGAAGCGGAACTTCAGGCGCAGATGTAGCGAAAACATTTTTCTTCAGTGATGAGATTATCAATCAGGGAATCAGCGATACTGAATTCGTTAAGCGCCTTTATAGAACATTTATGAATCGTGAAGGTTCTTCTTCTGAAGTTGCATACTGGGTTGATGTTATTAACAGAGGTGGAACACGTGAGTCTGTATTCTACGGTTTCATCGGTTCAGAAGAGTGGGTTGATCTTTGTAGAAGATCTGGTATTAATCCTGGTTCAGTTCCAACTTCACAGCCAGTGTTGACAGGTGTTGAAGGTTTTACAAACAGACTCTATACAGTTGTTCTTGGAAGAGAAAGTGATCCTGATGGAGCAGCTTACTGGGCAAATCTTTTAAGATCACATGAATTAACTGGCGCAGATGTAGCTCGCTCATTCTTAGGAAGCGGTGAGTTCCTTGCAAAGAATTTAACTGATGATCAGTTCATTAGTGTTCTTTATCGTTTGTTCTTTAACCGTGATGCTTCAGCAGATCCAGCAGGTAAGGCATACTGGATTAATCTTTTGACAGCAACTTCAAGAGAGGCTGTTATTAATGGATTTATTGATTCAGATGAGTGGACAGCTGTCTGTGAGTCTTATGGAATTATTCCAAGACCAGTTGTAAACACTGAAACTCGTTACTATGTAGTAATTGAATGGGGAGCTTGCAGAACTGCTCAGCATCCTGAGCTTTATTTGATAAATTATTCAACTGGCGAGCGTTACGGAGTTAATCCAAGTGAGTTTGTTGAAAATACAAGTACAACTTCTGGCGGAAGAGTTGCAATGTATATTGAGGATTATGTAGGTGAAGGTTTTGTATTAGGTTTCCGCTCATGGGGCAGAGATGCTGGTGATGAAGACTTCTTCCTTGGTAATGAATCAATAACAGTTACTATTTACGATGGTAATGGAAATGTTGTTTTCAGCACTACTTCAGCAACCTGGAACTGGGAGCGACTTGGTACTACAGACCTGCACTACTATGATGCATTTGGCTATCGTGATGGCAGATTCTGTACTATGAATGAGTATTTTGGCTGAATCTGATTAAAGTTATTGTTTGTTTTTGATGGCAGGATCCTTCGGGATCCTGCTGTTTTATTTGCATTTAATTTTAATTGAAAATTGTTTGTTAACGATTCGGCGCCCGATGTAATAAACGGGCGCTTTTATGTAATTTTTGTTAGATGCTCTAACTTTTCTATAATTTTAGAATTTATGTAAAGGAAATCACACATCGTTATTTATGAATAGCGGTGTGTGTTTTGTTATTTGAGAGGAGAGAAAACATGCGTAAACAAAAGTTAATTGCAGTCATATTAATGATTGCTTTGGTTGTTACGATACTGCCAGTGAATCTGATCCCAGGTGCTGGTAACGATGGTAATGTACAGGCCGCGACGTTGACGCCATTTCAGCAGGCAATTTATACCACTGTGTATAATTATAAGGATAAGAATGCTACATATGTTCATAATGCAACTCAAATAAATGTTAATGGCAACTGGTGTGGATATTTCCTTCAGTATGTATTAAGGACTGCTTATACATCTGTAGGAGTGAATCCAGATAAATATATGCCATATAGTTCTAGTATGTCCCGTGTTACTGTTACTGCTGACTATATGTACAATAACATTTCTGATATGTATGAATACTATAGTTTTCGCAGTTGGAGTTTTCAAGGGAAAGATGACCCAGCGCCACTATCAGCAAAGCAATCCAAATATCCACTTGATTCATATCAGCCTCGTGTTGGAGATTTGATATTTATAGATTGGGATCTTGGCTATACTGATGATACTCCAGAACATTTTGAAATAATTACAGCTGTTAATTCCGATGGAAGTTTTGAAATTAGTAGTGGAAATTATAGTCAGAAAGTTACATGTGGAAGAATCTGTCGTTTGAATTCAAATAAAGGATTATATGAATGTTATGCAGATGATCACGGTGAAATAACCGGAATCGCTCATGTATATGATCCAACAGCAAATACAATTCCAGGAACACGCTATACAGCTAGTTCAAATTTCTATGCATATATTATTGCCAAGAAAACCTGGAAGCATTTGGAATCAATTGCACCTGTGTCAGATATGACTCGTCGTAATGTAACTATCTGTACAAATGGCAATGAGATTTACTCTGCTGCTCAGATTTGGCAGTTCCAGCCTCAAAGCGATGGAACTTTTATAATTCGAAGTATGTACGATGATCGAGTACTGGAAGTTTATGGTGGGCTTACTGATTTAGGTTCGAATGTTTGTACTGCCTGGTCTAATGGTGCGGATTACCAGAAATGGATTTTGTATCAGCAGACAGATGGAACATTTATCATTCAGAATGTTAAGTCAGGACTTGTAATAGATATTTATGATAGTAGTGAACCAAACGGACTTAATATAGTATCGTATTCTTATGATTCATCACGTGATCAGAAGTTTGATGTGTATAAATTTGAACTTAATGATAATCGTCCTTATGTTGATCCAGGCTCTCCAAAGGCTCCAGTTGTAAGTAGTTCTGCAACTAGTGTAACTGCTGGTTCCAAAATTACATTTACATGGACTTCTTCACCTGAGAAAAACGGTTATGATGTTAGACAGTATGTTGTTCATATTATGAATTCAGCTGGCGAAGTTATTGAGAGAGTAGAAACAGAATCACTTACTTATACATACACTGTTCCAAGTAATTTTACTGGAACATTAAAGATGGATGTATGGGCAGTTAATAGTAATTACTCTGAAGGAAATTCTAAATACAGAGTAGGAAGTAATATTCTCTCTATTACGGTAAATGCTCCAACACCAACGCCGGTTGATATTTCAACTGCAACTAATGTAACAGTAACTGGTATTAGCAATGCTACTTATACAGGTAGTGCGATCACACAGCCTAATCTTGTAGTAAAAGTTGGAACAAAGACACTTACATTAGGAACAGATTACACAGTTTCTTACTCCAACAATACTGCCGCAGGAACAGCTACTCTTACAATTACAGGTAAGGGAAGCTATAAGGGAACTATTACAAAGACATTTACAATTAGTAAAGCTAGTGTATCTGGCGCAACAGTAAGTGGATTAAGTAATCAGACTTATACTGGTAGTGCAATTACATTGACAGGTCTTGTTGTAAAGGTTGGAGGAAGAACTCTCGTAGCAGGAACTGATTACACTGTTACATATTCAAATAATACAGCTGTAGGAACAGCTACTGTAACAATTACAGGTAAGGGTAACTATACAGGCACAATTTCGAAGACTTTCTCGATTGTTGCGCTTAGTATTGCTGATGCAACAGTAACTGGAATTAGCAATGCAACTTATACAGGTAGTGCAATTACACAGCCTAATATGGTTGTTAAGGTAGGAACAAAGACTCTTGTTCTTGGAACAGACTACACTGTTACTTATTCAGCTAATACAGCTGCAGGAACAGCAACAATTACAATCACTGGTAAGGGTAACTATGGAGGAACTCTTACAAAGACATTTACAATTAGTAAGGCAAGTGTATCTGGTGCAACAGTAAGTGGATTAAGTAATCAGACTTACACAGGTAGTGCGATCACACTTTCGAGCCTTGTTGTAAAAGTAGGAACAAGAACTCTTGTAGCTGGCACAGATTACACTGTTGCATATTCAAATAACACAGCTGTAGGAACAGCTACTGTAACAATTACAGGTAAGGGTAACTATACAGGCACAATTTCGAAGACATTCTCGATTGTTGCGCTTAGTATTGCTGATGCAACAGTAACTGGAATTAGCAATGCAACTTATACAGATAGTGCAATTACACAGCCTAATATGGTTGTAAAAGTTGGAACAAAGACTCTTGTTCTTGGAACAGACTACACTGTTACTTATTCAGCTAATACAGCTGCAGGAACAGCAACTGTAACTATTACTGGTAAGGGCAACTACGGTGGAACTCTTACAAAGACCTTTACAATTAGTAAGGCTAGCATTTCGGGTGCAACTGTAACTGGAATTAGTAACCAGGTTTATACAGGCAGTGCAATTACATTTAATGGCATTGTTGTAAAAGTTGGTGGAAGAACTCTTGTAGCAGGAACAGACTATACTGTTTCTTATGCAGATAACGTAAATGCTGGAGCAGCAGTTGTAACAATTACAGGTAAGGGTAACTATACAGGAACAATTACTAAGGCATTTATTATTGCAGCTCCAACTGATACACCAACACCAACAGCGACAGCAACTCCTACTGCTGCACCAACAGCGACGAACACACCTACTGCTACTCCAACAGCAACAGTAACACCAACTGTTCGTCCAACAGATACAAGTACTCCTACGCCAACTGCTACAAGCACTCCAACTGTAGTTCCACCAACGGATACACCAACGGCAACTCCTACTGAGACACCGGTCACACCTGTACCTGAAGGTCCAACTTTGGTTCCATGTAACCCAGAACTTGCTGGTTTTGTCGAAAGGCTTTACACCGTTGCTCTTGGAAGAGAATCAGAAATAGAGGGTAAGAACTATTGGATTACAGCACTTCAGAATGGTGCAACTGGAGCTGAGGCAGCTCATGGATTCTTCTTTGCTCCTGAGGTTGTTGATGCTAACCTTTCGAAAGCAGAGTATGTAACAAGACTTTATAGAACATTTATGGATCGTGATCCTGATTCAGCAGGACTTGATTTCTGGATTGGTGAACTTGCTTCTGGTAAGTCACGAGAGGAAGTTTTCTATGGATTTATCAACTCAACTGAGTGGATTAATATCTGCGAAAACTGTGGAATCAATCCTGGTGCAACAACTCCTGCACCAAGCCAGAGAGAGGCGGTAGTTGCTTTCGCGACAAGACTTTATACAACATGTCTTGGAAGAGATGGTGAGGAAGAAGGAATCGAGTACTGGACAAATCTTCTTGTTTCTGGAACTGTAACAGGTTCAGATGCAGCTCGTCAGTTCTTCTTCTCAGATGAGTTCATGAATGGCAACCATAACAACGTTGAATTCATCAACCGTCTTTATAAGACATTTATGGGACGTGACGCATCACTTGATGAGATTGACTACTGGGTAACTGCAATCTATGAGGGTGGCAGCAGAGAGACAATCTTTGATGATTTTGCTGGTTCACCAGAGTTTGCAGAGTTGTGTGCTCAGGCAGGGATAAATCCTTAATTAAATTTTCTTCGCGGGCTTCCGCACTTCGCTTGTGCAGATGTCTCAGAAAATTTAATTGAGTCTTTTGCTAGCAAAGCTACTTAAGGAATATGGGATAAATATGAACAATGACAGGATCCTTCGGGATCCTGTTTTTTCGAGAGATTTTAAAAAAATTGTGAATATATTCTGTTTAGCGCCATTTGTCGTTTTTGGAGTGTTAGAATTTTAAAGTAATTTAAGAAAGTTGGGAGAGGGGAATTTATGAAGAAAAAGATTATTTCAGTGGTTTTGACCGCGGTTATGGTGATATCTTCAGCTCAGTTTATTGGTACTAAGAGGGTCTTGGCTGAGACTGATACTTCGGGAATAGATGGATTTGTATCAAGACTTTACGATGTGTGCCTTAATCGTTCTGCTTCTAGAAATGAAGTTAATTATTGGACGAACACAATATTAGCAGAGGGTAATACAGGTGTTTCACTTGCTTATGAGTTTGTTTTCAGTGATGAATTCAATTCCAAACCTATGTCTAATGAGGCGTTTGTTTCATGTATGTATTCTGCACTCATGGGACGTGATGCTTCAAATGATCCTGATGGACTTGCATATTGGGCAAATCTGATGGATGAAGGTATGAGACGTGTGGATATCTTTACTGGATTTGCAAATTCAGATGAGTTCTTTAATATTTGTCAAAGTTATAAAGTTGTGGCAGGTACTGCTGTAGTTGGAAAAGATCCACATGAGTTTGTTGGTATCAATTATTTTACTAATAGATGCTACAGTGAAATTCTTGAAAGAAACTGTGACAGAGCAGGAATGGAATACTGGTCAAATACACTTGCGAGTGGCGCTACAACTGGTGCAGCTCTTGTAGATTCATTCCTTTTTTCAAATGAGTATATTTCCAAGAATATGGGTAATACTGATTTTATACTTACCCTTTATCGTGCAGTAATGGGAAGAAATCCTGCTACTAGCGAAGTAACTTATTGGAAATCGGTAATAGAGGCTGGAAGAACCGATCGTCAGATTTTGAGTGATTTTATTGGTGCTCCTGAATTTGCAGAAATTTGTAGCAGATATGGAATTATTCCTGGAACTGTAGGTAATGGTCCTGCTTATGCAAGAGGTGAAGCGTCAAGAGCGACATTTACTATCCTTGGTTTTAATGAAGATTTAAAGTATGTACTTGAAGAGTATATGCCAGATATTAACTATAATTATGAAGCAGTGGACAGCATGATGTATGAAGTGTATCTTGATCAGGTGCTCGCTTCAGGTGATGGTGCACCAGATTTATTTGTCTGTGATGAGTCTTATGCTCGTGAATATATTTGTTCAGAAAATACAATTCCTGTGGCTGAGCTTGGTATTACTGAAGCTGATGTATCTCAGATGTATGGATATACATTCCAGTTTGGTACTGATAACAACGGTAACCTTAAGGCACTTGCTTGGCAGTGCACACCATCTGTAGTTTTCTACAATAGATCAGTAGCTCAGAGAACTCTTGGAGTATCTGAACCAGAGCAGGTTGCTAATTATTTTTGGAGCTGGGATGCAGTTAGATATGCAGCTGATATTGTGAATTCTGCTTCTAATGGTGAAGTTAAGATTACAGTTGGTGTTGATGAAATGTACCGTTCTGCAATTGGAAAGTCATCTTTTATGGTTAATGGTCAGCTTGGACTTGATAACGCTTGTTTGGATTTCCTTGATTTGACGAAGTATTTTACTGATAACAATTTGACATGGAATTCTACTCAGTGGGGTGACACTTGGATGGCATGTGCAATGGATGAGACAGTTCTTTCTTATTGGGGACCATTGTGGCTTGGCAGAGCTCAAGGATTTGATTCAACTTATAATCCTACAGCTGGTGACTGGGGTGTTGTTCCAGCTCCAGTGGCTTCTTTCTGGGGAGGAAACTTCCTTATGGCTTCAAAGTACTGTAAGGATAAGAATCTTGCTGGAGAAATCATGAGAACTATTTGCTGTGATGCAAACGTTCAGACAGCGATGGCTCTTAATGGCGAATTTGTTAATAACAATGCTGTAATGCTTTCAATGGCTAATAACAGTGCATGGAACTTGGAAATGCTTTCTGGTCAGAATCCTGTTAATTATTTGATTCAGACAGCTCAGGGCATTAATTATCAGCATAAGGAGTCATGGATTGATACAACTTTCTTGGTCACTATTTATGCTTATGATAATGGTGAAATTTCAAGAAGTGATGCTAGTGAGTTCTTTGCTAATATGATGAATTGGTGATAGCGCTTATAACTAATGATTCAAATCGGCTTCTGCATGGTGTAGGGGCCGATTTTTGTTGTGTTTGTTGAGAGACAGAATGGTTCTCAGTCTTAATAGCAGTCTAAATGAAGTAGCAGTTAGATAGGTTGTTAGATTTTGAACCACATCAGTCTAAATAGCAGTCTAAATGATGTGGCAATTAGACAGGTTGTTAGATTTTGAACCACATCAGTCTAAATAGCAGTCTAAATGGTGTGACAATCAGACAGACTTTCAGATTCCAATCCCTCTCAGTCTGAATAGCAGTCTAACTGGTGTGGCAATCAGACAGACTTTCAGATTCTAAGCCACCTCAGTCTAATTAGCAGTCTAACTGAAGTAGCAGTCAGACAGCTTCTTAGACTGAATAGCCAAAACACCAGCAAATTACCCTCACTTAATTCTCCACAACAACTATTTATTGAAATCAGACCACAAATTAATATAGACTTATAAAAGTGAGTCAAATTATGTGGGGTATTTTATGACAGATCTTGAATTATCGACAAATGGTGAGCGCATTGTTTGGCGCGGCAAGCCGCAGTTTAAATGCTTTATTCTTGAGACTATTTTCAATCCGCTTTTGATTGTTGCTATTTTCTGGGCATGTTTTGATTATTTTGTTATGAGGATGGCATTTCTTGATGGTGCTTTTGCTGAAGGTGCAGTTGCAGGATTTCTTATTCCATTTTTCCTTTTGCATCTGATGCCTGTATGGCTTTACCTTGGTGGTGTTATTACTTCAGTAATCAGACATAAGAATACTGAGTACATTATTACTGATCGCGCGGTTTATGTTAGTGGTGGTGTATTTACTGTTAATGTTCAGATGAAGCCTTTCGCGGAGATTTCAAATATTAATATTCACAAGGGTATTTTTGATCAGATGCTTGGTGTAGGTGATGTCATCATGACATGTGCACACGTTGCTGGATATGAATATGGAAGAAGACATAACCATAATAATATTGGTATCAAGATTATTGATATTGAAGAGTATCAGGAAGTGTTCAAGATTCTTAAGAACATGCAGACTGATGTTTACGCAGATACAATGTATCCTAATGCGCTTAGACCTGAGGAGAATCCTGGTTATAATACAAAATACGACAGATTCTGATGCAAATAATTTGTATTTAGATTGAATAGTGTGGCAACTTTGCGGTTTGTATGTGCAAACAGGCAGGGTTGCCACTTTTGATGTGCCCCAAAAGTCAATAAAATCAGGGCTTTTGACTATAAAACTGACATTTATTACAAAATCCGAATATATTGACGTAATAGGCCATCTGTGTAATACTTTGATTATCAAAGCATTTTTAAAAAGGGGATATATTCTATGTTTACAGGAAAGATCGTAGGTGTTGGTTCTTATCTTCCACCTAAGGTTATGACTAATGACGATCTTGCAAAGATTGTTGAAACAAACGACGAATGGATTACTGAAAGAACTGGTATCAAGAGACGCCACGTTGCAGACGGTGTTGAAGACAAGGCTTCAACAATGGGCTGTAAGGCAGCACTTGAGGCAGTTAAGGATGCTGGCATCGATCCTTCTGAGATTGATCTTATCGTTGCAGCATCAACAACTCCAGATCTTGTTTTCCCAGGTATTGCTGTATGTGTTCAGGGTGCAGTAGGCGCTAGCGAGAACTGCGCATGCTTTGATGTTAACTCAGCTTGTCCTGGTTTTATCGCAGCTTATAACACAGCACAGGGCTTCATCGAAAGCGGCAACTCAAAGTGCGCTCTCGTCCTTGGTGCTGAGTGTCTTACAAACTACGTTGACTGGGAGGATCGTGGAACATGTATCCTCTTTGGTGACGGTGCTGGTGCAGTTGTACTTAAGGCAACAGAAGTTCCTGGCAGCGAGCGCAACAGCTTTATCATGAAGTCATCTCTTGAGAGAGGTTCATGCCTTCACTGTGAGAACATGAAGCAGCCTAAGAGATTTGAGGAAGAAGGCTTCATGGCATCAACAAATATGTTTATGAATGGTAAGGAAGTATTCAGATTCGTAGTATCTGAGATTCCTGCTCTCGTAAATGAACTTTCAGAGAAGTATGGCTTCTCAATCGACGAAGTAGATCACTTCGTATTCCATCAGGCTAACAAGAGAATCATTGAAGCTACTGCAAAGAAACTCAATATTCCTATGGAGAAGTTCCCTCTTACAATTCAGGATACAGGTAACATTTCATCTGCATCTATTCCAGTTCTTCTTACACAGATGAAGAAGGATGGAATCCTTAAGAAGGGTGACAAGATTGTAATGTCTAGCTTTGGTGGCGGACTTACATGGGGCGCTAACTATTTTATTTACTAATACATTTCGCGAAAGCAAAAACTCAGAAGGAGATTTAACTATGGCAACTATTGCAGAAATTCTCGGTATTAAGTATCCACTTTTCCAGGGCGGTATGGCATGGGTAGCAGACTACCACATCGCTGCTGCAGTATCTAACGCAGGTGGTCTTGGAATCATCGGTGTTGGTGGCGCAGATGAGAACTGGCTCAGAACACAGATTCAGGAGATCAGAAAGCTCACAGATAAGCCTTTCGGTGTAAACCTCATGCTCATGAACCCACGTGCTGATGAGATTGCAAAGGTAATTGCTGAGGAGAAGGTAAAGGTTGTTACAACTGGTGCTGGTTCTGCTGGTAAGTATATTCCAATGTGGAAGGAAGCTGGCTGCTTCGTATGCCCAGTAGTTCCTTCTGTAGCACTTGCTAAGAAGATGGAGAAGGATGGCGCTGACGCAGTTATTGCTGAGGGTACAGAGTCAGGTGGACACGTTGGTGAGCTCACAACAATGGCTCTCGTTCCACAGGTTGTTGATGCTGTAACTATCCCAGTTCTCGCAGCTGGTGGTATCGCTGACGGCCGTGGTGTTGCAGCTTCATTTATGCTCGGTGCTGTAGGTGTTCAGTGTGGTACAGTTTTCTGCGCTTCAGAAGAAGTTAACATCCACCAGAACTACAAGGACATGATCGTTAAGGCTAAGGACAGATCAACACAGGTTACAGGTCGTAAGGCTGGTGCTCCTGTTCGTCAGATCAAGAACAAGCTTACAAAGAAGTTCCAGGAGCTCGAGGACAGAAACGCTTCTTTCGAAGAGATGGAGTCTTTGGGTGTTGGTGCACTCCGTAAGGCTGTAATCGATGGTGATATCGACAACGGTACATTCATGGCTGGTCAGATTGCTGGTATGGTTAACGAGATTCGTCCAGTTCAGGCTATCGTTGATGACATGTTCGCTGAGGCTAATGAGCTTATGGGTGCAGCAAAGCCAGTTTGCTAATTAAGAATTAAAGAAGGAATTAAGAGAATGAAGATTGCATTTGTTTACCCAGGTCAGGGTGCACAGAAGATTGGTATGGCACAGGACTTTGTTGAGAAGTTCGACTATGCCAAGGATATGATTAAGGAAGCTACTGAGGCTTCAGGCGTTGATATGGAGAAGCTTCTCTTTGTTGAGAACGATGACATCAACGTAACTGAGTACACTCAGCCAGCTCTCGTTACAGCATGTATGATTATCACAAAGGCTCTCCTCGACGCAGGCGTTAAGCCAGACGTTGCTGGTGGTCTTTCACTTGGTGAGTACTGCGCAATTTCAGTTGCTGGCGGTATGAGCTTCTACGATGCAGTAAGACTTACAAGAATCAGAGGTAACCTCATGAGCAACACTGTTCCAGCAGGTGAGGGAACAATGGCTGCTGTAATTGGACTTGCTCCAGACATTATCGAGGGCGTTATCTCAAAGTTCGATGGCGTTACAATGGCTAACTTCAACTGCCCAGGTCAGATTGTTATCACAGGTAAGACTGAAAGCGTAGTTGCAGCTATTCCAGAGCTTCAGGCTGCTGGTGCAAAGAGAGCATTACAGCTTAACGTTTCAGGTCCTTTCCATTCACCAATGCTTAAGCCAGCTGGCGAAGCTTTGAGAGCAGAACTTGATAAGGCTGAAATCGGTGATCTTTCTATTCCATATATCGCTAACGCAACAGCTGAGTTCGTTGATAACAAGGATCAGGTTAAGGACCTCCTCGAGGTTCAGGTTTCTTCTCCTGTTAAGTGGGAGCAGTCACTCCTTGCTATGAAGGAAGCAGGCGTTGATGTATTTGTAGAGATTGGTCCTGGTAAGACAATCGCAGGCTTCGTTAAGAAGACTTGCCCAGAAATCCCAGTAATCAATGTTTCTACAGTTGAAGACGTTGAGGCGTGTGTTAACGCTCTTAATGAGCTTAAGTAATAAGAAAAACAAACCCAGTAAGGGATATCTTTAAAAGGAGATTAATACAATGGCTAGAACAGCAATCGTAACAGGTAGTGCAAGAGGAATTGGTAAGTGCATCGCTATGACACTTGCTTCAAAGGGAATCAACATCGCAGTTATCGATGCTTGTCCAATCGAGGGCATCCAGGAGACAGCTGACGAGATTAAGTCTACATACGGTGTAGAGACAAAGGCTTATCAGTGCAACGTAACAGACGCAAACGCTGTTAAGGAGACAGTTACAGACGTTAAGAAGACATTTGGTTCTGTAGATATCCTTATCAACAACGCTGGTATCACAAGAGATGGTCTTCTTATGAGAATGAGCGAGGCTGATTTCGATGCAGTTATCGCTGTAAACCTTAAGGGTTCTTACAACTTCTTCCGTGAGTGCGTTCCAGTAATGGTTAAGCAGAAGTACGGACGTATCGTTTCTATCTCTTCAATCGTTGGTCTTCAGGGTAATGCTGGCCAGGTTAACTATTCAGCTTCAAAGGCAGGTGTTCTTGGTATCACAAAGTCAGTAGCAAGAGAGTATGCTTCACGTAACGTTACAGCTAACGCAATCGCTCCAGGATTCGTTCAGACTCCTATGACAGACGTTCTTCCTGAGGATGTTAAGAAGCAGTACATCGCATCTATCCCTCTCGGAAGATTCGGCCAGGTTGAGGATATCGCAAATTGTGCAGCATTCCTCGTTTCTGATGAGGCTTCTTACATCACAGGTCAGTGCATCAGCGTTGACGGTGGTATGCACATGTAATCCCTTTTCGAAAAGAAGAAATGAAGTAAAGATTTTTATCGGAGGTTTTTATGGAAGCAAGAAGAGTTGTAATTACAGGTATGGGTGCAGTTACACCTATTGGTAATGACGTTGAGAGCTTCTGGAATAGTCTTGTTGAAGGTAAGTGCGGTATTGGCCCAATTACACGTTTCGACAATTCTGAGTACAAGGTAAAGGTTGCTGGTGAGGTTAAGGATTTTGACCCAACTCAGTACATGGATTTTAAGACAGCTAAGAGAATGGAGCTTTTCTCACAGTACGCTGTAGCTGCTGCAACACAGGCTGTTGAAGATGCAAAGCTTGATATGGAGAAGGAAGATCCTTTCCGTGTTGGTGTAATCGTATCTTCAGGTATCGGTTCAATGCAGGCTAACGAGCGTGAGCACGCTAAGCTTATGGAAGGCAAGAAGGTTGCTCCTCTTTATATCCCAATGATGATTGCTAACATGGCTTCAGCAAACATCGCAATTAAGTACCACATGATGGGTAAGAACACAGCTATCGTTACAGCTTGTGCTTCTGGTTCACACTCAATCGGTGATGCTTTCAAGGCAGTTAAGTACGATGAGGCTGACATCATGGTAGCAGGTGGTGCAGAGGCAGCTGTTTGTCCTCTCGGTGTTCAGGGCTTCACATCTTTGACAGCTCTTTCAACACAGGAAGATCCTAACCTTGCTTCAAGACCATTCGATAAGAACCGTGACGGTTTTGTTATCGGTGAGGGTTCTGGTGTAGTTATCCTTGAGGAGCTCGAGCACGCTAAGGCTCGTGGCGCTCACATCTATGCTGAGGTTGTTGGTTACGGTGCAACAAATGATGCTTACCACATCACATCTCCAGCTGAGGATGGTTCAGGTGCTGGTATGGCAATGAAGATTGCTATGAAGGAAGCTGGTGTTGAGCCAAAGGATGTTGCTTACATCAATGCTCACGGTACTTCAACACACCATAATGATCTTTTCGAGACAAGAGCTATCAAGTACGCTTTCGGTGAGGATGCTAAAAACGTATCTATCAACTCAACAAAGTCTATGACAGGTCACCTCCTTGGTGGTGCTGGTGGAATCGAGGCTATCGTTTGTGTTAAGGCTATCGAGAACAACTATGTTCACGTTACTTTGAATTCTGCTGAGACAGACGAAGAGTGTGATCTTGATTACACATTTGGTCAGGGCAAGTCACGTGAGATTAACTACGCAATGAGTAACTCACTTGGATTTGGTGGCCACAACGCAACACTTCTCTTTAAGAAGTACGCTGAATAATTTTTATAAAGGAGATTCTAAAAATGGCTAATTCACTTGATATCAACGGAATTAAGGCAATTATCCCACACAGACACCCATTCCTCCTTCTTGATAAGGTTGAGGACTATGAGCCAGGTCAGTTCTGTGTAGCATATAAGAACTTTACATTTGATGAGTGGTTCTTTAAGGGTCACTTCCCAGAGCAGCCAATCGTTCCTGGTGTTCTTACAGTAGAGGCACTCGCTCAGGCTGGTGCAGTTGCTATCCTTTCACAGGAAGACTTCAAGGGTAAGATTGCTGTATTTGCAGGCATTGATAACTGTAAGTTTAAGCGTCAGATCGTTCCTGGTGACCAGGTTCGTCTTGAGACAAAGATTACACAGGTTAGAGGACCTGTTGGTGTAGGTGAGGCTCTCGCTACAGTTGACGGTCAGGTAGCTGTTAAGTGTACTTTGAAGTTCGCTATTCTCGTATAAAACTTCCTCATTTTTATTAATGTTTTTCGCCTCCGGGGTTGGTTAATTAACTGGTTTCCAGTTAGTTAATCAGTGTCGGAGGCGTTTTTTGTTGGTGTGAGTCTGAATGGTGGTCTGAATGGTTAGTGATTCAGCCGGGTTGTCAGACTGAAGGGCTTTTGGGTCTGAAAAGCAGTCTGAATGATTAGTGATTCAGTCGGGTTGTCAGACTGAAGGGCTTTTGAGTCTGAATAGTGGTCTGAATGATTAGTGATTCAGTCGGGTTGTCAGACTGGAGGGCTTTTGAGTCTGAAAAGTAGTCTGAATGATTAGTGATTCAGTCGGGTTGTCAGACTGAGAATCACCTTAATTCTCCAAAATAGTAAAAAAACATGACTAATTAGCCGTTTGTTAAATTTCTGTTAACAGCAATTGCTTTTATACTTGGTACATGTTTGTTTTTTTTAGGAGGCTTTTATGAGTTATAACGAGGATCGTATAGATTTTGACGAAGTCTATAAACAGGAACTTTCCAAAGTATTTCCAATTTTTAGATATACACAGCCTGCAATGATTTTTACAGCTGTTGTTATTTTGGGATCATTGCTTTATCCACTTATTGCATCAATTATTATTGGTGCCAGTTCACCATATGGTGGAATGATTATTGGCCCTGTTGTCGTTGGACTTATAATTAACGCCGTAATTTTCACTTTTCTTTATAACCTTTATGTAACTGATAACATGCAGTTATTCTGGATAATTTTCGCAATTGAGCTTGTAAGCATGGAAAATGTTTTCGCGAGGCCTGCTTCTTATAATCCAGAGCCTGAGGAGTATAAGATTTCACCTATGGCTACGTTTGTTGACAGAGAGAAAGCGAAGGCAGCTGCTGAAGCTGTAGAAGAAGCACCAGCAGATGATGTTCCTGCTCCAGTTGAGGGCAGAGGTGGTATTCTTTTCTGCCCTAAGTGCACTTTCTCGCTTCTTCCAGGGGAGACAAAGTGTCCAAGATGCAGTAAGTAATACTTTTCGAAAAGGAAATGTAACATAACTAAAAAATAAGAACTAACATTTTTTCATGTTTTATTGGTAGTATTTAATAGTCCACACGTAGGTGTGGGCTATTGATGTTTTTTGGAGCAGGTGAAGATGAGAAAAATAGTTACAAAGCTCAGCACAGTGATTCTTAGTCTTGCAATTGTATTTTCAATTTTTGCAACAAGTGGAATTCAGGTAAATGCTGATGGAAATAGAGCATCGGAGTTTATTGAGAGACTTTATGTTTTGATTCTTGGAAGAGAGTCAGATCCAGATGGTCTTGCTTACTGGAATTCTGAATTCGATAATGGCAGAACAGCTGCTTCTGTTGTTGATTTCTTCTTTGGAAGTAATGAGATGGCAGAGAAGAACCTTAATGATGAAGAGTTCGTAGATATTGCTTACAGAGCAATTCTTGGAAGAGAAGCAGAAGAAGATGGCAAGCAGGGATGGCTTGATGTTCTTAATAACGGCGGAACAAGACATGATGTACTTGCAGGATTTATTGAAGCTCCAGAGTTTTCTGCCCTTTGTGAAGAGTACGGTGTAACAAAGGGTTCACTTATTCCTGAGCCAGTTATCCCTCCAAAGGACAAGTTTATCGCAGCTCTTTATCTTAATGTATTAGGTCGTGCTGCAGTTCAGTCTGAGATTGATTCATGGGTTTCAGTTCTTGATCAGGGCAAGACAGCTGCTTACATTGTACAGAGATTCTTTGAGAGTAGTGAGTTTGAAGCAAACATGCTTACAAATGAAGAGTATGTAGCTGTATGCTATAGAGCTCTTCTCGGTCGTGAGGGTATTGAGTCAGAAATTGCTTACTGGGCAAATATTATTGCTACAGCAAAGACAAGAACACAGGTGCTTGCTTATTTTGCTGAGTCAGCTGAGTTTACTGCTCTTTGTGCTGAGATGGGCGTTGAGCGTGGATTTATAAGTACTGCTTTTGTAAGCCGTCTTGATCAAGCTACTTTAACAGCTCAGCAGAGATTTGTTACAAGATGCTATAACGCTTTCTATGACAGAGATCCAGTTCAGTCTGAGCTTGATTTCTGGGGTAATAAGCTTAAGAACGGTACAACTGCTGCAGTATTCCTTCAGACACTTACAAACAGTGGAAGTTATACTTCACGTCGTACATCAAATTCGGATTATGTAGAAGACATTCACCTTGCTACTTTGGGAAGAATCCCAAGTGACAGTGCTCGTGCTACATGGACAAGCAGACTTAATACAAGTGTTGCAAGATATGGTCTTATTAACTTCCTCGTAAGTTCAACAGAGTTTAAGAACATCTGTAGAACATTCTCAGTAACACCAGGTAACGTTGATCTTACAGGTACTGGTACATGGGTAATAAGAGATGGCGTTAGAGCTTTGAGAGATTCAAAGACTGGCTTTTATGCATCATGTGGATGGTGCTGGGTTGATGGTTACAGATTCTACTTTAATGACGACGGTCATTTGAGACAGGATGTAGATTCACTTCTCGGTAAGCAGAGTGAGTATTACCTCACAGTTGATACAACAGTTAACGTAGTAATGGTTTATTGCAGAACATATGCTGGTGGTAAGTTCGATACTCCTGTAAAGATTATGATTTGTTCAACTGGTTTACCTGAGACACCAACAGTTAAGGGTACATTTACACTTCGTCCAATCGGAAGATGGCACGTTCTTAATGGTGGTGTATGGGGTCAGTACTGTACACAGATTTCTGGTAACTTCCTGTTCCATTCTGTTTGGTATTACGAGCAGGGTAATATTAAGAGTATTACAGTTGGTGGTTTTGAGGCACTTGGTAATAATGCTTCACATGGATGCGTAAGACTTACAGTTAGTGATGCCAAGTGGATTTATAACAACTGTGGCGGTTGTAGAGTTAATATCGCATTTAATCAGGCACAGCCATTTACAAAGCCAGTTCCATATGCACCTGTAAGAGTTTCAGGTGACTGGGGTTATGACCCAAGAGATCCAGCACTTTAATATGGGAATCGAAGAATTAATTAGTATTATGACTTTGGAAGAAAAAGCCTCTCTCTTATGTGGAGAGAGCTTTTTCGGTTCCAGAGAATTATCGCAATACGGCATTAACCGACTCCAGCTCCTCGATGGTGGAACTGGTATGAATTTCGAGCAGCTTTTTGGTGACCTTTACGAGGATTTCACTAAGGAAAACGGCTTCACAAGGATGGAGCTTGATAATGTGACACGTTACTTTTATGAGGAAGAGAAGCTGACTTTTAATGAGAGAAGACTCAGAGATAAGATTTATGACCTCATGAAGGAGCGAATCGGAGGCTTTAAGGTTACACCTGGATGTTATCCTCCTGGCATTTCGCTTGCGTCTACATGGAACAGAGACGTTATCTTCGATGTTGGAAGAGCGCTTGGCATGGAAGCGAGACTTTATGGCATCGAGTGCCTTCTTGGAACTCCAAACATTAACCTTTTAAGAGACCCTCGAAATGGAAGATTCTTCGAAGGATATTCCGAGGACCCTTATCTTACTGGTGAACTTGCGCCTTACCTTGTAAAAGGAGTTGAAGGTGAGGGCGTTGCTTCCAATGTGAAGCATTTTGCTGCCAATAATTTGGAGATTAACCGAATCGAGATAGATCAGCACATCTCAAAAAGAGCTCTTATGGAGCTTTATCTTCCAGCGTTTAAAAAGTGCGTGGAAGCAGGGGCTGCAACTGTCATGACGTCGTATCCTTCAATTAACGGAGTTAAGTGCGTTGAAGACAAGTGGCTTCTTCGTGATATCTTGAAGGGCGACTGGAAATTTGACGGCGTTAACATGACTGACTGGGGTGCATGTACTGGTAAAACTGGCGATTCTGCTGAAGCTGGAATTGACCTCTTTATGCCAGGTCCTTGGGACTATAGTGACATTATCGATGCGGTAAATAACGGAAGATTAAGTGAAGAAAATCTTAACGATGCTGTAAGACGCATGATTAACCTTACTTCAAAATACAGCCGCAAGAATCAGCCATTTCCATATAGTGAAGAAGAGTATCTTAAGTTTACTTCAAAGGCAGCATATAAGGCAGCTTCTGAAGGTATTGTCATGCTTAAAAATAACAGGGTTTTCCCAGTTTCTAGTGATAACTTCATTTTGTTTGGTGATACTGACATAAGAATCTGCGGTGGTGGAAGCGCCCAGGTATTTACTGACAAAAAAACTTCAATGGAAGATGAATTTAATGGTGCACCAAAAGACGATTACAGTGCATTTCAGAATAACCCGGATTCAATCGCTGTTGTTGTATGTTCCATTGATTCCAAGGAAGGTTCTGACAGAATTAGTCTTGAGATGGATTCAAAGACAAAAGAGATTTTGAAGAAGCTCATCAGTCTTAAAAATGTTCAGGTGCAGAACAAAATTGTTTTGGTTCTTAATACTCCGGGACCTGTAATTCTTGATGGATTTATTAATGACATCGATTCCATATTTGCTATTTATTATCCAGGTTCATATGGCGTAAAAGCACTTAAAGACATCTTCTATGGCAAGGTAAATCCTTCTGGAAAACTTACCTGCAGCTGGCCAGCGAAGGCTGAAGATATGCCAACTTATCTTTACTATCCTGATGGCTACACTTCTTACTATGGTGAAGGAATTTTTGTTGGTTACAGAGGTTACGAGAAACTTAAGAGAAGACCACTTTTCTCATTTGGTTTTGGCCTTTCTTATACAAAATTCGAGTATTCCAATATAAGAACTATCAAGTCTGAATTTTCTATGGGTGATGAAGTTGAGGTGCTTTTCACACTTAAAAATATCGGAAGATTTGATGGTCAGGAAGTCGTTCAGATTTATGTGGGAGATCCAAAGTCCATTAAGAATAAGCCTGTTAAGGAGCTTCGCGCTTTCGGGAAGTATTTTGTTAAGGCAGGAGAATCAATAAACTGCTCTCTTAAGTTTAAGATAAGAGACTTAGCTTCTTTCGATGAAGATTACGATAAATTCTTGGTTGAAGATGGAAATTACGACATTTATATTGGCCCATATTCTTCTGGTGCAGCAAGGGCACTTAGAATTCGTGTTACTGACGGAGATTCTGAGTATCGATATGGCATCAATACGCCAATCAGGATGCTTATGGAGATTCCTGAGCTTTATACTGCGCTTAAGGATGAAGTGAGAATTAAGGGTTTTGACGAAGTTAAGCTTCTTATGACTGAGCGTTATACGCCTGCTGACAGCCTGAGTAAAATCTACGAGAACGCTTCGGATTTAACAAATTTCATTGCTATGTGCAATTTCTATAAGAAATCGTAATTCAGGCAGCATTTCTTAATTATTAATCGTCCTTATTATGTTGTATAATATTATGGACTATGTGCGAAAGCGAGAATCTTTATGAAAGTAGTAATTTTAGCAGGTGGTTTTGGTACACGTATCAGTGAAGAGAGCGTAATCAAGCCAAAGCCTATGGTAGAGATATGTGGCATGCCTATTCTCTGGCATATTATGAAATATTACTCATCTTTTGGTTTTAACGATTTTATTATCTGCTGCGGTTACAAGCAGTATGTAATCAAGGAGTGGTTCGCAGATTATTATCTCCACACTTCTGATGTTACTTTTGATTTCACAGCTGAGAACAAGATGATTGTTCACTCAACACATACTGAGCCTTGGAAGGTAACTCTTGTTGATACTGGTCTTAACACAATGACTGGTGGACGTATCAAGAGAGTAGCCAAGTATATTGGCAACGAGCCATTCCTTCTTACATATGGTGACGGCGTAAGTAATGTTGATCTTGATAAGCTTATTGAGTTCCATAAGGCACATGGCAAGATTGCAACAATGACAGCAGTTAATGTTGGCCAGCAGTTTGGATGTCTTGAGCTCGATGACGATGGTTCTGTTACAAAGTTCAGAGAGAAGAGTGACAGTGACGGAGCAGTTGTAAACGCTGGTTATATGGTACTTAATCCTGAGATTTTTGATTATATCGAAGGTGACGATACTGTTTTCGAGAAGGCACCTCTGGAGACACTTGCAAGTGAAGGCAATCTTCGTGCATATAGACATGGAGGCTTTTGGAAGTGCATGGATACTAAGAGAGACAAGGAGAAGCTTGAGTCACTTATAAAGTCAGGCGAAGCACCTTGGATTGTCTGGGAGAAGTAATATGTCGATGAGTTTTTTTAACGGCAAGAGAGTTTTCCTTACTGGTCACACAGGTTTTAAGGGAACATGGATGAGCCGAATTCTTGTTACAAATGGAGCAATCCTTACAGGATATTCTCTTGAGGCACCAACAGATCCAAGTCTTTTCTCTATGGCAGATATCGAGGATAAGATGACATCTGTTATCGGCGACATCAGAGACATGGAGTCTTTGAAGAAGGCATTTGATGAGGCAGATCCTGAGATTGTTATCCACATGGCAGCACAGCCAATCGTTAGAGATTCCTATAAGGATCCACGTTATACATATGAGACTAACGTTATGGGAACAGTTAATATTCTTGAGTGCGTAAGAAATTCCAAGAATGTTAAGTCTTTCCTTAACGTAACTACTGACAAGGTTTATAAGAACAATGAGTGGGAGTGGGGTTACCGTGAGGATGAGCCTCTTGATGGATTTGACCCATACTCTAATTCAAAGTCATGTAGTGAGATTGTTACTCATTCATATAAGTCATCTTTCTTTATGGGCGAGGACGCTCCAGCAATTTCTACAGCAAGAGCAGGTAATGTAATCGGTGGTGGCGATTTTGCTACAGACAGAATCGTTCCTGATCTTGTAAGAGCAGCTAAGAAGGGTGAAGACATGATTGTAAGAAACCCTTACTCAACAAGACCATATCAGCACGTTCTTGAGCCAGTCTGTGCTTATCTTATGATCGTCGAAGAGACATATAAGGACAAGACAAAGGCATCCTGGTATAACGTTGGACCTGATGACTGTGACTGCGTTACAACTGGTGATCTTGTTGATATGTTCTGTGAGAAGTGGGGAGGCATGACTCGAGTAGATAAGAGTGATCCAAATGCACCACATGAAGCAAACTTTTTAAAGCTTGATTCAAGTAAGCTCAAGAAGGTCTTCGGATGGAAGCCAACATGGCACATCGATGAGACAATGAACAGAATCATTGAGTGGAACAAAGTTTGGTTTAACGGCGGATCCATTCCAGAGATTATGGATAAGCAGATTAGCGATTTTATTAATTCTTAATTAGGAGATATGAAAAGATGTTTGAGAACATGAATGAATCAGACGCAAGAGCAAAGATTTTGGAGATGGTAAAGGAGTATGCAGATACTTACCATCAGGTTAAGGAATATAACGAGGGTGACAGAATCCCTTATGCAAGAAGAGTTTATGACCACGAAGAGATGGTAAATCTTGTAGATTCTTCACTTGAGTTCTGGCTCACATCAGGAAGATATACAAATGAGTTTGAGAAGGCTTTCGGTGAGTATCTCGGAGTTAAGTTTGTATCACTTGTAAACTCAGGTTCATCTGCTAACCTTGGTGCTTTTATGGCTCTTACAAGCCCACTTCTTAAGGAAAGAGCAATTAAGAGAGGCGACGAAGTTATTACAGTTGCAGCAGGCTTTCCTACAACAGTAGCTCCTGTAATTCAGTACGGTGCAGTTCCTGTATTTGTAGACGTTACAATTCCACAGTACAACATCGATGTTGATCAGCTTGAGGCTGCTTTGTCACCTAAGACAAAGGCTGTAATGGTTGCTCATACACTTGGTAACCCAATTAACCTCAAGGCTGTTAAGGAGTTCTGTGACAAGCACAATCTCTGGCTCGTTGAGGATAACTGTGACGCTTTGGGTTCAAAGTACACAATCGATGGCGAAGAGAAGTTCACAGGTACAATCGGTGATATCGGAACATCTTCATTCTATCCACCACACCACATGACAATGGGTGAAGGCGGAGCTATTTACACAAATAACCCAATCCTCCACAGAGCAATCCGCTCAATGCGTGACTGGGGACGTGACTGCATCTGCCCATCAGGCGTAGATAACTTCTGCGGTCACAGATTTGACAAGCAGTATGGCCAGCTCCCACTTGGTTACGACCACAAGTACGTATATTCACACTTCGGTTATAACCTCAAGGCAACTGATCTTCAGGCTGCAGTAGGATGCGCTCAGATTGTTAAGTTCCCTTCATTTGTCGAAAGAAGAATCCACAACTTCGACAGACTCAAGGCAGCTCTTTCAGGTACTGAGGATAAGCTTATTCTCCCAGTTGCATGCGAGAATTCTAAGCCATCCTGGTTTGGTTTCCTTATCACATGTAAGGAAGGCGTTGACTGTGTAAAGGTTACAGAGTACATCGAGAGCAAGGGCGTTCAGACAAGAAGACTCTTCGCTGGTAACCTCATTAAGCATCCATGCTTTGATGAGATGAGAGAATCAGGCGAAGGTTACAGAGTAGTTGGTGAACTTAAGAATACTGACAGAATCATGAACGATACATTCTGGGTAGGTGTATATCCAGGAATGACAGACGAGATGATCGACTACATGGCAAAGACAATTAAGGAAGCATTGGAGCAGTAATAATTAAATATGCTCGAGAAGATAGGCGGAAAAATCTGGAATTTACTGAGCAGATTCATCATTTTTATGGTGAATCTGCTTTTGACACCTTTCCACAAAAAACTGACTGACAGTCAGGCTGAATCATTTTTGCAGTTCTGTAAGTTTGCAATCGTTGGTGTGTCTAATACTCTTGTATCAATGGCAATCAACTTCTGCATACTTTTTGTTTGTAATAAGAATAACTGGTTACAGACACATGATGTAAAAATTTATGTTGCCAACTGTACAGCATTTTTCTTAAGCGTACTCTGGTCATTCTACTGGAATAACAGATATGTATTTAAGGAAGAAGAAGGATCTGAGAAGAGAGTCTGGTGGAAGACACTTCTCAAAACTTACGTGGCTTATGCGTTTACAGGTCTTGGAATAAGTAATCTTGTTTCATGGCTTTGCGTTACAGTATGGGGAATTAACGAGTACGTTGCAGTACTTATTAATCTTGTAATTGCGGTACCTATTAACTACGTAATGAATAAGTTTTGGGCTTATGGCCAGAAGAAAAAAGAGAATTGATGAAGGTAATTAATATGAGCAGAATCAGCTTACTTGACTGTACATTAAGAGATGGTGGATACGTAAATGACTGGGAATTTGGCAATAACAATATTGTCAGCATTTTCGAGCGTCTTGTTGCTTCAGGTGTTGAGTTTATTGAGATTGGATTTATTGATCAGGCAAGAGAATATGATCCAAACAGAGCAATCTACCCTGATGTAAAGTCTATAAATAAGACAATAGGTGGCCTTGATCACGGCAACGCACAGGTAGTTGGAATGATCGACTATGGCCACGTTGACATTAGCCTTATCTGTCCTAAGGAAGAGAGCTGTCTTGATGCAATCAGAGTAATCTTTAAGAAGGGCATTCGTAAGGAGGCAATTGCTTACTGTAAGCAGATTAAGGATCTTGGTTACAAGGTATTTGCTCAGCTCGTTTCTATTACAAGTTATAACGATGAAGAGCTTATGGATCTTATAAATCTTGCAAACGATATTGAGCCATTTGCTGTATCAATGGTAGATACTTACGGTCTTTGCCACAGCGATACACTTATGCATTACTGCGAGATTTTGGATAAGAACTTGAAGCCAGAGATTCAGCTTGGTTATCACGCACATAATAATTTCCAGCTTGGATACGCTAACTGCATCGAGATGCTTTCGTATAAGACAGAGCGAAAGGTGCTTGTTGACGGTACTGTTTTTGGTATGGGTAAAAGCGCTGGTAACTGCCCTCTCGAGCTTATCGCAATGTACCTTAACGGAAGACATGGTAAGGACTACGATATCGCTCAGATTCTTGAGGCAGCTGATGCTAACGTGATGAATTTCTATAAGGAGTCACCATGGGGCTATAACCTCTTCTTCTATATCGCAGCATCTAATGACTGCCATCCAAACTACGTAAGTTACCTTATGAACAAGCGTACTTTGTCTATTAAGCAGATTAATAAGATTCTTAAGAAACTCGAAGGCGACAAGAAACTTTTGTACGATGAGAAGCTTATTGAGCAGCTCTATTCTGATTTCCAGGAAAGAGAAGTTAATGACGATGAGGCAATCTTGGCATTAACTAACGAACTTAAGGATCAGAAGATTCTTATTATTGGTCCTGGTACATCTGTAAACGAGGAAGCAAATAAGGTTCAGGATTATATCATGAACAATAATCCTGTTGTGATTTCAATTAATCACATTCCAAATACAATAAAGCCTGACTACTGCTTTGTGACTAATGCAAAGAGATTTGTTCAGCTTTCTTCAAGCTTTTCGAAGAATGCAGAGACATTTAAGGTTATCGCAACTTCAAATGTAACAAAGTCTGTAAGTGAATTTGACTATATTGTGAGATATTCAAATCTTCTCGATTTCAACGCACAGATTATCGATAACTCATTCCTTATGCTTTTGAAGCTTCTTAAGAGAATCGGAGTTAAGACAGTATCCTGTGCAGGATTTGATGGCTATGCTACTGATAATAGACCTAACTACTTTAATCCTGATATGGAATATAACTTCACTTCATTCGAGGCTAAGGAGCTTAACGATTATGTAATCGGTGAGCTTAAGAAGTTATCTGACGGCTTTGATGTTAATTTTGTTACATCGTCTTACTATAACTGCTGAGGTGCATGTAAATGAGTTACGATATAAAGGCAGTTTTATTTGACCTGGATGGAACAGTTCTTGATACATCAGAAGGCATTCTCGTATCAATTAAGGACACCATTAATCATCTTGGACTTACCATGCTCCCTGATGAGAAGCTTTATAAGTTCATTGGACCTCCAATCGAGTGGTCTTTTGAAGAACATCTTGGTCTTACTGGTGAGAAGAATAAGGAAGCATGCGCTTACTTCAGAGACAGATATTCTAATCATAATCTTCTTCTTGCAACTCCTTATGAAGGCATGTTTGATTTCCTGAAGTTTTTGAAGGACAGGGGAATTCCAACAGGAATTGCAACTTACAAGAAGGATGACTACGCAAAGAAGCTTCTCTGTTACTATGACTTTGATAAGTACTGTGACGTAATGTACGGCTCTGATTATGAGAACAAACTTAAGAAGGCTGACATTATTAATCTTTGTATCAAAGATCTCGGAGTTACTGATAATTCCAAGGTTCTTATGGTAGGAGACAGTAAGCACGACGCAACTGGTGCCGCAAATATCGGAACACTTTTTGCTGGTGTCTCATTCGGATTTGGATTCGGTGAATTCGGAGGCGAAGACATCAATGATTACGAACATATTATTTACGTCGATAAGATGATGGATCTGACCACACTTTTCGAGTAAGAAACAGAGGTATAAACATGGAAATTAAATTAGCTCAGCTTGTAGCAGATTTTCTCGTAGAGAAGGGTGTTACACATAATTTCACAGTAACTGGCGGCGGAGCAATGCACCTTAACGATGCTCTTGGCCATAAGGAAGGACTTACTTCCATTTATAACCACCACGAGCAGGCATGCGCAATCGGTGCAGAAGGATATGCAAGACTTACAGGCAAGATTGCCCTTTGTACTGTAACTTCCGGCCCAGGTGGAACTAACGCTATTACTGGTGTTATGGGTGGATGGCTTGATTCCATTCCTATGTTTGTACTTTCAGGTCAGGTAAAAAGAGAGACAACAACATGGTCATGCCCTGAGCTTCCTTTAAGACAGCTCGGTGACCAGGAGTTCCAGATTATTGATTCAGTATCTAACATGACAAAGTATGCAGTTATGGTTACTGAGCCAAACGATATCATGTATCACCTCGAGAAGGCATGGTACCTTGCAAATAACGGTCGTAAGGGACCAGTATGGCTTGATATTCCTCTTGATGTTCAGGCAGCAAAGATTGATCCAGAGAATCTCCGTCATTTCGTTGGAACAAATGAGGAGAAGGAACTTATTTCTAAGGAGAAGCCAGTTTACAATAAGGCCCTTACAGATGAGATTCTTACAAAGATTAAGAATGCAAAAAGACCTCTTATTCTCGTTGGTACTGGTGTAAGACTTGCAGGCGCTCACGAAGAGCTTTTGAAGGTTATTGATAAGCTTCAGATTCCTGTAGTTACAGCATGGAACGCTCATGATCTTCTTCCAGATGAGAACCCATATTATGTTGGTCGTCCAGGCACTGTAGGTACACGTGGCGGTAACTTTATGGTTCAGGAAGCTGACGTTCTTCTTGTAATCGGATGCCGTATGAACATCCGTCAGATTTCTTATAACTATAAGGTATGGGCTGAGAAAGCTTATAAGATTGTAGTTGAGATTGATGAGGCTGAGCTTAATAAGCCAACAGTTAATGTTGATCTTAAGGTACATGCAGATCTTAAGGATGTACTTGATGATATTCTTATAAAGTCATATGAAGTTAACCCAATCCACGATGCATGGGTTAAGTGGGGACGTGAGATTGACGCTAAGTATCCTGCATGTCTTCCTTCTTATAACGAAGTTAAAGATCCAATTAATCCATATACATTTATTGATCGTTTTTCTAGGGTTTTGGATGAGGACGACAAGGTAATCTGTGGTAACGGTTCAGCATGCGTTGTTACTTTCCAGGGTATGCACATTAAGAAGGGCACACGTCTTTTTACTAACTCTGGCTGTGCTGCAATGGGTTATGGCTTCCCAGCAGCAGTAGGATGCGCTGTGGCAGAAGAAGGAAAGAGAGTCATTTGCGTTGATGGTGACGGTTCATTCCAGATGAACATCCAGGAGATGCAGACTGTTATCTATAACAGACTCAACCTTAAGACATTTATCATTAACAATAACGGATATCACTCAATCCGTCAGACACAGACTAACCTCTTTACACCTCCTCTTGTTGGTGTATGCGATGGTAACGGCTTAAGTTTCCCTGATTTGGAAAAGCTCTCTTATGCTTACGGCATGCGCTATGTAAAGATTACAAACAGCGACGAGATTGAAGAGAAGACACTGGAAGCACTTTCAGGTAATGATCCTGTTCTTTGCGAGGTTGTAGTTTCTGACAAGCAGAACTTCTCACCAAAGCTCTCTTCGAAGGTTCTTCCTGACGGTAAGATTGTATCTCCTCCAATCGATGACATGTTCCCATTCCTCGAGCGCGACGAGTTTGATGCAATTAAGGCTTCAGTTCCAAATCAGTAATTTTATTTTCGAAAGGTAAAATCATGCCAAGAGCAATAGTAACAGGTGCTACAGGAATGCTTGCGATAGCAACAATCAATCTTCTTTTAAACGAAGGTTATGATGTTGTTGCTGTAGCTCGTCCAGATTCTAAGAGACTTTCAAATATCCCAGCTGACGACAGAGTAGTTGTTGCTGAGGTTTCTCTTGATGAATTAGAGACTTTGCCTGAGGCACTCCTTACTGTTGGAATCGATGAGGCTGATTTGTTTTTCCATTTCGCATGGGATGGAACATATGGTGACAACAGAAATAACATGGAGCTTCAGCTTAAAAATATTGAGGCTTCAGTTAAGGCCGTAAGAGCTGCAGCTGCACTTAAGTGTAAGAGTTTCCTTGGTGCAGGTTCACAGGCTGAATACGGAAGAGTTCCTGATGGAACAAAGCTTTCAGGCGATACACCATGTAAGCCTGAGAATGGTTACGGTATTGCGAAGCTCTGCGCTTCAAGAATGTCATATGTGGAGGCTCAGAAGTTTGGGATTAAGCATATCTGGGTTCGCATATTAAGCACTTTCGGGCAGTATGACGGCGCTCATACAATGGTAATGAGTGGTATCGGAAAGATGCTCGATGGACAGAAGGCGTCCTATACAAAGGGCGAGCAGATGTGGGATTACTTATACTGTAAGGACGCTGCAAAGGCATTCTATCTTGCAGCAACAAAGGGTATTAACGGCAGCGTTTACCCTGTTGGAAGCGGTAAGGTGAGACCTCTTTCTGATTACATTAAGGCAATAAGAAATGCCATTAATAAAGATTTACCAATTGGATTTGGTGAGGTGGATTACTACCCTGGTCAGGTTATGTATCTTTGTGCTGATATTGATAAACTTAAAGAAGATACAGGCTTTTGCCCAGAGTATGAATTTGAGGATGCAATAGAAGAAGTTGTATCCTGGTATAAAGAAAATATTTACAAGAAATAAGTTTGTGGGGACTTGAAGGATGAAAAAAATTAGTATTCTTATTCCATGCTATAACGAGGAGCTTAACGTAGAGCCAATGGCTGAAGCTCTTGTTGAGATGTTTAATAAGGACCTTCCTAATTACGATTATGAGATTGTATTTATAGATAATGATTCAAGAGATCTGACACGCCCAAAGCTTCGTCAGATTTGTGAGAAGAACAAGAAGATTAAGGCAATTTTTAACGCTAAAAACTTTGGTCAGTTCAACTCACCATACTATGGAATGCTCCAGACAACTGGTGACTGCACAATCTCAATGGTTTGTGATTTCCAGGATCCAATCGAGCTCATTCCTAAGTATGTAGCTGAGTGGGAGAACGGATATAAAATTGTTATCGGAATCAAGACATCTTCAAAGGAATCAAAGATTATGTATTTCCTTAGAAGCTGCTACTATAAGACAATCAAGAAGTTCTCAGATGTTGAGCAGATTGAGCATTTTACAGGTTCTGGTCTTTATGACAGAAGCTTTGTTAATGTCTTAAGAGATCTTAAGGACCCTAAGCCATTCCTTCGAGGTATCGTTGGTGAATTAGGTTTTGAGCGTAAGGAGATTCCTTATGAGCAGCCACAGCGCAGAGCTGGTAAGACATCCAATAATTTCTATCGTCTTTACGATGCTGCCATGCTTTCGATTACTTCTTATACAAAGATTGGTCTTCGTATTGCTACTATCGGAGGCGCAGTATGCTCTGGCATAAGCCTTATCATTGCGCTTGTTTATCTTATTATGAAGCTTTGCATGTGGGATGCATTCCCTGCAGGTATGGCTCCTGTTCTTATTGGTGAGTTCGTTCTTGGCTCAATTCAGTTGTTCTTTATCGGACTTCTTGGTGAGTATATTCTTAATATCAACGACAGAATCATGAACAGACCTCTCGTTGTTGAGGCAGAGAGAATTAACTTTGAGGAGAAAGAGTAAGGCATGAGAATATATAAGGAGCGTAATAAAAAACTGCTGATTTTCCTTGCCGTATTTTTGCTTTTTTACGGCTTCTATCAGCTTTTTAATTTTCCTACCTTTTTGTTCCCACAGGAAGATAGATATAAGGACTTTGCTACTATTAACTATGCGATGAAGGACATGAATCCTTACATCTCATGGCTTAGTAACTATCCACCTCTTATTCTTGCGTTCTCAATTATTTTTACAAGGATGAACGACTGGCATGTATATAGGCCATGGAATCTTCAGGAAGCCTTTTACGAGCCTGAATACATGCGTTCACTTATAATTCTCTTCGTTATTTATGCAGTTTTTCTCGTTGTGGCCTGCGTTCTTTACGGCATTCTTGAAAACAAGAGACAAAAAGGACTTAAGGGTTCGGAAAAAGCAATAAACATACTGATTACTGTAGTTCTTGCAGGCGTTTTCTTTATTAGTGCGCCATCAAGATTTATGATGGACCGTGGTAACTATCTTGTAGTTACAATCGTTCTTATGGTCCTTTGGGCCGTATTTGAAGAGATGAAGCCAGATTCAACTGCTGGTTCAGTATTTGTTGCTCTTGCTGCAGCTACAAAGGTTTATCCTGTTTATCTTCTTGGTACTTATCTTACAGAGAAGAAGTGGAAGAAGCTTTTTACTGCAATTGCAGTAGGTGCCGTTGTTACTCTTGTTCCAGTATTTTTCTTTGATGGACCATACTTTACTAACCTTATTGAATTTGCAAAGGGTGTAGCAGGCTTTGGTGGCGGCGGAGGAGTTTACTCCGTTTACTATACAGTTGGTGTAACTGGTTTAACTGGTGTTCTTTTTACAATGATAAGCCTCATTCCAAGGGGAAATGTTACTAAGCTTGCATGGCTTGCAGCTGGCGGAATTTTTACTTTCGCTGGGTTTGGATTCCTTTGTAAGGAGGAGAAGACATGGAAGAAACTTCTTATTGTTACATGTCTCATGATTTTCCTCTCACCAAATTCATATCTTTATAATTCATGTTATCTTTTTGCTCCACTTCTTATTATGCTCATGGATAATGACAAACTTAAGAAGGAGGATATTCCTTACTATGTAATGACAGCGCTCCTTCTTGTTCCAAAGTCATATTTCTATTTCCCTGACTGGGGTGAAGGTGTTCCAACAGAATACAAGCATGTAAATATTGCTGTATTTTTTGACTGCGTTTTATATCTTGGAATCATTGTTTATTATCTTGCCGGCAAGATTATTAAGTATTCTCGAGAACTTAAAGCTGTACCAGAGGAGAAGAAAGTAAAGCTTGTTCTTTCTGATAAGGAATTAAAGATTTATAAGATTATCGCTGCAGCAGTAACTGCAATTTTTGGTGTTTATCTTGTTTACTTTTTGAGAGGTACAGTTCTTGCATGTCACGACTCTTTGTTTGACTTCTTCATGGCAAGATCAAACCCATTTACAAAGGGATTTACTGACTGCTTTACGTATGGTCTTGCAAGAGGCCGAGTTGGAATTATTTTCCCTGCTGTTGTAGCTTTCAGGTACTTAATTAATGGTACTGGCAATTACTTTCTTATCTGGCTTTTGCAGTATGTTCCAATTGCGGCAAATATTGTTCTTATCTCATATATTATTTCCAAGAAAATTGATAAGGTTTATGGATTTGCTTTTGCCATCTGCTTTATGGGTCTTCTTCAGATTGATGTATGGCATAGCCTTATTGTCTGCTATCCACTTGATTTTATGTATGGCCTTTTTATCACTATTTTTGGATGCTACCTCTATTCTGAGTATCTTTTGAATCTTGGTAATAAGGAATCAAAGAAGAACATCGTAAGACTTATCTTAAGCCTTGTAATGTTTTATGAATCAATGCAGGTTTATGAGGCATTCATCGCATCTTCACTTATTTATGCGGTAATTACTCTTTATTTTGCAATGAAGAATGCAGAAGGATTTAAGGGAAGAGTTCTTTACTTTGTAAAGAAGATTGCGCCACACTTCATAGTTGCGGTTGTTTATCTTTTGATTCTTGTGATTTTAAGAAGTCATCCTGTAGTTGATATTGCTGTTTCTGAGTTTGGAAATGAGTTTAATTTCAAGCGCTTTATCATTACTTATGTAGTATTAAGCTTTGGAATGTTCCCATTATTTGACTTCAGAATGCTTCCAGGACTTTTGACACTTGGACTTAGTAAAAGAGGCCTTATCTTTGGCGTTCTTGGAGCAGCAGGTTTCTTTGCTGTATTTAGATTTGCAGGACATTATTATTCTTCACTTAATAGTGACGCACGAAAGAGAATCAACAGAATTCTTGGCGTAATTGCTGCTTGTGGAATTTTGTTTGCGCTTACATTTGCAATTCCTCATTCACTTTTGCCAGTTTACGAGGAATGGGTTGTCGATGATTTTACTGGTGGATATGTTCCAACAACAATCTGCTATTTTGGCTGGAGTGTTGCAATCTTTGCTTTCGTGATGCTTCTCTCACACTATATGTCACGCGTTCAGAACAAGATGAGAATGCTTGTTTCTGTTGGTCTTGCATGTGTATTTGCAGCTTCAGTATATGTAACATGCTGCGTAAACGCTCAGTTCAAGGACACAGTTTCTTCTACTGGAATCTGGTTTTCTGATAGAGTACAGGGCTTTTGGGCGGTCATGAACAACGATGATTTCAAGGCTTCGCACCCAGATTTGATTTATGCTCCGAATATGTTTGGAATTCATGGTGATATTGCTAATAATGATGAATTTTTCGATTCTGAATTTGGCTATGATCTTGATATCATCAATAATCTCGAGAATATTCCTAACCCTGTCGAAAGTTATGACAATGCATATATTCTTGTTTACGATGATTTCGATGGAATTTGTTATGTAGCTTCGCTTGCAAATGAATACCCAGAGTCTACAGACAAATTATCAACTAATGAAATCAATGTGGTAGCAAGACGTGGTGGCGTGTTTACTATACGTTACTATGCAATTGATGGTGATGTAATAAGAACATATTCTGAAGAAATTACTGTTGATAGTGGCGAGTATACAGAGATAACTCTCGCATATCCTGCTCTTACACAGACTATTGATTTTACGAGGGAATAAGATGATTTCCTCTTTGAATAATCGTAGAAATTTTCTTACTGTGCTGTGGATTTTTGCAGTTTTATCAACGTTTATGGCGCTGATACCACTTCGAAATACTATTTTTTCATGCGATGATTCAATCTCTAACTTCGTTTACGGAAGATTAACGGACTCACATTTTTCTTTTAAGACGACATTTGAGTTTAGCCTTATGAGAGGTAAGGTTGGTATCTTATTTCCAATTGTAATTACAATCAGAGACTATCTTTACCGTAATGGAAATTTTGTTGTTTTCTGGCTTATGCAGTATGTGCCAGTATATGCGAATGTCTTACTCGCGTCTTATTTTGTTTCAAAGAAACTCAGTAGGGAAGCAGCACCATTATTTGTAATTTTATTTTCATCACTTCTTCAGGTTAATGGCTGGCACAGTCTTATCACATGTTACCCTGTTGAATTTATGTATGGTCTCTTTATGGAGCTCATTGGAATAATATTATTCGATTCATACCTTGTATCCCCGACTTCACGTAAACTGTCCATTCTTAAAATGGCAGTAAGTGTTATATGCTTTTATGAAGCAATGCAGACTTATGAAGCATTCCTTCTTTTTGGTATCGTTTACGCATTTTTAAGTTTTTACGAAAGGGATAACTTCAAGGATCGCATCAAGGTCTTAATCCCTCACGCTATTACTGGAATTATTTATGTTGGAATCTTTATTTATCTCAATATTAACCCAGTTGTTGCTTCTAACGGCTATAACGTTACAACAAGAGGAAATTTTGGCGGGTTTATTTTAACTGATCTGATTTTTGCTTTCGGAATGTTTCCGCTTACAAATATTGTTTTCCCTAGTATTATCAAAGGCATTTCTTTAAAGGGAATGAATCTTGTAACTATAGTGGCGTCCCTTTCGAGTGCTGCCGCTATTCTTCTATCTATGCTTAAGCTTAAGGCAGAAGAAATTAACACGAAGAAATATATGCACGCAGGAATTATTGGCCTTACCATGGCTCTTATTTTTCCAATGATGCATTCAATGACACTTAAGTACCAGGAGTGGGCGATAAAGGAGCACCAGTTTGGCTATGTTCCATCCACAATTTCCTATTTTGGCTGGGTAGTATTTATCCTCTCGCTCTTTGTAATTATCTACTGCCGTATTATTACAAAGAAGCCATCTTTAAAGAAAATAGTAGCTATTGTAATTACTGCTTTGATGTTTATGGCAACACTTCTTACATGCCTTATTAACGATTCCATCAAGCGTAACGGCATCGGACCAACCTCACAGAAGCTCTCCTACAGAGCGCAGTCAATGTTCGCACTCGCATCTTCTGATGAGTTTTCAAGACTTAACTGTGATCTTTTGTATGCCCCTGATTTTAGCGGTGTTCACGGAATGTTTATCGATAACGAATACTTAATTCAGTATGAGACATCCAATGATGTATTAGTTAATGTTACAAACGATGAAGCAGAATTTTTAAGTTCCATCGAAAGCGCATCGTCTCCACTTATTTATCGTTATTTCTACGATCAGGATATAGGTGTTCTCATCGTTCCATCAGATGCTGATACAGGTGTAGCTTTGTTTATTGTCAGCAGTCACGGCTTTAACGGCGGCATCAGCATCGTGACAGACGAAGGCGAGATGAGACAGTCAGTGAAGCTTAAAAGAGGCGAGACACTAGAGTTAACTGGAATTAATTCTTTCGATATTAATTCACTTGTTGTAACTACTAATTAATGATTGTGCTATAATTTGAAGTCGGAACTAAAAGGAAAAGAAATATTGGAGATATTTTATGAAGAAAATTAAACGCATTTTGGCAGCTATTATTGCTTCAGCAGTGCTTTTGAGCGTTGGTGCATGTAGCAAGGATAGCAAGCCAGCAGTAATCACAGACGCATCTGGAAATATTATTCCACCTGAGTCAACAATCGATTTGTCAGGCTACAGTTTTGACACAGTATATGGAAGCCAGCTTATTGGTTATCTTAACCGCCAGTACTACTTCCAGGGGGAAGCAATTCCTGTTGCAGAGTCAAACTTCTACCTTATCGATGCATTTATTGAGCTTTCACGTTATGCAACATATGGCTACTACCCAATGACTGCTGAAGGTTATTTTGACCTCAGTGCTCCATATTCTACAGGTGGAGATTCAGAGTTTGCCACATGTGGTGACTTCTTTCTCAACTATGCAGAGAAGATGCTTGAGAGTACTTACGTAATCAATTCAATTGCAAGAAGCGAAGGTGTTGCACTTACAGAGGACACAATGCGTGAGATTGATGCAACTATTGCTTCAATCGAGCAGAGTTCAGCTGTTCCAGCAGGACTTACACTTGATGCATACCTCCAGATCTACTATGGACCAAGCTGTACAGCTGATGCATTCCATAAGATTATCGAGAACTATAAGCTTGCTGATCTTTACACAGAGCACTACATCGATATCTACGAGTTCGATGATGTTCCAAGCATCCGTTACGTACTCATTAGTGCCCCAGAGACAGCTGGCGATGAGGCAATTGCAGCTGCTGAAGAAACAGCAAATGATATTCTTGCTGACAGCCCAGATTTGGGTCAGCTTGAAATTCAGGGTGCTCTTGCTTATACAAACGGTGTGGCTATGGAAAGTGATGTTATCGGAGTTGTTCCTGGCAAGTGCGTTTCCGCTTTCGAAGAGTGGGCTTACGACGAGTCAAGAGAAGAGGGCGACATCGAGGTTATCTATGCTCCAGAGTATGGTTACTTTGTAGTTGGTTACGAAGGCATGGTTGAGATGCCAGAGCAGTACAAGGAAGATATTGTTGTTAAGGCTCTTGGTGATATGGTTACAGCTGAAATCGACAGCGGTAACTACGAGTTCTATACAAACGATGCTTACACACCAGCTCAGCCAGTTGTAGTTGAGACAGACCCTGTTACAGGTCAGATCATTACACCAACAGGTGCTGCAAGTGGAATGTCACCTGAAAACGTTTCAACAATGATTCGTGTTCTTTGCACAGTTCTTGGAATCGGTGTTGTTGGTGGAATTGCTTATTTCGTATTTGGAAGAAAGAAGTCAGATGATGAGTCTGAGGACGAAGAGAAGACTTCAGAGCCTAACCCAGAACTTGATAAGAAGGTTGCAGATGCCTTCAGTGATGAAGAAGAAATCGATCTTTCAAGTGTTGAGGTTGAAGACGAAGAGTAATTCTTTGTAACAAGAAAAAATAAATTCATCCCGCTGGTACTTTTGTGTACTGGCGGGATTTTTGTTGGTTTGTGTTACAATTAAAGCCAATTAAAAAAGAAAAACAGGGATAGTGATATGAAGAATTTTAAAAAGTTTTTTGCTGGTATTCTTGCTTCCATGGTGCTTGTTTCAGCTACTTCATGCGCTGGCAATAATACTACAACTGTTGTAACAGACTCAAATGGAAATGTAATCCCAGCTGAGTCGACAATTGATTTATCTAACTATAGTATTGATAAAGTTTATGGAAGCCAGCTTTATTCGTTCCTCGGTCACCAGTACTATTTTAATGGCCAGGCGATTCCTATTGCTGAGTCTGATTTCTATTTTATTAATGCCTTTGTTGATCTTACTCGTCTTGCAAGCTACGGCTATTATCCATTGTCTGTTGAAGGCTTTATTGATTTAAGTGCTGATTTCCCAAATTCAGCTGATGTTTCAGTTGTTTCCTGTGGTGATTTCTTCGTTAAGTACGCAGAGAAGATGCTTTATAGCGACTGTGTTCTCAGATATTTTGCAGAAAATGAAGGTGTGGTGCTTTCTGAAGAATCGTTAGAAGAAATCGATAGAGCAATATTAGAAATCACCCCAGAAGGGACTGCTCTTGAAGGTATATCACTTGATCAGTATCTTCAGATTTACTATGGTTGTAACATTGAGACATTCCGTCAGATTGTAACTAATTACAAACTTGCTGATCTTTATACTACTCATTATATTGAGAATTATGACTTTGAAGATGTTCCTGAAGTCAGATTTGTTCTTATAAGTGCGCCTGAAAGTGCCGGTGAGGCTGCAGTTGAACAGGCCGAGATTGTTGCAAACCAGATTCTTGAGAGAAGTAACAATCTTGATGACCTTGAGGTTCAGGGTGCTCTTGCATTTACAAACGGAAGTGCCATCGAGAGCAGCATCACTGGAATTGTTCCTGGTAAAAATCCTTCTGCTTTGGAAGAGTGGGCTTATGACGAGTCAAGATCAGTTGGAGATATTGAAGTTATTTATGCCCCTGAACGTGGTTACTATGTCGCAGGTTACGCTGGTTTAACTGAGCTCCCAGAAGCTGACAGGGAAGAAGTTGCAATTAAGGATATCGGTGATCTTGTTACTGACTCTGAATTGGATTTCTACACAAATGACCCTTACGAGCGAGCACAGCCAGTTACCGGTGAAATAGATCCTGTAACAGGTCATCTCATTACCTCTAAGCAGGAAAATTTATCAACAGCGATCAGAGTTCTCTGCACAGTTCTCGGAATCGGAATTGTTGGTGGAATTGCCTACTACGTATTCAGCAAGAAGAATACTGAGTCACCTGATGAAGATGATAAGGTTGATAAGGCTGATAAATCTGACAAATCTGGCAAAAAAGAGTCGAAGAAGTGATTTTAAATCCCGCTGTTACCTCTTGGGAGTGGCGGGATTTTTGATTTTGGTGTTTTGGGGTGGTTTTGGGTGACAGGTGTACACGTTTATGTATGCGTGCCCCCCTGGTCAGCTACAAAGTCATGTACACTGAGCCAGAATCAATCACAAACTAATAGTTACGAAGACGTAACCAGTGTTATCTGGGCTGTAAACTATAGGATTCGATGAATATTCAGCCGGAATCATTATGGAATCTTCAGGCTGTCTTGAAATCAGGTAGTTTCCATAGCTGTACCAGCTTCCTGGAGTAAAAGAATCAATATATTCCTCGAGCGTTATGCCACTTCTGCCAATGATTTCTGAGTGAGGGAAGCCAACATAGCGAATGTGCCAAGGCTCGTAGTTAAATCCAGTGATTGCTTCAGCGCCATATGGGTATCTGATAATAAAACCGAAGTCGTAGCATGAGTCATTCACAAAACGGCCTGTTGTTGAGTCGATAAATGCGCTGCCAGCAAAGTACATGACATAAACGTCAAGAGCAAGACCAGTCTGGTGCTCGCTCGTGCCAGGAAGAGCAGCGATTTCAGGGCCTTCCTCGTTATAAACGCGCTCCTGATCTTCGTAACTTCTGTAGCTGCTTGAGACATAGAGGCGGTCACCAAGATTCTCCCTGATATAGTCAGAAAGACGACCATAATCTTCAAGAATCGCGTTATTCATTACGACATCCGTTTCTCTATAGAAGGATGTATCCGCTTCGAAAGCAGAATCAATCGGATGCTCAGTATTTACAAGCAGGAGATTTTGTGAGAACGAATCAGGAGTAACTGAAGTAAGTTCGGAAGCTGAATAATTTACTGTTTTAAGACTTATTGCAGAGTTAAACCTTAACCTTTTAATTACGCCTGTCTCGTAAAGAGATAAGATAACAAGGCAGATGAGAATTACTGCTAATGGTATTGCCAGAGAAATTATTCTGGATTTGTTGTTTTTATCTTTAGTCATAGAAATAATATATCACTTTTACGTTCAAAGGCCTCATGCTAAAATTCTGAAGTAGATATTATTGGGAGACGCCAATGGAAATTAACGAAGAGACAATTAGATATCTTGAGAAGCTTTCGAAGATTGAACTAACTGGAAGCGAGATGGAATCTGCTACAAAAGATATTGGCAGAATTCTTGAGTTTATGTCTCAGATTGATTCATTAGATGTAAGTAGCGTCCCTGATTCAGATTTTCAAAATGTAAATGTCTGGCGAGAAGATGCGGTAATTGATTCTGATATTAGTCAGGATAAATCTTATGTTGTGCCAAAGGCAGTTAATTAAGGTGACGTTATGAGTATTGATATCATAGGCATGACGGCATCAGAACTTGCGCGTGGAATAAGAAACGGAGACTTTACTTCGGTTCAGGTGACAAGTGCTTTTCTTGAGGAGATCTCGAAGAAAAACGGTGAGATTAACGCCTTCATTACCATAAACGATAATGCCATTAAAGAGGCAGAACTTATCGATGAGAAAATAAGAAGTGGTGAAGTGATGTCACTACTTATGGGTGTTCCTGTAGCAGTTAAGGATAATATCTGCACAAAGGGTTTAAGAACTACAGCAGCTTCCAGGATGCTTGAGAATTTTGTTCCACCATATGATGCAACTGTTGTTAAGAAACTTAAAGATAGTGGCATGATTATCCTTGGCAAAACAAACATGGATGAGTTTGGTATGGGATCAACTTCTGAAGAATCCTTCTTCGGGCCTGTAAGAAATCCAGTTAATTTAAATAAGGTTGCAGGTGGATCTTCTGGAGGATCAGCCGCTTGCGTGAAAGCGGGCATGGCACCAATCGCTCTTGGTTCTGATACTGGAGGTTCCATTAGACTTCCAGCGTCTTACTGTGGTGTTATGGGAATTAAGCCGACTTACGGAAGAGTCTCAAGATATGGACTTATCTCGTATGCGTCTTCTTTTGATCAGATTGGTGTAATTGGTAAATCAGCAGAAGACATCTCACATATGCTTAACATAATCTCAGCAAGAGATGACTTTGATGAGTCTTCACTTAACTCAGAATCCATAAAGGTTCTCAATAAGGATATAAAGGGACTAAGAATCGGTGTCCCTAATGAGTGCCTTACATACACTGTCCACGAAGACATCAGAAATGCTCTTACAAAGACTATGACTTTCTTCGAAAGCGAGGGTGCATCAGTCAGCAAGTTTGACTTCAAGATTCTTAATGAGGCGCTTCGTGCTTATTACATTATTGCCTGCGCAGAGGCTTCTTCTAATCTTGGAAGATACGATGGAATCAGATTTGGTCACAAGGCAGAAGGCGCAAAGACACTTGATGAACTTTACGTTAAGTCCAGAACGGAAGGTTTTGGCAGTGAAGTTAAACGACGAATCATGGCTGGTAACTTCGTGCTTTCGAAGGGGTATTTTGAGAAGTACTATCTTAAGGCGCTTAAAGTGGTGGAACTTCTGAAGGCGAATGTGCGTGAACTTTATAAAGAATATGACGTGATTTTAATGCCAGTTTCAGGAGGCAAAGTGCCGGATATTGGTGCGCTTAAGGATAGTGTTGATATGTATCTTGGCGATCTTTTTACGGTGCCGGTAAATCTTTTGGGACTTCCTTCGGTTGCGTTTAGCTGTGGCGTGGATAGAGAAGGTCTTCCAGTTGGACTTCAGCTTGTTGGAGACAAGTGGAGTGAAGAACTTATCTTAAGCATTTCGAATTACTATGGAGGTAATTTCCATGAGTGATTTTGAGATGGTAATCGGACTTGAGGTGCATGTTGAACTTAAGTCAAAGAGCAAGATTTTTTGCAGCTGCTCCACAAGTTTTGGCGAAAGTCCAAATACGCACGTCTGCGAAGTGTGCCTTGGACTTCCTGGCGCGATGCCAAGACTTAACAGAAGCGTCGTTGATATGGCAGTTAAGGCAGGTCTTGCGCTTAACTCTGACATCTCGCGTGTGAGCCGCTTTGACCGCAAGAATTATTTCTATCCTGATTCTCCAAAGGCGTTCCAAATCTCACAGCTTTATATGCCGCTTTGTAAAAACGGCCACGTTGATATTGAAGGTGACTTTGGAAATAAAACAATCCGAATTCACGAGATTCATATGGAAGACGATGCAGGCAAACTGATTCACGATGCTGATGCAAATGAAACGATCGTTGACTTCAACAGAGCTGGCGTCCCTCTTATTGAGATTGTCACTGAGCCTGATTTCAGAAGCAGCGACGAGGTTATCGCGTTCCTTTCAAAGCTTAAAGACATCCTTACATATATCGATGTCTCTGACTGCAGAATTGAGGAAGGCTCCATGCGCTGCGACGTGAATCTGTCCGTGCACCTGGTAGGGGAGGAGTTTGGCACAAGAACAGAGATGAAGAATCTAGCTTCCTTTAAGGCAATCGCGAAAGCAATATCCTACGAATCCAAACGCCAGACTGAACTTATATCGAACGGGGATAAAGTGGTTCAGGAGACACGCCGCTTTGACGAAGACAAAGAGATTACTTTATCCATGAGAAGCAAGGAGAATGCTAACGACTATAAGTATTTCCCTGAGCCTGATCTTATGCCGATTGTTTATGGTGACAGCGAGGTTATAAGAGTAAAAGGTGAGTTGCCTGAACTTCGAGATCAGAAGATAAAAAGATATATAAGTGATATGGGGTTAAGTCCTTATGAGGTTTCAACATTAACAAGTTCAAGGGAGCTTGCGCTTCTTTTTGAGGAGGTTTCAAAGTATTGCGGAAGCTATAAGGAAGCATCCAATTTTGTGCTTACGGATCTTCTTAAGGAATTAAGCGATTCTTCGGAGGAAATTATTAAACTTCAGGGAAAGGCTGAAAGACTTGGAAGAGCGATTAAACTTATGCTTGATGGTAAGATCAACCGCGGTACATCCCGTGAGTGTTTTTCCAAGGTTATCTCGGAAGATATTGATCCTGATTCTTATATCGAAGAGAAGGGGCTCTGGATTATTAGCGACGAAGGAAGCATCGAGGAAATAATCAGAGAAGTTCTTAAAAACAATCAGAAAGCAGTCAGCGAATACTTAAATGGCAACGAGAAGAGCTTCGGATTTTTGATGGGGCAGTCCATGCGTAGTCTTAAAGGGCAGGGCTCTCCTGATCTGGTACGAAAAATTCTTGTAAAGTATCTTTCCAACTAGCAAAAATACTGTATAATTCAGCCTATGGACATATTGATTGATTTACTTATAGTATTGTTTTTTATTCTTGTTAACGCCTTCTTTTCAGGTACTGAGATGGCGGTAATCACACTTAATGACGCAAAAATGCATAAACTCGCTGAAGAAGGCGATAAGAATGCAAAGAAGGTAATTAAGTTTCTTGATAATCCAGGTAATTTCCTTGCAACCATTCAGGTTGGTGTAACACTTGCAGGATTCCTGTCATCTGCTTTCGCTGCAAGTAACTTTTCAGAGATGCTTGCTGGCGCCATCGATCCAGCAGGAAAGCATATCTGGGTTGAGACAGTATGCACTGTTCTTATTACTATTGTTCTTTCTTATTTCTCTCTTGTACTTGGTGAGCTTGTTCCAAAGAGAATTGCTCAGAAGTATCCAGAGAAGTGGTCATTTGCTGCTGCTGGTGTTGTTAAGTTCTTCGGTGTAATTACAAGACCATTCGTTATTTTCCTTACAGCTTCAGTTAATGCAATTCTTAAGGTATTAAGAATTAATCCTGAAGATACTGACAAGGAAGTAACAGAAGAAGAGATTCGAATGATGGTTGACGTTGGTTCTGAGAACGGAACTATCGAAGACAGCGAGAAGACAATGATCGAGAATATCTTTGAGTTCAATGACAAAGAAGTATCTGAGATCATGACACATCGTAAGAAACTAGTTTCGCTTCCAATCGATGCAACTTACGACGAGACAATGGAGATTGCCCGCAAAGAAAGATATACACGTATTCCTGTTTATAAGGATACTATCGATGATATTGTCGGAGTTCTTCACATTAAGGATCTTCTTGGCCTTAAGGAAGAAGGTTTCAGCCTTAAGTCACTGATGAGAGAGCCTTTGGTTGTTCATGAGACACGTAAGATTTCAGCTTTGTTTGGTGAGATGAAGACAAGCGGTAATCAGCTTGCTGTAATTATTGATGAGTACGGTGGAACAATGGGTATCGTTACTATCGAGGATATGCTTGAAGAGATTGTAGGAAATATCGTTGATGAATTCGACGCTGAAGAGAAGCAGGATCTTATCAAGCTTTCAAATGGCGACTTGATTGTTGCAGGTGACACAAACCTTTATGATCTTGAGCAGCTTCTTGATATCGAGCTTGAGGCAGATGAATACGACACTATCGCAGGTCTTGTAATTCAGCTTCTCGACAGAGTTCCTGAAGAGCGCGAAAAGCCAGTTGTCACATACAAGAACTTAAGCATCAAGGTTTTGCATGTTCAGGAGAGATGGATTTCGAAGGTGCTTATCCACGTGCTTCCTGAAGAAACTTCAGAATCCGATGAGAAAGAGTCAGATAATGACTAACTTCAAATACGACGCAATACTTTACGATCTGGACGGAACCTTAATAGATTCCGTCCCTGTTATTTTGCAAAGTTTCAGACAGGCCTATATAGAGAAGTTTGGGGAGTGCACAAGAACTGACGAAGACTTTAAAAGCTTCATAGGAAAGCCCCTTAAGACTACTTTCGAAATGCATGGGGATGACCTCGCAGAAGAACTGGTAAAAATCTACCTTGATATCAACTGCAAAATGCTTGCTGAAGATAAGGTAGACCTCTTCCCAACAGTAATGGAAGGTCTACTGAAACTTAAGGAGCTTGGCGTAAAGCAGGGGATAGTAACTTCCAAAAAGCGTGCCTCCGCAATGATTACGGTAAAACTTAAAGGCTTTGAAGAGATATTTGACGATTTTGTTTTCTTTGAGGATTCTCCCAAACATAAGCCTGACGCAGCTCCGATTCTTACCGCCTGCGAAAGGTTTGGCATAAAGGATCCATCAAGAGTCTTATACGTTGGAGATGCACTTCCGGACGCACTTTGTGCAAAGAATGCAGGCTGCGATTTTGCTCTTGTTGACTGGTCGACAATGGACAGAGAAGAGATACTAAATTCGGTAAAAACCATTATTATCAAATCTCTTTGCGAGCTTTCTTGCATTATTTAATGTGTGGACTTATAATACATAGTGCTTTTTTGGGCGATTTAATTAAAGGGCAGGTTTTTCTGTATGGCTAATGATAAAAAGATTAATCAGGGATACAAGGCTGATAAGCGTAGCAAAATCATTCTTGGTTTGGTTATTGCTGTACTTGCAATTTTTGCAATCGGCTACTTCGTATATATCTCAGGCGTACTTTCCAAGGTAATGACTGGTATGAAGGTATTGAAGGTTGACGAGACTGGTACTACAACAACAGTTGAGAATATTTCAGTTCTTGAGACAAACTTCCACTACTATCAGGTTGTTAATACTTATGCACAGCAGGGTTATCTCCAGGGTATTGAAGATGTAGATGCTGTAGCAGATGAGACAACAGGAAAGACATTCCGTCAGATTCTTCTTGATCAGGCTGCATCTGAGATTATGAATATCGTATTCGTAAATAACGCAGCACTCGAGGCTGGTTATGGTGATTACTCAGCTGCTGACAGAGTTGCTGAGATGTCAATGGAGCAGATTGAGCAGCAGGCAGCAATGTACGGTTACAATTCTATTGAGACATACCTTACAGCTATGTATGGTTCAGGTATGACATCACGTGCATATCGTTCATTCTATGCAAGACAGATTCTCACAAATGAGTATGAGCAGTATGTAAGACAGTTCGTATTCACACCATCACGTGAGGAAATCGAGGCAGCTTACGAGGAGAACCCAATCGTTTACGAGAGAGCAGACTTCAACTTCTACTTCTTTGCTTACGAGCTTGATGAAGAAGGTCTTTATGTAACAGATGAGGCTGAGTCACAGGTTAATATCGTAAAGAGAGCTACTGATTCAGAGTCTTTCGCTGAGAAGTGTATCGAGGCTCTTGGTGAGGAAGAGGCTACACTCGCTGGTTTTGTTGATGACATGAACCCAACATTCTGTGAGAAGTATTCATCTTCACGTACAGATACAATGGTTGAGGGTCTCACAGACATGATCTTCGGTGAGGAAGCTGAAGAGGGTGTTGTTAAGACAATCGAAGTTGAGAATGGTATCTATGTAGTACTTCTTAACAGCGTATATCTTGATGAGGAAGCAGTAGTTTCTTATCGTACACTCACAGTTTATAACGAAGATTACGATGCAGCTAATGCACCAGAAGTTACAGCAGCTCAGCTTGAGACTCTTGCAGCAACAGCTCAGGGTTATGTAGCTGGATGCACAACACCAATGGATTTCATGAGACAGGTTAAGCTCCATTCAGAAGTAATGAGCGAGATTGTTTACGGTGGTTTCACAGATAACGTACGTGAGTCAAGCTACGAGCAGTACTACAATCCAGAGACACCTGATGCAACATCAGCTGAGAGAGCAAATCTTGGTCACTGGCTTTTCGATGAGTCAAGAACACTTGGTAACACATATGTGTACAAGGATCCAAACGGCCAGTTCGTAACAATTTACTTCTTCGAGTCAAACGTTCCATCCTGGGTTTACACAGCTCAGAACCAGCTTGTTACAGCTATGGTAAACGGTTGGTCAAACAGCATCGTTCCAGCTGGTGGTAACTACTCAATCGCATACGATCTCATCAGAAGACTTTCAACTCCACTCTGATGATAAATCGACTTAAGAATTATCAAATCCCTTCACTTAAAAGTGGAGGGATTTTCTTGTTGACAATACTTGACTAGGTGCGTATAATCTTTTAATGCGTCTTAATGTGCGAAGGGGGTACTATGCCCTTTTCGCTTGACGAAATTGGATTTTTGTGGTATACGGCATGATCCAGTTTAGGTAGAAGGTTGCTCAAACCCCCGTATTTATTGGGTTTGAAGAATAGTCAAGAGGTGATTTGATAATGGTGCATTCCGTCAAACAGGGCAAGTCAGAGCGTATGTCCTACTCTCGTATTAACGAGGTAATCGAAGTACCAAATCTCATTGAGATCCAGAGAAATTCATATAACTGGTTCCTTAATGAGGGTATTCAGCAGATTTTTCAGGAGATTTCTCCGGTAACTGATTCACAGGGAATCTGGGAAATCTATTTTATGGATAAAGAATTTGATCCAGAACAACCTATTTGTGATCTTGATGAGTGTCGTGAGAAGGATAGTAACTATGCTGCTCCACTTAAGATCAGACTTCGTTTGCGTAATACAGAGACAGGTGAGAGTAAGGATCAGGCAGGTATCTACGTAGGTGACCTTCCTATTATGACTGAGCACGGTACTTTCGTAATTAACGGTGCTGAGCGTGTTATCATCTCTCAGGTTGTTCGTTCTCCAGGAGCTTACTTTGGTACTGCTGAAGGTAAGAGAGGCGAGAAGGAATACACATCAGAGATTATTCCTAACAGAGGCGCATGGCTTCAGCTTGAAGAGGATGAGAATGGCGTAATCAGCGTTCGTGTTGACCGTCAGCGTAAGTTCCCACTTACAGTTCTCCTCAGAGCACTTGGTCTTGCTTCAGAAGAAGAAATTATTAATACATTTGGTGATGAAGAGGGTCTTAGAATCACTCTTGCCAAGGATAGCTGTAAGAATAGAGAAGAGGCTCTCGTAAGCTTCTACTCAAAGGTTCGTCCTGGTGATCCAGCTTCTCCAGAGGTTGCTTCTAACCACCTTAATAACCTTTTCTTCGATGCAAGAAGATATGACCTTGCACGTGTTGGTATTTATAAGATTAATAAGAAGCTTGGCGTTTCAGCTCGTATCGTTGGCCATAAGGCAGCAGAAGATGTTGTTACAGCTGATGGTGAGGTAATCGCTAAGAAGGATACTATCTTCACTTATGAGCTTGCTAAGGAAGTTGAAGATGCAGGTGTAGCTTCTGTTCTTATTCACCCAATCACTAGAATTGGTAGCCAGATTACTATTTCAGAGGAAACACATAAGGTTATCGGTAACGGAAGAGTTGATGCAGATAAGTATATCCGCGCTTCTTTCTCAGCTAAGGACCTTAAGGACTTTGATATTAATAATACAACTATTAACGAGCGCGTTCGTGTAGACGTACTTCGTGAGATCATTGAAGAGGTTCGTACAAACTTCAAGAAGAATGAGTACGCTTCTGAGCTTCAGTATGCTCTCGATGCACGCAAGGGCGAGCTTATGCCAAAGAACCTTGTAGTAGATGATATCTTCGCAATGGTTTCTTACTTCCTCGGACTTCGTCATAATGTAGGTACAGTTGATAACATCGACCACCTCGGTAACAGACGTATCCGTTCTGTTGGTGAGCTTCTCCAGAACTCTATGAGAACTGGTATGGCACGTGTTGAGAAGAACATCCGTGAGAAGATGGCTTCTATTGATGACAGTGCTTCAGAGAGCGTAACACCATCACAGCTCGTAAATACAAGACCTCTTAGCGCAGCTTTCCGTGAGTTCTTCGGTTCTTCACAGCTTTCACAGTTTGGTGACCAGCAGAACCCACTTGCTGAGCTTACACATAAGAGAAGACTTTCAGCTCTTGGTCCTGGTGGACTTTCAAGAGATCGTGCTTCTGCTCAGGTTCGTGATATCAACGCTTCTCACTACGGAAGAATGTGTCCTATCGAGACACCTGAAGGACCTAACATCGGTCTTATCACTTCACTTGCAACATTTGCACGTGTTAATAAGTATGGTTTTATTGAGACTCCTTACCGTAAGTACGACAAGGAGAAGGGAATCGTTACTGATGAAGTAAGATACATGACAGCTGATGAAGAGGATCTTTACAACGTAGCTCAGGCTAATGAGCCACTTGATGCAGAGGGTCGTTTCATTGGTAAGAGAATCGTATGCCGTCACGTTGAGGAGTTCCTCCAGCTTGACCCACACGAAGTAGATTACATGGACGTATCTCCTAAGCAGCTCGTATCTGTTTCTACATCACTTATCCCATTCCTTGGTAACGACGATGCTAACCGTGCCCTCATGGGTTCTAACATGCAGCGTCAGGCAGTACCACTTATCAACCCAGATGCACCAATCATTGGTACAGGTATGGAGTATCGTGCAGCTAAGGACTCAGGTGTTTGTGCTGTAGCTAAGCACGGTGGTGTTGTTTCATTCGTAGCAGCTGATCTTATTAAGATCACACGTGAGGATGGAATCGTAGATACATATAAGCTTTCAAAGTATCAGAGATCTAACCAGTCAACATGTATTAACCAGCGTCCTATCGTTGCAATCGGTGAGACAGTTAAGGCTGGCGACATCATTGCTGATGGTCCTGCTACAAGCAACGGAGAGCTTGCTCTTGGTAAGAACATTCTCATCGGATTTACAACATGGGAAGGTTACAACTACGAGGACGCCGTTCTTGTTAACGAGAGAATCGTAAGAGACGATTACTATACATCTATCCATATTGAAGAGTACGACTGTGAAGCTCGTGACACTAAGCTTGGACCTGAGGAGATTACAAGAGAAGTTCCTAACGTAAGTGAGGATGCTATTTCTAATCTCGATGAGAACGGTATTATCCGTATCGGTGCTGAGGTTAAGGCTGGTGATATTCTCGTTGGTAAGGTTTCTCCTAAGGGTGAGACAGATCCAACAGCAGAAGAGAGACTTTATCGTGCTATCTTCGGTGAGAGAGCTCGTGAAGTTAGAGACACATCACTCCATGTTCCACATGGTCAGTATGGTGTAGTTGTTGGTGTTGATATCTTTGATAAGTCAAACAACCCTAATCTTAAGACATCTGTTAACCAGCTCGTTCGTGTTTATATCGCTCAGAAGAGAAGACTCTCTGTTGGTGATAAGATGGCCGGACGTCATGGTAACAAGGGTGTAGTTTCAAGAATTCTTCCTGAGGAGGATATGCCATTCCTTCCAGATGGTACAACTCTTGATATCGTACTTAACCCACTCGGTGTTCCTTCCCGAATGAACATCGGTCAGCTCCTCGAGGTTCACCTCGGTCGTGCTGCTCGTGAGCTCGGATGGAAGATCGCAACTCCAGTATTCGATGGTGCTAACGAGAATGATATCTCTGAGGCATTCCAGCTCGCTGGTATCGATAGCGACGGTAAGACAATCCTCTATGATGGTCGTACAGGTCAGCCTTTCGAGAACAGAGTTACAGTTGGTGTTATGTACTACTTGAAGCTCCAACACCTTGTTGTTGATAAGATGCATGCTCGTTCTATCGGACCATACTCTATCGTTACTCAGCAGCCACTTGGTGGTAAGGCTCAGTTCGGTGGACAGAGATTTGGTGAGATGGAAGTTTGGGCCCTCGAGGCATACGGTGCTGCTCATACTCTCCAGGAGATTTTGACAGTTAAGTCCGATGATATCGAAGGTCGTTCTAAGACATATGATGCAATCATCAGAGGTAAGAATGTTCCTGCTTCAGGTATCCCTGAGTCATTTAACGTTCTTACAAGTGAGCTCAAGGCTTTGGCACTTGATGTAACACTTTACACTGAAGATAACAAAGAGGTTAAGGCATTAGACAGCACTGCTTCTGATAATTTCGCAGAGATGGATGATGCTACAAGACGTGAGTTTGATGAGGAGTCACTCAACGCACAGGAAATCCTGGATGCTGGTTTCGTAGAGACAGGCGACGATGGATCAATCCTTGAGGAGAGCTTTGATTCTGATGACGATTTCGATGATGATCTCTAATTCGTAAAAATCAATCTTAAATTCACGTTGTAGGAAGGAGACTTCAAAATATATGTATGAGTCAAATCATTTAACTGCTATCGGCATTAAGCTTGCTTCACCTGAGGTCATCAAGGGATGGTCACACGGTGAGGTTAAGAAGCCTGAGACTATTAACTATCGTACTCAGAAGCCTGAGACAGATGGTCTTTTCTGCGAGAAGATTTTTGGACCTGTTAAGTCTTGGGAGTGTCACTGCGGTAAGTATAAGAAGATTCGTTATAAGGGCATGATCTGCGATAAGTGCGGTGTTGAGGTAACAAAGAACACAGTACGTCGTGAGAGAATGGGTCACATCGAGCTCGCAGCTCCTGTTTCACATATCTGGTATTTCCGTGGTATCCCTAGCAGAATGAGTCTTTTGCTTGATATCCCACCAAAGACACTCGAGAGAGTTCTTTACTTTGCATCTTATATCGTAATTGATCCAGGAGAGACTGATCTTTGCCAGAACGAGATTATCGAAGAAGGCAAGTACAGAGAGTACTGCATCAAGTACGGTAAGTCTGCATTCGACGCTAGAATGGGTGCAGAGGCTATCAAGGTTCTTCTCCAGAGAGTAGACATTGACAAGCTCGCAGCTGAACTTTCTGAGGCTCGTAATGAGGCTTCAGGACAGAAGAAGCAGAGAATCATCAAGAGACTTGAGGTTGTTGAGGCTTTCCAGAGCTCTTCAAACAAGCCTGAGTGGATGGTTCTTGATGTACTTCCAGTACTTCCACCTGAACTTCGTCCTATGGTTCCACTCGATGGTGGCCGTTATGCTACATCAGATCTTAACGATCTTTACAGAAGAGTTATTAACAGAAATAACCGTCTTAAGAAGCTTCTCGAACTCGGTGCTCCTGACATCATTGTTAGAAACGAGAAGAGAATGCTCCAGGAGGCTGTTGATGCTCTTATCGATAATGGTAGACGTGGTCGTCCTGTAACAGGATCTACATCTGCTACAAACAACAGACAGCTTAAGTCTCTTACAGACATGCTCAAGGGTAAGCAGGGACGTTTCCGTCAGAACCTCCTTGGTAAGCGTGTTGACTACTCAGGACGTTCAGTTATCGTAGTAGGACCAGAGCTTAAGATGCACCAGTGTGGTCTTCCTAAGGAGATGGCACTTGAGCTCTTTAAGCCATTCGTAATTAAGAGACTCGTTGAGGACGGATTTACAGCAAACATTAAGACAGGTCGTCACCTCGTTGATACAGCTGACTCCTGCGTATGGGGAATTCTTGAGGACATCATTAAGGATCACCCAGTAATGCTTAACCGTGCCCCTACACTCCACAGACTTGGTATTCAGGCATTCGAGCCTATCCTTGTTGAGGGTCGTGCTATTAAGCTTCACCCACTCGTATGTACAGCCTTCAACGCTGACTTCGACGGTGACCAGATGGCTGTTCACGTACCACTTTCTTCAGAGGCTCAGGCAGAGGCAAGATTCCTCATGCTTTCAAGTAATAACCTCTTGAAGCCTCAGGATGGTAAGCCTGTAACAGTTCCAACACAGGATATGATCCTCGGTTGCTTCTATCTCACAATGATGAGAGACGAGACAATGTCAAAGACATCATGTAAGGGTGATGGAATGGTATTCTCATCTATCGATGAGGCTACAATGGCTTATGACCAGCACGATATCGAGCTCCATTCTAAGGTTGGTATCCGTGTTACTAAGGAAGTTAACGGTGAGCTTAAGAGTGGAATCGTTTACTCAACATACGGACGTTTCATCTTCAATGAGATCGTTCCACAGTGCCTTGGTTATGTAGACAGAACTAACCCAGATAACGATCTCGCTCTTGAGGTTGATTTCCAGGTTGGTAAGAAGCAGCTCACAGATATCATCACACGTGCTATCAACAGCATCGGTGCTGGTGAGACAGCTGCATTCCTTGATAAGGTAAAGGCTATTGGATATAAGTACTCTACAAGATCAGGTATCTCAATCGGTATCATGGATATGGTTGTACCTGAGGTTAAGGAGAAGATGATCCAGGAAGCTGACGCTAAGGTAGATTACGTAACTAAGATGTTCGAGAAGGGTCTTGTAAATGACGAAGGTCGTTATAAGGCAGTAGTATCTATCTGGCAGGATACAACAGACGCTATTACTAAGAAGCTTATCGAGTCACTTAAGGCTGATAACTCAATCAAGATGATGGCTACATCTGGTGCCCGTGGTAATGAGAACCAGATCAAGCAGCTCGCTGGTATGCGTGGTAACATGAACGATACTTCTGGTAAGGTCGTTGAGATCCCTATCAAGTCATCACTCCGTGAGGGAATGAACGTACTCGAGTTCTTTATTTCTTCACACGGTGCTCGTAAGGCCCTCTCTGATACAGCTCTTAAGACAGCTGACTCTGGTTACCTTACACGTCGTCTTGTTGACGTATCACAGGAAATCATCATCAGTGAAGAAGACTGTGGAACAGATGACTTTACATGGGTTAAGCCAATTGTTCAGCAGGCTAATGATAAGACAAACGTTATTAAGACACTCGCTGATCGTCTCGCTGGTCGTTATGCAGCAGAGGATATGATTGATCTTGAGACTAACGAAGTTATCGTTAAGAAGAATGAGCTCATCTCTGCAGCTGATGCTAAGAGAATTGAGGCTTCTGGTAACAAGAAGGTTAAGATCAGATCAGTATTCGACTGTCGTTCACGTCACGGTGTATGTTCTAAGTGTTATGGTATCAACCTTGCTAATGGTCTCCCTACAACAGGTGGTGAGGCAGTTGGTATCATGGCTGCTCAGTCAATCGGTGAGCCTGGTACACAGCTTACAATGCGTACTTTCCATACTGGTGGTATCGCTAACTCTGGTGAGGATATTACACAGGGTCTTCCAAGAGTTGAGGAGCTCTTCGAGGCACGTAAGCCAAAGGGAGAGGCTATCATCTCTGAGATCGATGGTGTTGTAAGATTTGAGACAGGTGCTAAGGGTAAGAGAGAAGTTATCGTTACAGCTACACCTGATTCTGAGCCACAGTACGACGAGGATGGCAACGTACTCACAGAGTGCCGTTACATCATCTCACTTTCTGCTACTATCAAGGTTAAGGAAGGCGAGTTCGTTGAGGCTGGTGATCAGATTACAGACGGCCCTGTTAGCCCAGCAGAAATCATGAAGATCAAGGGTCCTCGTGGTGTTCAGAAGTACATTATTTCTGAGGTTGTTAAGTGTTATAAGGACGGTGGTGTTACTATCAACGACAAGCATATCGAGATTATCGTTCGTCAGATGATGAGACGTATGCGTGTTGATGATCCAGGTGATACAGATCTCATGACAGGTCCTACAGTTGATATCTTCGACTTCGAGGCTGCAAATGAGAGAGCAGTTGCAAACGGTGGTCGTCCAGCTAATGGTAAGAGACAGCTCCTTGGTATTACTAAGGCTTCCCTCAACACAGACTCATTCCTCTCAGCTGCTTCATTCCAGGAGACAGCAAGAGTTCTTACGGATGCTGCTGTTAAGGGTAAGATTGACCCACTCATCGGTCTTAAGGAGAACGTAATCATCGGTTCTATCATCCCTGCTGGTACTGGTCTCCAGAGATATCGTGAGATTACAGCAGTTCCTGCAATCAAGGAGAACTGTGAAGTAATCACAGGTGATGCTTACGATCCATATTCAGAGAGTGCTTCAATGTTCGACAATGAGTACTACGATGGAATTAAGGCTATCGAAGAGGCAGAGATGCAGGCAGCAACTGCAGAATAATGTTTCTTAAAACTTAAGTAATTGCGAGGCTGACTTTTATAGTCAGCCTCTTTTTTTGAATTTTGCACAGAAATAATAGGGTTATATTATGCTTTCTGAGGTTGTATAATATATGGGTTAAATTTAGATTACAGTTTCTTTACAGAATTTGTTAATAAGAGGTATAGATAGAATGAACAGTAAGATAGGAAAGTATATGCTTGCAATTGCAGTCTGTGCATCAGTTGCAGCACCAATTGTCTGTCTTCCAATAGGTATTAGTAATAGAAATGATCCTTCTTTGATGGTAAGAAGAGCCTATGCGGCTACTTTTCCAGAATTAATTAAGACAGAAGAGCAGCTTCAGATGGAAGCAATGGAAGCTCAGGCAGTAGCTGAAGCTGACAGTAATCTTATGCAGGTAGGTGAAGGTGTACTTCTTTCAGCTACATACGATGAAGGTTACTGCCCACCTGAATTAGAGGATGTTTCATATAAGGATGTAACTCCATACGTTGTATATCAGAATTACGATTCAGCAGGACTTCCTGTTGAGCTCCTTGAGACACAGTTCTTTGCCGCAGACGATACATATCTTTATATCGCTGCTCCAAGTTCAATTCTTAAGCAGGAACCAGATATGGATTCAATAACAGTAGAGAGTCTCTATCTTGGTCAGGGTGTAACAAGAGTTGGTATCGGTGATTCATGGTCAAGAATCCAGACTGAAGATGGTACTGAAGGTTACGTACTTACAAGTTCACTTTCGTACGAGATGATCTGGGTTGCAATTGACAGATATGTTTGGGTTGAGGCTGATAGCCTAACTTTAAGATCTGAGGCTTCTACTGAATCTGAGGTAGTTGCTGTTCTTCCTAATGAGACAAGACTTCACTGTACAAGTGTTTCTGATAAGTGGTATAAGGTAACAACTGATAATGGAACAGAAGGATATGTTTACTGTTCTTTCACTACTCAGACTGCACCAGCAACTCCAACACCAGTTCCAAGACCTCAGGGTGGAGGAAGTAATGGTGGAGGTAACCGCGGCGGAGGCGGCGGTGGTGGCGGAAGCTACTCTGGTGGTTCTTATGTTGTAACAGGTATGAATGGTTCAAGTGTTGTAAGCGTAGCTCAGAGCCTTCTTGGTGTAAGTTATGTTTATGGTGGTGAATCATCTTCAGGTGTTGATTGTTCAGGACTTGTTGTTTACTGCTACAGAGCAATCGGTGTAGGTGGTATCCCACATTATGCAAACTCAATTACTTCAGTAGGAGTTGGTGTAAGCAGAGCTAACATTCAGCCAGGTGACGTTGTATGTTACGACTATGGCGGAGGTTACTGTGGTCACGTTGCAATCTATGTTGGTGGTGGACAGGTTATTCACGCATCTAACTCAAGAGGTAATGTAAGATACGGAAGCCTTGATATGATGCCAATCCTTACAATAAGAAGATTCGTTGGTTAATAATTTAAATCAGGAGATATAAACGATGAGAGAGTATTCAATCGATAAGTTTTTGGAAGAATTAAGTTCAGGTGCACCAGTACCAGGTGGCGGAGGAGCAAGTGCTCTTATGGGCGCTGTAGCATCAAGCCTTTGCTCAATGGTTGCTAATCTTACAACTGGTAAGAAGAAGTATGCCGAGTATCAGGGTGACATCGACAGAATTCTTGAAGTAACAGCAAAGCTTACAGATGAGATTGCTGAACTTATCGAGAAGGATGCTGAGGCTTTTGAGCCACTTTCGAAGGCATATTCAATTCCAAAGGAAGAGCCAGGAAGAGATGAGATTTTGGAGAATGCTCTTCGTGTTGCAAGTGATGCACCATTTGCAATTGTTGCAAAGACTTTGGAAGTTGCTGATCTTATTGAGGAGCTTTCTGTTAAGGGTTCCAGACTTGCAATCTCAGACGTTGGTGTTGCTGCATCAGCATGCAGAGCAGCTGCAACTGGCGCTTCAATGAATGTTTATATCAACACAAAACTTATGAAGGACAGAGAGTATGCTCTTGCCATGAATGAGAAGACAGACAAGGCAGTAGCAGATGTTATTGCCAAGTGTGATAAGGCATATGAATTAGTACTTGGAGGTCTTAAGGGATGAGAGAGTTATTAGGAAAGCCAGCTGGCGACGCAATTAATGAGAGTTTGAAGGCTGACGTTGCTGCACTTAAGGCTAAGGGCGTTACACCTACTATCGCTGTAGTAAGAGTTGGTGCAAGAGAAGATGACCTTTCATACGAGCGTGGAATTAAGAAGAAGTTTGCTGATAACGAGTGCGATGTAAGAATTGTTGAACTCGCTGTTGACTGCTCACAGGAAGAGCTTGATTCTACAGTAGCTTCACTTGATAATGATGATTCTGTTCATGGAATCCTTATGTTCAGACCTCTTCCAAAGCATCTTACAGATAAGAATATCGTAAATACAATCAGCTCAGGCAAAGACCTTGACTGTATGGGTGTACAGAATATGGCAAAGTTGTTTGCTGGTGATTCTACAGGTTTTGCACCATGTACTGCACAGGCAGCCATTGAGATTTTGAAGCACTATAACATTGACATGAAGGGCAAGAAGGTAACAGTTATTGGTAGAAGCCTTGTTATCGGAAAGCCAGTTGCTCTCATGCTTATTAAGGAGAATGCAACTGTTACTGTTTGCCATACAAAGACAGTAGATCTTAAAGCTGAGTGCCTTGCTGCAGATATTATTGTTGCAGCAGCAGGTGCAGCTAAGATGGTTAAGGAAGATATGGTTCGTGAAGGTCAGATCATTATTGACGTTGGAATTAACGTTGATGAGAATGGCAAGCTTTGCGGTGATGTTGATTTCTCTAACCTTTGTGAGAAGGTAGAGGCAATTACTCCAGTACCACGTGGAGTTGGTTCTGTTACAACATCAGTTCTTCTTAAGAATACTGTTACTAACGCAGTTAGAATGTGCGAGTAAGTTTTGAGAGAAAGTATCGAAGCCCATAACAAAGAAATTTTTGAGTGTCAGGTCAGCAACAAGTGTGGTGGCTGTTCTTTCGCTGGGAAAACTTATAAGGAAACTCTTGGTCACAAGCAGTTTTATATTGAGCGCCTTCTTCGCGATTTTAATGTAAAAGTTAATTCGATAATTGGTGACGATGAGCCTTTTTATTACCGTAACAAGGTGCACGCTGCTTTCGCGACGCTTAAGGGAGGAAAGGTAATTTCCGGAACTTACGAAGAGGGTACACACAAGATTGTAAACAGTGACTGTTGCCTTCTTCAGAACAGGGAAGCGACAGCGATTATTGCGACTATCCGTAAGCTTGCGCAGGAATTTAAGATGCCGATTTATAACGAGGATACTCACAAAGGTCTTCTTCGCCGTGTCCTCATAAGAACTGCAGACAGCCGTGGCGAGATTCTTGTAGTTCTTGTTATGGCAGACTCATTATTCCCAGGAAAGAAGAACTTTATTTCCAAGCTTCGAAAGGCACATCCTTCAATTACTTCAGTTGTAATTAACGTCAACAAAAGAACTGATTCCATGATTCTTGGTGATAAAAGCGAGACTGCTTTTGGAAGCGGCTTCATTATTGACGAGCTTTGTGGGCTTAAGTTTAAACTGTCACCAGAATCTTTTTATCAGATTAATCACGATCAGTGCGAGAGACTTTATGCTAAGGCAATTGAATATGCTGCACTTGATAAGAACAGTAAGGTTCTTGATGCATACTGTGGCATTGGAACAATCGGACTTATTGCTTCAAAGGAAGCAGGTATTGTAAACGCAGTTGAACTAAATAAAATTGCTGTAAGAGATGCTATTGGTAACGCAAAGGCAAATGGTATTACTAATACTCATTTTGTATCAGCAGATGCTACTGAATACATTCTTAAGGAAGCTTCAAGAGGAGAGAAGTATGACGTAATTTTTCTCGATCCTCCAAGAAGTGGTACTACACCTGAATTTATCGAAGCCTGTAAGAAATTAGCGCCAAAAAGAATCGTATATGTATCCTGTGGTCCTGAGTCTCTAGCAAGAGATCTTAAGTTATTCGATAAGGCAGGATATAAGATTCAGGAAGCAACTCCAGTTGATATGTTCCCTTGGACAGAGCATGTGGAAACTGTTGTTCAACTTTCCAAGGGTTCTATTCCAAGTCAGGATGTTAAGGTAAAGTTTTCAATGGAAAATATAAGTTCTGCGCAGTACTTGGATAAGCCTGCAACCTATGAGCAAATCAAGTCTTATGTCAAAGAACATAGTGGCTTGAATGTAAGTTCTCTTTACATTGCACAGGTAAAACAGAAATACGGGATTATTGAAAGAGACTGCTATAACCGGCCAAAATCAGAAAACAGCAGACAACCTAAATGCACAGTAGAAAAAGAAAATGCTATCGTTGATGCTCTGAAGTATTTTAAGATGATATAAGAAAACGCCCTGCGCTGTATGAAGTAGTACAGCACAGGGTGTTAATTTTTCGCATAATTTTGCAAGCAACGTTTTGTGGGGACAAAACACATTTCAGCTGATGCTGAATGCTTGTTAGGGAGTATCCCTAAGACCTAGAGAAGATTCTTTCAAATATCGTTGTTAGATAGAATTTCAATTATATTAACTACAGTAAATATGTCTTTACATGACTTTTTCAGCCATAACAGTATCCATGCAATGATAATGCTTTACACCACCACTATTATCTTCAAAAATAACCTCTTTAATTGTATGTATCTTCCAATCTGAAATATGCCCAAACAACTCTCCTGTTTTCCACATTTTTTCTTCGTTATCCCAATCTGGCGGTAATTCAAGAAATGGT